>CAZPDP010000029.1:0-41350 GCA_964585385.1 uncultured Bacteroidales bacterium
TCTAAAACATGGTTGATATTTGGCTATAACTCTCTTTGTGGTTGCTTTGTGTCTTTGTGCCTTCGTGGCAGAAAGAGAATGCCACTAAGACTCTAAAAATCTAAGATACACAAAGGAAGAAGTAATAATATTTAAGTTATCAACCATATATTAGAGTTTCACCTTCTTTTTTTATTTGAACAATAGAACTTTATATCTGTTTTCCACAGAACTTTTTTCTGATTTCGTTAAAAAGTATTATTTTTATGTTAAGGACAGGAATAGGCAAGCATGAGAAAGAGCAACAAGAACATAGCATTTTTAGTAACTACTTCATCCTGGCAGAATTTCCAGAAGTGGCATTATATTACTGCCAAAGCACTTTATGCCAGGGGGTATAATGTTTTAGTGATTACTAACAGAGGCAGCCGTCTGTATTCTAAAATGAAACAAAACGGAATTGAAGTCATACCCTTCAGGAAACAGAATGTATTCATAAGCGATGTGATATGCCTCAAAAAACTTATTTCTAAAAACAGGGTGGAGACATTGTTTGTGAGCTATCCGGGAGATGTAGTGCTTGCAGGATTTGCTAAAAGATTTTCTGCATTGCAAAAACTTTATTTCCGAAGAGGAACGGTTTCAAGAATAAAAAATGGGATTTTTCACAGATATGTTTTCAGGAAATATGTAAACGGAATTATCACCAATTCGATGGCTAATAAGGAAAAAATGCGTGCAGAAAAGAAAAATACATTAAAAGATACCGATATTAAAGTGGTTTACCAGGGACTTGAAATAGAGAATTACAGAGATAAAATAATAAGCACAATGAATGGGAAGAACAACAAATTGCGCATTGGTATTTCCAACTGTAATGGATATTCTCATTATTGCCGGGAAATAATAGACGTTATTAGAAATCAATTGGATTCGGAAAAGTATGTGTTTGTTCTGTATGATAGTTCAAAACAAAAGGATATTTATAATCAACTTAAAAGAATGAATATTGGAAATTTGATTGTGAAAAATTTTAATGGGGAAAGTTTTAAAGATTTTATCCAGTCTGTGGATGTCTTTTTAAGTTCTGCAGCCAGCAATTCATTCAATTATTCACTCGTTCATGCTATGGCATACAGGAAACCTGTAATTGGTATTAACAGGGGAAGCAATACAGAAATAATAGAAAACTGGACAAATGGGTTTCTCCTCGAAGAAGATAGTCTAAGCTCTCTTGGTAATGTTCTTGAAATGATGCGGAACCGGGAAAATATTGAAAAAATGGGTTATGAGGCTGAACGAACCGTCCGGGAAAAGTTTAATTTTGAATTTTCGATAGACCAGATTGAAAACATCATCTAATTTTATGAAAGAAGATATTAATAAGGCTCTTAAAGTTTTGGAAGAGGGTGGAACCATATTATATCCGACTGATACGATTTGGGGTATCGGTTGCGATGCCACCAATCCTGAGGCCATTGAAAAAATCTTTAAAATTAAGAGTTGTGACCGGGAAAAGAGTATGCTTATCCTGGTGGATTCTCCGGGTAGAGTGGAGCGCTATGTCGAAGAAATGCCTGACATAGCCTGGGATTTAATTGAAGTTGCAAACAAGCCACTGACCATAATTTATTCAAACGCTGTCAATTTGCCGGGAAACCTTCTCGCAAATGATGGGAGTATTGGTATTCGCGTTGTAAACGACAAATTTTGCCAGCAATTGATTACACGGTTGAAGAAACCGATTGTTTCTACTTCAGCCAACTTCCATAATCGTAAAACTCCTTTGAATTTTGAAGAAATCGACCAGGAAATTGTGGATTCCGTTGATTATGTGGTTCAATGGAGACAGAATGAAACAAAAAAAGCCTCTCCATCCAGCATTATCAGTTTAGGACCGAATGGAGAGGTTAAAGTAATAAGGGAATAATATATCATGGATTTGAATTGCCGGTTTTTAACTCTGCCACTCACAATTTAGTCGATAGTTTTGACTTTCCCTGAACCCGATATATCCGCATCAATCACCGGGCTTCCCTTGTAGTATACTCTGCCACTACCTGAAATATCCACTTCCAAATCTTCTGTCACATAAACAGTAGCAGAGCCTGAACCAGAAACGGTGATTTCGGCCTCCTGAACCTCCAGTTTTTCTGCATCCAAATCACCTGATCCTGAGATGGAAAGATCCAGGCTGCTTACGGTTTTTGTTCCTGCCAGGTTGATTTTACCTGAACCGGAGATGGATGCATCTATTTGGTCTGTCTCCAGTTCTTTAATTTCGATTTTTCCGCTGCCTGAAACATTTAATTCAATATTTTCAGAGCTGATTTTAGTTTGGGCCTGAAGGTCAGCGGAACCTGCAATACTGATTTCTTCAATATCTCTGGCAGTCAGATACACTTTGACTTTTTTAATATTTCCGGAGTGAAATGTACCTTCGTGTTTAATTCTTAAGGTATTTCCTTTTACTTCTGTTTCTATCTTTTCCAATGCATCCTCATCACCCTCCAGGACCAGTTTTTCCTCATCGCCCTGGGAGAGGTATACGTCTGCTGCAATAGAAATGCTTATTTCTGTAAATCCGGATACTTTACGTTCTTCTTTTTTATCGCTTGACCCTGCGGTAGCAGTCACGGACAAAGAGACAACAAAGATAAAGGCCATTATGGAGCTCAATAGTTTCTTTTTCATAGTTTTTCTTATTTTTGATTGGTTTTTATACAAAATACGACAGCATTTTATATGATGCTGCATGTGAAAAGAAATAAATGGAAATTTTATGAGCCGGCCCTTTGCGTTTCATCATAAAACCCCCATTCAGATTCGTTTTAACGATGTTGATGTGGTGGGTCATGTCAATAATTCAGTATATCAGAATTATTTTGATGCTGCACGGATGCGTTATTTTGAAGAAGTTTTTGGGTATCGGCTTGACTGGCATGATCAGCTACTGGTTTTGGTAAAAATTGAGATCGAATACCAAAAACCGGTTGATATGTATGATTCAGTGCAAGTCCTGACAAAAGTGTTCCACCTGGGCAATAAAAGCCTTCAGATGATCCAGCATCTTACCGGCCCGCAGGAGAATGATGTCAGGTGTATTAACAGGGCGGTTCTTTCCGGCTTTGATTACAGGAAAAATGAAGCTATACCACTGCTGCCTGAGTGGCGTGAAAGAATAAAGAAATTTGAAAAAGACATCGATTTCAGAAAAGGGTAGTTAAAGGTCCAGAAGTCCTTCAGAAATGAAATTTACAACAGATTTTTTTTGATTATCGATGGAGATAATTGTTTCTTCATTAAATGGAATGTTATATGATTCTTTTCCTATTTGTACTTCTATAAGTGTGTTGGAAGGAATTTCATTGATGCCGGTTATCTTTCCCAGCTTATTTTCATTTTGATCATATACGATATAACCAATAAGGTCAGACAATTCTGAGGTCTTTTCTCCGGAAAGCTCATTGAATTTTTCTTCTGTAAGATACCATTCCTTTCCGGTCAGTTCATTGGCTTCTTCCACCGAATCAACATCTTCAAGCTTTACAGCAGCTGTTCGGGAGGATTTTATTAAAATATTTTCCAAAAAAAATGGAACCAATTGTCCATCGATCGAGATGAAAATTGATTCCACTTGTATAAATTCTTCTGTGAGGTTGAAATCCGAACTGAGAAATATCTCGCCCTGCTTACCGTGTGTTTTTAACAGATTGCCTGCTTTAACTGTTTTCCCAAAGTTCATGTAACAAAACCAATGGGTTTTAAATTATTCCTCTTTCTTATCAGACTCTTCGTCTTTCTTTTCCTCAGCTTTCTCCTCAGCCTTTTCTTCCTTTTTAGCTTCAGCTTTCTCCTCTTCTTTAGCTTCAGTCTTTTCTTCCTCTTTTGCTTCAGCTTTCTCCTCTTCTTTAGCTTCAGCCTTTTCTTCCTCTTTTGCTTCAGCTTTTTCCTCTTCTTTAGCTTCAGTCTTTTCTTCCTTTTTAGCTTCAGCTTTTTCCTTTTCTTTAGCTTCAGCCTTTTCTTCCTTTTTAGTTTCAGCTTTCTCTTCTTCTTTAGCTTCGGCTTTCTCTTCCTGAGCTTTTTCTTCCTCTGCTTCTTCAGCATTCCTCTTCGCTAATTCCTGAGCTCTTTCTTCGTTGATTTTCTTTTCAGCTTCCAGGCGTTTTTTCTCTTCATCCTTTTCAGCACTAAGCACTTTTTCTCTTTCTGACTTGATTGAGGCTTGTTTTTGTTCCAACCATTCGTTGAACTTTTTTTCAGCTTCTTCTTCCGTCAGTGCTTTCTTTTCAACACCTTTCAGCAGGTGCTTCTTGTACATGACACCTTTGTAGCTGAGAATAGCCCGGCAAGTGTCCGTCGGCTGTGCACCTTTTTGAACCCAACTGAGCGCTTTGTCAAAGTTAAGGTCTATAGTAGCTGGTTTTGTAGTAGGATTGTACACCCCAAGCTTTTCGATGTACTTGCCATCTCGTGGCGCCCTACTATCTGCAACCACAATGTGATAAAACGGTTGCTTTCTTCGTCCTCTTCTTGTTAATCTGATTTTTACAGGCATACTTCTTTTTTCCTTTAATTAAATTCCAAACCTATTAAAATTTTCGTGCGGCAAAGATATAACATTATTTCATTTCAAAAAGAAATTTTACAAAATAATTACTTTGAACCAGTTATATATTTTATCAATTTTTATCAACATCAGCCCCATCCCCCTAAAGGATTTTGTAATTTTATCATCGAATAATTTTCGATTTTTTTCCGTTACAAATATATAATTGAGAGAGGGTTTATGGGTAATTTCACACATTTGCATCTGCACACCCAGTATTCCATCCTGGATGGTGCTTCTGATATACCGGGCTTAATGACCAAAGCAAAAGAGGATGGTATGGAAGCAATAGCCATTACTGATCATGGGAATATGTTCGGGGTGAAAGAGTTTTACAACGAGGCAAAAAAGCATGGGGTTAAGCCAATAATTGGGTGTGAAATTTATCTTACGGAAGGCAGCCGGTTCAATAAGACCGGTAAAAAGGACCGCAGCGGCCACCATTTGATCCTTTTAGCAAAGAATCAAACCGGATATAAAAATCTCATCAAACTTGTTTCTTACGCATGGACAGAAGGTTTTTATTATACTTCCCGCATTGACAAAGAGTTGCTGCATAAATACAAAGAAGGCCTGATAGTGTCTTCAGCCTGCATTGGAGGGGAGATACCACAGGCAGCTTTACGAAATGGCAAAGAATCCGCTGAAAAGCTTGTCCTTGAATACAAGGAAGCATTTGGCGAGGATTTTTACCTGGAGCTTCAACGACACCCTTCAGGCGATCCCATTAAAGACAAAGATGTATATGAAAATGAGAAGAAATCAAATGCTATACTGGTTGAATTAGCTCAAAAGCACAATATAAAAGTAATTGCAACCAATGATGTGCACTTTATCAATGCCGAAGATGCGGAAGCCCACGACAGGTTGATTTGCCTGAATACAGGAAAGGATTTGGATGACAGAGACAGGATGAGCTATACCATGCAGGAATACTTTAAAACAACGGCAGAAATGAGGGAGTTGTTTTCAGATGTTTCTGAAGCCATTGAAAACACAGGAGAGATAGCCGATAAAGTAGAAGATTATGAATTGGAGAGGGAGCCTCTCATGCCCTACTTTCCGCTTCCCGAAGGGTTCGGGGATGAGGATGATTACTTACGTCACCTGGCTTATGAAGGAGCCAAAGATCGCTATGGGGAAATAACAGATAAAATTAGCGAAAGATTAGATTTTGAGCTTTCTGTGATAAAAGGGATGGGTTTCCCGGGTTATTTTTTGATTGTCCAGGATTTTATTAACGCCGCCAGGGAGCTGGGTGTCTCTGTCGGACCCGGAAGAGGTTCAGCTGCAGGTTCAGCAGTAGCCTATTGTATCAAGATAACAGATATCGACCCGATTAAATACAATTTACTGTTCGAGCGTTTCCTTAATCCTGACCGGATATCCATGCCGGATATAGACATTGACTTTGATGAGGACGGACGGGATAAGGTTCTGGAATGGGTGGTTGACAAATATGGCAGAGAAAAAGTAGCTCACATTATTACTTTCGGAACGATGAAGGCCCGGATGGCCATACGGGATATTGCGCGTGTAGAAAAGCTTCCGCTGCCCACGGCCGATCGACTTGCTAAACTGGTACCTGAAAAACCAGGGGTGACGCTCAAAAAGGCTTATGAAGAATCAAAAGAATTAAAAAAGTACCGCGAAAAGGGAGAAGATATTGTCAAAAGAACACTCAAATATGCCGAAGTGCTTGAAGGAAGTGTAAGACACACAGGACTCCACGCCTGCGGAATCATAATTGGGAAAGATGACCTCCTGGAACATATCCCAATATGTACCTCCAAGGATACCGACCTGCGAGTTACCCAGTACGATGGCGACCACGTTGAATCGGTGGGAATGCTGAAGATGGATTTCCTCGGCTTGAAAACGCTCTCCATCATCAAAGATGCTGTTGAAATTGTCAGAGATTCCAAAGGAGTGGAAATTGATATTGAGAACATCCATCTCGACGATGAAAAAACCTTTGAGTTATACAGCCGGGGCGAAACTACAGCATTGTTTCAGTTCGAATCGTCCGGAATGAAGAAAAACCTGAGACAGCTTAAACCCAACCGCTTTGAGGACCTGATTGCAATGAATGCGCTTTACAGACCAGGTCCGATGGAGTATATTCCCAGTTTTATTAAAAGAAAGCACGGACAGGAAAAGATCAATTACGACCTGCCTGAGATGAAAGAATACCTGGAGGAAACCTACGGAATTACTGTTTACCAGGAGCAGGTGATGTTGCTTTCTCAGAAACTGGCCGGTTTTTCCAAAGGACAGGCCGACTCTCTGCGAAAGGCAATGGGTAAGAAGAAGAAAAAGCTGATGGAGCAGCTAAAAGAGAAGTTTTTTGAAGGGTGCCAGAATAATGGATACGACCTGGAGATCATAAAGAAAATATGGAATGACTGGGAAGCTTTTGCCCAGTATGCATTCAATAAATCCCACTCTACCTGTTACGCTCACGTATCTTATCAGACTGCCTATCTAAAGGCCCACTATCCTGCAGAATATATGGCTGCTGTCCTCAGCCGCAACGCATCTAATATTGACAAGGTTACCCTGTTTATGGATGAGTGCAGGCGAATGGGCATTTATGTGCTGGGGCCTGATGTAAATGAAAGTAAGTTGAAATTTACAGTGAACGATGAGGGTAACATACGTTTTGGTTTGAGTGCAATTAAAGGTGTTGGGGAAAGCGCAGCAGAAAAGATTATTGAGGAAAGAGAGGAGAATAGCCATTATAACGATATCTTTGATTTTGTGGAAAGGGTGAATTTACATTCTGTCAATAAGAAAAGTATCGAATCCCTTGCCACAGCAGGAGCTTTTGATGAAATTTCAGGTATGAAGAGGGCTCAGTTTTTTGCAGGAAACGGAAAAGAAACTACCTTCCTGGAAAGTTTGCTACGGTATGGGAATAAATTTCAAAATGATAAGCAAACGCAGCAGCAATCCCTGTTTGGTGAAGCCGGTGGTGTGGAAGTATCTAAACCAGTTATTCCTGAAGTGGAAGAATGGCCAAAACTTGAAAAATTAAATCTTGAGAAGGAATTGGTTGGTATATATTTATCGGCTCACCCACTGGACGATTTTAAAGTAGAAATGGAACACTTCACTACAGCCCAGCTCAGGGATTTGAATTCTGATTTTGACAGTTTCAGAAATAAAGAGGTGAAAGTAGGGGGAATTGTCACCAATGCCAAAAATTCTTTCACTAAGAATAATAAGCCCTATGGAAGGTTAACACTCCAGGATTATACCGATTCCTATGAATTTTTCCTTTTCGGTAGAGATTACCAGGAATTCAGGAATTATTTCCATGAAAACCTGGCTCTCCTGATAAAAGGAAAGATACAACCCCGCTATAACGACCCAAATCAATATGAGTTTAAGATAAAACAGATTTACCTTCTAAGTGATGTGAAGGAAGAACTGGTTAAAAGTCTGAACCTGAAAATTTTCCTTGAAGATATTAATGAGGAAATCGTGGAGCAGATAAATTCATATACCAAACCAAAAGGAAAAGTAATGCTGCGGTTTAATATAGTTGATGCCTCTGATAACATAAGTCTGGATATGTTTTCCAGGGCAAAGAAAGTTGACCTGAGCGATGAACTGGTGGATTACCTGGAAAAGAATTCTGCAATTCAATACACATTGAGTTAAACATTTTTAAATTAACTTTGTACAAAACTTATTATTAATCATATTAAACCTAAGACCTATGACAATCGAAGTAAATGATTCCAATTTTGAAGAGAAAGTACTCCATTCAGATAAGCCTGTAATTGTTGATTTATGGGCAGAATGGTGTGGTCCCTGTAAAATGGTTGGTCCGATTATTGACGAAATTGCCAAGGATTATGAAGGGAAAGTGGTTTGTGCAAAACTTGATGTTGATAGCAATCCTGAAACGCCTACAAAGTATAAGGTCAGAAACATTCCAACCATTCTGTTTTTCAAAGATGGAGAATTGAAGGACAAGCAGGTTGGCGCTGTACCCAAAAACACGCTTACCTCAAAACTTGAACCTCTTTTGAATTCTTAATATAATACAAAAAGCTGCCTTTCCGGGCAGCTTTTTTTGGATTATAATTCTCTAAATTAATTCGGGTTTATTTCTTTCCGTTATAACTCCATTTTAAATAAATCGCGCCCCATGTAAATCCTGCACCGAATGTTGCCAGAATAAGGTTGTCTCCTTTATTGAGTTTTTCTTCCCATTCCCAGAGGCAGAGCGGTAATGTGGCAGCAGTTGTGTTACCGTAACGCTGGATATTAATCATTACCTGTTCCCTTTTAATGCCCATTCTACGTGCTGTGGCTTCAATGATTCTCATGTTGGCCTGGTGAGGAACCAGCCAGTTCAATTCATCCGGTTCAATGTTATTTCTTTTCATCATTTCAACGGAAAAATCAGCCATGTTTGCCACTGCAGCCTTGAAAACCGGCTGGCCTTCCTGGTAAATAAAATGCTCTCTTGCATCAACTGTTTCATGAGAAGCTGGTTTCATTGAACCCCCTGCTTTTTGGTGAAGGTACTTTCTGCCGGACCCATCTACCTGCATCATTTCGTCCAGTATGCCGTATTCTTCTTCTGTTGGTTCAAGTAAAACGGCGCCTGCACCATCTCCGAAAATAGGACAAGTTGCCCTGTCCTGGTAATCAACAATGGCCGACATTTTTTCTGCACCTACAACAATTACCTTTTTATAGCGACCGGATTGGATAAATTTTGCACCCGTCGATAAAGCATAAAGGAATCCTGAACATCCTGCATTTATGTCAAAGCTGAATGCATTTTTAATTCCGGCTTTGTCGCTGATAATATTGGCACTTGCAGGAAATTGCATATCCGGGGTAACTGTTGGACAAATTAACAGGTCAATATCATCGGGAGGAGTGTTGGTTTTTTGCAAAAGCTCTTTTACCGCTTCTGTTCCAAGGTCAGATGAACCTTTGCCGTGTTCTCTCAGTATTCTTCTTTCTTTTATGCCAATTCTGGTCATGATCCATTCATCTGATGTATCAACCATTTGGCTGAGCTCATCGTTTGTGAGCCTGTATTCAGGAACATATCCGCCTACTCCTGTAATTAATGCATTAATTTTACTCATTATTGAAACGCCTCTTTGATTTTCAGGGCTAAATTAGCTTTAATTACATTCTTTGTATGCAGAATCATATTTTTAATAGCCACTTCGTTGGAAATGCCGTGACCAATAATAACATTTCCGTTTACGCCCAATAAAGGTGTACCACCAATATTTTCGTAGTTAAAACGTTCCATATAATCATCCTTATAGCCTTTTTTGCGCATAATGGCATAAAAGGCTTCAGCCTGTTTGAGGATTATGTTTCCGACAAAACCGTCACAAACCAAGACGTCAGCTTTGCTGCTGAACAATTCATTGCCCTCTACATTACCGATAAAATTAAATCTTTTTGTTCCTTTCATCAGGTCATAAGCAGACTTAACGACAAGATTCCCCTTTTCTTCTTCTGCACCGATATTGATAAGTCCTACACGCGGATTGTCAATTTTATAAACTCTTTGTGAATAAATGGAGCCCACCAGTCCATACTGAAAAAGTACATCCGGTTTGCAATCCGGATTTATTCCAACATCCAGTAAAATAGAATAACTTCCATCCAGTTGGGGGACTGCTGCGGTAATTACAGGCCGGATAATACCCGGTATGGATTTAATTGTATACATGGCGCCAACCATCATGGCACCGGTACTTCCAGCACTGGCAAAACCGTCTAGTTTGCCCTGTGTAAGCAAGCTATATCCAACATTTATGCTTGAGCTTGTCTTTCTGGCAAAGGCTTTAGCCGGATTTTCACCGTTCTTGATAGTTTCTTCAGCATGGACGATTTCAAAATGATGGGGTGTTTTGTTATTGCTTTTAAGTGCTTCCTCAATTTTTGATTGATCCCCGATAAATACGAGCTGAGCATCCGAATTGAGCTCCTCTGAAGCTAAAATTGCTCCCAATACCGTAGCCTTAGGAGCAAAATCACCACCCATCATATCAATTCCAATCTTCATATAAGAATCTGCCAAATTTAACCTTCAATACCTTTCTCAACTGCCATTTGGCCTCTGTAGAAGCCACATTCCGGGCAAACTCTGTGATATAAGTGAGTAGCACCACAATTTGAGCATGAAACCATTGTTGGTGTGCTGGCCTTTAAGTGGGTTCTTCTTTTAGCTTTTCTTTGTTTTGATGTTTTTCTTTTTGGATGTGCCATTTTTCAGCATTTAATTTCGTTCAACATTTAAATTCTTCAACTTTTCCCATCTTGGATCAATCGACTCTGAATCCTGATCCTTTTTATGTTTTTCTAATAATTTTAACATTTCTGCATCGCATGTGCTGTTACCATCTTTGTCATCGGGGTGAACCCTTTTGAGTGGTAACGACAGGTGAATGCTTTCATAAAAATATTGTGAGAGATTGATTTCTGTATCGTCTTCTTCAATTCCTATGATAAAATCTTTTTCTTCCTTAATATCTGTATTTGGCTTAATATATAATTTTCCTGTAAAATGAACGGGAAACTCAAAATATTCAAGGCATCTGTCACAAATGATATTCACAACCCCATCTATGCTTATATCAAGGGTGATATTTCTTTCCTCTTTAAGAAGGTTTACAATTGCCGTTAATTTCCCCTCTTTAATTTCTGATTTTTCAAATTCATCAAAGAACAATTTATCAATTCCAAAATCAAAATTGTACTCACCAAGCTCCAGCTCTTTAAACCGTATCTTGTATTTCTTCAAATATCCCACAGTTACCTCCTAAAATATCCGTGCAAAAGTAAAAATTAATCTTTGAATAAAAAAAGAAAAAAATCTAATATTTGTTTAGCCTATTTATAAAATATGAAATTGTAAAGCAGTTATTTAAGAAATTGTTTCGGCAATCTCATCTATTTTAGTAAACGTATTATTATTTTTTTCATTTTTGTAAATATTCTGATATTCATAAAAAATGAAAATATGAAAAAGGTTTTCCCGGTTCTACTATTTTTTTTCTTATATATATCTGCATTTGCACAGGATACAGTGAAGATGATGCATTACAACCTTTTGTATTACGGGAAACACACGGGTAATTGTAATCCAACTTCAAATGGCATTGAAGGCAAAACCCAATATTTAAAGACAATTTTAAAATATGAAAAGCCCGATATTTTTACCGTAAATGAACTGGATGGAGAAGATGCTGAGCCTCTGGAAAATGATGAAATTTTCCTTTTAAATAATGCCTTGAATACCGGTGGAATAAAATCATACAGGGTTGCACCTTTTGAAGAAATCTACCTGGCAAACGCTTTATTTTATAACAAAAATAAGTTTAAACTGAAGACTTATCAGCCAATCAGAATGGAAGTCGGTTCTTATGAGAAGATTATTAATGCTTATACTTTGTATTATTTGTCCGATGATCTGGGACCAGACTCCGATACAACTATTGTTACCTGTTTTGTTGCCCATTTAAAGGCCGGTAGCGACGATGACAATGCGCAGGAAAGAAATCGGGAAGTGGAGGTTTTGCGGGATTTTATCGCAAATAATTATTACCCTGGGGATCATTTTATGCTGTTGGGTGATTTGAATGTGTATTCTCATGATGAAGGAGCTTTCCAGCAATTAATCAACCCTGCAGATAATTCAATGCGATTAATCGATCCCGCTGATGCCACCGGGGACTGGCATAACAACAGCAATTATGCTCCATACCATACCCAGTCCACACATACCGGGGGGGATTGCTTTTCCGGTGGAGGAATGGATGACAGGTTTGATTTCATTATGGCTTCTGCAAGTATAATGGATCAGGCTACTGACCTTTCTTATGTTGATGGCAGTTATACCACGGTTGGCCAGGACGGGCAGAGCTTTAATTCTTCCTTAAACATATCAGATAACGGTGTAGTGCCTGAAGACCTGGCAAATGCCCTTTATAAGTTTTCCGACCATCTTCCTGTTTCAACACAGATGGAAGTAAAGAAGAATCCTGCGAATCTTTTGCACATAGATACAGTTTTTCACAATCCCGACACTGTAAGTTATGCTGATAGTGTTTATGTTTATGCAGATTTGACCGATACCCGTAATCAGCTCTTTAGTCTGAAGTTGCTGTGGAAAAGAGGTGATAACTCTTTTGATGAACTCGGGGAGATGACACTGGATGGGAACTATTATACTTCTGCTTTGCCTCCTGTTGATGATGCAGATGAAGTAAAGTATAAAATTACCGGATATGATGCCTCTGGGGCAGAAATCCTGGAATCGGAGACATTCACTTATAATGTAGAACTAAACACATCTGTAAATGACAAGTTCCGAAAAAGTCCGGAGGATTTTAAAGTGGAAAATCCGGTTCAATATCAGTTGAATATTGATTTATCCCAAAGCTACAAAACTCTTGAATTACAGTTAGCGGCAACAGACGGAGGCATAGTTTTAGATAAATTTTATAACAATATGGGTAAACAACAAATACAGTTGCCTGTTGAACATCTGCCAGCAGGTCTTTATTTATTGACAATAAAGAACAGAGAAGATATTTTAGCTAACCGGAAAGTGATTTTAATCAAATAATGATTTATGCGTACCATTAGAATATTTTTTTCATTGATTTTTCTGCTTATCTCAGTCGAGAGCTATTCCCAGTATTTTATTTACGGAGATGAGCCGGCTTCTGAAAAGTGGAAACAGATCAACACAGAACATTACCAGGTAATATTTCCCTCATCCTTTGAGAAGAAGGGGAATTATGTTGCTAATATTTTGGAGTTCGCCTATGATAAAGTGAGTTATTCCCTTAAACATAAGCCTAAAAAGATCTCCGTCATTATTCACAACAAGAATGTGATGTCCAATGGTTTTGTTGCGCCTGCACCCGACCGCATGGAGCTTTTCACCATTCCGCCTCAGCGTTCTAATATCAGTCCCTGGCTGGAATATCTTTCAATTCATGAAATCAGGCATGTTGTGCAAATCGATAAATTAGACCAGGGAATCACAAAGATACTTAGTTATTTATTTGGTGAACAGGCTACAGGTGGCACTGCCGGTTTGATTCCCATGTGGTTTTATGAAGGGGATGCTGTCATCTCAGAAACCGCCCTGACTCATGGAGGCAGAGGCAGAACGCCTTCTTTCTCCAATATTCTGCGGGCCAATGTGTTGGATACAACGAGACAGTTTGATTTTAATAAGATGTTGTTGGGAAGTTACAAGCATAATACCCCCAATCATTACTCTTTAGGATATCATATGACTTCATACGCCAGGAAAAAATACGGAAAAGATATTTGGTCGGATGTAATAGATTATTCCAGCAGGAACCCTTACTTCCTTTTTGCGTTCAACCTGGGTTTGAAGAAATATTCAGGAGAATATTCCGGTGATCTGTATAAAGCCTCGTTGAACTTTTATGACTCACTATGGACGGAAAAAATCCTGAATTCAGAAGAAAGAAATTTCAAACAAATAAACGAACGTGTTGATAAAGATTATGAAAGTTATCGTTATCCCCATTATGCAGGACAGGATTCTGTGGTTGCAAAGAAATCGGGTTTTAGTCATATTGATCAGTTTGTTTTAATAACACCTGGTAAGGAAAAAGTTCTCTACGAACCGGGGATTATGACAAGCGGGGATTTCTCTTATTCAAAAAATAAGATTGTGTGGGCTGAAAAAATACCTGATTTGAGATGGAGACACAGGAATTATTCAGTTATAAAAATCTACAATATTAAAGAGCAGCAAGAATACCAGTTAACTGAAAAATCCCGTCTCTTTGCACCCGCACTATCTCCCGGGGGAGAAAAAATAGCCGCCGTTCATATTACTGAAAAGAACGAATACTCTTTGGTGGTAATAAACTCCCGGGATGGAACGGTGATCAAACGATTCTCTTCACCAGAAAATATGTTTTTACAACGTCCTGCCTGGTCTGTTGATGGCAGTTCAATTTATGTAATCACTCAAACTACTGAAGGAAAGAGTGTTTTTAAAACCAATTACAGAACAGGTCAGTGGGAAGAGTTTATTGCGCCTGTATATGAGGGTATTCTTAATCTCGCTCCCGGAGAAGAATATTTGTATTTTCATTCCACATGGAACGACAAAGATAATATTTATGCAAAAGATTATCAGTCGAGTAAAATCTTCCGTGTGACAGATTCCAGGATAGGCGCCACAGATGTCTCTTTTAATAAAGATGCGAAGGCCCTCTATTTCTCTGAATATAGCTCAAATGGTTATAATGTTAAAAGTTCGGAAGTTCAGAATCTTGAATTCACAGAATTTGAAGATGAATCAAAAGAAAGTGAACCCGTGATAAATGAACTGAAAGCCCAGGAACCAGGCATTATTGAATTTGATAAGAACAAATTTGTAGAGTATGAATCAAAAAAATATAAAAAATGGAAGCACCTTTTCAATTTCCACAGTTGGGCTCCCTTTTATTTTGATCATAACCAAATTATGCGTACAGATTTTGCATTTTCACCTGGTATAACGTTGTTATCCCAAAACGATCTGAGTAGTATGGTTTCTTCTGTGGGGTATTCTTATCAGGACGGAGCACATGGTTTTCATACCAGCGTTACTTACCGGGGATTATATCCGGTGATTAATGTTTCCAGTGATTATGGAGCAGAACCATTAGTTTACCGGATTCAGGATGTTGATTGGGTACCTTATACATCAAACGACAACCTTGATCTTAATTTGGAAATATCGTTGCCTTTGGATTTTACTTCCGGTAGGTATATAACCCGATTTACACCTTCCGTGGAATTTGAATATTCAAGGGATTATTTCTATAATTATCAGGAAGATTATTATTTAAGAGGCTTGAAAACCCTCGATTATAAACTTTATTTTCAATCTTATAAAAGAATGGCTTTCCGGGATATTAATCCGGAATTAGGCGCTTTGCTGAATTTAAACCTCAGATCATCCCCTTTTGGCGAAAACATTTTTGGAAATATGCTGTCGCTTCAGGGTAAGCTATTCCTTCCCGGGTTATTTGAAGATCATGGAACTTCTATTACTTATGGATACCAGACACAAAATCCTGAGTTGTATCTTTTCGGTGGCTACATTAACTTCCCAAGAGGATTTGAAAGTCAGCCTAATGAGAGGTTAAATTTGTTCAGGGGTGATTATGTAATGCCTTTGTTTTATCCCGACTGGTCTTTGGGTTCACTTCTCTATATCAAACGTTTCAAGGCGAACCTCTTTTATGATTATGCCCAGACTCAGATAAGAAAACGGAATACGAATACCGGTTCCGTTGATTGGGTTACAAAAAATTACGAATCCTTTGGCGCTGAAATAACAACCGATTTTCATTTTATGCGTATAATGTTTCCATTGTCTGCGGGTGTGAGATATGTTTACAAACCTGCATTTTCCGAGTCATTATTTGAATTTGTTTTTGATATTGACTTATTTAGCATTTATAACAGACAGAATTATAACAGAAAATGGAAGTATTAAAAAATTTCCTTACTGAATTGGGATTCAATCCTGCCCTCCTTATATACATGGCGACCGTGTTTATAATAGGATTGGTTATATTCTCGATTATCAAACGTCATTTGAAAAATGTCAAAGAACAAGGGACTTCGTTTATTGATAAGTTGAGAATATTTGATGCTGTTCGTACTAAAACACCTTTTGCACGTTCGCATAAAAAGCAAAAAGACAATGCCCTTGAAAGATTTTCTCAGCGTTTTACAATCATTAAGAGAACCATATTGATTGTTTATACTTTGGTATGGATACTGGTTTTGATTTTCCCTATTTTAGGCAGAATCCCGGCCACACTTATTTCTTTGGTGGCAGCGATAACCGCAGCAGTTATTGGTATTGCCGCACGGCCTTTTCTGGAAAATCTCATATCGGGTGTTGTTATAACATTCAGCCGGCAGTTCCGGACAGGAGATACTGTGCTTATTAATGGAAAGGAATATGGTACTGTAGAAGATATTACAATCACGCACAGCGTGGTCAAACTATGGGACTGGAAACGCTTGATTATCCCCAACAGCCAGATGCTGAATAAGGAGATGATAAGTTACACCACAAAGGATTCTTATTTGTGGGCGTATGTCGAATTCTGGGTTGATTATGATGCAGACATTAATAAAGTCAAGGGTTTAGCAATCAGTGCAGCGCTGGAGAGTAAGCATATTGCCGGTGAGCAATACCCCAAATTCTGGATAATGGGACTTGAAAAGGAAGGCGTAAAATGCTGGATAGCAGCATGGACAATGTCTCCCACCGAATCATGGTATGCAAAAATTGATATTCGTACAAGGCTGATTGAACTCTTTCAGGAACACGGCATTAAAACCCATGGGCATGTTATTTATCAGGAAAAGCCAAAGCAATCTGATTCCGGTTAATCGTCGTCAATTACCACATATTTAAAAGGAACCTGAAGAATTTCTTCGTAATCTTCTCCTGCTTCCAGCATATCTTCGTCATCTTCCGGGTAATGCCATAAAATTTCAACATCTCCACCGTTCTTATGAATTTCCTTGAATAATTTCAGTAACTCAAGAATCATTTTTGAAGAAGCAGTGTTGTAATATTCCATATTAACCTTAAACTGAGTCTTTTCATTGGGCTCTTTAATGTATTCTTTCATCCATTCTATCATTGGTTGAAAGAAGGATCTTGCTTCTTCGGGAAAGGACTTTCCCGTCATCTCAAATTTATTATTTTCTTTATCAAAAACTACTTTGGGTGTTTCGGGCGTGGCTTCTCTGATTAGTGCTTCCATATTTTATGGATTTAATGATTTAGACAAATATAAATATTTTTTTTGTGGAAATATAAAAGGTTTTATTCTAAAATTATTAATCGTCATCTTTATATGGTAAAAAATTAAAAGGGAGTTCAGTCATTTCTGCGTATTCTTTTCCTGCTTCAAGCATGTCATCATCTTCTTCAAAATAATTCCATTGAATAGTAACCTCATGGCCTTTTTTATAAAGTTTGTCCAGCAAATAAATTAATTCAAGTATTTGAGTGGCAGAGGCCGAATTGTAATAATCAAATCTGAACTCAAATTTTGTTTTTTCGTTTGGCTGGGTTATGTACTCTTCTATCCAATTCAGAACCGGTTCGTAAAATTTTTTTGCTTCTTCCGGAAAAGATTTGCCCCGGATGCGGAAGAGGTTGTTGTCAGGGTCAAGGCTGATTTCCGGAGTTTCCGTTGTTTCTTCAAAATACAATGATTCCATAATTATTGATTATCTGATGTTTTTTTTAGATAACGGTCAATCAAATTTAAGAAAGATTTCAGCTTTATAGGTTTCAGAATGAAATCATCACAGCCTACTTCCTCAGATTTTTCCTTTGCATTTTCAATGTTGAGCGCGGTTTGTGCTATTATAGGCATATTAGGTTTAATTTCCCGTATTTTTTTCGTCGCTTCAAACCCGTCCATTTTAGGCATGTTGATATCCATAAGGATTAGGTCAACTTCAGGGTTTTCTCTGACTTTATTATATGCATCTTCGCCGTCTACAGCATGTATTATAGATACTTCGGTACTTTTTAGCGCTTCACTCAGGAAAATATAATTCATTTCAGTGTCTTCGGCAATAAGAATGGTGTAGTTTTCCCAGTGGTAGTCTTTCCTGGTCTTCTCCTTTGTTTTGGCTATGGATTGCAATTTTGCACCTATGATAAGGATATCATCCATCTGTTCATATCCGTTCCTCCATTCCTGAAATTTTTCTTCCAGGATTTGCTTCTGCTCTTTCATAGGTTTTTCATGGATGTCCTTCAGTAGTTTTTTAAACTTCCGGGACATGAATTTTCTGCCTTTATCTCCTCCTATTTGATCCGGGAATCCATCAGAAAAAATATAGAGCAAATCATTATTCTGGAAATTGAGCTCATGGTTTTGGAAAGGCTGATCGGCTTTTTTATGTATCGCCACGGGCATTCTGTCGCCCTTTTGTTCAATGAGTTCTCCCTGTCTGATTATGTAAAGAGGATTGTGCGCTCCGGCAAATTGGATTTTTTTATTTTCAAAATCAATGATGGTGAGCGCAAGGTCTATACCATCCTTAGAATCACTGTCTTCCTTGCTTTGATGAAGCGACTCGATAATATATTGTCTCAGTTGATTCAGAATTTCATTGGCTTGCAGGGAATAGATATGTTTGTTCTCTGTAATTCTATTTACAATTTCGTTAAGAAAAGCAATACCAAGCATACTCATGAAGGCTCCAGGGACCCCGTGACCCGTACAATCAGCAGCTACCAGGATAAGCTTGTTGTCTTTGGTGTTCATCCAGTAGAAGTCACCTGATACAATGTCTCTTGGTTTGAAGAAGATGAAATGTTCGGGAAGAACTTTTTCTACCAGTGAATCTGGCGGGAGCAGGGCATTTTGTATCCTGCTTGCGTACTCAATACTGTCGGTGATGTTTTTTTTCTGCTTGTTTGCCAAGTCTCTTTGTTTTTCTATTTCTTCTTTTTGCTCATTGATTTGCTTGTACTGTTCTTCAAGCAGTTTGTTTTTTTTCTTTTTCTGTTTGAATTGTATGAAAAAAATCACCAGGAACACCAGGGTAAGCAAAATTACCCCGATTAGACCATAACGAAACATGCGCTCATTTCTTAATTGCGCTTCTTTTAAACGGAGTTGTATTCTTTGCTTTTCGGTAATTTCTTTCGTTTCAACCAGGGAATCTTTTGTTACTTCAAGTTCTTGTTCTTTAAAAGCCAGTTCTTTTTCTTTATTTTCTTTTTCAGTTGTTAATTGCTTTACCTGCTTTTCTGATTCTGTCTTAATTTTATCGACTTCCTGGTTTTTCAGGTGCTTATCCAGTGCGGAATATTTATTGAAATATTCCATGGATTTTTCATTGTTTCCAAGTTCCTTGTAATTTTGGGAGAGGATTCCATAACACCTTTTGGTAAGGCTCAGATTTTTTAATTCTTTTGCTAGTTCAAGGGCCTGAAGGGTTACATCAACTGCTTGCTGAGATTTCCCTAAACTTTCGCAGGCTGAAGCTTTATTGATTAGACCGGATAAAACACCCTGTTTTTGTTTTAGTTCGCGGGCAATATGAATTCCTTTTTCAAACTGGGTAATGGCTTTCGAATATTCTTCCTGGTCAATGTATACAAGTCCAAGGTTGTAATGAATAGTTTTGATACCGTTTTTATTACCTACTTTTTTATTGAACTCTATAGCTTTACCGAAATAGTCGGCAGCCTGGTTGTATAACCCTGCATTCCAGTATTCGTATGCAATTTTACCGCTATAGTTGGCAGCGTTTGTTAAATTGTTCTTCTGAACGTAATCGTTTAATTGCTGTTCATAGTTTTCTATTTTCTTTTCTTGTTCAGGGGATAAATGTTGTGCTCTTATTATAAGCGAATTAAGCAAAATAAGGGCACAGATCAATCCTGCCTTAATAAGAGGTTTACTGATTTTCATAGTCAGTTTTAAAATTTAATCAATGTAAAATTTGATTTCCCGGGACTGTTTGTTACCCAGTTTATCAATAGCTGTAACGCTTAATTTGTAGAACGTTTCTTCCTGAAACCCCTCAATTAAACTTTTGTACAACTGCCTGGAGTTATCATTTAAGCTGTAATACATTTTATCGAATCCAGAAAAATTGTCTGTTGAAGAGAGGAATAATACTACGTGAGAAGGGTATGTGGGCACCTCCTCGCCATCTATCTTACGGATTTTTTCCGGGTCCATACTAAAGCGGTGGTAAATCTCCGGCCCCTGATTATCCACAACGCACAACAATGTTTTTGAGTTGGTGTTATCAAGGTTGTCGTAACCGGTATAACGTATAGAATATTCTCCTCCTTCTTCAATTGAGAATGGTTCATTGTATTCCTTTGTTTCGCCCTTTTCTGATATTCTGTATTCGATTTTTCTGAAGCCGGACTCTTTATCATTACCTTTCAGCATTATCCTGGTCTCTTTTGAAACAAAAACCGTGTCCTTTGATTGAAAAGAAGGACCTTCAAAAGCGTAACCGAGTTCAGGTCCTGAAAGATCTACATAAGATATGTTGTTTCCGCCTGAAAGCTTTTCTGTACGTTTCCTGTTGTTTACATTGTCAATGGCCAGCACCTCAATTTTAAGATCTCCTGACTTTTTTAGATAGAAGGGTTTGTTGTATAGTTTGAATTCGCTGTTGTTGATTGAATAACGAATTTCTTTAACTCCGGCTTTGTTATCCATTGAAACAAGTTTTAGTTTGTTTCTGCCGGAATAGTATTCTCTTCCGTCAGCCACAAAGGTATTTCCAGTTAATTCATCTACTACTGTGGGGGCAGATTTATCAACGTAAAAAGAATACGTTTTTTTTTCTTCTTCGTTTCCGACTTCATCTACGGAATAATAAGTTATTGAATGTTCACCTTCCGAAAGATATTTACCTTTGAGTGTATATTTGTAAAGATTTTTTTTGCCACCATCTATCGTATAATAGGTATATTTGACACCGGAAATATTGTCTGAAGCTTCCAGGATAATTTCCGACCGGGCAGAAATTATATCGTTGTAAAGATCTCCGTCTACATTGAGTTGAGTTTGTGGTTCTGAGAAATCAGGTTGAATAGTAATTTCTCTGGCTTCTTCGACATTCCCCACATTATCCACACTATAATACTTTACAAGGTATTCTTTTTCTTCTTTAAAATGAAGCGTATCAGTGTATATTTTGTATTCTGATTTATTAATGGAATAATATATGTTTTCAACTCCCGAGATGGCATCGTAGGAATCCAATGTCAATCTTACCTCATCACCCGCAAGTATTTTATTGTTTGATTTTACCTGTCTTTCTGCAGCAAAGTCAATGGAGGTTTTGGGTGGTCTGCTGTCTGCATATACTTCAAAAATAACTTCGCCTTTAGGGTAGGCAGTTTCTTTTGTTTTTGGGTCTACTTTCCAGGGCGAGCGAATAGAATTATATCCTTCTGTATCAAAATACATGGGGTTGGTGTATTCTTCCGTTTCCTCACTCTTTAAAAGGTACGAGTCTGAAGCCTCCTTGGAGGAGCCAATTCTCAGGTAAATGGGGAGATCTTTGTTCACGTATAATCTTCCTTCCGGACTTCTGTAGAATTTTTTCTCATGGTTGAGTTGTTGTTGTGAAAATGAAGCAGCGGTAAAAAATACCAGGAACGAGATCAGGAAAAGGATTCTCAGATTCATGATTGTATTGTTTTTTAAAGATTATAAGTGCCTAAAAATACTAATAAATGGCTATATTTCCAATTTATTTCAGTTATTCATAATAAGGATATCTTACGTTATACTATAAAGAATTGTTACTTTAGAAGGTATATTAATTCCTAACCTGCATTATTCATAAATTTTTTAAATATGAATAAAATGCATGTTAACCCCTTGCTCCGCCGTAGCGGCTAAGCGAAGGCGATGCCGACTTAGGTGAACTTAAATTTTTGAAAAAAATTTTAGGGAACCTTAGTCGCTGTCGGAGACAGGAATAATTCTTGAATTATTCGGGCTAAATAATAAAAATTCATTTATTTTTGAACGAACTTAGAAAACATTACTGAACTATGAATTATAAAAGGGTATTATTAAAACTCAGCGGTGAATCTTTAATGGGAGAAAAGGGATTTGGTATTGAAGCAGATCATATCAACGCTTTTGCAAAACAAATAAAGGAGATTACAGCCCACGATATAGAACTTGGAATAGTTATTGGAGGGGGCAATATCTTTCGGGGTCTGGCAGGAACCAATGCAGGAGTCGACAGAGTAAAGGGGGATCAGATGGGAATGCTTGCAACTGTAATTAACAGTCTGGCCTTGCAATCCGGTCTGGAGAATATGGGGGTAAAGGTCAGTGTATATACCTCCATTAGAATGGAACCCTTTGCTGATTATTATATAAGGGAAAAAGTACAGGAGAATTTTAAGGAGGGAGCAGTTAATATTATAGCAGCAGGTACTGGCAACCCTTATTTTACAACCGATTCTGCTGCTGCATTGCGTGCCCTTGAACTCGATGCGGATGTGCTTATTAAAGGAACCCGCGTGGGCGGAGTTTTTTCTGCAGATCCGGAGAAGGATAAATCGGCGGTTAAGTATGATGATATTACTTTTAATGAAGCCATTGAAAAAAGGCTCAATGTGATGGATATGACGGCTTTTGCCTTATGTCGCGATAACAATCTGCCTATTGTGGTTTTTGATATAACCAAACCCGGCAATCTTGAAAAGGTCATCCTGGGACAGAATATTGGAACGCTTGTGCATTGATAATCTGATTTTTTTTTTAAATTTGTTAGCTACTCAATATTTCATCTTCATTAAAACCTATTAATTATGAATGAAGAAATTCAAGCGGTAATAAAAGAAGCCAAAGACAAAATGAAAAAGGCTGTAGAGCATTTATCTACAGAACTTGCAAGAATAAGAGCAGGAAAAGCTAATCCTCGTATTCTGGATGGTATTTACGTAGATTATTACGGAGCCAGCACTCCACTATATCAGTTGGCCAATATTGGCACACCTGATGCAAAAACAATCACTATTCAACCATGGGATAAGAACGTAATAGATAACGTTGAAAAAGCTATTATGGATTCCAATCTGGGTCTTAATCCCCAGAACGATGGTGAAATTATCCGCCTGAATATTCCGCCTTTGTCAGAGGAGAGGCGTAAGGATCTGGTGAAACAGATACATGCTGAGGCGGAAAATGCAAAGGTGAGTATTCGTAATTCGAGAAGAGATGCTAATGAGAGGTTAAAGAAGCTGAAAAATGAAGGTATACCTGAAGACGAGACAAAACGTGGAGAAGATGAGGTGCAAAAGAACACAGATGAATATGTGAAAAATGTGGATGAAATTATGGAAGCTAAAGAAAAAGAGATAATGACAGTATAGAAGGTCCAATGATATGATCAAATAAAAAAGCCGCGTTTGAGCGGCTTTTTTATTTCATACGCTGGGTTAGTTACATTACTTTGTCCAGGTTAAATTCAGATAACTCAACCGCTACTTTAATGATTTTGAGCACATTGCCATTCTCGTCCTGAATTGGTGTATAGGTTTCTGCAAGGGTAAGCTTTTTATTACCCACCTCAACGATGTTCGTCTCTTTTTTGATTTTTCCTGCCCTGAGATCATCCCAGAATTTTTTATAATCCTTTTTCTGCTGCTCAGTAAGCTTCATCCTGTAAGTGTGATGTGTGCCGATTACCTGGTCTCTGGTGAGGCCAATTACCTTGAGATATTTATCGTTGATATCTGTGATTTTTTCGTCTGTGTCGTATTCTACAACATAGTTTGCTTTGTGAAAAGCCTGCACAAAGCTTTCAAGTTCAGCCTTTTGCCTGGCCGCTTCTTCCTGGGTAGCCTTTAACTCTTCCATATTCTGCCTCATTTCTTCCTCCTGGGAACTGAGCTCTTCGGATTGCTGTTTGGATTGTTCCAGCAATTTCTGGGTTCGCATATTCACTTTGACTGAAGAAAGTGTTGAGGCGATGTTTTGACCAACTTTTTCCACAAACTCTATCTGGTACTGCTCATATTTTTTGAACGATGCGATTTCGACAACTCCCAGAACCTGCTCCTCGATTTTCAGGGGTACAATGAGAAGCGAATCAGGGTTTGAATCGCCAAGGCCGGAAGTAACTTCCATATAATCCTGGGGGAGTTCTGTCATATAGATTGATTGTTTTTCAAGGGCGCAGGTACCCACAAGCCCGTCTCCCATTTCTATCTGTTTTTCAAGGAATTTTTTCCGGTCATAAGCAAATGCGGACGTCAGGTTAAGATACTGCTTACCGTTTTCGTCTTCTTCAATCAGGAAGATGCCTCCCTGCGCAGCTTCCAGGTAAAATACCAGGTTTTTAATGATTTCGTCAGCCAGTTTTTGTAAATCTTCATTGTTTTGCCTTAAGATATCGGCGAATTTATTCAATCCTTCATTTACCCATGACCTGCGTTTTTCTTCTTCCTTTCTTTTTTCTTCTTCTTCTCTGGCTTTTTTAAGAGAATCTCTCATTTCCAGCAATGATTTGCCCAATTCATCTTTGGAGCTTAACAGGTCAATGTTGTACTCTAACTGCCCATTGCCCAAATGATTGGCAAACACGTTCTTTTTGTTTAGCCCGTCAATGGAAGTATTGAGTGCACTGGCCATTTCTTCTATTTCATCACCTGTATTTACAGAAAGTTTCATTTTTTCACTAATCTGCCCTTCTGCCAGTTGTTTGAGAACCTGTGTCACCCTTTCCACCGGATTGGTGATGCTTCTTGTTATCAGGTATATAACCCCACCCAGGATGATGAGTCCAACCAATCCTACAATAAGCGATATCACAAAGTTTTTATCAGCTTCATGCATGATAGAGCTCACAGGGGCTGAGAGGCCAATAAACCAGGGAGTTCCTGTGTTTCCAATTCGGATAGGAGCATAGCTCACATAATTTTTATTGTATTCGTCTTCTTTATGGATGATGCTGAAATTTTCCCCTGCACTAATTTTTTCGAACAGGTTAAAGTCCTTCTGATCGGTAGGATTTTTTACGGCTTTTGTATTAAGGAAACTTTCATCCGGGTGTCCGGCGTATTTGCCTTTATGACTTAAAAGGAATGCATAGCTTCCTTCAAGATTTTCAAGCGATATGCTGTTTACGATTTCCTGAAAATGATCCATGGTAATGTCTACTGCCACAACCCCTACATATTCACCTTTGTTCGATTGAATGGGTGAAATCAGGCTGGTCATTAGTTTTCTGTCAGATTTTCCTTCAGTGAAAACATCAAAATAAAGCGGAAGAACCATTTCCCGGTTTGCGGTTTTTATGTTGGTGTAAATTTCATTGTCTCCGTTCAGACTTCTTTTGGTTTGTGCGGTTTTAATCAGGCCCTGGTCCCGGAAATGCTGATTTACGATTCTGCCGTAAGGTTGGTCCCAAGTTGAATCAATTTTGGTTAACTCCCAACTGTCCCATAGGTTATAAAAATTAGGGTAAGCGGGGAAAACCTTATCGTACATTTTGTTTATTACGTTTTGCCATTGATCTTTGGGCATCATATCGTAATTGGAAAAGGCGAGAGCCAACGTTCTTACCACTGTAATGTTCTGATTCATCTTGTCCTGAATCTGGTAAGCGAATTTGCTTACTTTTGAGTCTATCAGAGACTTTGTATTACTGTATGTGTTTTGCCTGGCGTTGATGCTAATGTAACTTATGGCAATGATATATATGATTGCGGCGATTAAAAAAATCAATAACTGGATCTTATACTTAAGCTTCATTTGAATTTTCATCGGTCTATCTTTTAGTTATCTATCGTAAACATAATTTTTTTTCTTCAAAATACAAAGCAATCAGATGCTTAAACTATTAAATTTATTCATCCCCAGCCGGTTTTCGTTCTATTGCTCTTTTTTCACTGCTAAAAACAGAATTTTGCTCATATTTCCGTCTTTGTCTTTAACAGGTATATAGCTGGAGATTAGCTTAACTTCTTTTTTATCCTTTGTTAAGCAGGTTATTTGGGCCTGGTATGATTCGCCGGTCATAAGCTTATCCCAAACATCATCAAATTCTTCTTTTGATTCCTCCGGTATAATAATTTTATAAGGAGAGCCCTGAACTTCCTGTTCTCCGTATTTAAAAACTTGCAAGAAGCGATGATTTGCTGCTTCAATTGTACCCTTCATGTTAATTTCAGCTTTCAGAAGGAATTGGTCAATCGCCTCAAGCATATTCTGCAATTCGCTTTCTCTTCTGGCAGCTTCTTCCTGGGTTGCCTGCAGCTCTTCCATGTTTTGTCTCATTTCTTCCTCCTGGGCCGACATCTCCTCAGCTTGTTGTTGAGATTTTTCGAGCAATTCATTGGTTCGTATGTTGATTTTAACAGAGGCAAGAGTGGAGGCTATGCTTGAAGCAACTTTCTCAACAAATTCGATTTTGTATTTCTCAAATTTATCAAAAGAAGCAATTTCCAGAACGCCATGAATATCTTCATCGGTTTTCAGAGGGACAATCAAAAGACTGGTTGGAGCAGCATCTCCAAGGCCGGATGTAATGTTGATATAATTAGGCGGAAGTTCTTCCAGGTAAATGGTCTTTTGTTCCTGGGCACATGTCCCGATTAAACCTTCGCCGGGCATATAGGATTTTTCCAGGTATTTTCTCCGGTTATAAGCATAAGCAGCCAGCAGTTCATAGCGGATATCCTCTTTGTCCTCATCATTGAGAATGAATATACCGCCCTGGTTGGCGCCGAGATATTTCACCAGGTTCTTAATGACTGAATAGCCAAGCTTTTCCATATCATCATTATTCTGACGTAATATTTCGGAAAACTGGGCTGTTCCTTCGTTGGCCCAGCGTCTTTTTTCATCCTCTGCTTTCCTTTCTTTCTCATCCTTTTTCGCCTTCTTGAGGCTATCCCGCATGTCTATAAGGGATTTTCCCAAGGTATCTTTATCGCTTAACATTTCAAATTCATGTTCGAGATTACCTTCTTTGATTTGCACTGCAAATTCGGTTTTTTGATTCAATCCATTGATGGAGGTATTTAAAGCACTTGCCATTTCTTCAATCTCATCTCCTGTTTTAATGTTGGCTTTCATGGATTCATCAATTTCTCCACGGGCTATTCTTTTAAGTATCTGTGTGATATGCTTAATGGGGTTTGTGATGTTTTTACTTTGCAGAGTTACGGCAATACCTATAACGATTAAGCCGGCAATACCAATTAATATGTAGATGAAGAAATTTTTACTGGCCTGTTCCTGAATCAGGCTGAGGGGAACAGACAAACCCAAAGACCAGGGTGTTCTTGTTTGAGCTATTTCAATAGGAGTAAAGGCATAATAGGCTTTCTCACCGTTTGGATTTTTCCCGGTAAATGCCAGGTAATCACCGTCCTTAATTTTTTCTTTAATCTTAAATTTTTCATTCAATCCGGCCCATGTTTCGTCAATCGGTTTGCCCAGTAATTCCTGGTTTGAGTGACCCACAAAAACAGATTCATTCGATAGCAGGTAGGCATTTGTTATCTCGAAAGGGCGGATGTCATTGATAAGACTTTGAAATCGCTCCAGGGACATATCCACACCTATAACGCCTATAAATTCACCATTTGACTGTAAGGGTTCAATAAGGGAAGTCATTAGCACTTCATCTGCCACATTGCCTGTGAAAGAATATAAGTATGGTTCTTCAATTACTTGTCTGTTCATTTTTTTCAGTCGGTCATACATTTCAGGATCTCCTTCAAGGCTCATTAATTCGCTCCCCTGCCTGATTACATTGTTTTCCCAGTAGTATTCATAAGAATAACGTCCATAGGGTTTATCCCATGAAGTATCTATGTGGCTCAGCTCCCAGCTGTCCCATAAGGCATAAAACTGGGGGTTGTTTTTGAATACATGTCCATACATCTCTTTAAAAACTTCCTTCCATTGTTCTTCAGGCATTATCCTGTATGTCATGAGCGCCTCGGAGAGAGTCTGTACGATTTCCATGTCAGATTCCAGCTGTTTCTCAACTTCCCGGGCGTATTTTTCGGAATTGATTTCCACAATTTTGTGAGCGTCTTCTATAGCTCTGTTTTTAGCACTTAAAGTGATATAGCTTAGCACAATCACATAAATAATCAGTGAAATGCCTAATACCATGAATAGAATTTTCTGCCGTATTTTTAAGTTCTTTCTGAATTTCATAACTCCTGGATTAAAGCTTTAATACATATTTATGCCTGCACGATTATTTTCAAGATTTAATCTGCTTCCTCAGAGCGATTATTTCATTTTCTGAATCGGTGTGATCCAGTGCTATATAAAGAATTTTATTTATTTGTCCCTCTTTGTCTTTCATTGGATTTAAAGAAGTAATGAGCCAGAGTGACTGGTTGCCTGCTGATTTATATTTTAGGCTCTGCTGTTGATCCCGGCCGTTTTGTACTTCATTCCACATAGTGTTGAATTTTTCTTTATCCTCTTCATCAAGCAGGTCGATAATTGCGCGGTTCTTCAAGTCTTGTTCTGAATAATTCATAACATCTTTAAAGAGTTGATTTGTTGAAAGAATGTTACCCATTGTATCTAATTCTGCTTTGAGAAGGAAGTTGTCAATGGCATCGATAATATTTTTAAATTCCTGCTCTCTTCGTGAAGATTCTTCCTGTGTAGCCTGCAGCTCCTCCATATTCTGGCGCATTTCTTCTTCCTGAGCAGACATTTCTTCTGCTTGTTGCTGCGATTTTTCGAGTAATTCAGAAGTTTTCAGGTTAATTCTTACAGAGGATATTGTAGAGGCAATGCTTTCCCCAACTTTTTCAACGAATTCAATCTGGTATTTTTCCATTTCCTTAAAGGAAGCGATTTCAACTACTCCCAGTACTTCTTCCTCGGTTTTTAGAGGAACAATAAGCAGGCTTCTTGGATTCGAATTTCCCAGCCCGGAAGTAATGTTAATATAATCTTCCGGCAAATCAGTCATGTAGATAGTTTTTTTCTCAAGGGTGCAGTTTCCTATAAGTCCTTCTCCGGGTTGAATCTGTTTTTCAAGGTATTTTCTGCGGTTATAAGCATAAGCTGCTTTTAATTCATAGACAACATTGTTTTCGTCCTCGTCATTGATGATGAATATGCCGCCCTGGTTGGCATCAAGGTACTCGACCAGGTTTTTTATGATTGAGTAGGAGAGTTCTTCCAGGTTGTCATTGTTTTGCCTTAGAATATCTGCAAATTTTGCCAGCCCTTCGTTCACCCATCTGCGTTTTTCATCTTCAACTTTTCTTTTTTCTTCTTCTTCCCGGGCTTTTTTGAGGCTGTCCCTCATATCAACGAGAGATTTGCCCAGTTCATCTTCTTCATGGGTGATTTCAAAATCGTGCCCCAGTTCACCCTTCCCCAGTTTGCGGGCAAATTCATTTTTCTTTTTCAGTTCTTCGATGGAGGTGTTCAGCGCATGGGCCATCTGTTCAATTTCATCGCCCGTGCTGATATTGAGCTTCATATCATCTTTAATAATTCCCTTTGAAAGATTATTTAGTTGCAGGGTAACTTTTTCTATCGGGTTGGTAATATTTTGAGCAACGAAATAAATTACCGTACCTAAAATAATGAGCCCAAACAAACCCACAAGCAGGGAAACCGTAAAATCTTTATTTACTTGTTCCATGATTGATTCTGTGGGAACCGAAATTCCCAGATACCAATACATGTCTGTTTTTCCAATTTTGACAGGCGAGTAGGTGACGTATTTCTCTTTGGTGTCTTCTGTATCCTGTATAATGGAAAATTTATCGCCGGTTTTAACTTTTTCATATAGATTAAAGTCTTCATCTTTTGTAGGATTTTGAGGAGCTTTGGTGTTCAGTAAGTCGGTGTTGGGATGTCCGGCAAACTTTGCATTATGTGTAAGAAGGAAAGCGTAGCTTTCATCCAGGCCTTCCATTTTTATATTTTCCACGATTTCCTGAAACTGGTCCAGGGTAATATCCAGACCCACCACCCCGATATATTTCCCATCGATGGTAATGGATTCCCACAACGTGGCCATCAATTTCCTTTCATTTTTATTGGCTGCAAACTCATCTGTGTAGATGTTGGTGATGAAGTCTGTATTTCTGGCTTTGTTTTTTTTGTAAAGGCCCTGATCTCCTTCCATGCTTCTGAAATCCCAGGTGGTGTCGATAATGCCATTCCTTTCAATAATTGTATTGGCAAGTCTTCCGTATGGTTTATTGTAGGCTGTGTCGATATACTGCAATTCCCAGCTGTCCCAGAGTTGATAGAACGAAGGATTGGCTTTGTATACCTCCACATACATTTTTCTAATTAATGACTGCCATCTGTCTTTAGGAAGAAATTTATACGTTTTAAAAGCATTTCCTAATGTGCTTACCACAGCAAAATCCCGGGATATCATTCCCTGGATTTGATTTGCATAATTGGCCGACTGGGATTCAATAAGCCTGATGGTATCTTCATGTGCTTTATTTTTTGCTTTATAGCTTATATAACCAATTGCTCCTAAAAAGATAACCACAGAAATGGATATAATAATGAGCTGAATCTTATGTCTGAGCTTCAGTTTCATTTGTTAAAGGTTTTATGTTCGAAATATAATTTATGAATGCATGTCAGTTCGTATTATTTTCCAGTGCTAAAAACAATATTTTTGTAATATTTTCTTCCTTATCCTTTATGGGTGAAAGAGAGATGAATAATTTTGATTCCTCGCCTGTTTTGGCTACAATATTAAATGAGTCTTTTACTACAACTCCGTTTTTTGCATTCTCGCATTTTTGCCTGAATCTGTCTGCCTCATCCCTGGAAACCAGTTTTTCAAGAGAATCTCCTTTTATTTCGTCTTGTGAATATCCTAGTTTTTCAGACAGTATATCGTTTGTATTAAGGATTATGAAATCAGTGTCAGCTTCTGCTTTAATAAATAAACTGTCAATAGCATCCAGGTAACTGTTGAGTTCACTCTCTCTTCTGGCTGATTCTTCCTGGGTGGCCTGTAATTCTTCCATATTCTGCCTCATTTCTTCCTCCTGGGCCGACATCTCCTCTGCTTGTTGCTGTGATTTCTCCAGCAGCTCGGAGGTTTTCAGGTTGATTCTTACTGATGAAATCGTGGAAGCAATGGATTCGCCTACTTTCTCCACGAATTCGATTTGATATTGCTCTATTTCATGGAACGAGGCTATTTCCACCACACCAAGTACTTCTTCATCTGTTTTCAGGGGAACTACCAGCAGGCTTCGTGGGTTGGCACTACCCAATCCTGAGGTTATATTGATATAGTCATCAGGAATATCAGTCATGTAGACAGTTTTCTTTTCCAGAGCGCAATTACCCAGGATTCCTTCGCCCGGTTTGATGTGTTTCTCAAGGTATTTCCGCCGGTTGTATGCATAAGCAGCTTTTAGTTCATAAATGATATTGTTCTGGTCTTCGTCATTCAGAAGGAAGATGCCGCCCTGGTTGGCATCAAGGTACTCGACGAGGTTTTTGATGATTGAGTAGGAAAGCTCTTCCAGGTTGTCGTTGTTTTGTCTCAGAATATCGGCAAATTTTGCAAGTCCTTCATTTACCCATCTGCGTTTTTCGTCTTCTACTTTTCTTTTCTCCTCTTCTTCACGGGCATTTTTCAGGCTGTCGCGCATTTCTGCCAGTGATTGTCCCAGTTCATCCTCTTCGTGGGAAAGTTCGAACTGATGCTCCAGATCTCCCTGACCCAGTTTTCTGGCAAACTGGTTTTTTTTATTCAGTTCTTCCACAGATGTATTGAGGGCTTTTGCCATCTCTTCAATTTCATCTCCCGTTTTGAAGTCCAGTTTTAACCCGGTATCGATTTTCCCACGGGATAGCATATTCAGGCTGTGAGTGACCTTTTCTATCGGTATGGTTATGTTTCTTGCCACAAAATAGATGACAAGGCTGAGAATGATGAGACCTATCAGTCCAACCATCATAGAAATCCTGAAACTTTTATTGGCTTCAGCCATGATGGATTCATTAGGTACGGAGATTCCCAGGTACCAGTTGTCTCCGGTTTCACCTATGGCAATAGGCGCATAAGAAACATAACTTTTTTTATTGTTTTCGTTTACGTGAATGATGGAAAACTTGTCGCCCTCTTCCATCTTTTCCATCAGGTCAAAGCCCTTTTGATTTGTAGGGTTGTTTTCAACTTTTGTGTTGATTTTGTCATTATCGGGGTGGCCGGCATAAAGCCCGTTATGAGAAATAAGAAATGCGTAGGATTTATCTAAATTTTTTATTTTGATTTCTTTAACAATCTTTTGAAATTCCTCAAGGGTTAAATCAAGTCCGACCAGACCGATAAACTTACCTGACTTAAGAATTGGGGTTTCCAGTGTGGTCATCAATTTTTTTTCTTTTTTGCCTGAACTGAAAACGTCTGAATAAATATCGGCTATAAGCTCTTCTTTCCTGGCTTTATCTTCTGCATAAAGTTCTGAATCGCCCTCCAGACTCCTGAGATCCTTTGTTGATTTCATTATTCCGTCTTCCCTGAAACGTGTATTGGAAATTCTTCCTGTAGGCCTGGTCCAGGTGGAGTCGACATATTTCAGTTCCCAGCTATCCCATAGTTGGTAAAACGAAGGGTTGGCAGCAAAAACATAATCATACATTTTATTTACGACTTGCTGCCATTTGTCTTTAGGTAAGAGGTTGTAAGCCTTAAAAGCATTGGCCAATGTACGAACCACTGCAAAATCAGAGTTTATCATGCCCTGAATTTTGTAAGCAGATTTTTCGGATTGGACATCGATTAAATTGACAGTGTCATTATACGTTCTTTCTTTGCCCTTGTAGCTGATGTAGCCAATGGCCCCAATAAAAATTAATACGGAAATGGATATGATTATAATCTGAATCTTATACCGCAGTTTGAGTCTTATTCTCATAATATTCAGGTTTAATTGGTTTATTTATTGACTAATGAATCGGCTCGCCTGTTATGTGGTTATATCATCTTCCCCCAGTTTTTTAAGTTTTTTTCTCATTGCCTCCTTTTCCTTTCTTGAACTTGTATTATCGAGTGCCAGCATGAGAACTTTCATTATGTTTTCATATTGGTCTTTAACCGCCGAAAATGAAGAAATCAACCAAATCGTTTTGTTATTTTTGGTTTTCGTTTTCAGAATTTTCTGCCATGTGGTTCCCTGGGTTATGCTCTTCCACTGGTTTTTAAATTCACCCAGGTGTTCTTCATCAATCAGGCTTTCAATATTTATCCCTTTTAACTCGTTCTGACCCGAGTTGAACGTGCTGGCAAAATGCTCGTTAGCTTCCAGAATAGTTTTATCCAGATCAAGTTCAGCTTTGAGTAGCATGTTGTTTATCGCGTCCAGCATACCGGTCCATTCAACCTCTCTGCGTGCGGATTCTTCCTGTGTAGCCTGCAGTTCTTCCATGTTTTGCCTCATCTCTTCTTCCTGGGCAGACATCTCCTCTGCCTGCTGCTGTGATTTTTCTAAAAGCTGGGAGGTGCGTATGTTTACTCGTACTGACGACAGGGTGGAGGCAATGCTTTCTGCTACTTTTTCAACGAATTCGATATGGTGTTGCTTGAATTTGTTAAATGAAGCTATCTCAAGAACTCCCAACACTTCCTCCTCCATTTTCAGGGGCACAATCAGCAACGAGTCCGGGTTAGCATCACCAAGACCGGAGGTAATTTCCATGTAATCCTGGGGAAGTTCTGTCATGTATATAGTTTTCTTTTCTATAGCGCAAGTGCCTACTAAGCCCTCTCCCGGTTTGATATGGCGGGTCAGAAACTTTTGCCTGTCATAAGCGTAAGCTGCTTTCAGTTCATAGAAGGCTTCTTCTTCATCCTGATCGTTTAGCAGGAAAAGGCCGCCTTGTATTGCTTCCAGGTATTCTATCAGATTCCGGATGATTTCGTAGGAGAGTTTTTCAAGATTGTCATTATTTTGGCGCAGAATATCCGCAAATTTTGCCAACCCTTCATTGACCCACCTTCTTTTCTCATCTTCTTCTTTGCGTTTTAACTCATCTTCTTTAGCCTTTTTGAGACTGTCCCGCATTTCAACGAGAGATTTTCCCAGATGATCTTCCTCGCTGAGCTTTTTAAACTCATAATCAAGCTCACCCTGTCCGATATGGCTGGCAAAATCAGCTTTTCTGTTGAGCTCGTCAATGGAGGTGTTGAGCGCCATGGCCATCTCGTTAATCTCATCCCGCGTATTCACTTCTGTTTTCAAAGATTCATCAATTTTTCCTTTGGCAATCTTTTTTAAAATCCCGGTTATTTGACCAATAGGTTTGCTTATATTATTAGCGATAATCCAAATGACAACTGAAAGAAGGATAAGGCCAATGATCCCGACGATAAGGGCAGTATAGAAAATCTGGTTTGCCTTTTCGCGAATGATTTTATATGGTACAACCATCCCGACAGACCAGGGAGAGTTTACTTCCTGAATATTTACAGGCGCGAAGCTGTAGTAGTATTTATTGCCATCGTTTTGATTTTTTGCTGTAAAAGAAAAGGTTTTCCCGTTTTTTACTTTGTCCAGAATTTCTTGTTCTTCCGTAAAGTCCGGCAGGATGTTTTCAATCTTCTGCCCTAAATAATCGTTGTTGGGATGAGCAGCAAATGTGCCGTTATTTGAAAGAAGGTAGGCATAGCTGTTTTCAAAGGGTTGAATTTCATTGATAATTTCCTGAAATTTTTTAATGTCCACATCTAACCCGGCTAGTCCGATAAAAGTGCCGTGATGGATGATGGGCGCTGAAAAATTTGAATTGAGGTATTCGTCTTCGGGATCGCCGGTATAGGAGTACATTTCCGGGTCTACTACCATTGGCCTGCCGGAGGTTTTCATTATATAATAGTTGCTTCCGGCCTGATCACCGCTAAGGTTGAGTTTATTTTCAAAATAGGTAATCTTCCCATTCTCCCCTCTTACCCATCCGGTAAGGCGTCTCCCATAATCTTTCTCCCATGATGTGTCTATCGCGCTGAGCTCAAAACTGGTAGCAACAGCAAAAAATTCATCGTATTCTTCGAGGACGTTTTTTTGAGCTTCAAGATAAAGGGTGTCCAGGTATTCGAATGGAATAACTTTATAATCTTCCACCGATTCTGCAAGGGTAAGGACAATGTTAAGATAACCGTCAATCTTTGATTTGATGAGGTTTGCCGATTCCCGTGCCTGCGTATTGGCAACATCTGTTACCTGGTTAAGAGCCAGCTTTCTTGACTGAAATGTGATAAAACCAATCGCGATGATATAAATTAATGCAGAAGTTACCAGAATGTAGGTAAGCATTTTGGATTTTATCTTCATGTCGGAAGTGTTTAGATTTGCGCCTAAATTAATGATTTTTTAACAAAATATAAACTAATCTATAAAGTGTAAATCTGAGGGGAATAATCCCTCAATTCTTTATGAAGAGTTTTCACGTTTCCTTCTATTAAAGAAGCAAGTAAATTCCAAAAATCCGGGCTGTGGTTTTTGTGTATGGTATGGCACAATTCATGTAAAAGCACATAGTCAATCAGATGGTCTGGTAGCCTCATAATATGCAGGTTTAAGTTGATATTATTTTTATACGAACAACTACCCCATTGTGTTTTGATGTTTTTAATAAAAACCCGGTTGTATTGAAAGTTATTTTTCCGGGCCAGTTCTGTAAGTCTTTTTGGGAGGTATAATTTGGCTTCCAGTCTTAAAGTTTCGTTTACAGCTTCCCGGATGGCTTCCTGGACAAATGGGTCATTTAAAGCTTTGTTTTCCGGGTAACTAACAGTGACTTCATGATCATTGATTTTATACTCTACATGGTCAATATTTTTTTCCCGGAGGTTCAGTGCATGCCATTTCGTTTGATAATCAGTAATATTATTGAAAGAGTGAACTTTCTGGTTTAATTTATTAGATTTTTGGTTAATGAGATCAATATGCCTGATAAGATAGCTCCTGGCCATTTTGTAGCTTATGTAATAAGGAAGGCTAACTCTGATTTTATTATAGGGCTCGACTTTTACGGTTATGCGTTTTGAATTTCTCCTTTTTACAAATGCTACCTCTCCTATACCTTCTATTTGCTCAATTTTCATGGGGTTTTGTCTAATGCTACTGCTTGCAAAAATATTAAATCATTTTCATATTAAATAATCCGTATCTTCATAAAAAGTTTTAATTTTGGTTTCTTTCGCATTTACGGCAAGGGTTATGCAATTTTCTTCATAATATTTCTTTATGGTGTTATTTATCGAAAACTCTATACGGAGAATTTTTTGAATGCAAATGAAATTTTCATAAAAAATATTCAACTAATAAAAAGACTTTTCACGGATTCTATAAAAGACTAAAATTTTTATCATGTATCGAAGACAGATTATTCCCTTAATTTTAGCTGTTTTTGCTTTTAATACTTATGCAATTGGTCAGGGTAAATGGACTCTGGAAGAGTGTATTCAATATGCCTACGACCATAACATTCAGATTAAACAGCAGCAATTGAATACAGAATTGAATAAACATGCTCTTAAACAATCGAAGCTCGATGCCCTGCCTTCATTGAATGCCGGAGCTTCTCACAATTTCTCTTTTGGGCGGGCACTGGATGAAACTACTTATGAGTTTACCCAGAACCAGGAGGTACAAACCAGTAACTTTTCTGTAAACAGTTCGGTTACTTTATTTAATGGTTTTGAAAAGTGGAGTTCCATTGAAGCCAACAAGTTTTCCCTGAGGGCGAGTCTGAAAGACCTTGAAAAAATCAAAAATGATATAAGCCTGAATATAGCTTCGGCTTACCTTCAGATACTTTTCAACCGGGAGTTGGTGGAAGTCTCCCAAAACCAGCTTGAAATAACGGAGCAGCAAATTGACAGGACTCAGAAGCTTGTAGATGCCGGAAGTTTGGCCAGGGGCAGTTTGCTGGAAATACAGTCGCAACGAGCCAACGAAGAATTAAACCTGGTGAATGCACAAAATCAGCTGGAAGCCTCTTACATCAACCTGATTCAATTGCTGGAACTCGATTCTTTGAATGGATTTGATATTGTCCGGCCTGAATTTGAAATGTCAGAAAAGCAGGAACCTTCAAAAAGTGTGGATCACATTTATCAGATAGCAAAAGAGGAGATGCCAAGGGTACAGGGAGCGAAGTATGAACTTGAGTCACAGAAAGAAGCGCTGGATGTTGCGAAAGCTGGCTTAACTCCCAGGTTGTCTCTGAATTTTTCTTATGGAACAAGATATTCGAGCATCCGAGACCGGATTACAGGGTTTGACAGCACCACCATACCATTTGGTTATACCGCTCAAAATGAGGTTGTATATACTACACAACCGGTAGCCAATTATGAAGACTACCCGTTTTTTGACCAGCTTGAAGATAATGCCAGTACTTCAGTTATGCTTAACCTTTCCATTCCCATTTTTAACGGATGGCAAGCCCGCAGGCAGATAAGCAATGCCAGAGTCAATATGCTTAACGCTGAGTATAACCTGGAGAATACCAGGAATAATCTTTACAAGGACATACAAAGCGCTCATGCTGATGCACGGGCAGCCTGGAAAAAGTATGCGGCAGCTCAAAAAACAGTGGATTCAATGGAAGAGTCTTTTAAATATACAAAGCAAAAATTTGAGGTTGGGCTGGTTAATTCGGTCGAATATAATACAGCCAAAAATAATCTGACCAAAGCTAAATCTGATTTGCTTCAGGCAAAATATGAATATATCTTTAAGACACGTATTCTTGACTTTTATGAAGGTAAACCGTTAACCGTCAACTGATAATGAAACAAAAGAAGTATTGTACAAAGAAGACTAAAATAATTTTATGGCCATACTATTAAATATTGAAACTACCGCAGAAGTCTGTTCTGTTTCGCTCAGCGCCGACAGTGCACTGGTAAACATGAAAGAAGATAAGGAAGGCAAGTCACATGCCTCTAAGCTGGCAGTTTTTATAGATGAGATTCTCGAAGAAGAGAAGCTGTCTGTCAGTAATCTGGATGCAGTGAGTATAAGTGAAGGTCCGGGCTCTTATACCGGCCTGCGGATTGGAGTATCCACCGCTAAAGGATTGTGCTATGCCTCGGGAATACCATTAATAGCTGTACCGACTTTACAGTCGCTTAGTCAGGGCCTTCTCATGAATGCTGTAAATAAAGTTCCCGGAGGTATTAAACCCGGGGATTTGCTTGTTCCTATGATTGATGCAAGAAGAATGGAGGTGTATTCCGCTGTATTTGACTGGAATAATAATTTTGTAGAAAAGGCCAATCCTGTAATACTTGAGGAAAATCCTTATAAAGATTTATTAAAAGAGAACCGGGTTATCTTTTTTGGAAACGGCATGAATAAAAGCAGAGAAATAGTGAAACATTCCAATGCCGTTTTTGTCGAAGGGATTGGTTTTTCCTCAGCAAATATGGTTCCTTTGTCAGAATACCGTTATGAATATAAACAATTTGAAGATGTGGCTTATTTTGAACCTTTTTATCTTAAAGATTTTCAAACCACCACACCCAGGAAGAAAATATTATAAATGCCTGTATATCCTTCACTCAGTCAAAGATTAACAGTTTTTAAAAATTTGATTAGTTATTTAAATGAATTGCCTTAAATTTGTAGAAAAATTGATTAAAAATTATTTATGGCAAGTACAGCAGATTTCAAAAACGGAATGACCATTAAATACAACGATGACTTGTACACTATTGTTGAATTTCAGCATGTTAAACCAGGAAAAGGCGCTGCTTTTGTGCGCACCAAACTAAAAAGTGTAACAACAGGGAAAGTTATCGAAAACACATTCTCTTCAGGTGCCAAGGTTGAAACAGCCAGAGTGGAACGCCGCCCATATCAGTTTCTTTATAGCGATGAGCTGGGATTTCATTTCATGCACAAGGAAACTTTTGAACAGATTTCCCTGCAAGAGGAACTTATTCCATATCCTTCTCTTTTAAAAGAAAACCAGGAGGTTGAAATCCTGTTTCACGACGAAACAGAAACTCCGTTGCGGTGTGAATTACCACCATTTGTGGAAATGGAAATAACGTATACCGAACCCGGTGTAAAAGGTGACACTACTTCAACCACAGCAATGAAACCTGCAACTATTGAAACCGGCGCTGAAATCAAAGTACCTTTATTTGTCAATACAGGAGACAGGATAAAAATCGATACGAGGGATTTTTCTTATAGTGAGAGAGTGAAAAAATAGGATGATTTGTAAATCGCATTAATTGAATCTATGAAAACCAGCCAGGCAAAAATAAAACGGTTAAAACTATTTTCTTTTAAATTGAATTCTTTGCTTTCAATTACCAAGGCAATTAATGCAAATTTATCAACCGAAGAGCTCCTGGGCAGGTATGAGCAGATTTTGAGGGAAGACCTCAACATCGGGAAAGTTGTTATTTACAAATATAACTATGAGAAAGAAGACTGGGAGATTATTCTGAATGCGGGATGTGGTGAAGAAGTAGACGATATTGATTTGGAACAGGATGTGTTTGGACATTCGGAAATTACATTTGTTGCTTCGTCCAAAAATCCATCACTTCGAACCTTTGACAATATTATTCCGGTATTTCACAATAATGAACCCATCGCTTACGTGCTGATTGGTGATATTGATGATGACGCCAAAGGAATAAGCCCTTCAATCAAACACCTTCATTTCATTCAAACTCTTTCCAACATTATTATTGTTGCCATTGAAAACATCAGGCTTTACAACGAAAGTTTAAAGCAGGAGGCCCTGAAAAAGGAGCTTGAGCTGGCTTCCCGCATGCAATCCATGTTGGTTCCTGAAGAAAAATCATTGCCCCATAACGATAAAATTTACGTCACATCATTCTACAAGCCACACTTTGAGGTTGGGGGTGACTATTACGATTTTCTTAAACTGAATGATGACGAATGGGGTTTTTGCATTTCCGATGTTTCCGGTAAAGGAATTTCAGCCGCTCTGCTGATGTCCAATTTCCAGGCCAATTTGCGCGCCCTGTTTACAACCAATACCGATTTAGAGGGAATTATTCTAAAGTTAAATGAAAGAGTGATGTCAAGCGCTAAAGGCGAAAAGTTCATCACCTTGTTTATAGCCAAGTACAACTACGAAACCAAAGAACTAACTTATATTACTGCCGGCCACAACCCCCCTATTCTTTATAAAACCGAAAGCGAAGAACTTCAATACCTTAAAGATGGTTGTCTGGGACTGGGTATGCTCGATGAGATACCATCTATCCAGAAAGGGAATGTTAAGATCAAAGAGCGAACAAAACTTTTTTGCTACACCGATGGTCTTGTCGAACTGATAGGGGAAGAAGGTGTGAGCCTGGATACAAAGCAGATTGAAAAAAATGTAAAAAACAAAGAACGAATTGACGAAAACATCCACTCCATAATAAAGGAACAGAACATTCTCGAAGGAAGCACCGCCATTTTTGATGACATTTCTATCATCGGGCTGGAGTTTTATAAATAAGCAGTCTTTTTTATTGCCTTTTTTTATGAATGAAAAATCTCCTTAAATGGGCGAAGTTAAATGCTATTATTATAACTGAAGGAAATAAAAAAACCCCTGCGTTTGCAGAGGCTTTGAAGGCTGTCCCATCAGGGCTCGAACCTGAACTCTTTTGGACCAAAACCAAACGTGTTGCCAGTTACACCATGGGACAGAATTTTTTTTGGGTCTTGCAAAGATAAAAAATTTATTCTTTCACAAAATATTTTCAGCATTTTTTGCATTGAAAATCTCATTTTAGGAAACCCTGAAGTTTAATAATTTGATTGTCTGTATTTTGGTCTGATTTTTGTTCATGCTTTTTAACAGGTGTGGAGATGTATTCTTTCTGAATCACTTAATTGACTTATTTAGATAATTTCTATACTTTTATTGCGTAAACTTCTTAAAATAAAAGACTTTAAGGTATTTAATTACTTTATTTAATTTATACTCCCATGAAAAAATCAATACTCAAACTCAGCTTTTTCGTTAGCCTCTTTTTTTTCCTCTTTAATGCGGGTCTGTTTTCTCAGTCTGTTGTTTATGTGGATGCTGATGCTAGCGGGAATAATGATGGCACCGGCTGGGGCGATGCCTATAATTCACTCCAGGATGCTCTGGATAATGCAGAAGCAGGAGATACAATATGGGTGGCAGAAGGAACATACTATCC
>CAZPDP010000030.1:0-39253 GCA_964585385.1 uncultured Bacteroidales bacterium
TATATTGGGGTTCTTTTTCTACAATAATTTAACTCCTACGGAGTATTTTTCCGCGTAGCGGATAAAGTATTGTAGATTAAATGTTTGGATATACCTGATTTTCCCCGGAGGGGATAAACAATTTTTCACCGGACACTACTGATATTTAATATTTCAATACAGTTAACTATTATTGTCCGTTATCCGGAATACTTCTTTTTTGTCTGCCACACAAAAAAGAAGGACCTGCCCGGCCTCTGACGGGAAAAAAGTCACCGCTGGAACAAAATTTTGATAAATCTACGGAAAATTTATCACAGATAGTCCATAAAGTGATTCAATATGCTATGGAGTTTGATTTACTGGTTCCACCCTACGACCAGATTAAAATTGCTTCTGTGGCCCAGATGCATCAGAAGATTGCCAATTCAAGACTTCAGACTGGTAAACGCCTCGGATTCCGGTTTAACTCTGATGATGTGAATGAGTGAGTTTTATTTGTCAAATTGCTCCGTTCTATCATTGTTGAACTCATAAAAAGGATAGCCACGAATTCCTTTTTCAGACGGGATACGTTTGCAAATGATTTTTATGGAATATTGGATATTGATCATAAGTTAAACTCTAAAACCTGCATTTATGCCCGTGTTCATGGACGGAAAAGGAGTGCCGCCATCCCTGGCGGCTTTTCTGGTAGTAATTAGGCAGGCTTTTAAGAAGAAATTAAGAAACATTTCGATTCAAATGCATCACTAAAATTTAACGGTCGTCTTTCCAATAAAGAATGTTCATTAACGTACAGGGGATGTTTCAATAGCGGGCAATCAGAAAATGGGTAAGTATTTATAAACTAATGAATATTAGTGTTTTGAAAAATTGGCACAATTTATGTTAAAGATATGTTAAATTAAAAATCCAACGTTATGAAAGTAGATCTCAAACCCAATGAAGTTGTAGTTAAAGCGAGTGATACTCAGCATCTAAACGATGATGAAAAAGTGAATGGTAAGCTTATACTCACCAACCAGCGGGTATATTTTAAAAGCCCTGAACAGACAAACTATAACATGGAAATTTTACCCAGAGACATTGAGGAAGTCATATACTTTAAAACCAATATGATATCTTCTAACGGATTAAATATTGTGACAAAGGAAGGAAGTCAGCTTAAATTTAAAATTAAGAAAAGAGATTCTTGGGGCAAAGCGATAAATCAAATGTACTAAATAAAATCTGGAAGCTTTCATAATTAAACCTCCATATATATTTCTTTAGTTGCTAATTAAAAAAGTCTGTGGTTTGTGCCGCAGACTTTTTATTTTTCTATTCCGGATGGAACCGGATGGCTGTACCACCACCCGGTGCCAGAGATAGTTTTAGAACATCATCTTTTTTCACGGTTTTACTTTCAATAGCATAATCCGTTGGATTGTTTTTCCAGTGAGCCTTATCGCCATCTTTGTAGATTTCAGTCTTGTATGTTACGCCTTCTTTAAGGAAATCAAGCTTTACAGAAAATTTTCTTTCATTTTCATCGGTTATACTGCCTAAGTACCAATCTTCGCTATTCCTGTCTTTTCTTACAATGGTCACATAGTCGCCAATTTCCCCGTTGATTACTTTCGTTTTCTCCCAGTCAGCCGGAACATCTCTTATGAATTGAAAAGCAGGATGATTTTTATAATTTTCTACCAGGTCGGCAGCCATCTGCAGCGGACTGTATAAAACGACAAAAAGAGCTAACTGCTTGGAAAGTGTTGTGTGAACTCGTCTTTTAAAGTTTTTTCCAGCGTATTTCTTGCGAATATCCTTGTGTTTTTGAAGCAGGATATCGAAAATGCCGGGTGTATAATCCAAAGGACCTGCAAGCATTCTGGTAAAAGGCAAAATTGTAGTATGTTCAGGTGGGTTTCCCTTGCTCCATGCGTTGTATTCCATTCCCCTGACTCCTTCACGCGTCATCATGTTCGGATAGGTGCGCCTGATTCCAGTGGGCTTAATGGGTTCGTGAGCATCAATCATTATTTCATGGTCATGAGCCATTTCCACTACTTTCCTGTAGTGATTTACCATAAACTGACTATGATGAAAGATGCCTTCCGGTTTCATCTGACCGGCATAACCTGTTTTAACTGCGTTAATTCCCAGATCTTTGTAATATTGGAAAGCGTCTTCCATCTGTTTTTCATACATAGGAATATTGCCTCCGGTTTCGTGATGTCCGATAATATTTACACCTTTTTCTTTGGCGTAATCAACCACCTCTTTTATATCGAAGTCATCTGTAGGTTCTGTGTAGTTTTGAACATTATTCCCTGACAACCATGACTCCCATCCTTTATTCCAGCCCTCAACCAGCAATCCTTTGATGTTGTTTTCAGAGGCAAAATCAATATATCGTTTAGCTTCTTCAGTAGTCGCACCGTGTCTGGGTCCTTCATGCCATGTGTTTACATCGATATGCATTCCCCACCATATACCTGCATATTTCATGGGTTTTATGTAAGATATATCTTCCAGTTGATTGGGTTCGTTAAGATTCAGAATGAGATGAGATTCAATAAGTTTTCCGGGAGAATCGGCAACCTGAATAGTTCGCCAGGATGAATAAAGAGGCAGGTCTGCTTTCACCTTCAGGCCATCAGGCCAGGGAATAAGATCAGCCTTTAATCCCTTTTTTATTGACGTATTCTTTCTTAACCGCATTCCTGCATAATCGGTAAGCGCAGCTTCATGTATACTAAGATACATATTATCTGATGCTTTTAAGGTAACTGGGGTGTTGGCCGAATCAATTTTACTAAGGTTTGTGTGATTATAAAGATATTCATAAGAATCTGCATCGCCGGGAATCCACCAGGATTTATGGTCTTCAGGGAAATTAAACTCTGTCAGTTCTTCTTGAATTTCAGCGTAATCATAAGAAGTCTGAGTGGGAATTTCATAGCGAAAGCCTAACCCATCGTTAAATATTCTGAATATGATATTGAGGTGAACATTTTTGGGTTGATTGAAGAGAAGTATTTTTAACTCATTGTAATGATTTGATATTTCTTTCTCCTCACCCCAGGGTTGAGTCCATGTTTCATTCTCGCTTTCTGTAAGGATTTCTACAACCTCAAAACCATTTTTTAGATCAGGCATTTTGTTCATCAGAAATCCCAGGCGCGATGTGTCAATTATTAGACTATTCTTTTTCCGGAGTACATAATAAGGTTCGCTGTTTTCCAGAAAGAATTCCACCATTAACGCACCGTCCGGTGACAGAACCTGAAAATTTTGTTTCTTTTTAGAGCACATAGTGTTTATAAATATTAAAGGGGATACAAGCAAAAAAATGACTAATAACTTTTTCATTGGATAAAATTTTTGGTGGAATATCAAAAATATGGAATTTTTTATATGAAACAAAAGACGCTGTCTGAAAGTAAAAAAATGTGTTCACGCAAAGAACGCTGACGAAACGCTCGCAAAGTATTATGGTTCGTCAAATTAGACTTTGCGTGCCTTTGCGAAAATCTTTGCAGACCTTTGCGTGGAATACATTAAAGCATCTTTAGAGACAGCCTCGATAATATTCTTTGCAAAAAGCTTCTATTCATATCTTAAACTATTCACCGGATTGGTTGCCGAAGTTCTGATGGCAAGATACGTAATTGTTAATAACGAAATTATAAGAGTTATCAACCCGGCAGCGAGAAAATAACTAATGCTCAGGTTAATTTTATAAGCATAATTCTGCAGCCATTCTTTCATTAAAAAATATGCAGCAGGCCACGCCACTATGTTGGCTATCAAAACCCATCGGGTGTATTGTCTGAGCAACATAATATTTAAAGACATGAAATTTGCCCCGAGCACTTTGCGGATTCCTATCTCTTTGGTTCTGCGTGTAGTTGAGAGGGCTGTCAGTCCGAATAAACCAAGACATGCCAGAAATATCGCAAGTATTGTGAAAAACAGCACTGTTTCTCCAAACTTTGTTTCGCTTTTATAAAGATTTTCATACAAATCATCTATCATTTGGTAGCTCATCACATTATTGCCGGTAACTTCTTTCCATTCCTCTTCAAGATATTGAATAGTTTCCTGGAAGTTCTCTTCTGAAATTCTTACCAAAACACATCTTTTTCTTGGCTTTAAGGTAAATACAACAGGGCCAACAGGTTCATGCAAACTCTCAAAATGAAAGTTTTTGACTACTCCAATAACCTTATAATCCACCCCGTTTCTGTGTAAATTCTTTCCTAAAGGATTTTCCCAGTTTAGTTTTCTGGCAATGGTTTCATTGATAAGCATTTTATCCTCATCAGCAGGAGAGGAGGGTCTGAAATTACGTCCTTCCTTTATTTTTAGCTCAAGAGTCGGAATGTAATGGGGATCAACATAAAGGGCGTGAAACATTAAGACATCTTCCATTCCTTCAGGGCGATAACCATTCTGGGTTAAACCGTATACCGGGTAGGCGGATGCAACTGTAGCTCTGGATATATTTTTATGGTTAACAATCCGGTTCCTCAATAATTCACTTTTCTGAACACTTGCGCTGTTGTACAAACTTATTGATACCAGATTTTCCCGGTTATAACCCACTTCTTTGTTATTCAAAAATGAAATTTGGGAATAAATTACGATGGAGCTAATTATCAAACCGATAGAAATTACAAATTGAGTGAGTACGAGAATGTTTTGCAGTTTTGAGCCCCCTTTTTTATTGCCGAGGGTGTTTTTCAAAATACTAACCGGCTCGAAACTAGATACATAGAATGCCGGGTAACTGCCGGCAAGTATGCCCAGTAAAATGACCAACACAGGGATTCCCATAAGGATTAAGCTGTTATGAGCAGAATAGATTGACAAGGGCTTATCAATTAGTTGACTGAAAAAGGGTTGTAGAACTTCTATTAAAATCATGGATATGATGAGTGCTACCATACTTAAAAAAATCGTTTCGCCTAGAAATTGAGTGATTATACGTTTTTTTGATGCCCCGGTAACTTTTCTTATTCCTACCTCTTTAATTCTTTGGAGTGAAAGCGCAGTAGATAAATTCATATAATTGATAGTAGCAATAATAAGGATGAAAAAAGCTATTATCGAAAATATATAGACACGGTTTAAGTTTCCTTCGCTTGAAAAATCATAAAGCAAATCGCTTTTCAGGTAAATGTTTTCCAGGGGTTCAAATACCGGTTCAACTTTCCAGCCTGCCTGTTCTATCTTTTTATTGACTTTGACATAGAATAAATCTGACAAGCGGGAATCAAAGGTTGGCTTGACTCCGTCCTGCATTAAAAAATAACTGTAATAGCCGATATTTCCGTCCCATTTGTTATAAAAGTCAGGCTGACCGGAATTAGTGGAAAAGGATAGAATTGCATCGTATTGGATATGAGAATTCAGGGGAGCATCCTCTACAACAGCCGTCACCGTTAGCAATTTGTCATTCTGATACATCAGGGTTTGTCCGAGTGGTTCTTTTTCACCAAAGATTCTTTGTGCCAGTGTTTCACTTAACACAAGAGAATTTGGATTTTTCAGGGGATCATCAGTTGTTTTTTTGATGATAGGAAAAGAAAAGATATCAAAAAATGAATTTCCTGCTAATAGCATCTTTTGAGAAGTATATTCGTTTTTATCAATGCTCAGGGAGGCTTTTCCAATAGGTTTTAGTATTACGTGATCCTTAAATTCAGGAATTTCAGCTTTTATATCAGGGCCCATCGCAGGGGAAACAGGAGCCATTGTTTCTGCATCATCTCCCCGCATTTGCTTTAATCCCATGCGGTAAATGTTTTCGTAGTTCTCGTGAAACTTGTCGTAGCTGACTTCGCCTTTAACATATATAATAATCAGTATGCTGACAGATAGTCCAATGATAAGACCGGAAAGATTAATCAATGAATACACTTTAAATTTCCGAAAGTTTCTGAACGCTATTTTAATGTAATTTCTAAACATGGTATATTTCTTTTAAAGTAATTGCAATATATAATTAATTGACTACTGAATACTTTTATTGATGCTTTAAAATACTTAAAAATTCAAATTCGTTTTAAAGACAACGGGATGGGTATTGATGAAAAAGATTTTGAAAACGTCTTTGTGCCGTTTTATACCACCAGGAAAAATGGGTCAGGTATTGGATTGAGTATTGCCAGACAAATTATGAAACTGCATCAGGGTGATATTCAGCTTTATAATAACTCAACTCGTGGAGCGACCTGTGAATTGCGTTTTAACAGATGATTCTTTACTATATTTGCATGAAAAAATAACTGAATTATGGCTCTGGAAATAGGAAATCAGGATTTGAACAAATTTATTCTTGTAGGTGACAGGGTGTTGATTAAGCCTAAAGACCAAAAAACACAAACTAAAAGTGGATTGTATTTACCTCCCAGTGTCCAGGAAAAAGAAAAATTACATAGTGGATATGTTTTAAAAGTAGGTCCGGGTTATCCAATCCCTGCAATTACAGATACGGATGAACCCTGGAAGGAAGAAAGAGATGAGGTGAAATACGTACCCTTACAACCACAGGAAGGCGATTTGGCCATCTACCTCCAAAATAATTCACACGAAATTATCTTCAACAACCAAAAATATATCATTATCCCTCATAGTGCAATCCTGATGCTGATTAGGGATGAGGATTTGTTTAAGTAAAATGGATTGTTTCTAATCCCGCTCAGAGTGGATAAGTGCGCGAATTGGAGGATTGAAATATTCCATTAATACCACCAAACATCATTCGCGTATTAGCGGCTATTCATCCTCTTGTAATGTGCCATCACATAGCGGATATCGCTAAAGGTAAACTCATCTCCTAACCGGTCTTTTATATCCCTCAGCCTGGTGCTTTCAATCGCTTCTGCAACGGTTATGATTTGATTTATTTTGGTTTTATCGACAAACTGACTAACATCCAGCTTCCCTTCTTCAATCCAGTGCGCCAGGTGCCCTTCAATGGTGGAAACAGCCAGGGAACGCTTTTCTGCTATATCTTCAACTGAATATCCCTGCTTATAATAATCGTAACTGATTTGTTTGGTATTTGATTTAGGCTTCTTCGTTTTTTTTCCTTCTGAATGACTTTTTTTGAGTTCTTGTTTTCTTTTTTGCTGTAAATCATTAATTTCCAGGGTATCGTTTGACATTTCCCTGTTGTCCCTGGCAGCTTTAATCAACGCTTCTGCCTTGTGAATAGTCTGCCTGCGGTTGAAAATCATACTGTCAAGATCAGTAAGTTCTTTTCTGAACGTTTTTACTCCCGGAATGCCTTCCAGTTCCTTTTTTTTCGCTGCTATTTTTTCGGAAGCAGCTTTTAATTTGGGTTCAAAATATTCTTTTGCTGAAGTTACCCTTTCCAAAAGCTCTGCCAACCAACCGACTTTATTCTTTTCGGTAATGCGTTTCAATTGTTTTTGAAATTTATCGGAGATTGCCTTTAAATCAACCACTTCATTTTTTAGCTCAACAGCCCAGCTCTTCTGTTTTTGCTTCATTGATTTCTTTTCATCTTTATTGTATGTGTTCAGGTGTTCTGCCATTCCCGAAACCAGCCCGCTAAAGTCAAATGCACGCATGGCATAGTTACTGACAAATAAAGGGAGTTCCTTTTCAAAAATTGAATGGAGCTCTTGAGGCTGTTTCTTTTGGTTGCTGAATTTTTTGAGTGTTTCATCGGGCTCCAGGATGTTCAGAGGTATGGGGGCATTAAGAACTAATCCTTCCAATGAAACCAGGCGGGAAAGCGCTACATAAATCTGCCCGGGTGCAAAAGCCTGCGATACATCAATGATAGCTTTATTAAATGTCAGTCCCTGGCTCTTGTGAACGGTTATTGCCCATGCAAGTCTTATAGGGAATTGACTGAATGTTCCTTTTACTTTTTCTTCAATGCTGTTGGTTTCTTTGTTCAGGGTATATCTTTTGTTCTCCCAGGTATAGCGTTCCACAGTTGTTGAAGGAGAACCGTCCTGAAAACTTACTTCAATTTCTTCGTCCGTTAGCTCGCTGATGTAACCAATCTTGCCGTTGAAATAGCGGTTTTCCCCGGAATAATCATTCTTAATAAACATAACCTGGGCTTCCTTTTTGAATTCCTGTCTGTAATCAACAGGGTAAAGGTGTTCACCAAAATCTCCTTCAATATAGGCCTCAAAATAATACGATTTACCTGGTAATTTCTTCAGCGTTCTCCGGTTGATTTCATCAGCTTTCCTGTTGTGTGTCGTAAGAAAAACATAGCCTTCATCCCTGGAAGGTTTGAATGAGGGCTTGTGATAATTGTTCAGAATCTCCAGGTCTTGCCTGGTAACAGAATTCTCCCTGAAATGATTCAAAAGGGTAATGAACTGTTTGTCACTCTGCCTGAAAATTTTTTCCAGTTCAATATAAACAGGTTGGTTATCTTTCAGGGCGTAAGCTTCAAAAAAATATTCCGAGGGATAATACGTTTGAAGCAGGTCTTTTTCTTCATGCTTTACTACTGGTGGAAGCTGCAGCAGGTCTCCGATAAACAGAATCTGTATTCCGCCAAAGGGTTGATTCCTCTTTTTTCTTACGGATCGTAAAATGGTATCTATGGCATCCAGGGTGTCGGCCCGTAACATGCTCACTTCATCAATTATGAGTAGTTCCAGCTCCTGGAGAAGTTTCCTTTTGTGGCTGTTCATCCTGAGGGATTTCAGTAATGTTTTGGGTGTGTGAAGCTCTGTAGAAAAACTAAGCTGATTGATCCCATTGTTGGAGGGGATAAAACTCCCGAATGGCAGGTGAAAAAGTGAATGCAGAGTAACGCCTTCTGCATTGATGGCAGCTATGCCAGTAGGGGCGGCAATTACAGCCTTTTTATGGGTTTGATGAACAATGTTCTTTAAAAATGTTGTTTTTCCTGTTCCTGCTTTGCCTGTGAGAAAAACATGACGATCAGTGCTGTTCACAAATTTTGTGGCCAGTGAAGCTGGAGAAAGCTTATTTTCCATGAAATACGTAATGTTTGAATGTAACGGTTAGTACAAAGGTTGTCATTTTTCCTGTAATTACAAAATGGGAATGTGCGAATAAATTATAATTCTTCAGGTTTTAAAGGTAATTCTTTGTGTTCCTTCTTTTTTGGTGGCTTGGTGGTTTGGTTTAAATAGCCACTAATACACTAAGACGCTAAAAGCACAAAGATAAAAACAGAAATAATCAGATCTCCTTAAATCCTATTTTAACCGGAGTTCGATTTAAAGACAAATGCTCAATATTCTGGTATTCAGATAGCCCCCGCCTTTAGTGGGGGTTCGTCTATAATAGAGTGCTAGTGATTTTTGATAATTTTGTAACTCCGGATGCATAAGATGGAATCCGGGGAGTAAACAACACTGAGGAACAAGAATCCTGGAGGGATGACACATCATTAGCCCATCCTTACAATTTTCGGTTGAAAAGAGGCGAGAATATCAATCAAATCCTGCTGGTGATTCATTACCGCATTAATATCTTTGTAGGCCAGCGGGGATTCATCTGTATCGCCGCCAATCAATATTACATTACGCTGATTCAGGTATTCGTGCAGCTCTTTTTTGCTGAACTGTCTTTTGGCTTCACCCCTGGACATTTTTCTGCCAGCTCCATGGGCAACCGAATTCAGAGCATCTTCATTGCCTTTGCCTCTTACAATAAAAGCCGGACTGGCCATTGAACCTGGAATGATACCCATTTGACCTTTAGCTGCGGGAGTAGCGCCTTTTCTGTGTATTATCATTTCCACATTTTCAGCTATTTTCTCTTTCCAGGCAAAATTATGATGGTTTTCAATTCGTGTAAGGGGTTGTTCATTCAGTGCCTTTGCCAGTTTTGTATGAATAATTTCATGGTTTGCTTTTGAATAATCCCCTGCCCAGTTCATAGCTTTCCAGTATTCCTGGCCTTCTGCTTTGTCGAGGTCTAACCAGGCAAGCGAGCGGGCTCCTTTGGGTAATCCACATTTATCGGCCGCAATTTTGGTATAGTGCCTGGCAATCTCTGCTCCGGTACCTCTTGATCCGGAATGGGAGAGAATAGCAAAATATTTTCCGGGCTGGAGATTGAGCTCATCTATTGGTACTTTGATTTCAAGTATTCCCAAATCCACAAAATGATTGCCACCACCTGAGGTACCTAATTGATCAGATGCTTTCTTCTGAAGCGAGTGGAGAAATTTGATTTCCTTAAATTCCGTTCTGTCTAAAACTTCATGCTCTTTTTTATCCTGGAATTCAGCCTTCTCGAACCTTGTATTCTGAAGCAATATATTTTTAAGTTTAGCTGAATCTTTGAACATTTTTCCAGGGTCGAGTGCATAAATTGACATCGCCATTCTGCATCCAATGTCCATGCCTACACCGTATGGAATCACAGCGTTTTCTGCAGCCAACACACCCCCGATAGGTAATCCGTAACCCTGGTGAGCATCAGGCATCAGGGCACCCTTAACAGATATAGGCAATCGCATGGCTGTGTCCATTTGCTCTAAAGCGCCTTCCTCAATGCCCTCTTTTCCGTAAATAGTATAGGGTTTCCTTTCTTTTAAATCTACCGGCTGAGCTGGCTGATGATCTGTTTTTGTTAGATTTTGGGCTATTTTTCCAAGTTCAGGATGATTCAGAAACTTGTCCGGTTTTTTTACTACTTTTTTCAGTATTTCCAGCGCTTCAGTCTTTTTCTGGTGCTTGTAATACCGCTCCATGGTGTTCTTGGCAATACTAATTACCTTGTCCTCCTCAATACCTATTCTTCTTAAATCTTTCCCGCTTAAATTCAGTTTTTTCATACCAACGTCTCCTGTATATTAGCACTGTTCTGTTTAGTAGACGTCTTTTATCTCAAATTTTATGTTATTGAATTGGAAAGTATCGCCTTTTTTAAGGCCTTCCATGGCATTATAAATGGGCACATTTTTTGAAATGACATAAAATGTTTGTCCGTCTACCTGAACTTTACCAATCCCAACAACTATGAACATTTTTTGTTTGTTTGTTTCGACCATAGCGCCAAATTCAACCTTATCGACGGCTTCATCAAAGGGTACTTGCTTCAGAATATGGATTTCATCCATTATATTTTGTAATTGTTCAGCATAGATGTCTCTCTGACTTAAAAGCTTGCTTCTGGTCCCATCAAACACATCATGTTCCTGCTCTGCCTCATTGGCATCTTTTTGCAATTCATCTATTTGTCTGCGTGTCGTTTCAGCGCTCTCTTCCAGCATCTCGAGACATCTGTCATAAACTCTTTTTTTCAATGCTAATTTTTCTTTTACCATCACTTTTCTTCGTTTTTTTATTACACATCAATTTTAGCCAATTTAAAAAATATTTTTATCAAATGAAATTTCCCTCCTTTACCTTTCCTGCTGTGGGTTACCATAAATCTTCTTAAACTTCCCTGGAAAAAACTAAGGCTATTTAAGAGATTTTATTAATTTGGTTGCTTAAAAAAACAGTTATGAGAAAACTTTATTATTCGTTAACAGTATTATTATCAGCTCTTCTGCTTTTAATCCCCTTTAATAGCCAATCACAGGATAAAAGTGACTGGGAAGGAGGAGTACCTGAAGGGTGTACGAGTATTACCGTAGGTAAAAAGGCCAGTGCTGATGGTTCGGTTTTTACCTCTCACACAGATGACAGTCATCGTACAAGAGCATGGATGGATTTTGAACCAGCCCGTGACCATGAAGAAGGGGCTACAGTTCCTATGTATAAGCGGTCTCAGGATAACACGCAAGTGATGCCTGCTTACAAACATGAGAAAATAGGTGAGATACCCCAGGTTGAACATACCAATGCTTATCTGAATACTGCTTATCCAAGTATGAATGAGCATCAGCTGGGAATTGGAGAATCCACATTCGGTGGTCGTGAAGAATTGCAATCCGATGAAGGCTTGATCGATTGCCAGCGGCTTTGCCAACTTATGCTTGAAAGATGCGAAACTGCCCGTGAAGCTATTGAAATGGCCGGTGAATTAACCAAAAAATACGGATGGAATGATGCCGGTGAGTGTTTAACAATAGCAGATCCCAAAGAAGTATGGCATTTTGAAATTGTAGGGCCTGGTAAAGGAAAAGTTGGAGCTGTTTGGGCTGCTCAGCGTGTACCTGATGACCACATTTCGGTAAATGCAAACGCATCAACTATAAAAGAAATTGACCTTGATAACGAAGACTATTTTATGGCTTCTGAAAATATTTATGAAGTAGCCAAAGAAAATGGCTGGTGGAATGGTGATAAAGACGATTTTAAGTTTTGCGATGTTTATGCTCCGGATAGTCGAAAATCTGTTGCATCAAGAAGAAGAGAATGGCGGGTTTTTGACTTATTAGCTCCTTCTCTGAATTTAAGTCCAACCTCTGAAAATTATCCATTTTCAGTAAAACCTGACAAGCCGGTTACAAAGATGGACCTGGTAGATGTTTTTAAAGATTATTACCAGGGAACTCCTTATGATATGAGGAGAAATACCACTACAACCAATGAAGAAGGTGAAGAGATTATTTCGCCTCTTGCCAATCCTTTCATGCCTTATGATCAACTTGATATTGAGGATGTAAGCGGTGGTTGGTATCATGTGGATGAAGAAACAGGGGATATACGTTTCCTTGGTGAAAGAACTATTGCCCGCTGGTATACTATGTATGGGACTATCATACAATGCAGAGACTGGTTGCCTGATGAAATTGGCGGTGTAGTATGGCTTGCCCAGGATAATATAGCTTCTTCAATTTATATTCCTGTCTATTGCAACAATACCAGTTTACCAGAATCTTATAAAGTGAAGGCCAGACAAACCGGATACAATCGAGAATCCGCATGGTGGGCGTTTAACAGACTAGGTACCCTTGCCGCGCAGCGCTGGGGCGATATGCACAAAGACATTGATGAAGTTTGGGTTCCCTGGCAGAAAGAACTCTTTGAAAAACAAAAAGAGATTGATGAAAAAGCAAAAGAAAAACTTGAAAGCGACAGACAAGAAGCGATTGAATACCTTACCGGTTATTCTAACAAATGGGGGAATAAAGTAGTTGAAAAGGCCTGGGAGCTTGGAGATAACTTATGGACCAAGTATGATGAGAAATTCTAAATGATTATTTTATTAAATAAGGAAAATTACCGGGTAAAATCTGCTTTTATCCGGTAATTTTTGTTTAAACTTATTCATTTTAAAGGTATCAAATAGTCAATCAAATTTCATTTTAAATTTTAACATAATGGTCGATAAAAAAGGATTTGCAAGCGATAATAATTCAGGTGTACACCCGGAAATAATGCTGGCTTTGAATCAAGCTAACAAGGGACATGTTGTAGCTTATGGAGACGATCCATACACACAGGGAGCCTACAAACAATTTTACGAACATTTTGGAGAGGATACCGCTGTTTACTTTGTTTTTTTAGGAACGGCAGCCAATGTATTAGGACTGGGCGCATTATCCCGGCCTTATCATAGTGTTATTTGCGCAGAAACAGCTCATATTCATGAAGATGAATGTGGAGCACCGGAAAAATTTAACGGATTTAAACTTTTGCCTGTTGAGACTAAAGACGGGAAAATAACCGTAGAAGGAATCCAGCCTCATATAAAAGGAATAGGTTTTGAACACCATTCACAGCCCAAAATAGTTTCCATTACCCAGACTACAGAACTTGGAACAGTCTACACCCCTGAAGAAATCAAAGAAATATGTGATTTTGCCCATAAAAACGATATGTATGTCCACATGGATGGTGCAAGAATAGCCAATGCTGCTGTAGCCCTGAATAAGAATTTCAGGGAAATAACAAAAGATCTGGGTGTTGATGTTTTATCATTTGGAGGAACCAAAAATGGTATGATGTATGGAGAAGCCATATTGTTCTTTACTGAAGCGTTAAAGGAAGATTTCAAGTACATGAGAAAACAGGGAATGCAACTTGCCTCCAAAATGCGTTTCATTTCAGCACAATTTCTCAGGTACCTTTCCGGCAATCTTTGGTATGATAATGCGCTCCATGCAAATCGGATGGCTCAATTACTAGCCGAGACGGCAGGAGAGATTCCTGAGATACAAATTACCCAAAAAGTGGAAGCAAACGGAGTCTTTGCAAAGGTTCCGGCAGATATAATTCCTGACTTACAGAAGGATTTTTATTTCTATATCTGGGATCATGAACAATCTGTTGTAAGATGGATGACCTCCTTTGATACAACTGAAGCCGATATTAAAAATTTTGTGGCCAGGATAAAAGAATTGTTGAAACAATAAACCTAAATCGCCAATAGTTTCTTTAGCAAACAAGGAACACGAATAAGCTTCTTTAATTTTTAGAAAAAATTTTAGTGAACCGAAACGAAGTGAGCTCACCGAAAGTAATCTTAGTCGCTGTCGGAGACAGAAGTAATTTGTGAATTATTGGGTTAAAGTTTTTTTCATGGGAAAAGTAAGGAACTGTCACCATAACTCAAAAACCGGAAGTTATTGTTGAGTGCATATTCATATATTTTCTTCCAGTCGTCTCCCACAAAAGCTGCAATCAATAAAAGCAGGGTACTGTTGGGTTGATGAAAATTGGTAATCAGCGAATCCGTTAATTTGAACTGGTAACCGGGAGTTATCATTATTTGAGTACTGGCGTGTATATGCTCTTTTTTGTGATAAGTCATATATTGCTTAATTCGAAGCAAAGATTCTTTGACTGAAAGAGAATCCTCTAATTCTGTATGTTCCCATTGACCCAGATGGAATGGATTTGGAGTATTCTCCGACTGGTTTACTTTCAACCCCATCCAATACAAACTTTCAAGGGTTCTCAGGGTTGTGGTTCCTACAGATAATAAATTGTCCGTGTATTCAATTAATTTATCAAGAGTAGCAATGGAAACCTCAAAATGTTCTGTGTGCATTTCATGACCTGAAACGGTTTCCGACTGTACCGGTCTGAAAGTGCCTGCACCCACATGCAGGGTTATTTCAGTCTGTTCAATACCTTTTGAGCGGATTGAACTGAGGGTATGTTGATCAAAATGCAATCCTGCTGTTGGGGCTGCAACAGAACCCATTACCTTTGAGTAACGGGTTTGATACCTGGTTTTGTCAACCGGTTCACTTTCTCTTTTAAGGTACGGAGGGATGGGAACTTTACCCGTTATATCAAGTATCTCGCCAAAGGTTACATCATTTTTGTCCCAGGTGAATTCTACAGTGACATAGTTATCTTCACGCCCTGTTTTTTTTACATTAATCTGAATTGTCCGTTTGTTCAGTTTTATGGTTTTATTCAATGATGAATTTTTCCATTTTTTCAGGTTTCCGACCAGGCATTTCCATTGTACTTTGTTGGTTGCCTGGAAGGCTTTTGCATATTCCCGGGGTTGAACAGGTTCGAGGCAGAAAATTTCAATGATGGCACCCGTTTCTTTTTGGAAAGGTAAACGGGCGGAAATGACCTTTGCATTATTGAATACCATAAGGTGATTTTCCGGCAAATAATGACTGATGTTCCTAAAGTGATTGTCTTTAATTTTTCCCCTGTCATATATGAGCAAACGGGATTCTTCCCGGTTTTTCAGAGGATATTTGGCAATCTTTTCCTCCGGGAGATGGTAGGTATAATCTTGAATGGATATATTTTTAAGATCCATGCTAACATTTTTTATGGAGGGCAAAATTAACTAATTTTGTGTCGTTATTATAAACAGGGGCAGGGAATAAAATTTACAAACCAAAAATTACTAAGAGAATGAAATTCAGAATAGGCGATAAAGTAAAATTTTTAAACGACACGGGTGGAGGCGAAGTTACCAAAATTATAAATAAGGATATGGTGAATGTATTGAATGATGATGGATTTGAAGTCCCGGTGCTGGCTGACGAATTATTAAAAACAGAGGAAGAGGAAAATAAAATAAAGGAGGAAGTTTCCTACGAAAAAGAGACTGTGGAAGAAAAAGAGGAAGAAGCTGCTAATTTTTTTGAACAGGAAGAACCTGATTCAGAAAGCCTTGAGTCTGCTTTGGATCCCGATAATAATATTTTTATAGCCTTTGTTCCTGAGGATCAACATCAGCCAGAAAACAGCAATCTGGATTTATACCTAATCAATGACAGTGAATTTCACCTTTTCTATCTTATCCTATTGAAAAGAACAGAGCATTATATTCATTTTTCCTCGGGTGAACTGGAATCGAATACCAAAATATACCTAAAGAACGTTGAACGGGAGAATCTATCCGAACTCAAAGACTTTAAGATTCAATTTATTTTTTACCAAAAGAGCTTTTTTGAACCCATGCCTCCTGTTGAGAGAGACTTGAAGCTGAAACCTCAAAAATTTTTCAAGAGCACAACATTTACAGAAAATGATTATTTTGAGGAGCATGCACATCTTATTGAACTTAAAAAAGAAGCTGAATTTACTGAGAAATTAAGTAAGCTGACAGATCAGGAAATTCAGCAATCCATAAGAGAAAAAGATGTAAGCCGGCCCAGGGCTAAGAAAGACAATAAAAATAATAATCCTGAATTAAAGGAAGTAGATCTTCACATTGAAGAGCTCTTTGACCGTCCCAAGGATTTATCCAACAGGGAAATGCTGGAAATTCAGATGGAACAGTTTCACAAAGAAATGGAAGAAGCACTAAAATTCAACGAACTTAAAAAGATTGTTTTTATCCATGGAGTAGGAAACGGGCGCCTGAGATATGAATTAAGAAAGTCCCTGGAGAGAAATTACAGCAAACTGGATTACCAGGATGCGTCTTTTAAAGAATATGGTTACGGAGCTACCCTTGTAATTCTGAAAAAATAATATCATATTGATTATCACGTTCTGAATTTATTGAACGATGTTCATTACTTTTGCAGAATACAGCAGACTGTTCCATCGTGCCGTTTAACCGGTAAGGAAAGTCCGGGCAACACAGAGCGCCATACTCCCGAAACGGGAGATATCCGCGAGGGTATAGATTTGCAACAGAAAATAACCGTCCCGCCAGCGGCGGGGTAAGGGTGAAAAGGTGAGGTAAGAGCTCACCAGTATCATGTGTGAGCATGATAGCTGTGTAAACTTATGGGTTGCAAGGCCATGTAAACCATCGCCCGAGGGTTGCTCGCCCGAGGATGGGGGGTAGGCCGCTTAGATAAATGATGGAAGTTCCGATTATTCGGGATACAGAACCTGGCTTATAAGTCTGCTGTATTTTTTTTGCATTTGTTTGATATTCTGGATGGAAAAGGTTTCCTTTGCAGAAATTTAATTATTTAAAAACAAAAATTATTTATTTATGGAAATTGGAAAAGATAAAGTGGTTTCAGTAACTTATCAATTAAGCGTTGATGGTTATGATGGCGAAGTAGTTGAAGCAGTTAAAGAAGATAAACCTCTGACATTCTTGTATGGCGTAGGTAACATGCTTGAAAAATTTGAGGAAAATCTGAATGGCCTGAAACAGGGAGATGATTTCGATTTTAAAATTGAATGTGATGAAGCTTATGGACAGGCTTCCGATGATGCAGTGGTTGATCTTCCTATCAATATATTTGAAGTAGAAGGTAAAATTGACTATGATTTACTGAAAGAAGGAAATTATATTCCAATGCAGGACCAGCAGGGTAATCGTCTGGACGGTATTGTTCTTGAAGTTGGTGATGAAAAAGTAAAAATGGACTTTAATCATCCCTTAGCCGGCGATGATCTATTCTTCAAAGGTTCTGTTATTGAGGTTAGAGAAGCAACAGACGAAGAAAAAGAGCATGGACACGCTCATCCTGAAAAAAATCAATAAATTGTTTTGGAACAATTTTTGACCTAATTTGTCTAAATTATAAAAGACAAAACTATGAAAAAGGTTTATTTATTATTGATTTTGGGTATTATTTTAAGTACCAGTATACACGCTCAAATTAAATTTGGGGCAAAAGCTGGTGTATCATCTGCTTCAATAAATGCAGATCAAACAATTGAAGCTGCTGCAGATGAAGATTATGAACAGTTAAAAGTTCAGGGCCAGGAAGCAACCGTAAATGGTTTCCAGGCCGGAATTTTTGGAAGAATTAGCATTGCTTCACTTTATGTGCAGCCAGAACTGTTGTTTTCCAGGTCTGTTACTGAAGTCCAGATTCAGGAAATTACAGCAGAAACTGTGCAAGAAACTTATAATGAGGAACAAAAGTTTAATAAACTGGATATTCCTCTTATGGGTGGCTTTAAATTTGGTCCTGCAAGGATTCAACTTGGACCTGTCGCCAGTATTGTTCTGTCGAATAAGTCAGCCATCGAAGCGGTTACTGATTACGAAGAAGAATTTAATAAAGCCACCTGGGGTTATCAGGTTGGTGCAGGCCTGGACCTGCTGAATGCCCTTACTCTCGATATCAAGTATGAAGGCAGCTTGAGTAAGTTTGGAGAGGGTATTGAGGTGGCTGGAGAAACAAGAGATTTCGACAGCAGACCTAATAAATTTATATTTAGTGTAGGTATATTTTTCTAGTTATTAACAACCACCTGTTGAAAAAAAACAGGTGGTTTTCTTTCCTTACCTTTTCTGTAGTACAATAATAATTTAATAAACACTTCGTTACCGTTAATCAAATAAATTTTATCATTTATTGCGCTGAATTGATAAAAAGAATACATTCGCACCTTCATTTTTAATGAACAATATTCTATTTGATTGGTTTTTAAGAGGATTTTATTGAAAAATTAATGTGATATGGTACGAATACCAGGCAACAAAAAAGCGCTTGCGCTTTTTGTTATATTTTTCGGGCAAATAGTGATTTCTTTATCAGAACACACGTTTTCTGGTGAAAATGAACCAGGTGTATCAAATAGCCCGATATCAAGACAATTACACAATGAGCTTTCTTCTTTTGCTGACATAAATTCTTCAGAATCAAAGATTAGCGAATTCCTTAATAAATGGGAAATAGCAGGAGCCTCAATCGCCATAGCCAAAGATGAACGATTAATTTATGCTAAAGGGTTTGGTTATTCAGATACAGCCACTAAAGAAATTGTTCAGCCTAAACATGTTTTCAGAATAGCTAGTTTATCTAAGCTGATTACAGCAGTGGCTATTATGAAGCTTGAAGAAGAAAACAAACTGAATCTAAACGATACTGTTTTTGGAGAGAAGGGAATCTTAAACGATCCGAAATTCCGGGATATCAGAGATTTAAGGGTTAAAGACATAACTGTTAAACATTTGTTAACGCATTCAGGCGGCTGGTCTAGATACAGCGGCGATCCGGTTTTTATGCCTTATACTATCAAGAGTGCAATGGATACCAAACTTCCTGTGGATTTGGAAACAACCATGCGATACACTTTAAAAAACAGAACATTGGACTTTAAACCAGGTACTGCAGATTCTTACTCCAACTTTGGTTATGCAGTACTCGGAAAGGTTATTGAGAAAATAACCAAAATGGATTATGAACAATATGTAATATCTGAAATTCTTAATCCGATTGGAATTTATGATATGCAAATTGGCAATTCTAAGTTATCAGGCTTAAGGGGTAACGAAGTAAAGTATTATGCCAATTCAAAATATAAGCGATCTTATTCTTCTTTTGATGAAGGAAAAATTGTTCCCCGTCAGTATGGAGGAAATAACTTTGACGTCCTTAGCGCTGCAGGTGCCTGGACAGCTTCTCCTGCGGAATTACTCAAATTGGTTGTACACATTGATGGATTAGACGGGAAAAAGGATATTTTATCTGACAAAACCATTAAAAAAATGGTTAATATGGAAAATATTCATAATCCGATAGGATGGGTGAGTGCTACAAGCAACGGTACATGGAAAAGAACCGGCACTCTAACCGGTACGTCTGCCTTGCTGAAGCGAAAAGAAAATGGTATAACTTATGCTATTTTTCTGAATACAAGCAATGATAAAGGCCCGGATTTTACTCATGAACTGGATAAACTTATGAAACGTGTTGTAGACGGTGTGAATAAGTGGCCCAAATATGATCTGTTTCATTATTCCAAACCCAAATCCTTATTTTCTTATTCAGAAACTTACGAATAGTAGCGGATGCATTCTTTGTTTGGATTTCATTTTTTATTATTAATTTTGTTGGTGTGTTGCTGAATGATTTAAAACACACAAAATTAAATATTCATGAAAGAGCAAGACTCAGATGCTGACGAGAAATCATCTATTGATAAGCGAATTAAAATTCTAAAATCCGTTAATATTTTTCAGGAATCCACTCCGGAGATTCTTAATCATCTTGCAGAATCATTGGAAGAATTTGAGATTGAGGAAAATGAAGTGGTTTTTCACAAGGGCGACTTGCTTCATGCTATGTATATCATTGTTCATGGTAGTGTTAAGGTACATGACGGAGATTACGAATTTACCCGTTTTAACAAAAATGAATATTTTGGGGAATATTCACTTATTGACTCATCAGTTCGTTCGGCTTCCGTAACTGCACTGGAAAGAACAAAGTTGTTAAGACTGGACAAGAAGGTTTTTGATGAAATACTTGATAAAGACATTCATATAGCCAAAGCCGTATTAAGAACTCTTATTCACAGGCTTAGAGAAAATAACATTCTGGAAGAACGCCTTACTCAGAGGAGCCATGAACTAAAGCTTAAGAAAGAGGAGATTGAAAAGAAAAAAAGGGAACTGGAGGAGCTTAACGAAACAAAAGATAAGTTCTTTTCCATCATAGCTCATGACCTGAAAAATCCTTTCAATACTGTAATAGGACTTTCCGAATTATTGCTTTACAAGTATGATTCCTATGATAACGATAAAATCAAAGAATTCATAGAACAAATTAACCAGTTTTCCTCGAATGCCTATAATCTGCTGGATAATCTTTTGCAGTGGGCCAGGAATCAGACTGGTAAATTAAAAGTGAAACCCTCGGAAATAGAATTGGAAAAACTGATCCAGGAGAATATCCTCATGGAACAGGACAGAGCAGAACAAAAAAATATTGAATTAAAGCAGAATATTCCCGGAGGTATGATTGCTTATGCAGACCCCAATATGGTAAATACTGTAGTCCGAAATTTAATATCTAATGCAATTAAATTCACACCCCAAAACGGAAAAATAACGCTAAAGGCAGAGGAAACGGATGATAACTATATTAAATGTTCGGTTATAGATACCGGAGTTGGCATTCCTGAGAAAGATCGGGATAAACTTTTTAAGAATACTTCCAATTTTACCACTGAAGGGACCCAGTCAGAAAAAGGAACAGGCCTGGGGCTGATTCTATGCAAAGAATTTGTGGAAAAGAATAAAGGCGAGATATGGGTTGAAAGCGAAGAAGGAAAAGGGAGTGCATTTATTTTTACTCTTCCCAAACCGGCCTCAGATTAAACAGAGTGCATACCTGTTTCCATTTGCCGTTTAAATGGTAAAATACATATAACCTTGTTCCTGGCATTTTTGAATTAAAGATCTCTAAAAATGAAAGAAATTAAAGAATATTATAAGATTAAAGCCTCTCCAGAAGAAGTCTTTACAGCCTTAACCAATCCATTCACTATTGAACTTTGGACCGGTTATCCTGCAAAAATGGATGATAAAGAAGGTACTGAATTTTCTTTGTGGGAAGGAGATATCGTAGGTAAGAACCTTGAAATCAAAAAAAACAGAAAGATAGTTCAGGAATGGTACTTCGGTGAGCAAAATGAGCGTTCTATTGTTACAATTGAATTGTTTGAAGATAAGAAAGGAACCCATGTAAAACTGACACATACCAATATTCCGGATATGGCCTACGAAAATATGAAAGAAGGCTGGAATCAATTTTACTTTGCAAATCTGAAACGTTTCTTTGATTTATAAAAAAAGGGCCTGTTATTCAGACCCTTTTTTTATTATTGGGATTGTATTAATTATTGATTATCCTGGCTGTCAAACTCTTTTTTCGTAAGCAGCTGAATGGGTTGCTCACCCGCCTCTTTGAGTTCTTTATTAATTTTGTTAAGTCTTTCTTCTGCCAATTGATTAAACCTTGTGGTATGTTCTTCAATTTGCTTATTAAAATAATTAAGCCTGTCAATTTGCGATTGCGTAGGCTTACCCTGGTAGTTTGTGATTGAACCATAAAGGGTTGCCAGTTTCTCACGTATTTTTTCATCTCCACCGAAAATTCCTTTACTTTCGGTTGATACGAGCTCGATGTTAATTTTTGTGAGTTCAGTTTTTAAGGCATTCAAATCCTCTTTTATTTCTTTTTCTTCAACCGAAGATAGCTTTTCTGTGCAATCATCTCTCAGTTTATTTATTTGAGCTACCACAAAAGCCAGTTCCTCCAGAAGGTTGTATGCCTGCATGACTTTTTTATGGCGTACTTTCCTCTCTTTAATAGTATGTCTTGAATTGGGGTCATATTTGATGGTAAACTTACCTTCTTCTACCTGTTCATTTTTCATTATCTTCACAGTATATTCACCTGCTTCAATGGAAGGGCCAAACATAGCTCCAAATGCAAGAGACTTAGATTGAGGAACCTTCGGAGGTTTTTTACGAAGATTAAGCTCTACCCTGTTGATGCCTTTTCTTTTTCCTGCAGGGAGTTCATGGGTCATCTCACCTTCCTCGTTATATATTTCCAGGTGCATGTCTCCAAAGATATGTCTCTTTTTCAGATAGTAAGTAAGCATAGTGGCTTGTGATTCATTCGGCCCGACAAATTCATCGTCGCCGTTGAATTTTTGCTGATAACCCAGGTATTTGATTATTGATGGCTTTGACTCCAGGTATGTCATCTCTGAATTCAGGACTTCTTCATTCAGATGTCTGACAGGGGTGATGTCGTCAATAATTAATATACCTCTGCCATGCGTTGCAAGTATTAAGTCCTGTTCTCTCTCCTGGAAATAAATATCCCGTACAGAAACTTTGGGGATATTTCCTTTGAATCGTGCCCATGATTGTCCACCGTCAATAGTCACATACAAACCAAATTCAGTGCCTAAAAACAGCAGATTGGGGTTTTTTGTATCTTCCTCAATCACATGGCTGTATCCTTCTATATTTTCATCCTGAAGGGGTTTCCAGGTTTCACCCAAATCAGTTGTCTTGTAGACATAAGTATTCATATCACCAGTTCTGTGCCCGTCAAAAGTAACATAAGCGGTTTTCTTATCATGTTTACTCGCTTTTACATAAGAGCACCAGGTGTGTATGGGCAAACCAGGTACATTACTAACAACATTTTTCCATTTTTTGCCCTCATTCTTAGTTACCTGTAAGTTGCCGTCATCTGTTCCAACCCAAATAATGTTAGAGTCAAGGGGAGATTCATGAATAGCATAAATGGTAGTATGGTTTTCGGCTGTGGTATTATCAATGGTAATACCTCCTGATTCATCCTGTTTTTGTTTTTCAGGGTCATTTGTACTCAGATCCGGTGAGATTTTCTTCCATGTATCTCCTTTATCATTTGATTTATAAAGGTATTGTGCCCCTACATATAAAGCTTTGCTGTGTTTGCCAAAAACAACAGGAGTATTCCAGTTAAACCGAAGTTCTTGAGTTTCTTCATCTGCATAAGGTTTAATACTTTTTGATTCCCTCGAATCTTTAAAGAAGCGGTTAATGTTTCCTCCCTGAGACTGCCAGTAGATAATATTGGGATCATAAGGATCCGGGAACACATAAAAACCATCTCCACCTCCCACATTAGACCAGTCAGAATTCTCTATACCTCCCGGACTGGCAGAAGGGCCCATCCAGGAGCCATTATCCTGAAGGCCACCGTAGACATTGTATGGATATTGATTATCAGCACTAACATGATAGAAAGTGGATACAGGCAAATTTCTTAATATTCTCCAGGTACCGGCCTGGTCATTGGAAACATAAACCCCGCCATCAGTACCAAGATAAAGATTGTTGTTATTCTTTTTACTAATCCATAAAGCATGTAAGTCTGCGTGTACGCCGCCACCAAAAATATTGCTTCCCGATTCAAAAGTTTCTCCCCCGTCTCTACTGATATACATCTGGAATCCTGGTTTGTAAACAATATTGGTATCCACCGGGTCAGCAACAATATAAGAAAAATAAAAAGGCCTTTCTTTCATGGCTGGAGTTTCGTTTACAAGATCCCAGGTTGTTCCATTATCGTAGCTTTTATACAAGCCACCTTTGTTTTTTGCTTCTACCACCGCATAAACAATATTAGGAGAAGCAGGAGATACGTCCACAGCAATGCGACCCACAGAATCCTGGGGAAGTCCGTTGGTTAGTTTTTTCCAGGTTTCTCCTCCATCAGCGGATTTATATAGAGCAGAACCTTTTTTACCTCCCGAACGGAATGTATAAGGAAGTCGACGGTGATTCCACATTGCAGCATAGATTATTTCAGGATTTTCAGGATCAAGAGAAAGGTCTGAACATCCTGTGTTTTCATTGACATAAAGTATCTTTTTCCACGTTTTACCACCATCAGAGGTTTTATATACTCCTCTTTCTTCATTTGAATTCCAGAGATGTCCGAGAGCCGCTACGTAAACAATATCAGGGTTTTCAGGATTAATTTCTATTCTGCCAATTCTTTCGGTATTTTCTAATCCGGATAACTCCCAGGATTCACCTCCGTTTGTCGTTTTGTACAGACCTTTACCTATGGAAACACTGTTTCTTGTCCATGGTTCTCCGGTTCCTGCCCAAACCGTATCGGGGTGTGATTGGTCAAGAGCGATAGCACCGATGCTTTGGACATAATCGTCAAATACAGGTTCTGCAGTGACCCCACCGTTTATGCTTTTCCAAACTCCGCCGCCGGCGGTTCCGATATAGACTACCCTGGGATCTTTTTCCCAGGCATCAATGGCTGATATGCGTCCGCTCATTACAGCAGGACCAATTTGTCTTGCTTCAATAGCACCAAAAGTATTATAATCAATTTTAACATCCGTCTGACTGTAAAGGTTATAATTTCCCAGTGTGATACTGATGATAAAAAGAAGCAAAGTTGAAAGGAAATGTTTCATCATCTCAGTCTATTTTTCTTCTTTAGTAGAATCAGACTGCTCTTCTTTCTCAGAAGATTCCGGTTTCTTAAAAAAATCATCAGGTATTTCAACCCCAAATTCAACAGAATCAATAGTTACTGAAGAGCTGTTTTGCATTACCTGGGTTTTCATACTCATGGGCATGGCTATGCCTTCAATCATCTCGTAATTGCTAAAATACGTTTCACTTGTAACTTCCTGATTATTGAAGGTAGTCTTGGTAGTTTGTTTCAATATAACGTAAGTTTCTTTATCTATGAAAAAGTCAATTACATCCCCGTCTTTCTTTTCCAGGCGGAGTTTGTATACAGGAGTGCCCTCCATTTCCTCTTCTCCCATATATTCAAGTTTATGGTCTTTTTCTTCCCATTTGTATAAATCTCCTTCAATGTTTGCGCTCTTTTTGAACTGTTCAAGTTGTTTTCCGGTAAGATCCTGCGGATCCGGACTCATCCAGGGAGCAATCATCCATCCGTTTTCCCCGTCAAAAGCCTGCACCATAGCTTGTCCCTGCATTTTAACTTCGTTCCTTATCATATTAGGGTCTTTGATGAACATGGTAAAGGGAAATTCCCGGCCCATAGTCTGGGATGTACCGCTCATTTTGATGGTTTTAACTTGTTCCAGTTTTTTCTGGCCAACTGTTTCAAAGTGATTTTTCAGGATTTCGTCCCGTTTGTCTTCTTGTCCATTAGAAATAAATGAAAAGCAAACAAATACCATTGCTAAAAGCAAAGAGTTAACTGTTTTCATGATAGATAGTTTTAGGTTTGATAAATTTTCTTGATTAATGGGTTACATTTCTTTTGAAAATATTACATAAGGGTTTATTTTTTATCCAGCTTATTTATCAGCTTGTTGATTTCCAATAGGTTATAAAGTAGATTTTTTAAGAATTTGATATTTAGCATATTGGCACCATCAGACAAAGCATTTTCAGGTTCAGTGTGAGTCTCAATAAAAATACCGTCGGCACCAGCAGCAATTCCAGCTCTTCCTATAGTTTCTATCATTTCAGGCTGACCTCCTGTGACTCCTGAACTTTGATTGGGTTGCTGAAGACTATGGGTAATATCCAATATGACGGGCAGATTTAGGTTTTTCATCTTTGGAATGCCTCTCATATCCACAATCAAATCCTGGTAACCAAAAGTTGTGCCTCTTTCTGTTAACATAACTTTTGAGTTACCTGAGTCAATTACCTTTTGTGCGGCGAAAAACATGGTTTCAGGAGAAAGGAACTGTCCCTTTTTTATGTTTACGACTTTACCTGTCCCGGCAGCGGCAATAAGCAACTCAGTCTGACGGCAAAGAAAAGCAGGTATCTGCAGCACATCAGCATAATCAGCAGCCATTTTAGCTTCTTCCGGGTGGTGAACATCGGTTACTATCGGTACCTGGAATTTTTCTTTAATATCTTTCAGAATTTTCAGTGCCTTTTTATCACCTATTCCTGTAAATGAATCAAGTTTTGATCTATTAGCTTTTTTGTAGGAAGCTTTGAAAATAAAAGGTATCTTGAGTTCATTGGTAATTTCAACTATTTTTTCAACAATTTTATAAGGAGTAGAATCATTCTCTACCACGCATGGACCGGCCAACAAAACAAAATGACCGGTTTCCGGATAACTCAAATTCGGGATAGCATACATATGACTTTTTATTTTAGTATTTATACTTATTTTTCCACCATAATTTCAGACGCTCGTTAATTTCTTTTTCTTTCTTATTCGTCTGGGGTTTATATATAATTTTATTCTTAATTTCCATAGGAAGGAAATCTTCTTCAACAAAATTACCCGGATAATCGTGAGCGTATTTATAATCTTTCCCATAACCCAGGTCTTTCATCAACTTAGTGGGAGCATTTCTGATTTGTAAGGGTACTGCCAGGTCTCCGGTTTCTTTAACGACGCTTTGAGCCTCGTTGATGGCCATATAAGCGGAATTGCTTTTGGGTGAAGTGGCAAGGTATATAGCTGTTTCTGATAGAATAATGCGGGATTCCGGCCAGCCGATTCGTTCAACTGCATCAAAACAACTATTAGCAATCAGCAGGGCATTAGGATTGGCCAGGCCAATATCTTCTGCTGCCAGAATAACCAGTCGCCTGGCTATGAATTTGGGATCTTCGCCTCCTTCAACCATCCTGGCCAGCCAGTAGACAGCAGCATTAGGATCACTGCCTCTTATAGATTTTATAAATGCAGATATAATATCGTAATGTTGCTCTGCATTTTTATCATAGTAGGCAATATTCTGCTGAAGAATTTTTTTTACCTCCTCATTGTTTATCTGAATTTCAGTATTTTCCTGATCCAGCTCAGTTTGATGAGCATTGACAACAAGCTCAAGTATATTGTATAGTTTTCTTGCGTCTCCTCCTGAATATCTGAATAACTCGTCTTTTTCAGCGATTTTGATATTTAGTTTTTTAAGATGAAAATCATTATTCAGCGCTTTTCCGAGGAGTGTATCCAGTTCATCCTTACCAAGGGCTTTCAGTACATATACCTGGCACCTGGAAAGGAGGGGGGATATCACTTCAAAAGAAGGATTTTCTGTGGTAGCTCCAATTAAAGTAATGATTCCCTGTTCTACTGCGCTTAAAAGAGAGTCCTGCTGAGATTTGCTGAATCGGTGAATTTCATCAATAAAAAGAATGGGATTGGGTGCGTCAAAAAATTGTTGTTTTTTCGCTTTTTCAATGGTTTCTCTCACATTTTTAACTCCCGAATGTACAGCGCTTAAAGTATAAAAAACCCGGTTATGCTGTCTGGCAATTATTTTTGCCAGTGTTGTCTTCCCGGTTCCCGGAGGACCCCATAAAATAAAGGAAGGAATATTGCCGCTTTCAATTGTCCTCCTGAGGATAGCCCCTTCTCCAACAAGGTGTTCCTGCCCCACGTATTCATCGAGTGTTTTGGGTCTCATCCGATCGGCTAATGGCTGATTTATTGCCATAGAATTGATTTGTCTTTATTTAATTCCTAAATTGCTCAGAAATATATGTTTATTACAACCGAATTGTATACATTGTAAACCATAAAAATAGATTATACAACTCAATTCAAATTTAATAATTATTGTTTTAGAATATTTGAGAGTAACGAAAACAAAATATATTAAAAATATTTATTTGTAAGCTAAATTTTATATTGCCCGGCTCACAAAGGAAGAAGACGGACAATAATCCAAAAATGGGTTCAAAATGGTATTAATTTTGTTTAAAGGTATACGATAAATCAAACCAATTCCTGATATTAGCGTTTAAACTAATTGAAATTTTTATACATTATCAGAATAACCCTAAAATTAATAATTATGAAAAAACTAAATTTTTTGATGAGGAACTCCCTTTTTGTTCTCATTTTCTCCATGTTATCAACGGCCTCTTTTTCTCAGTTTGATAAAGTAGGCGATATAATAAAAGCAGGTAAGAGTGATGCAAATACCATGCTCGAATCATATCTTACACCTTTAGGAAAATCGTGGGGATATGATCTGGCAGGAGGATGGTACAATACCGCTTCAACTCACAGTACTTTGGGATTTGACTTAACATTCAGCACGAGTTTTGCCAAAACCCCTGATGAGGATTTGCTGTTTGATATTACTGAACTCGGACTGCAAAAAATACAAGCATCAGGTTCTGATAATGACTTCCCGACCATTACAAATGGTGAGAATATTAACTCAATTACTATTACTGAAGAGGTGGGAGGTCAGGAGGTTACTTTACTGCCAGATACAGAAATAAAAGGTTTTGATGTTCCTGTTGGTGTGCCTATGCCGGCATTAAACCTCGGAATTGGAATCATAAAAAATACAGAACTGGTGGGAAGATTTGTCCCCAGTACAAGTCTTGGTGATTTTGGTGAAATTGGTCTCTGGGGTATTGGTGTAAAACATGATTTCTTACAGTGGTTACCGATAGTTGATAAAATCCCTGTAATCAAAGGTTCCATTTTCCTTGGTTATACAAATATGAGTGGAAGTTTTGGCGTTGATTATAATATTGAAGAAAGTGTTGATGAGCTTAACGGTTATGTGAATCCTGATAATCAGGAAATCCAGATGAATACTACTTCGTTCCATACGGCGATAATTGTTGGAGCGGCTCTTCCTGTTGTTCATCCTTATGTTTCTTTTGGTCTGAGCAGTGGGAATTTCAACCTGGATTTAGCTGGTGAGTATGCTTTGCCAGCCCCAATCACTGATAATAACGGTTTGCCAACAGGAGGAACGGAAATCCGTCCCGGTGACCAGGATTATGAAGATAACTATTTGTTAAATGACCCGCTTTCAGTCGATATAGCTACAGGTATGAAGCCCTCCGTAGCAGCTGGACTCAGAATCAAACTTACAGTTCTGACCATTCACGCACAATATACTATTCAGGAATATCCTATGATTACAGGAGGAATAGGAGTTAGTTTCAGATAAAACAATAAAACAAAAAAACGGACCAAAGCTGGTCCGTTTTTTTTGTTTTAAAATTATTGTGATTATTTTTTTGTTGCCTCAGTAATATCGGTAGCAATTTTAAGTACTTTTTCAGGATTTCCATACTGGTCTATGATAGGTGTATACGTTTCGATAAAAGTGTATTTTTTATTACCTATCTTAATAGTACTTGTTTCCTTTTTAGTCTCGCCTTTCTTTAAGTCATTCCAGAATTCATCGTATTTTTGTACATCCTCTTCACCCATTTCTTTGTAATCAGTATGATGCAATCCAACAATTTCATCCCGTTTCATCTTGAATAGTTTCAGGTAATTATCGTTTACATCCAGTATTTTACCATCCATATCGTATTCAATCACCAGGTTGGAAGTTTTCAGGGCATTGATAAGCCCTTCCATTTCAGCGCTTCTGCGTGCTGCTTCTTCCTGTGTAGCCTTAAGCTCTTCCATATTCTGGCGCATTTCTTCTTCCTGGGCTGATAGCTCTTCACTCTGTTGTTGAGATTGTTCAAGCAAGTTGTTGGTTTGTATGTTAATTTTGGTAGTTTTAACAGTGGAAGCAATATCTTCAGCAACATCCTCCACAAATTTTATTACATGCTTTTCAAAGTTTTTGAAACCCGCCAGTTCAATAGCACCGTAGACTTCTTCATTTACCTTAAGCGGAACTATCAAAAGGCTTTTAGGATTGGCCTGACCTAATCCTGATGTAATATTGATATAATCATCCGGCAGATCGGTCATGTGAATTGTCTGTTGTTCCTGTATACATCTGCCTACAAGACCTTCTCCCATTTCAATTCTTTTTTCAATGTGTTTCCGTCGGTCGTAGGCATATGCTGAAAGCATCTGAATATGCTTGTCGTTCTCGTCGTCGTCATTTATAATAAAGAGTGCGCCCTGGTTAGCTTCAACATACTTCACAAGATTACTGATAACATTATATCCAAATTCTTCCATGTCATCCGCTGATTGACGCAGAATATCTCCAAATTTAGCCAGCCCTTTTGTAGCCCAGTTTTGCTTTTCCTCTTCTGCCTTTCTTTCTTCTTCTTTTTCCCGGGCTTCCTTTAAACTTTTACGCATTTCCAAAAGGCTGTTACCCAATACGTCTTCATCACTCAGAAGGTTAAACTCTTTTTCAAGATTGCCTTTACCGATTTCTCTTGCAAAATTGGCAGTTTTGTTAAGTCCGTCAATTAATGTATTTACAGATTCACTCATAAGCCCGATTTCATCTTTCGTCTTAATTTTCAGTTTTTTGTCTTCGTCAATCTTGCCTAAGGCCAGATCACTGAGCACATTTGTGGTTCTTTTCACCGGTCTTGAAATATTGTGAGCAATGAGCCATATAACTATAGCAACAAGCAGTAATCCAATCAAACCCACAATAACCGCGCGTTTGAAAGCTTCATTTGCATCAGCCATCACCACATCAACAGGCACGGCAAGTCCAAGAGACCATGGAGTAGGGGATTTGCCGATATAAATAGGGGCATAGGAAAAGTAATATTCTTCCTGTTCATCTTGCAGTGTTCTGGTATATGAGAAATCATCCCCTTCCTGGATATTCTTTACGATGTCAACCGAGTTTTCCTTGTTTTCATCTTTTTGGTATTTAGTGCCAACCAATTCCTTTTCAGGATGCGCTATATAAGTACCATTATTAGCCAATAAAAAGGCATAGCTCCTATCATAAGGCTTGATTTCTTCCATGACTGGCTGAAAACGCTCAAGAGACAAGTCGATGCCGGAAAGACCTATAAATTCATTGCCTTCAAGAATAGGAACACCCACACTTGTTTCCAGGATTTCTTCTGCTTCAATACCAGAATATGAAAAGTAGTAAGGATTCATTACCAATTCTTCCTTGTTTTCTTTTACATCATAATAGGCTCCTTTTGTAAATCCTGCAACTGTATCCAGTATTTCTTCTTTGTATTTAATCTGGTTGTTTTGTCTGTAATAAGTAAGCCTTAATCTGCCATATTCTTTTTTGTATTCAGGATCGATTTTATCTAGTTCCCAGTTAGTCCATACTGACAGGAATTTGGGATTTTTCCGGATGACGTTTTCAAGCATCTCATTATGTTGTTCTTTCCATTGATTCAAGGGTTTACCCTTATATACTTCCAACGTTTGCGCAAGCCCCCTGGACATAATCATGTCCACATTGAGGTCAGCCTTAACAGATTGTGCAGATTCTTTGGCTATTGCATCAATATTTGCTTTGGCATTGGTGAGTGCATTGGTTCTTAGCTTATAAGTGATATAGCCCACAGCCAGTATATAAATAACTGAGGAGATTAAAAGTATATAAACCAGCATTTTGGATTTGATGCTCATTCCCATTTTCATTTTTTTGTCCTCCGGTTAATTTGTTGTTGTTTTTTGAAAATGTCTGAAAGATTTAGGCTTTGGAACGTTACCAAATTAAAAAAATAATTTAAAAGTGTATAATTCGGAGGATAAAAAAATGTGACCCACGAGGTTTAAGGATGCTGTTTAATTCTGTTAATTTTTTTCCTGACTTACCAGTCCTTGGTTTATAGTGTAAAACCTATTTATTCCCAGGTTAGCAGATTAAAAATTTATTTTAATAAAACATAAATACAACATGGTTGTATTAGATTTATTTATTTTATGGATTATGCGAAAAAGATTTTTATCGATATTATTGATTTTTCTTCTCATCTTTTTTCTGGTGGATTTATATGTTTTTTATACCCTAAGACAATATATCTTCCATGAGAAATGGGTATTTCCTATAGCCTATTGGTTCTTCACTTTGGCTTTCCTTATATTTTTAGGCTATGTATTTAAGTTTCGTCTGTGGGCTTCAAAAAATCCCAGGCATCAAAAAACGTTATATAATTTTATGGGATTGTTGATATCCTTGTTTATTCCTAAATTATTTTCAGCAATCTTCTTCATAATAAATGACTTAGTGGAATTATTCCTGCCCTCTGTTTCTCTGTTTTTCTGGTCGGGGCTAATTATTGGGATAGTGGTTTTGCTTCTTATTGTCTATGGAATTTTATCCGGCAAATTTCATTTTAAAGTGGAAAGAAGGAATTTATTTTTTGAGAATCTGCCTGAGGTGTGTGATGGACTGCGCATTTTGCATTTTTCAGATTTACATATCGGTAGCTGGACTGGCAATCATTCAAAGTTAGAAAAAGCTGTTGAAATTATGAATGCTCAAAATCCGGATATTATGCTTTTTACCGGAGATCTTGTAAATAATTTTGCAGAAGAATTAAACGTTTTTATGCCAATATTAAAGAAACTGAAAGCAAAATATGGCATTTACAGCATATTAGGCAATCATGATTACGGAGATTATTTTTATTGGAACTCGGAGGATGAAAAAACTGAAAATCTCCGCAAACTAAAAAACGCCCATAAATCACTGGGGTTCAATCTTCTTATGAACAATTCCGATATTCTTGTTAAAAATAATTCAAATATCGGGATAATTGGAGTGGAAAACTGGGGATTACCACCCTTTCATCAGAATGGTGATTTACAAAAGGCCATAGATACTATAGAACAACCAACTGATTTTAACATATTGCTTTCTCACGACCCCAGTCATTGGAAACAGAAAGTAATACAAAGAAATGATATAGATTTGACTTTATCCGGACACACCCATGGGATGCAATTTGGTTTTTACACTCAAAACTTAAAGTGGAGTCCGGCCAAATGGAAGTATCCCGAATGGGGTGGATTATATGAGAAGGGAAAACAAAAACTTTATGTAAGTACAGGTTTGGGATTTATTGGGTTTCCCGGAAGGATAGGGGTAAGACCCAGAATAACGATTTTAGAACTTAGGAAAAAAACTGAAAATCAAAAAGAATAAAAAAGGGGTCCCGAACCAATAGTGGCCGGAATTTCTTCCGACCACTTCTGGACCAGAGCCCATTTTACTATTTTATATGCTTTATTCCTATTTCATGTCTCCAAAGTTTTCTTCAAGCTGCAATCCAATCATTTCGAACAAATCTTCAAGATTTGAAGAAAAATTGTCGAAGTAAGATTGAGCGTCTTCTTCTGTTCCGTCGTTAAATATAAGAACAGGCTTATAACCCTCTTCTTCATCAAGTCTTACTTCAATTGTGGCTACTTTCTTGCCATCGGATAATATTTTCGCATCAATTTCTTTGTTGATGGCATCCTCAATTTTCTCAACAGTGTCGTATTGAGAATCACCTGATTCAAGATCTTCAAATACTTTAGCAAGGTTTGCAACATTAATGTTGGCTTCAACCTTAACTTTTCTGTACTGTATATATCCATCAATTACATCAGGTTCTTCCTTGGTGTCATCGCTGAAAGTTGCACTTATACCGGCAGAGAAAATTTCCTCATCATTATAATTTATTGCCAGGTCAATGCTTGCATCAGTTGAGCCTTGTGAAAACTGACCACTGAAGGTGAATGGTTTTAGGAATACTGTAATGTCGAGTGATGTAGGTTCTCCTTCTTCATCCCACTGCCCGGTCATATCAATGCTCATGTATTCCGTGCCGTCAATTTTAAGATCGGCAGCTAAAAGAGTAGGCAGATATTCTGTGTACCCATCACTTGTGACTGCAACTTCTTCGTAGTCACTAATAGTCAGGGTTGCGTTGTTATTTCCCATGTTTGTTGAATCGGCAGGGAAGATAATAACAATTTTGTCTGAAGGAGTGCCCCAGTCAACATCCCATCGTTCCACAGAGTTGTCCCATGTATAAGTTCCAACATAGTCATCAAAATTGAAGGCAATTTCTGCGGTAGATTTCAGGTTTTTTTGTTCCTGAATAGGCAGAATAAACCTTTTGATATTTTTAATTACTGCAGTTGAAGCATTGCTTTTGTTTGAAGAAAACGGGTCATCCATACCGCCTAAAGTGGCAACTGCCGTCATACCCTCAGACTCTGCCATCATATCAAGGTCATCAGCCATCTGGGAATCCATACTATTTAATGCTTCTTTACCTTCTTCATAACTTAATTCTTCGGTTTCGTCCTTTTCACAGGCTGTAAACATAGTCATTGAGACTATTATTCCTAGTACAAATAATCTTTTTAAAATTTTCATAGCGTGTAAGGTTTTTGGTTAATATTTAATGTTAAGATGAATTAATTTAAGAATACGTTGCGTTTATATGTTCTTAACAGTTAAAACAAATATCCTGCCAAACTGTTGAGTTAGTCAAAGCTTATTTCATTAGTATTGATGCTGTCTGCTATTGCAACAATTTCACGGTCAGTTAGATTGGTGATAATGTCAAATAAAAAAACAGAAGAATCATTATTGAATAGTAAAACAGATTCATTCCAGTTGTTCTCTTTCTCTTTATTAAAGATATACCTGGCTGTATATTCAGATTTTATTGAGTCTATTTTTTCAAAATTCAAACTTCTCAGACCGCTATCAATAGTTTTCAGGATAAATCCTGATGAGTATTTGTTCGATTTATTTTCATGAAATATCATCATATCAACAGATTGAACAGAGTTATCTTTTTCAATAGATTTCAGTTTTCCGTTAAAAAGGACGTCAGAAATTAAAAACCTGGGCATAGACAAGATAATAAACCCGTTATTGCCTTTATATCTATTAATTACATGATCGATCTCGCTTTTAGGTATCTTTTTTGGTTTCTCAGTTATAAAAAGTAAAGCGAAAACAAGTATCATTAATGCCGAAACGAGGATGATCTTATTACGTTGCATTGTATTGAACTGTATGATATGAGTACGTTCAAAAATATAAAAAGTTTAAATAGAATCTATTATAAAATAGCTATTTTTGTTCTAAAACAACACTCTATGCAACAAATTGGGAAATACCTAATTATTATAGGAGTATTTATCGTTATAATAGGTGTTATTGTGTTTTTCCTTGGAAATAAATTTCAATGGTTTGGTAATTTGCCCGGCGATATCAAAATTAAGCGGGAAAATTTTGTCTTCTATGCTCCCATAACCTCCATGATTATAATAAGTTTATTTTTAAGTTTTATTATCTGGCTATTATCAAAAATCAAGTTTTGAATTTCTCAAGTGTTTCGACCGGTTCAGTATTCCCATTTTTGTTCTTGTCTGTATTAAATTTTCTCGATATTATCTTTTGTTTGAATCCAGTCGAAAGCAGTCGGTTGGAAAGAATGAAAAATTTGCTTATCAATCCGGGTATAATAACAGATTTTCCTTTAAACATCCTTTTTAAAGAAAGATGGGCCATTCTTTGTGCTTTCATGGAAGAAATTTTGCCCCAGAATCCAACATGTCTAATACGCTCGATAACTTCCTGGTTCGTAATGATGGGACCAGGACATAAGACACTGACGTGAACATTTGTATTCTTTAGTTCTTCTTTCAGAGCCCTTGAAAAAGAGTAGATGAACATCTTGCTGCCTGCATAAACAATTTTATAAGGCATAGGATAAAATGAGGCAATGCTTCCCAGATTTAATATATAGGCATGTTCCATCTTTTTCATCTCAGGCAGGAATAATCTTGTCAGAAGAACAACTGATTCAATATTCAAACGAATAAGACTTTTGTAAAAAGCAGGAGAATAATCAAGAAAATTTCCCAAATGACCCATGCCGGCATTATTAATAAGGATGTTGATTTTAATGTTTTCTGATTTTGTCCAGTTAAGTATTTCATTGGGAGCATCTTCTTCAGTTAAATCTATAGTGAGAGATTTGATATCTACCGAATAATTTTTTTCAAGATAAGTGATGATATTATCAAGTCCTGAATCAGGAAGAGATACAAGAGCCAGGTTAATACCTCTTTTTGCACATTCAATGGCGAATGCTCTTCCTATTCCCAGACTAGCCCCGGTTATAAGTGAATAATAATTACTTTGCATCATTTTTCTTATTAAGCCATTCGATTGTCTTCTTAAATCCTTCCTCTAATGATATGGGATTGTATCCTAATTCTTTTCGCGCTTTTTCGCTTGAAACAGCCCAGTTGTAAAGATACTTGTTAACCCATTTTGGAGGTAAAAGAGGCATCTTGTTTAGTAGGACTGCCAGTTGCATTTGTATGCCAGCAAAAGATTTTAACATCCAAAGAGGAATTTTGACTAATATATAATTTTTACGGCTTACTGCTTTCAATAATTTGAAAAAATCGGTATAGCTCATATTATCTCCACCCAAGAGATACTGGTGTCCGGTTTTACCTTTATTCATGGCAAGAATATGGCCATCCACAACATCTTCAACAAAAACATAATTGCCGGTTTTGGTACCGTCGCCCGGAATAACACGCCATAAACCTTTAATGTAATTCTTAATCATGAGTGTAATAGCATTGCTTTTGCTTATTAAACCCGGGCCGTAAACTCTTGTCGGGTGAACAACAACAATATCCAGTCCGCTCAGAACAATATCCTTGGTTATTTTTTCAGCTATAAACTTTGTGCTTTCATATTCATTCAGAAAGTCAATTTTGCGGACAGTTTCTTCATTCACAGGCTTTTTAAAAGAAGGGCCAAAAGTACCAGCCGTGGAAGTAAAAACTACTCTTTTAACCTGGTGTTTCAGCGCTAACTCGTATATTTTTTTTGTTGCTGCCGCATTTAATTCATTATACCTGAATTTATTAGCTGAATAAGGCTGAGCATATGCCGCAAGGTGAAATATAGCATCCACTCCTTCAATGGCTTTATCCAGTACACTGTCATCATTTAAGTTACCGTAAACCTTAGAAATATTAGAATGATCCAATAATTTTCCCTTCGTTTCAGATCTTACCAGTGCTCTCACTTGATGTCCTGATTCTGCAAGTCTTTCAGAAAGGTTCAGACCAATAAATCCTGTTGCGCCTGTTACAAAATAGATCATACTGTCATATTTTAATATTCATTCTGGTATTTTTCCTTATAGCGTAGTAATCATTAGATATTGCCATAATACAATGAAAAAGAAAAGCTGTGAGAAATGAGCCAGTTTGAATGGATATAATACAAAGTATTAAACCCAAAGGAATAGCACCTAAAGTTTCTTTTTTACCTTTAGGAAGGTGTGCTAATGCATATAATAAAGTGCTTATGGTAATTGCCGCGCTTGTCCCAAAATCATAATAGAGGGCAAAGAGCAGAATACCTCGAAACATAAATTCGTAAGCCAATAAATACAAAACCCAGGTTATACTGTTGATAGTAAATGTTTTGCTATCCCATTCCAGGATACGTATCTGAGGATACTGTTTTAAGTTGGATTCTTTACCTGCAAAAAAATAATTAGCTGTAAGAATAATAATACCAAGTAGAATGGTCCAGCCTAAAGATTCTTTTATGTTTTGAAAGTTGATACCATAGTACCACAATGGTTTGCAAACAGATAATTTAAAAAATAATAAAGGAATGATTCCCAAAAATAACAGACCGATAAGACGTTGTGTAATAATCCCCAGATAACTGGCTTTTGCTTCATTCAGGTTTTTTTTGGCGTAATTATTTTTTACATACTCACTTAGAAAATGATATAGAAGGAAACCTGCACCAAATAATACAATCGTCAATATTGAAAGATAATATTGTTCAGGAATGAAAACATCTTCGAGTATTTCCCATAATGAGCTCATTCAGGAAAGTTTTAATTGAAAGGAGAATCAGGTTCTTTTGCCAGATGATGGTATGTTAATCTGTCCATATAATTCGGAATTATCCGATTTAACAGCACAGTAAGTTTACCTTCAGTAGTCATGATGATGGTCCGTCTTTTTTTCTTTATTCCTCTTTGGATGATTGCTGCTACTTCATCAGGTGTCATCATTTTGTTTTCATCCCGCGGACTTTCCCCCTGTGCTTCACCATCCGGACCTAATGCACTTTTTCTGACATCGGTTGAAGTAAAACCAGGGGCGGCAATCATAACATGCAATCCTTTTTTGAGATTTTCAATTCTTAAAGTTTCAAGAAAACCGTGCAGCGCAAATTTTGAAGATGAATAACCAGTCCTTCCGGGCAAGCCCTGGAACCCGGCAATTGAGGAAACGCCTATAACTGAACCTTTGGTTTTCAAGAGGTGCGGAAGGGCATATTTTGTACAGTAAACGGTTCCCCAGAAATTAATATCCATAATTTTTTTCAGCACATCAATATTAGTATCTGCAAATAAGCCCCGCATAGAAATTCCAGCATTATTAAGAAGAACATCTATCTTGTTATACTTTTCCACAGTTTTATCAATAAGCTGTTTACAGGCTTCTTCATCGGAAACATCGGTCTGAACAGCCATAACATCTTTATTTCTGGCAGTTAAATCTTTTTCAATTTCTTTAAGTTTTTCCAGATTCCTGGCAGCAAAAACAACCTTAGCTCCCTGATTAGCAAATCTGTATACACAAGCTTTACCAATTCCTGATGAAGCTCCTGTAACAATGACAACTTTGTTTTTCATATCGTCTGATTTGACAAAATCAGCTTAAAAGTATTATTTTTTTATTGATTTTGTTCAATGAAACCGGAAAAAGAAATGTTAAAAAGCAATATTGTTTGGTATTCAGAACACTGTTAATGGTTTAATCTAATTGACTTATCCCGTAACCATAACAAAACAAAAAAAAGAAAAAAGTAGTCTTACTTCTTGGTAGAAAAAAATAATGATATTACTTTTGCAGCGACTCAGTAGCTCAGTTGGTAGAGCATCGCCCTTTTAAGGCGAGGGTCCTGGGTTCGAGACCCAGCTGAGTCACAAGGGCAGGTCATAAGGCTTGCCCTTTTTTTATGCCCCGAAATTGAGCAACATATAATAAACACAGCTAAAT
>CAZPDP010000031.1:0-37704 GCA_964585385.1 uncultured Bacteroidales bacterium
CAGCTTGTTGCTGAGCATTATAGATTTCTTGAGAGGCTGCTTGCCAAGCTTTATTGAGGTCTTCGATTTTTTGGTCCAGCTCATCGATTTTTTCATTTTTATGAGCTTCTCTTAGAGCCTCAAGAGCATCCTGAATTGGTTTTTTCTTATCTTCTGATATTTTATCACCAAATTCTTTCAACTGCTTATCAGTTTGGAAGATTAAGCTGTCTGCTTTATTCAGCTTGTCAACTTTTTCTTTTTGTTGCTGGTCTTCCTCAGCATGCTGCTTGGCTTCTTCTTTCATCTTATCGATTTCTTCTTCACTCAGTCCGGAGGAAGCTTCAATACGTATGCTTTGTTCTTTTCCGGTTGCCTTGTCCTTGGCATTCACGTGAAGAATACCATTCGCATCGATATCAAAGGTTACCTCAATTTGTGGTACACCCCTTGGTGCTGGTGGTATTCCGTCAAGGTGGAATCTGCCGATGGATTTGTTGTCTTTTGCCATAGGTCTTTCACCCTGAAGTACGTGAATTTCAACAGATGGCTGATTGTCGGTAGCTGTAGTAAATACCTCTGATTTTTTAGTAGGTATGGTTGTGTTTGCCTCGATTAATTTGGTGAAAACACCACCCATTGTTTCAATACCTAATGACAATGGTGTCACATCGAGCAGAAGAACATCTTTTACATCGCCACCTAATACGCCACCCTGAATAGCAGCACCAACTGCAACAACTTCGTCCGGATTAACACCTTTGGATGGTTTTTTACCAAATATGTTTTCAACAGTTTGCTGAATTGCCGGTATTCTTGTTGAACCACCCACAAGAATTACCTGATCAATATCTTTTGCTTCATAACCTGCGTCTTTCAGGGCCTTCTTACAAGGTTCAACAGTTTGCTGAATTAAGTCATCAGCCAATTGTTCAAACTTTGAACGGTTTAATGTTTTAACGAGGTGCTTGGGTACACCATCTACCGGCATAATATAGGGCAGGTTGATTTCTGTGCTGGTTGAACTTGATAGTTCCACTTTGGCTTTTTCGGCTGCTTCTTTTAGTCTCTGCAGTGCCATTGGATCCTGTTTCAGGTCAACGCCCTGCTCTTTTTTAAATTCTTCAGCTAACCAGTCAATAATTACCTGGTCGAAATCATCACCACCTAAGTGGGTGTTACCATTGGTGGATTTCACTTCAAATACACCGTCACCCAGTTCAAGAATGGAGATGTCGAAAGTACCGCCACCCAGGTCAAAGACTGCCACTTTTAAGTCTTGTTCTTTTTTGTCAAGACCATAAGCTAATGATGCAGCTGTGGGCTCATTAATTATTCTTTTCACTTCCAGACCTGAAATTTCACCTGCTTCTTTAGTTGCTTGTCTTTGTGAATCGCTAAAGTAGGCAGGTACTGTAATAACAGCTTCTGTAACTTCTTGTCCGAGGTAATCTTCTGCTGTTTTCTTCATTTTTTGGATGACCATAGCAGAAATTTCCTGCGGTGTATATTTTCTGTCACCAACTTTCAGCCTGGTAGTATTGTTGTCACCTTTTACCACTTCGTAGGAAACCCTGTTTTTTTCAGTTTGTACTTTATCATAAGGTTCACCCATAAATCTCTTGATTGAAGAGATAGTATTTTGTGAATTTGTTATAGCTTGTCTTTTTGCAGGATCACCTACTTTTCTTTCCCCATTTTCTAAAAAAGCGACTACAGAGGGTGTAGTTCTTTTGCCTTCACTGTTTGGTATAACCACAGGCTCATTCCCCTCCATAACACTTACACATGAGTTCGTTGTTCCTAAGTCAATTCCTATTATTTTACCCATTTTATATAGTTTTTTAAATTCAACTTTTTAATTTTCCGACCAACTTTAATCAATCATTATGCCAGATTTAAATCAAGGCATTTTTTTGAAATTATGTCATTAATATTGAGTATCTTAAAGTGTAAATACATTTCAAGTGACAAACTGTCATAAAATAAAACTCCCGGACATTAGAAACAATCAATTGCATTTATTTGTAGTTTTGTAGTTATAAATATTAAAACTTAAGGATATGGCCTCATCACAAAAGATAAAAAAGGTAACTACTCATGTTCTTCATGAGATGAAGTTGCGGAAGGAGAAGATTGCCATGTTAACTGCTTACGACTATTCAATGGCAAGAATTCTTGACAGGGCAGAGATCGATGTTATCCTTGTGGGAGATTCAGCCTCGAATGTAATGGCAGGAAATGAAACCACACTACCCATTACAATGGATGAGATGATTTATCATGCCAAATCCGTTGTGAAAGCAGTAAAGCGAGCATTTGTAACTATTGACTTACCTTTTGGGGCCTACCAGGGAAATTCAATAGAAGCACTTACCTCAGCCATAAGAATCATGAAAGAAACCGGTGGACATGCAGTCAAAATGGAGGGAGGGAGTGAAATAGAGGAATCCGTCAGGAGAATTCTTTCGGCTGGTATTCCGGTAATGGGTCACCTGGGGTTGACTCCCCAATCCATTCATAAATTCGGCACCTATGTTGTTAGGGCAACTGATGAAGACGAGGCCAATAAGCTTATTGAAGATGCCCATATTCTTGAAGATGCAGGTTGTTTTGCTCTAGTGCTTGAGAAAGTGCCAGCTAAACTGGCTGCCAGGGTTGCCTCTGAATTAACCATTCCGGTTATTGGAATAGGTGCCGGTCAGGATGTAGATGGTCAGGTGCTTGTATTGCACGATATGCTTGGGATAAACCAGGATTTTTCACCTCGCTTCCTGCGTAGATACCATAATTTATATGCCGAAATCATGGGTTCCGTTCAAAGCTATATTGAGGATGTGAAGAAAAAGAATTTCCCAAATGAGAATGAACAATACTGATAATATTTTTTTTCATGGACATCCTTTACGAGGATAATCATATTATAATTGTCAATAAGAATAATAACGATTTGGTGCAGGGTGACAAAACAGGTGATGTTTCCCTGGATTCAAAAGTTAAAGCATATTTAAAGGAAAAATATAATAAGCCAGGGAATGTCTACCTTGGTGTGGTTCATAGGATTGACCGCCCTGTAAGCGGAGCGGTCATGTTTGCCAAAACAAGCAAAGCCCTCAGCAGGCTTAATAGGCTATTTAAAGAACAGAAAGTCAATAAAATTTACTGGGCCATTGTTAAAGAAAAACCAGACCCTCCATCCGGGATTTTGCGTCACCATATGATTAGAAATCCAAAAAAGAATAAATCTTTTGCACACGATAAGGAACAACCCGACTCCAGGATAGCAGAACTCAGTTATAAAATTCTTTATAGTTCAGATAATTACTATTTAATTGAAGTTAAGCTTCATACCGGTCGTCATCATCAAATTCGCAGTCAGCTTAGTAAAATTGGTTCTCCTATTAAAGGTGACCTGAAATATGGTTTTCCAAGAAGTAATAAAGATGGCGGTATAAGCCTACATGCGCGCAAAATGGAGTTTGTTCATCCTGTAAAAGAAGACAAAATTCGCGTCATTGCTCCTACTCCCGTAGATAACCTCTGGAAATTTTTTGAACAAAAGGCTGAAAAGTCGGTTTAACAACTTGACTTTTCAACAACATTCCTATATCTTGTTGAAAAAAATTTATGAATTGTAGGTATAATAATGAATTAAGGATTTTTGTTATAAACATTTGATATATAGAGGGTTTTGAGCATATAGATTCTTTAAATAGCTAAGAATGAGAATTTTTTTAAAGTTAAATTTTGAATTTTACCATTTTTTTTTGCATTTTTAACAATCAAAATGCTTATATTCGTCATCAAATCAAGATTTATTTGAATTTGATTTGTAAAAGTCGCGAAATATGCTATATTTGTTAATAAATTATTTTACTAACCCTAAAAACAGTTAATTATGAACAAAGCAGAATTAATTGACGCTATTGCAAAAGATGCAAACTTGACAAAAGCTGACGCTAAGAAAGCTTTAGACGCTTTCGTAAATGCTACACAAAAGTCTCTCAAAAAAGGTGAAAGAGTTGCTTTAGTTGGATTTGGTTCATTCTCAGTTGCAAGAAGAAGCCAAAGAACCGGAAGAAACCCACAAACTGGTAAACCAATCACTATCAAAGCTAAAAACGTTGTTAAGTTTAAAGCTGGAAGTGACCTTTCCGAAGCAGTTCAATAAACTTATTTTATGAAGTTATATGAAAGGGAGTGCATTTTTGTACTCCCTTTTTTATTTTTGCATGTATGAATGAAAGACAGTTGGTTGATTTTTTATCGGATTTCGTTACTGAAAAAAGGCTTAATCTTTTTGATAATATATTAAATCAACGGACCCGGTACATTACAGTGGCCCTTGAAGACATCTATCAGCCTCACAATGCCAGTGCCGTCCTGAGGTCTATGGATTGTTTCGGAATTCAGGATGCTCACATTATCGAAAACCAAAATGAATACCAGGTTAATCCCGATGTGGCGCTTGGTGCCTCTAAATGGCTCACTTTGAATCGATACAACCAGGACGCAGACAATACAAAAGAAGCTATTCAACACTTAAGAAAAAATGGATACAGAATTGTAAGTACCACTCCTCATAAAGAGGGGGTGGAACTGAATAATTTTGATCTGACCAAAGGGAAAACAGCTCTTTTCTTCGGTACTGAAATGCGGGGCCTTACAGAAACTGTCCTCGATTATTCTGATGAATTTCTGAAAATACCTATGTACGGCTTTACTGAGAGTTTTAATATTTCAGTCTCTGCAGCAATAATTCTCCACCAGTTGAGACTCAAACTAAATGATTCTGAAATTAATTGGCAGTTAAGCCAAAAAGAAAAAAGAGCCTTAAAACTGGATTGGTTAAAGAAAAGCATTAAACGATCTGATCTTCTGATTGAGGAATTTTTGTCAAAAAATAAGAACAATTGATCAATTATTTTCGTATCTTTATAAAAAGTTCTAATATTACGAATTGTTTTGTTAGCTGAAAAATTATCGTTATGAATTGTATTATTATTGAAGACGATCCTCTTGCAATGAAAGTAGTAGAGGAATTTGTAAAAAGAACAGACTTCCTTGATCTCAAACACGAATTTCACGACGCAGTAGAAGCAATAAATACCCTGAATGTGGGAGAAGAAGACATCGATCTTATCTTTCTTGATATTGAGATGCCGGAAATGACGGGTATTGAATTTTTGAATACTGTAAAAAATCTGCCCCAGGTAATTATTATTTCCTCCCAGGAGAAATATGCACTAAAGGCTTTTGATTATGATGTCACCGATTATTTGCTCAAACCCATAACATATAGCCGTTTTTATAAAGCAGTTACGAAGGCACAGGAAAATCAGAACCTGGCAGAAACCAAAAAACAAGAGAATGATGAAATTTTTATAAAAAAAGACTCTGCCCTGGTACGGCTTAAATATAAAGATATATATTGGGTTGAGGCCATGGAGAATTATGTGGTCATTAATACGTATGATGAAAAGTTTACTATCCATTTTACAATGAAATCCATTTTGTTGCAGTTGCCCTCAGAACACTTTAAGCGGGTGCATCGATCCTATATTGTGAATGTTAAAAACATAAATAAAATCGAAGATAATTATATTATCATTAATGCAGCAAAAGGACAAAAGCAAATTCCTATCGGGAAAGCTTATAAGGAGAGCTTTATGAAAGAGATTAACCTCATTGGCAGGTAAAGTAAAGGCGCTGTTTTCCAGCGCCTTTTTTATTCAAGTTAACCCTAATCTACTTTGATTTTAACAGGTATTCTGTAAAATCTTCATTGTTGTATTTCGTGTATTTTAAGTTTACATCGTCTTTGAAATCAATTCCCTGCATGTTGAGAGGATCGTAAAATTTTGTGTATTTGAAATCTACATCTCCGTCAAAAACCACGTTTTTGAAAGAAACTCCCTCAGGAAATTTTGTGTACTTAAAGTTGGCTTCCCTGTTAAAAACACACCCTTCAAAAATCACACTTTCATCAAATTCTGTATACTTATAGGTTACTTCATCTTCGTAAACCGAATTTCTAAAAGATACGTCCTTGTTGAATTCTGTATACTTAAATGTGGTTTCATCCTGAAATTTACAGCCTTCAAAAGTGGCTTCTTTGGAGAATTCTGTATATTTGAAATTGGCTTCTTTTTTAAAAACACACTCATTGAATTTACCTTCTTCTTCGAATTTAGTGTATTTGAAAAGCGCCAGTTCTTCGAATACATTTTGACTGAAATCTGACTTTTTGTCAAATTTTGAGTATTTGTAAAGCGATTCCCCCATAAACGTGCAATTTTCAAAAGTTACATTATCATGGAACATGGCTTTGTAAAGTATTTCCTTGTCCTCATCGTAATAATAAGCAACCACATCATCTTCGAACGTACAGTTTTTAAAAGTAACAGTTACATTAATATGGGCTACAATTTCTTCTGAATCGGAAAACAATCCGTTGTTCTTGTTCTCCCTGTCTTTCACCTCTATAAATGCAAGTGTTCCTTTGATTTCCTTGTCTGTTATAGTTACATCTTCCCCTTTGTTGATAAGGGAAATAATTTCTTCAGCGTTCACTGAGTTTTGTGAGAAAGCATAGACGGGAATGATTATCCCTAAAATCAATAATAAACTGAATGGTTTCATAGTTCGTTTTTTTTTGGATTTTCATATTAACAGACGAAATGAATTTTATAATGCTGCAAGTGGATAAATTTTTCTTCTTCATTCAAAAGCTTTTGAATTAATTATATTTTTGTTCCATTAAAAAAGTAAAATTGATGATTTCACTTGAAAATGTAAGAGTTGAATACGGTGGAGTTCCCATTTTTGATGATATCTCTTTCATGATACAGACCAAAGAAAAAGTTGGTCTGGTGGGGAACAATGGTGCAGGTAAAACTACTTTACTCAAAGTAATTCTGGGTGAAATTGTCCCCTCAAAAGGGCAGCTCCATCTGCCCTCGGATGTAAAAATTGGCTATCTCCCCCAGCAAATGCAGTTAAGTGAGGAGAACCTGGTGTTTGATTCTGTATATCAATCCCTGGAGAGTATTCCTTTTTACAAAAAAAGAATTGATGACATAAATAACGAATTAGCAGAAAGAACAGATTACCAGTCGGAAGAATATGCTGAATTGCTGAATAAATTGAATGAAGCCACAGAGCAGTTTCATCTTTTGGGAGGCGATACAATAGATGCATTGATTGAGAGGACCCTCCTGGGACTGGGATTTGAAAGCAGTGATTTGGGGAGACATCTCTCCGAATTTAGTGGGGGTTGGAGGATGCGGATTGAACTGGCTAAGATTCTTCTTAATGAACCAGACATACTCCTTCTTGATGAACCAACCAATCATCTTGATATTGAGGCTATCCAATGGTTTGAAAACTATCTTAAAAACTACCAGGGCTCATTAATTTTAATTTCTCACGACAGGGCTTTTCTGGATAATGTTACAACAAGAACCCTGGAACTGACTCTTGGAAAGATGTATGATTATAAATTTCCGTATTCTCAGTTTGTAAAAGAGAAACAAAAGCGAATAGAGCATCAGAAAGCTGCTTATGAGAATCAGCAGAAAAAAATCAAAGAAACAGAAGAATTCATTGAACGTTTCCGGTATAAATCTCATAAGGCATCATTGGTACAATCGCGAATTAAGCAACTTGAAAAAATGGATGAAATTGCTATTGAAGATGCCGATACCTCAACAATTCATGTGAAGTTTCCGGAAGGGGAAAGATCAGGAAGAGAAGTAGTAAAATGCACTCACCTAACCAAGGCATATGGCGATAATACTGTTCTGAAAAATATAAATTTCTTACTGGAAAGGGGAGAGCATGTAGCTTTTGTAGGAAGAAACGGAGAAGGCAAAACCACTCTTGCAAAGACTATCGTAGGTCAGGTTTCCTATGAAGGTGAATTGAAGCTGGGCCACAACGTGTCCTTGGGTTATTACGCTCAAAACCAGGATGAGTTGCTTGATGAAGAAAAAACAGTTTTGAGAACTATGGAGGACAATGCTGAAGGCGAAATCAGGAAAGAGGTCAGAAACCTTCTGGGCGCCTTCCTTTTCCAGGGTGAAGATGTTGAAAAAAGGGTGCAGGTATTGTCAGGCGGGGAAAGATCCAGACTCGCCCTTGCCACCCTGCTTCTGAAACCACATAACTTACTTATTCTGGACGAGCCGACGAATCACCTGGATATGCGTTCGAAAGGGGTTCTGAAGAAGGCATTGAAAGAATTCCAGGGTTCTTTGATAGTCGTATCTCACGACAGAGATTTTTTGGATGGTTTGGTAGATAAGGTTTATGAGTTCAGGAACCAGAAAGTTAAAGAACACCTTGGTGGAATTTACGATTTCCTGAAAAAAAGAAACATTGAGAGGCTTGATGATTTGCAGGTGTTAAACAAAAGCAACATCAAAAATCAAAATAGTAAAAGCAAATCCGGAAAACAGACATATGAGGCCAGAAAGGAGCACAACAGAAAAATCAATAAACTGGAAAAGGAAGTTAACAGAGTAGAGAGGAAAATTGCAGAAATGGATAAAAAGATAGAAGAAATGAATAAGATAATGGCCGATCCTGATAATCAGGAAGATGATCTATTTTATAAAGAATATGGTGAATTAAAACAAGAATATGAGAAGGAAATGGAAAGGTGGGATTCACTCCACACAGAGCTGGAGGAATTAAAAAAACAAATAGACTAATTCGAATCAATTTATTATGCAAAAAAATAAAGAAACATTTGTATATGGTTTTCATTCTATTCTGGAAGCTATAGACAGCGGAAAATCAATCGATAAGATTTTGTTCCGTAAGGGTCTTAAAGGAGAGCTCTTCCATAAGTTATTTCATCAGATTAGGGAAGTAGGGATCCCTTACCAATTTGTTCCGGTACAAAAACTTAACAAGATAACCGGTAAGAATCACCAGGGAGCCATTGCTTTCATTGCCCCAATCAGTTTTCAGAATAGTGAAGACATAATTCCCGCTCTTTTTGAATCGGGAAAGAACCCTTTTATTCTGATACTTGACAGAATTACCGACATCAGAAATTTTGGCGCTATTGCAAGAACAGCGGAATGTGCAGGTGTGGACGCTATATTGATTCCTGAAAGGAATTCCGCCAGCATTAACCAGGATGCTGTTAAAACATCTGCCGGCGCTTTGTTGAAAATACCTGTATGCCGTACCCAGAATCTTGAAAAAACTGCTAAATATATCCAGAATAGCGGTATTCAACTGGTAGCATCTACTGAAAAGAGTGAAACCACCTATTATAATGTGAGTTATAGTAAACCTACAGCTATAATTATGGGTTCGGAGGATACTGGTATATCGGACGATCTTCTGCAAATTGCAAATTTTAATGCAAAAATTCCTTTGAGCGGTGAAATAGAATCTCTTAATGTTTCTGTAGCAGCCGGCATTATGATGTACGAGGTAGTTAAGCAACGGTTGGGCTAACCTACTTAACAATTCCTTTCCGTTTTTTTTTTAATCATACCGGTTTTTTTCCTGGTTAAGTTCAGTGAGGACTCTGAAGTCATCCCCGGAAGGATTTTGGAATACGCGTAATTTGAATTCAGGGACCACTGCAAAAATGTGGTCGAAAATATCGGCTTGCACCTGTTCATAGTCAAACCAGGAATATTCCCTGCTGAAAACATAAATTTGTATGGGCAGGCCCCGTTCGGTTGGTTGTAAATGTCTTACTAATGTGATATAAGGACGTTTGTTTGGATGCAGTTTGGGATGAGCAGCCAGGTATTCTTCTATGTATTTCCTGAAAATACCCACATTGGTCAACCTTCTTCTGCTTACGGTGTCCTCGTCAGTAATGCCCATATTTTTGTTGAATTCATCAATTTCTTGTTGTTTCTGATTGATGTAATCTTTGATAAGCTTAAACTTTTTAAATTTTTCCAGCATTTCATCAGTCGCAAAACGAATGCTTTTAATATCGATGTAGATGGATCTGGCAATTCTCCTTCCTTTGCTTTCCTCCATTCCCTTCCAGTTCTGAAAAGATTCATTTATAAGCGCGTAGGTTGGGACAGTGGATATGGTTTTATCCCAGTTTCTCACCTTTACTGTGTTCACGGTAATCTCCATTACTATTCCGTCTGCATTTCTGCTGGGCATGGATATCCAGTCACCGGGTTTCAGCATTTTGTTGGCAGATAACTGGATACTTGAAACCAACCCGAGAATGGTGTCTCTGAATACAAGAATCAGAACTGCTGCCAGGGCACCCAAACTTGCAAAAATAGCAGTGGGATTTTTACCAAGTAATTCCGATAGTATTAAGATACTTCCCACAGCATATATGATGATTTTGACTACCTGAATGTATCCCTTGATGGGCCTTTCATTTGAGATGGACAGGGTGCTATAGATGTCGTGAAGTGCACTCAGGAAAGCATCCAGCGAAAGCATAGCAATAAAAATCAGGTATATATAAATACCAGAATTAATTATTTCGCTGAGCTTAGGCAGGTCCTCCAATCCAAGGTTACTGGCATAATAAATTACCAGGGCCGGTACAAAATGAGATATTCTGTGGATAACCCTGCGGCGGATCAATATATCATCCCATTTGGTTTTACTTTTTCGGACAATTTTTTGGATGCTGGTGATCAGTACCTTTTTTGTTACTATATCTGCAATATAAGCTAAGAGAATAATAGCAATAATTATAGCTGCTACCTTGATAAAACCGGCTGTTTCTTGCCCCAGACCAATTTTTTCAAGCCATAATTGAAAGTTGTTGATAATGTTGTAAGGCATCCTCTCTGATATTTTTGTAATTTTAGGCTAAAATTAACCAATAAATTGACAATGATGAAGAACATACTTATATTTTTCTTATTTATAATGTTTAATTATGCCGGGGCGCAAACTGAATATGAAGATTTTTTTACAAATGATGCCTTGAGAATCGATTTTACCCTGGCAGGTAACCATGAAAGGGAATCTTTATATTTCGGTGAATTGAAAAAAGAAAACCATTGGGCAGGTCCCAGAAACAACTACTTAGCTCCTTTTAACTATGGTAATTACCGGATTCAGGTCAAATCTGAAAGGGGTAACTTGATTTATAAAAGAGGTTTCTCTACTCTTTTCGAAGAATTTCAAAGCACAGCATTTGCTAAAGAAGAAAAAAAGAGTTTTTATCAAACCATCAGAATCCCTTATCCTAAAGATACGGTTACTATTACTGTTCAAAAAAGAATGTATGAAACGGGGAAATTTATTACTCTGGCAGAAAAAAAGATTGATCCTTTCGGTTACTTTATCAACCGGGAAGGTCCTCCCAAAGTAGATTATGAACAAGTATTACATTCCGGCCCAGCGGATAAAAAAGTTGATCTTGTTTTCCTGGCCGAAGGTTATACCGGGAATGAAATGGGTGCATTCATAGATGATGTAAATAAAACAATTGATTATATTTTTGATCAGAAACCCTTTACCAGGCATAAAAATAACTTCAACATCTACGCTGTTAAATCCGTTTCTTCTGAATCTGGTACCGATGTTCCGGGAGAGAAGATCTATAAACGAACTGCTCTGAATACCGGCTATTATACTTTCGATATTCCACGCTACCTTACAACCTCTGATACTAAATCTATCAGGAATTTTGCGTCAGTTGTACCTTACGACCATATAATTATTCTTATCAACACAAACAGATACGGAGGCGGAGGCTTTTATAACCATTATACTGCCGCAACTTCAGATCATGCATATTCCATGGAAGTTGCCATTCATGAACTGGGGCATGGATTTGCCGGTTTGGGCGATGAATACTACAGTTCTTCGGTGGCTTACTCCGATTTCTATAATACGGAGGTGGAGCCCTGGGAACCTAACCTAACCACACTGGTAGACTTTGAGAATAAATGGAAAGAGATGTTGGGAAATAATATACCCATCCCTACTCCCCGAAAAGAAAAATACCGGGACACTATTGGAGTTTTTGAGGGAGGAGGTTATGTTGCTGAAGGAGTTTACAGTCCGGCAATGGATTGCAGGATGAAAAGCAACGTATCCATGGGCTTTTGTCCTGTTTGCCGAAAGGCTATTGAAAAGATGATTCTTTTCTATACGGATAGTAAGAAATAAAAAAACCCGGATAGTTTTCCGGGCTTTAAATACAAGGCTAAAACTATTCTTTAGCTTTTTTCTTTCCAATGGCATAATAAACCAGTAATCCGATACCGCCGAATAAGAGAATCATTGAAAAGTAAGCTGTTTCCTCTTCAATTGCTGTTGCTGTTTCAAGCACATTACCTAAAAGAGCTCCTAGTCCCAGCCCGATCAGTAAAAGTCCAAACTTAAGACTAGGAGCAACATTGCTTTCCAGATTGAATATCCTGGCATCTTTCCCGCTTTCGATAAGCGCCATACGTTCTTTTTTTCTTACATTTAAGTATACCAAACCATATATCATGGCAAAAAGTCCCAGTGGTACAAATAATCCTACTAAATCCATAACTTTTGTTTTTTAATTTGACATTTATGTTTGTTGAATAGGACGCAACCTTTTTCAGACCGGTTACAATTTTTTTCGTTTTTTTTGAAAAAAATCCACCCGTAAGTTGTAACCGGAAATGAATTTGTACGTCCTATGAGAAAACAGAATGATTTGTATTATATAATTTTGTATTTTGTCTGAAAGCTGATTTATGAGTTACTATTCCGATGAAAGCTATATCGAAAGGGTGCTAAGTGGAGACAAGTCTTCTTATGCATTGCTGGTTGAAAGGCATAAGAATATGGTGTTCACAATTGCCCGCAGAATGATGGAAAACAGGGAAGAGGCAGAAGAAGTAGCTCAGGATGCCTTTCTTAAAGCATACAAATCACTTAAAAAATTTAAACAAGAATCAAAATTCAGTACCTGGCTTTATAAAATAGTTTACAATCAATGTATTACTGAACTGAGAAAAAAGAAAAAAACAGTCAATTCCCTGGATGATGAGGAAACTAATATTGACATTGAGGATACATATAACAAAATCGACCAGTTAGAAGAAACGGACCGGAAACGTTACCTTGATAAAGCAATTGATTCTCTCGATGATGACGATAGCATGATTGTTACTTTATTTTACCAGGATGAGATGTCCACCGAAGAAATTGCAGAAATTATGGATATGTCTGTATCCAACATAAAAATAAAGCTCTATCGTTCACGAAAGAAACTATACGAAGCTTTGCACAGGCTGTTGAAAAATGAAATAGGGACGCTGCTATGAAAATAAATGATTCACATATAGACGAAAAGACAAAGAAGCTTTTTCAGGAAACAGGTTTCGATAAACCTTCCGAAGATTTTACTTTCAATGTTATGAAGGATGTTGAGAAGGAAAAGAATTATGGTAAAAGCGCAGGGGATAATTTATGGCAGATATTACTGGCAGTTGGTCTGCCTGTAATTTATTTTCTGGCGCAGTTCTTAAGAGGAGAGGCGAATACCATCAATGAGGTTTTGCAGGGACTAAAAAGCAGCAGCTATATCGAATTTATAAGAATATTATATGACAGCATTATTCAGGATATTTCCTTATCCCCTATTGTTTACCTGGGGATAATAGCCATTTTACTTCTTCTCATGTTTGACCGGGTAATATTAAGATTGATGCATTCCGGTTAAAATAAAATAATTTCATTGCATCGGTTGTAGTTTATGCATTATTAACACCCTTTTATATCCGGAGGAAAACTGATGAGTAAAGAAATGAAAGGATTCAATGTAAGAGTGTATGGCTTGATTTTTAATAGCGAAAATCAGGTGCTTTTAAGCGATGAATTCCAGTTGGGTACAAAGATGACAAAATTTCCGGGAGGTGGACTTCATTTTGGTGAAGGAACTGTAGAGTGCCTTCAAAGGGAGGCTATGGAAGAATTTAACCAGGAAATTGAAGTGCTTGAACATTTTTATACACTTGATTATTTCCAGCCTTCAATGTTTTACTCTGAATACCAGTTGTTAAGCATTTATTATACAGCACGGTTTAAAGAACAGGTAAAGTTTAAGATTTCTACCAGACCTTTTGATTTTCCGGAAATGAAAAACGGCAATATATCCTTTCGCTGGAAATCTCTTAATGAATTAACTGAAGATGACTTAACTCTTCCCATAGATAAGAAGGTGGCCGGAATGCTTACTGAGAAAAAATGAAATTATTTTAACCCGAATCATTCAAGAATTATTCCTATCTCCGAAGATTGTTATAAAACTTTATCATCTTTTCAACAAAGTGATCCCAACTGTATTTTTTCTTTTCTTCTTTTATATTTTCAATGAATTCTTTTGATTTCCCTTTAACAAAGAAGTTTTTAATAGCTTCTGCAATTTCAGTAGGTTCTTTTTCAACCACGTATCCGACCTTTTCATGCGGAATAATTTCAGATAAGCCTCCAACATTGGTTACAAGCATTGGTGTATCAAAATTATAGGCTATTTGTGATATGCCACTTTGACTTGCAGTATGATAAGTTTGAGCAACAAGGTCTGCGGCTGAAAAGTAATATTTTATATCGCTTGTTGGAACAAATTCATTTTTAACAATAATCTGTTCTTCCAGCCCCAGATTTTTTATCATTTCGAAATATGGCTTTGGATCATCGTAGAATTCACCTACAATCATCAGCTTTAGATTCAATTCGTTTAATACTCCGCTTGCCATTGCTTTTAACAGTAAATCAAGACCTTTGTATTTTCTGATAATTCCGAAAAACAGGATATAATTATCATTATTTTCAAGTTTAAGAAATTTTTTTGCTTCCTGTTTATCTACTTTTTGCCCTAAATGATCATTGATGGGATGTGGAAAATAAGTTATTGGTTTTTTTGTAAACCTTTTAAGTTCATCTTCCACGCTGTTTGAAAGTGTTATAAATCCATTGCAGGAGCTGACAAAGTACTTAGTGAGCATTCTGTCTCCCGGTCTTTTTTCATGAGGTATTATATTGTCCGTGATAGCAATAGTTTTAATTGTCCTTTTCAACATTTTGGAAATGCTTCCAAGTGCTGGAGCCATAAAAGGAATCCAATAGCGAATAATGACCAGGTCAGGTTTAAGCTTATTTATTTTTTTTGCAATTTTTATCCAGTTAAAAGGATTGACAGAGTTAATCCACTGATGGATAACCAGATCGTTGGGTGGAGGATCGTGTGAATATTGTGTTTTACCTGGAAACAGAAATTCCGGGTATTGCAGTGAAAAAGTTATGATGCTTGATTGTTCACCATTTCGATTGATTGCCCTGCAAAGGGCTTCGTTAGTATCAGCTATTCCTCCTCTCAATGGGTATGCCGGACCTATAATGATAATGTTCATATAAAATATTTAGTCTTCTTATCTGCAAAAATAATAATCTTTGTTCTCAAAAAAATTCTTCTTTTTATTTACAAGTTGACATCAAATAAATTATAGTTTTGTAATCCATAAAGCCATTATGAATGAGTTAAAATTATGGTAAAAAGAAAAGCTATATTCCTTGACCGGGACGGGGTTGTAAATGTGGAAAAGACTTTTGTGCTTAGCCGTGGTGAGATGGAGTTGATACGAGAAGCTCCGGAGGCGATTCGCAAAATCAATGATTCTGCATTTCTTGCCGTGGTAATTACCAATCAGTCTGCTGTGGCCAGGAATCTTATTAATTTGAATGAACTGAATCAAATTCATCAGAAGATGATGGATGATTTAAAGGCTCAGGGTGCTTACCTTGACGGTATTTATTTTTGCCCCCATCATCCGGATTATGATAAATCCAAAGGAAATCCGGCTTTTATCCGGGAATGCGACTGCCGGAAGCCTAAACCAGGTATGCTGTTGCAGGCTGCTGAGGAGTTGAATCTTGATTTAGAGAATTCCATTTTTATAGGAGATGCTGAAAGGGATATTATGGCGGGCAAAGAGGCTGGATGCACTACCATAGGAGTGAGGACAGGAAAGAATATTGAAACCTTTAATGTGGAACCCGATTATATCTTCGACAACATTCTGAGAGCAGTAGAATTCATAATTAAGGAATTGTCTTAAAACTTATTTTTCAAATACAAATCTTAGCATCTCCCTGTAAACTTGTTCCCAACCTTTCCAGTGCCCATGGTCGCTAAGTGCTTCATTATGCCAGATGCTTATGAAAGTTCCATCCACTTTTTTGATTTTTTCTATGAGGCTTTCGACAGAAGATATGGCTTCTGTGATATTTTGTCCGCGGTATTTGTTGAGCGTAATGTCCATAATTTGGAAAGGATATACTTTTAGGCCGGTTGGGGTCTCTTCTTCCAAATCATAGTAGTAAAATGGTGTGCACGTTCCTGCCCTGAAACCAATGTCGGTGGCATACCCCATTGTATAGTCTTCTTTTATACCTGCTTTAATCAGGTTATGATAGGTTTGGTTAAAGTGTAGTTTAAGATAATGCTGACGGCTTTTGGTAATTTTTTTTCCAACAATATTCTCAAGTTTATTGATTTCTTCTTCAAGTAAATAAGGCTTTTTAGCGGTTTTATACGAAGGGTGCAGACCTATATCGTACTTTTGAGCCAAATCTTTAATCAGTTTCTGGTACGCAGCTTTTTCCACTGAAATGTTATTGTCGAATTTTCCACTGTTTCCTACCAGAAAAAACCAAATGGGTTCTATTCCATATTTTTGGTGAATGTCCGCAAAAATATCATAAGTATCGTACGGGTCTCGTTTGCCGGCTAGTGTCCTGTATCTCCTTATGTTATCTTCCAGGTCCAGGTTGATGAAAGAACGCAAAGTAGCACCAAGGGTTTTGCTTATACCCTTGAAAAGAAAAGCATAAGCATTATCTATATCAATGGTGGAGATAAATTTGAATTTCCTGCCGGGAAACTGGAGATCGGGATACTTTTCTTTAAGGATGTCAGCAAAAGCATAGATCCATTGGTCTATAATGGGATTCTGCAGAAAATTATTCTGCCAGGCCAGGCTTTCCTTGGCTTCAAACCTTCCGTGTATATCTGCAGTAAAAGGCAGGTATTCTTCGTAACGGGAGATGAGGTAAAATATAGCAGCAAACATATCAAAGGGAAGTGCCGAATCATCGTTGGTCTGAAAGAATATTTTAACATTGTCCCATTGTGTGATGAATATTTGCTTTTCTTCAATGTTGTTTTCAAATAACAGGTCGTTCGGTTTTATGAAGATTCCTTCTTTTAATTCCTCATGGGAATAATTGATTTTGGCGGCCGGGGAATTCTTAAATTCTTCAATGTTCTGGGTGATCTCATAGGGAATATTCAGAACATGGGAAAAGATAAAATCAAAAGTATAATTGACTCTTGGCGTAATTTTATGAGTATATAGTAAGACCAAAGCTGATCAGTTTTGCTGTCAAATATAATAAATTTTAAGTATTCAAATCAACTACTGTAATTCCTGCACCGCCATATTCCACATGTTCATCCCTGTAGTTTTCAACTACATCCATTGTATTTAAGTAATCTCTCACCAGTTGCCGCAGGATTCCACTCCCTTTTCCGTGAAGGATCCGCAGATTTGAGGCATTTACCACAATCGCTTCATCAATAAAATCTTTTACCATTTGTAAAGCTTCGTCAGCTCTCTTCCCTCTGATGTCCAGTTCGGGGTGGAATTCCATTTTTCTTTTGCCAAGATTGAAATTTTTACTATAAGATGTATCCGATAGGGTTTTTGTTTCTTTTTTATATTCTTCTTCACTGATTTTTACCAGCTCTTTTTTATCAATAGTTGTATACATATTTCCAAAAGCCACAAGAATTGTTTTATCATTTACATCCATCACTTCACCCACTGAATCTCTGCCTTTTATTTTGACTTTATCTCCTTTTCCAAACCCTTTGTGTTCTTTTTGAGTTGTTTTTCCCTTGCTTTCTTTTAAGTGTTCCTTATTAATTTTTTGCTGCTCCAGTTTTATATTATCGATTTTGTTATCAATCTTATCCCTTTGATTTTTACTGAGTTCTTGTTTGTAATTTTCCAGCTCTTTTCTTGCTTGCTTTGTTTTCTCCTTCTCTGCGTTACTTTCCTTGATTTTCTTTATAGTATTTTCAATCCTTTTATTCACATCGGAAAGCATCTTCTGCGCTTCTTCCCTGGCCTCCTGTTTTATTTCTTTTTTCAATTTGCGGGCAGATTCGAGCTGACGGGTATAATCCCCGAGCGTTTTCTCAAGCCTTTTTTCTTTTGCTTTGATTGACTCCCGTTTCTTCTCCCAGTATCTCTTATCCCTGACAATATCCTTTAGATTTTTGTCATAGTCTATGTGTTTTTTGCCTACTTTTTTAGAAGCTTCTTGCAGGACTTCCTGCGGGAGTCCTATCTTTTTTGCTATTTCAAAGGCGAAAGAGCTACCAGGTTCACCTATGGTAAGTTGGTAAAGCGGCCTCATATCATTCGTATCGAAAAGCATGGCCCCGTTCTCTATACCATTTGCTTCGGATGCAAAATGTTTCAGATTGGCATAGTGCGTTGTGATAGCTCCCATGACTTCCTTGTTATTCAGTGAATCCAGGATAGATTCTGCAATTGAGCCTCCCAGTTGTGGCTCAGTTCCTGCTCCGAATTCATCGATTAGTATGAGGGATTTGTTGTCGGCGTACTTCAGGAAGTTTTTCATATTCAACAAATGGGAGCTGTAGGTGCTCAGATCATTCTCGATTGACTGGTCATCGCCGATATTGATAAATAACTTATTAAAAATTCCCATTTCAGAACCATGCTTTACCGGGGGCAATAATCCACACTGAAACATATACTGCACCATTCCGATGGTTTTTAGACAAACTGACTTCCCTCCCGCATTGGGTCCTGAAATTACGATGATGCGTGTCTTTTTGTCAAGTGTAATGTTCAGGGGCACCACCTTCCGGTTTTCCTCTTTTAAGTTAAGGTAGAGTACCGGGTGAAAAGCATCCAGCCAGCGAATATGGGGTTCTTTAAATAAAGCAGGTTTGGTCGCATGGATTTCAATGGCATAGAGAGCTTTAGCTCTGATAAAGTCGATGGTTCCGAGAAAATCATTTGTTTTTAGCAGATCATCGATGTAGGGTCGTATATCGCTGGCAAAATCCGTTAATATTTTGATTATTTCTCTTTTCTCTGCGTATTTTAACTCTCTGATGTCATTGTTCAGCTCTACTACTTCGGTAGGTTCGATATATACCGTTTTGCCGGTAGCCGATTCATCCTGTATTAATCCGCTGATTTTTCGTTTGTTTTTTACGTCAACGGGTATCACAGTTCTGCCATATCGAATGGAGACAGAGGCTTCATCTTCAACAATTCCTTTTTGTTTGGCATTATCGAGCACTTTATGAATCTTGCCGGATATCTGATTTTCCTTATTTGTAATGGATTCCCTGATTGATTTTAATTCTTTGGAGGCATTGTTCTTAATTTCTCCTTTAGTAGTTAAAATCCGATCTATTCTTTCTGTGATGAAAGGATAAATATTGAGGTTTTTCGTCAGATGATAGAGTTTCAGGTATTTATTGTCTTCTTTTTTGGTTTTGAAATATTTGACAATTTTCCTGATTGTAAGCTGATTAAGTCTAAGATTATATACATCCTCTACTTCCGGGTGTGTTCCCTCTATTCTTATCTTTTCAAGCCCTTCGCGAACATTTATGGAGTGTTCTAAAGGAAAATCTTCTTCGAGTTCCAGAATTTGCCTGAATTCTTCCACCTGGTCAATAAGCATGGAGATAAAACTGGGTGAATAGGAGACCTTGATCTGGTTCACTTTTTCTTGTCCTAGTTCTCCCAGACATTTGCCTGCAATTTTTTCCCTGACTTTGTCGAATCCTATTTTTTCTTCAAAATTTACTGGATATAACACAATGATTTTGTTTTATTATGCCCCGCAAAATTAATATATCTAAAACTATTAAAGCTTAGTCTGTATATAAAGATTTGTGATTTATTCGTTACTAGTATACTCATTCAACATTTCTGAAGGATCTGTTGAATATATTATATTGAAATATCGTTGAAAAATGAAATATATTATGGAGAAAACCACACGAAATACTTTACTGTGGGTGTTTATTTTTTCTATTTCGATGGGCTTTTTCGAAAGTTCTGTGGTGGTATACCTGCGTGCACTATATTACCCGGAAGGATTTTCTTTTCCCCTGAATCCAATTAGCAGTCATGTGGCTTTAACGGAATTTATCAGGGAAGCCGCTTCCCTGATAATGATCGTCAGTGTTGCAGGGTTGGCCTTTAAATCTATTCTCAGGCGTTTTGCCGGCTTTCTTTTTATTTTCGCCATTTGGGATATTTTTTACTATGTATTCTTGAAGTTGCTGCTTGGTTGGCCTCAAAGTTTATTCACCTGGGACATTCTTTTTCTTATTCCTGTTACATGGGCAGGGCCGGTTGTTTCTCCCCTTATCATTTCAATATTAATGCTAGTCCTGGCCTTTATTATTTTATATTATTCCGATAAACAATTCGTACAGTTTTTTATTCATCCCAGGGAATGGGTTTATTTAATAGCAGGAGCTTTTGTGGTATTTTTATCATTTATATGGGATTATACCCGTTTCCTTTTCCAGCATTTGCAAGTTGAAGGTATTCGTTCATTCTACGATGAAATGGAAATATTGTCAACTCAATATATTCCTCAACAGTTTAACTGGATTTTGTTTGTGGCAGGCTGTATCATTATAGCATTCACCATTTTTCTGATTTATAATCGAAACCGCAAGATTTCCAGGGAATAACTTCTGTGAAGGTAAATTTTCATTTATCAATTCTATATTTTACTTCATAAAATATCTTTGTGTTTCGCTTAATAATTTTTTATATTGCCTGAAAATAGAGAAAGATGAGAGTTTCACCGCCAATCCTTTTCTTTTTGTTTTCCCTTCATTATTTTTCTTTTTCTCAAGAGGTTAAGGAAGGAGGATCACTATTTATTAACAATTATCCACCGAAAATTTATGAAGGTTCCTCCCAAAACTGGTCTATTGTTCAGGACAGCAGGGGAATTATGTATTTTGGTAATACGAACGGCAGTGTCTTTGAATTTGACGGAGAAAACTGGAATCAGGTTGAGTCACCCAATCATTCTACCATTCGTTCTCTTGCTAAAGATAGGTATGGCAACATTTATGTCGGAGCTATAGAAGAATTTGGCTATCTCTCTCCTGACAGTCTTGGAAAACTTCAATTTATGAGTTTGAGGGACAGCATTAAAGAATATAATTTCAATGTGAAAGATATCTGGACTATCCTGACCAATGAAAAAGGCATTTATTTCTATACCGACCATGTTATTTTCAGGTTCTCTGGCGATGGGAAAATATATAATTGGCTACCTGAAAAGGAACAATTTTTTCTGGCATATGAAGCAAGGGGAGAAATTTTTGTTTTTGAAAGAGATGTTGGCCTGATGAAAATTACTGAACAGGATGAATTAAAACTGGTTAACCAGGGAGATTTCTTTGAAGACGACCGTATTTATATAATTTTACCCTATAAGGAGAATCAGTTTCTTATTGGTTCAAGAAAAAAGGGGTTGACTATTTATAATCCGGAGAACAAAACCCAGCCGTTTAAGACTTTTCATTCCAGAGCGCATGAATATATTAAAGAAAATAATATTTACAGTGGTTGCCTATTGAATAATAACCGTTATGCACTGGGTACTACAGTCGGTGGAGCAATTATTATTAATTCGCAGGGAGATATTCTGCATAAAATAAACAACGAAACCGGATTAACAGACAATACCGTCTATTACTGTTACAAGGACAGGGAGGATAACTTGTGGCTGGCCTTAAGCAGAGGCCTGGCAAAAGTGGAAGTAAATAACCCGATAACCTTTTTTAATGAAAGAAATGGGTTACATGGATCTGTTGAATCTGTCATATTTTATGAGAATGAGATGTTCGTCGGCACATTTACAGGAGTTTTTTGTAAACAGGACGGATACTTTGAAAAGCTAGAAGGAACATCAGCCCAGTGCTGGGACCTCGAAATTGTGAAAACCCCTTCAGGTCAGGACCAATTGTTACTGGGGACTTCATCTGAGCTTTTCCGGATAAGGAATAAAAAACTTTATTTAGTAGAACATTTTACAACTTGCTTTGATATTTATCAGTCAGAGAGATGGCCGGGTTTTATTTTTCTTGCTACCAGTGACGGATTGTACACAATGGAGTACTCAAACGGTAGCTGGACAAACAAAGAACAAATTCTGGATCACAAATATACCTTTAGAAGTATCGTAGAAGATGATAAAGGTAATTTCTGGCTTTCTTCGGAATTGAACGGGGTGGTAAAGATTGAGTTTTCTCAAAGCACTTTACCGGAAATCCGGAAGATTACGCAATACGACAAAACCAGGGGGTTTGATGAAATTTCCAATGTGAAAGCCTATTACATGGACGGCAAAGTTCTGGCTGGAGCAAAAGATCGTATGTACAAATATGTTCCTGAGAAAGATGCTTTCATCCCGGATACCACATTCAGCCAGTATTTTCCGGATAAATTAAAGTATGCATATCGATTTGTCGAAGATTCAGCTGGCAATATTTGGATTTCCCCTGAGAGTACCTACAAACAACCATTTGGTTATTTGAAACCATTAGGTGAAGGCAAATATGAATGGATTGAAAAGCCTTTGCTTCGTCTTCCCAGAATGGATATTTATCTTGTTTTTCCTTCCCAGGATAATGTAACCTGGATTGGTGGTACAGAGGGCCTCTACAAATTCGACCGTTCTAAACAATTTGTCAGTGATTCAGTTTCTTATAAGGCCCTTGTCAGGAATGTAAATATTTTGATGGATTCTGTAATTTTCTACGGAGCTTATCCGGCCTCCGGATCCTCCTCTCAATATGTGGGTTTAAAACAACCCGAAAGTTTTATTCCTAATCTGGACTATAAACATGAGGATATTGTTTTTACGGTATCCGCTTCCAGTTATAGTAATTCAAAATTAACCGAATATCAGTATTTTCTTGAAGGTTACGATGAAAGATGGTCTCCCTGGAATAACCGGCCTTATAAAGAATATACAAATATTCCAGGAGGAGAATATGTGTTTAAAGTCAGGGCAAAAAATATTTATGGTAAGCTTAGCGAGACAGCAGAATATAAGTTTTATATAGAAACTCCATGGTATCAATCTACTCTTGCCATTTTTCTCTATATTATAGTTTTGATTCTATTGATCTGGTTTATTGTAAGGTGGAATATGCTAAGACTGAAACGAACAAATACTAAGCTGGAAAAAATGGTGGAGGAGAGAACCAGGGAAATTGAGCAGCAGAAAGAAGAAATAATAGCCCAGTCCGATCAGCTTGCCCGAACCAATAAAGAGTTGGAGAAACTTTCAATTGTTGCAAGGGAAACTGACAATGCAGTAATAATAATGAACCCGGAAGGAAAAGTGGAGTGGGTGAATGAAGGTTTCGAACGATTGTATGGTTATGATCTCCAGGAGTTTATTTCAGGAGATATGTCTGTGGCTCATTTTTATAAAGAACTACAGAAACCCTTGAAGCAGTGTGTTGAAGAGAAAAAAACCAAATTGGTTGAAACCAGAAATCAAAAGAAAGATGGCGGGGAAATTTGGGTCCAGACCACACTAACTCCCATACTCGATAGTAATGGGAAGATAGAAAAAATTATTGCCATAGACAGTGATATAAGTAAGATAAAAGAAGCCGAAGAAGAGATTAAAAAGCAAAAATCTGAGATTGAAGCACAAAGGGACTATACCCAGCAGCAAAAAGAATACATTGAAGAACAAAACAAAGAACTGGAGAACCACAGGAATCAACTGGAAAATATAGTTAAGCAACGAACCAATGATCTGCAGGTAGCAAAAGAACAAGCTGAAGAAGCCAACAGGCTCAAGAGTGCTTTTCTTGCAAACATGTCTCATGAAATAAGGACCCCCATGAATGCGATCGTAGGTTTTTCCAATTTGTTAAATGACAAAACTATTGATAAGGATTTAAAGCGAGAACTGGTAAACCAGATAAACATTCACAGCAATAGTTTGCTCAATCTGATTGATAACATTATAGACCTGGCAAAAATCGATTCCGGTCAATTAGAAATAAAAATGGTAGACTGCCCGGTAGATGAAATCATCGACGAGTTATATGATTCATTTTCCGAAAATGTTCTTTATAAAAATATTAGCCTGATGAGGACAAAAGATGAAAAACTATCAGGGTATAAGGTAGAGGCAGATCCTTTCCGGGTAAAACAGGTCCTGAACAATCTGGTTGATAATGCTATAAAGTTCACAGATGAGGGATTTGTTGAGTTTGGGTACGAATTGGTAAACAGTAAAGGAGAAAAGAATATTCGCTTTTTTATTAGCGATTCAGGAATTGGAATAAACAAAAAACAACTTGAAATCATCTTTCAGAGGTTTAATAAAGTGGAGGATAATATAGAAAAATTATACAGGGGAGCCGGACTGGGACTTACTATCAGTAAAAGCCTGGTGGAAATGATGGGGGGTAAAATTGATGTGAAATCTACGCCCCATGAAGGGTCAGTTTTCTATTTTACATTACCTGCAGAAAAAAAATAAAATTCATTCATAAATCACTGATATGGAAGAACAATTAAATAAAGACTGGAAAGATAAGACATTACTTATTGCTGAGGATGAAGACAGTAACTTTAAGTACCTTGAAATTGCTTTACGACGTACTAAAGTGAATATTATCAGAGCGAAAAACGGGAATGAAGCTGTAGAGGAGGCCAGAGAGCACCCTGAAATTGATTTGATTCTTATGGATATCAAGATGCCTGAATTAAACGGACTTGAAGCCACAAAGAAAATTAAAGCCTTTAGTAAGGATATCAGCATTATTGCTTTAACTGCCTACGCTATGGCAAACGATAAAGAAATGAGTCTGAATGCCGGATGTGATGATTATATTTCGAAACCCGTGCGGCGGAACCGGCTATTTTCTGTTTTGAGCAAGTACCTGGATGAATAGCAGGATTATGTTACTAAACCCAAAAGCTATATATAAACCAATATGAGACATCTAATTGTTTTTACCCTTTTAGTTCTCAGCCCAATTGTATCTATTTCACAGGAAATAACCGGGAATCCATTTATAAGAAATTTTAAGCCACAGGAATATAACGCACATGTGCAAAACTGGGATATTGAAGTAGATGGGCGGGGAATCATCTATATTGCCAATGGCGACGGCCTTCTTGAATACGATGGTATAGATTGGAGAATTTATGAACTTCCCAACCAGGTTACAGCGCGTTCCGTTGAAATTGATTCATTAGGAAGAATTTTTGCCGCAGGAGTCGGAGATTTTGGCCTTTTTACTCCGGATTCAATAGGTAATCTAAAGTATACTTCGTTGTTGCCTCTGGTCGATTCTCAATATCACAATTTTACTGATGTTTGGGATATTCATATAATAGGTAAATCTGTTTTTTTCAGGGCAAACGAGTACCTTTTTAAATACCGGGATAATTCTGTTGTGGTTTTTAAGCCTGATAATATCTTTAATGGAGGATTTACTTTTAAGGATCGCTATTTTATTCAGGATAAAGGTCACGATCTGCATGAAATTATCGGAGATTCTATTGCGAGATTAGACTATCCGAGATATCCGCTGGATAAAAGACTCTACGATGCAGCTTCATATCCGGGAAACAGAAAACTTCTTCTTTTTGCAGATGGTTTGTATCTGTTTAATCCGGAAAGCCGGGAACATCCCATACAGCCCTTTAATACAGAGTTAGATGAATATATAGAAAAGAACCTGGGTTATAGTCTGAACAGGATTAATGGCAATGAATACGCGATTGGAACTCAGCTTGATGGAGGATTTGTGGTTATTGATGAAGAAGGAAAAGAGATTCAGAAGGTTAATAAGCTCAAAGGACTGCAGCAGGGAAGTGTATATGCTATGACAACAGACAAACAGAAAAATTTTTGGCTTGCCATGAGTAACGGCATTTCTATGGCAGAGATCGGTACACCGGTGACTTTCTGGAATGATCAGAATGGACTTAACGGAACAGTAGAGGATGTTATAAAATTTAAAGGAACCTATTATGTTGCCACCCACCAGGGCATTTTTTACCTTGAGGGCAGCCGGGCTTATCGTATTAAAGGCGCTGAAACACAATGCTGGGCTTTTCTTCATTTTAAGGTTCCGGATAAAAACATTGATAAACTGTTGTTTACAGCCCATACAGGCCTGTTTGAGATAAAAAACAAAAAATTGAGTAAAATTTGCTGGGATGACAATATATACTCCATAATTCAGTCAAAATTTGATGAAGATAAGATTGTTCTGGGTTTGGAAAATGGGTTGATGGTTCTGGAATATGAGTCCGGAACATGGAGTAAATGCAAGCCCATCAAAGGGTTAGATGCAGAAATTCGTTCTATTTATGAAATTTCACCCGGAGTATTTTGGCTTACTACTTTCCGTAACGGAGCTATTAAAGTTAGTTTAACACCCAATGAAAAAGCAGTAAATTCATTAAAATGGTATAAGAAGGAGCAGGGCTTTAAGACATTAAAAAATGTGTTGGTTTATCCTTTCCGGAACAAACCAGTATTCTTTTCGAACAAAGGAATCTACAGGTATAATGAAGGGTCTGACGTTTTTGAAGTCGATACAACTTTTGGAGAAAACATCAATGAGGAAACAAGGGGTATATACGCTTTTCATGAAAACAAAAACGGTGATTATATTTTTTCCGGTTTAAACAACGAGAAGAATGCAATAGCAATGGCAAGAAAGCAGGAGAGTGGTGAATTTCTCCGGATTAACAAACCTTTTAGAAGAATTCCGGAGATGATGGTGCTGGAATTGTATCTTGATGAGGAAGGATGTGTTTGGATAGGTGGTTCAACTGGATTGTACAAGTATAACCCGGATAAGAAAGAAAGCTTTAGCGGCAGATCTCATGCACAAATACGGAAGGTAGTTTTGAATGAGGATTCCCTGATTTTTAACGGCAATTATTTTGTAACAGATGACAGTGTTAAACACATTACAACCAGTCAGAATATCCGGTTTATTCCGGAAATTTCATATCGAAACAACTCCATAACATTTCACTTTACTTCTAACAGCTATATAGACGCTGATAACAATGAATATTCCTGTTACCTGGAAGGTTTTGATGAAGGTTGGTCAGAATGGCGAAAAATCAATACGAAGCAGTATACTAATCTTAGTAAAGGCTCTTATGTTTTCCATGTCAAAGGGCGAAATATTTATAATGAAATAACAGAGGAAGATGTTTACAAGTTTAAAATTTTGCCCCCGTGGTATTTGACAATCTGGGCTTATATCGGATATTTTATAATTGGTTTTCTGCTTATTTATCTGATATTGAAAATATACACACTCCGATTGAGAGCAGCTAACATACGATTAGAAGAATTGGTTCAGAAACGAACAAAAGAGATTGAAACTAAGAAAGAAGAAATCTTATCACAATCTGAACAACTTACCAAAACAAACCAGGAACTGGAAAAATTATCAATTGTTGCAAGAGAAACAGATAATGCAATTCTTATTGTTGATCCAAAGGGTAGTATAGAGTGGATTAACGAAGGTTTTACCCGGTTGTTTGGTTATACTCTGGATGATCTGAAAAAAACCGGAACAGATATATTTAAACTAAGTGAAAAAAGCGATATTTCATCAAAATTTCAATATTGTGTTGAAAATAAGGAGAGTGTAATCTATGAGACATATAACACTACTAAAGACGGAAGAAGCATCTGGACACAAACAACGCTTACTCCAATCCTGGACAATGAAGGGGAAATATACAAGCTTATAGCTATTGACAGTGATATCAATAAATTAAAAGAAGCTGAAGAAGAGATTAAGAAGCAGAAAGAATACATTGAAGAACAAAATGCTGAACTTGAAAAGCACAGGCATCAACTTGAAAATCTTGTTGAACAAAGAACCGAAGATTTGAAAGAAGCTAAAGAAAAAGCGGAACAATCGGACAGGTTAAAAAGTGCCTTCCTGGCCAATATGTCCCATGAAATAAGGACCCCGATGAATGCTATTATTGGTTTTACGAATATGCTTAATGATCCTGATATGGATGAATCTGTAAGAAAGGATCTGATGAATCAAATTACCTACAGCAGCTATTCACTTCTGAACTTAATTGACAACATTATAGATCTGGCTAAAGTCGATTCCAACCAAATTGAGATAAATAAGAAGGATATTGAAGTAAATGAGGTGATGAATTCCATCTATGAATCATTCGATGAAAACATAATCTCTAAAAATCTGGAATTTAGTCTTAACCTTCCTGAAGATATTTTAACCATCAAAACAGATGACTACAGGCTAAAACAAATATTTAGAAACCTACTTGAAAACGCTGTTAAATTTACTGAAAAGGGGTATATTAAGATTGGATACAGATTGCCTGAAAATTCAAATGAAGTTCTTTTCTATGTTAAGGATTCCGGGATAGGCATTCCAAGAGATAAGCTGGAATCTATATTTCAGAGGTTTACAAAATTAGAGGATAATCGACAGAGGTTATACCGTGGGGCCGGACTGGGACTCAGTTTAAATAAAATCCTTGTCGAAAAGCTGGGAGGCAAGATTTGGGCAGACTCCCGGGTTCATGAAGGCTCTGATTTTTATTTTACCATCCCGAGGTCCTGAGATTTGTTGATTTAATTGACACTTCCAGCATTGATAGCATAAATATTCCTTTGAAAATCCCCGGTTAAGACGCCGGGGAGTTTAGTTTAATGAACGGAACCTAATTGTATTTTGGGTTAAAATGGGAAGTCGTCCTCATGTTCCACCTTCTCTACCTGTTCCTCTTTAGGTTTTTTGGCTCTCAGATGGACGGGATTTCCTTCCACATAAATTGCTTTGTAAGGGAGCGTCGGGCAGGCGTATTCACAAGCCCCGCAACCTACACAGATGTCTTCATCAACTTCAGGAATTCTGGTATTGTTTTTATAATCAACCATACGGACAGCCTTTGTTGGGCAATGTTCTGCACAGGAACCGCAATCAGTGCCCTCTGTTTCTACAATACAATTTTCTTTAACAAATTGTGCTTTACCAAGCTGTGTAAGCTTTTTATCTTCCACTGATATGGGGAGGATAGCTCCGGTAGGGCATACTTCGCTGCAAAGTATACACTCATAGTTGCAGAATCCTACGTGGTTGTCCAGCCGGGGCTGCATCAGTCCTCTTAATCCATACTGCAGAACGGCCGGCTGTAATACTTCCGAAGGGCATACATTCACACACAGGTGGCATGCTGTGCAAGCTTCATTAAAACGTTCGGTAGATTGGGCTCCGGGTGGAGAAACTGGGTTGTTTCTTTTTACAGGCGTTGTGGCATTATAGGAAACCAGTTCCTGAGCCCTTGACAACCTTGATACACCAAAGAAAAAGAGAAGCAGACCTCCCAGAAACTTCCTTTTGCTCGTATCAGCAGATTGATTTTCTGAGGAGCTGATTTGACTAACTTCTTTCTTTTTATTTGTATAAATTGGATTTAATGCATATTCTGCACTTGAGAATGGGCAAACTTCCAGGCAGTTGAAACACCCCACGCATCTTTCAAAGTCTACTTTTTGTGTTGTTGTTTCAATACACCCCCCCTTGCATTTCTTTTCACATAATCCGCATTTTGTGCAGGTAGTAGGATTGAGTTTGATTTGAAACAGGGAAAAGCGGGACAGGAAACCAAGAAAGGTGCCCACCGGACATATCGTATTACAGTATAACCGCCCATTGGTAAAGGACATCCAAACCACAAGAATAAGGAAAACCACAGGAATTAGAATGACTTTTGTATGTACAGGCGGCTTATCAATTTTATAAAGCTCGTATATGTCGAAATTGTTTAGCAAAGAAACTAGCAGGTTATTTCCCTCAGAGAGTATTGGTCTTAACAAGTCAGAAATAATTCTCCCAAATAAGCTATAAGGATCGAAAAGAGCTATTAATAAGATGCTTCCCCCAAACAGGAAGGCTATGGATAGCCCCAGGATTGAATATCTGAGCCAATGGTAAGCTTTTAGATATTTGTATCTGCTTTTCTTTTTGAATTTTCTTTTCAAAAAACTAATTACATCCTGCATAATTCCCAGGGGACAGAAGGTAGAGCAGTACACTCTTCCGTAAAGCAGGGTTAAGATAAGAATTACTATGAATCCTGTAGCAATCCATGCGAAAATGTTGAAGAATTTTAATACAGAGGGAATAAATTGAAAGAATATTATTCCCCTGATAAATTCAGGTGAAAATATGCCGGCAAAATCCAGAAAAAACAGACCCAGCATTATAAGGAAGAAAAGGGATACAATTACTCTTGTCCTTTTAAGCGTTTTGTTTTTCATACGTTAGATTTTAAGTCTGCCAATCTTTAATTTTTTAAGATCCATTTGACCAAAACCAGCTTGTCCGGCAATATCAATGTGTCGTATTTTTTCCGGGTCAGAACCGAAAATTTTTGCAGCAGCAGTATCCGCTGCAACAATATCGTTAGAGATAATCTGGTATTTCATGGTAGCTACATCGGCTTTGGATACGCCTCTGGGGCCATTGCGCAGCATTACCCGGTAGGCATCAATTATGTTTAGATCAGGTTTCCTGTAGGAAACAAAATCAGCTATACATTGATGAAGATCGTTTCTGTGCCAGTATTTCCTGTCCCACACAATGCCCATTAAATTTTTCATAGCAATTGTTAAACGGGCAGAACCATGGTCTTTCAATATAGGCACATTGATGAATACATCGGATTCCAGTATCAGTTCGTGTTCCTTGGCTTTAGTAAGTTTTTTGCCCTGGGGTATATCCACAGACTGATAATATCCTTCTGTATTTCCTTGTGCTACAGTGGCACCCGCTTCTTTTGCGGCTTTCTCAATGCCGCTGCTAGCATAACATTTTCTCCATTCATCACATGTATGGTCAAATACATAAACCTTACTTGCTCCTGCATTGAAACAGTGCTCTACGATTCTTTTAACCAGCTTGGGGTTTGTGTTGGCTGCTTTTTCCGGAATCACATCCCATCCAATATTTGGTTTTACTACCACTTTATTTCCGGGTTTGACAAATTTTTTCATGCCGCCCATAGCCTCCATGGCCTTGTCAAACATTTTTTCCGGTTCACCATCATGGATAGCTACCAAATCATAAGCAAGAGCTGGATTATTGGTAGTGTTGGCAAAAATTTTTCCATAACTGCCCAGGGTTAGCAGAGAACCTGTAAATATTCCTGCTCCAATACTTTTCTTGAGAAATTCTCTTCTTTTCATAGGTAGTATTTTTGACTGAGTTTAAATTAACCTATTTCAATTTCTTTAAATTCATAAATATATAAATTATGCTATCTCAATAAAAATAAATTTATAAATTTGAAAAGAGTCTAATTAATCTATTTAGTTGAATTAAACCTGAACAATTATGAATAATACATTATCCATTAACCTGAAATCGAAAGTTACTTTGCGGGCAATTGTTTTTGATTTGCTTGCATTGTCTTTTATTTACCTGGTTCCAACAATTTCTCATTTATTGAAGGTTCCGGTGTATTTTATTGAACCCATGCGTTTGGCGCTGATTTTTGCCATTTTGTATACAACCAAACGAAATGCTTACATCATTGCCTTAACGCTGCCGCTTTTTTCATTTTTGGTATCCACACATCCTATGTTGCCGAAAATGTTATTGATAACAGCTGAATTAACACTGAATGTTTTCTTGTTTTACTTCATCTGGAAGCGATACAAATCTGCTTCATTAGCGGTACTAGCAAGTATTGTTCTGAGTAAGGGATTTTATTACCTGGTTAAATTTGGATTGATAAGCTCTGCTTTAATGGCTACAGGACTTGTGGGTATTCCGATTCTTGCCCAGGTTATCATGACCCTGATCTTTACACTCTATGTTTGGGCATTTTTTAAACCTGTTGGCGAAAAATCTGATTAACAACTAATAAAGTATTGTGTTGATTCACAAGAGACTCATAATGGGTGTCTTTGTACTTTCATCCCTGTGCTATTTTTCCTGCACTGCAGGAAGCACTTGTGTGAAAGTACAAAGTCACAATTATAAAAATGATAAACCGGCACTCAGTTATTCAAAAATCAAGAAGAAACTTCAGAAAAAATCCTATCATACGGATAAGGTAAAACTCGATAAACTGCCTTATCAAAAAATATCCAACAAAACCCAACCACCCGTTTTCAGATCACACAATATAGTCCAGCCATCCAAAACCTTCAATTATCATAACGAAAAGAATAAGGTGGATACCTTGTTCAAAAAACTCCCTGTGAATAGCTTGTGAATTTTTTTTTGTTTTGGATTAAACAATATTCATAAAAAGTGTCTGAGTAACCAAATAAGAAATCATAAAGCCTTTTAAAATTCAATACTATGAAACATTTTGCTATTCTCATTCTTTTTTCTCTTTTTTCTGTTTGCTTGATCTCCCAGGAAAAATCCACCACTGGTCCTAACCACGGGAAATTGCTCCTTATGGGAGGAAATGCCAGTGATAGTCTGTTCTTTCTCATTTTCAAGGATTTAATGGGTGGATGGGATGAGCCCGTGGTTGTTATTCCTACTGCGAGAAGGGAGGAAGCAATACACCATTATGATTTCTTAGAAAGACAGAAAAAGCGCTTTGAAGATTTTGGTTTTCGAGATGTGACCATATTGCATACCAGAAGTAAGGAAGAAGCTAATTCGGAGGAATTTGTCAAACCTCTCAGACAGGCCAGCGGGGTATGGATAATGGGTGGAAGACAGTGGCGCCTGGTTGATGCCTATAAGAATACCCTTACAGAACTCGAATTGTTTGCCCTGCTTCACAGAGGTGGAACCGTCGCAGGAACCTCAGCAGGTGCAACTATACAGGGTTCTTATCTGGTAAGAGGTGATACTGCGACCAACACCATCATGATGGGGAGCCATGAAGAGGGCTTTGGATTTATTAGAAATGTGGCAATAGATCAGCATCTTTTGGCCAGAAACCGGCAATTTGATATGTTTGAAGTGCTGAAAGCTCAACCTGAGTTATTGGGTCTCGGACTCGATGAAAATACAGGGGTCATTTTGGAAAACGATACAATGGAAGTGATTGGAGAAAGTTATGTGGCTGTTTATGATGGAACCCGCTGGTCAGAAGAGAAGGATACAGTTATACAACTTAATGACAACCAGGAACAATTCTATTTCCTGGATAAGGGTGATAAATATGTACTTCCTGAGGGAGAGGTTATACCTGGCAGAAAATTGAAATAACAGATTAGACTTTTACCTGTTTTTCCAACATGGCCTTCTTGAGTGAAAAAAAGATGTAACAGCTCCGCCCTGAGTCTCTGAATATCATTGTTGGTCATAAGTGTCTGGAGGTTTGTGCCCCAATTACAAGTGAACATTTTATATTCTTGCTTGTCTTCTGGATAAATATTCATGCAATTTCATTATGGAAAAAGAATATGCTTTAATAACAGGTGCCTCCAGTGGCATAGGGTATGAATTAACTAAACTTTTTGCCCGCGACAAGATCAATCTGTTACTGGTAGCCCGAAGTGAAGAAAAACTAAAAGAACTGGCTAACGAACTCTCCTCAGTATATAATATTGATGTTAAAATTATTCCTTCGGATCTAAGCAAGCCTGAAAATGTTCAGGAAATATACGAAGAGACCAGCAATCAAGAGTTAAGAGTGGAATATCTTGTTAACAATGCAGGGTTTGGGGATCATGGCCTTTTTGTAAAAACTGACTGGGAAAAAGAACGAAAGATGATTGATCTAAATGTTACTTCATTGACGTATCTTGCCAAACTTTACGGCAAAGATATGGCTTACAGAAAGAGCGGAAGGATACTAAACCTAGCTTCAACCGCTTCTTTCCAGCCAGGTCCGTTTATGAATGTTTATTTTTCTACGAAACACTATGTTCTGGCTTTCTCGGAAGCGCTTGCCAACGAAATGAAGAGGTTTAATGTATCTGTGACAGCTCTTTGCCCCGGACCGACGAGTTCCGGTTTTCAGAAAGTTGCTAATGTTGAGGACTCGGATTTTGCCAATCAAAAAATACCAACATCGGAAGAAGTAGCTGCTTATGGTTACAAACAAATGATGAAAGGAAAGACTGTTGCAGTGCATGGATTAAAGAATAAAATGCTGGCTGCATCCGTACGCTTTTTGCCCAGAAACCTGGTCACGAGCATTACCGGCAGAATGATGAGGTGAACCAAAGTTTTAATGGGTGATCTTTGAGAGATAGATGCTCAGAAGTGAGCAGACAGAAGGCAGTAAAGAGGGATGAGGTGCGATTTATCGCAGTTTTAAGTAATACAAACTGCCCAATTCATCCATGAAACCTATTGTTCCACTCCTTTCAGACTTAACTGGATGCGTCCTCTTCCTTTGTCAACAGCCAGTACTTTTACCCTGACATGTTGGTGAAGTTTCACTATATCAGCAGGGTTGGATACATATTGGTCCGCCAGGTTAGAGATGTGAATCAGTCCGTTTTGTTTGATTCCAATGTCCACGAAAGCACCAAAATTGGTGACATTGTTAACAATTCCCGGCACAATCATACCCGGCTCCAGGTCATCAATGGTGCGGAGGTTTTTGTCGAATTCAAAAATCTTAATTTGTTTTCTTGGGTCACGACCTGGTTTTTCCAGCTCACTCAGAATGTCCTTCAGAGTTGGCAGGCCGGTTTCTTCTGTTATGTATTGCTGGAGGTCAACCTGTTTTTTTATTTCTTTTTTGTTAATAAGATCTTGCACAGAGCAATTCAGATCTTTGGCCATTTTTTTTACTATAGGATAGCTTTCAGGATGTACAGCGCTATTGTCCAGCGGATTGTCTGATTCCGGCACCCGCAAAAATCCGGCACATTGTTGAAAAGCCTTGTCGCCCATTCGCTTCACTTTTTTAAGTTGATTTCTTGAGGTAAACGAACCGTTTTCTTTTCTGTAATCAATAATATTCTGAGCCAACTGGGGTCCAAGCCCTGATACATAATTGAGCAGGTGTTTGCTGGCTGTGTTTACATTCACTCCTACCATATTAACGCAGCTTTCCACCACCTGGTCCAGTTTTTCTTTGAGTTTATTTTGGTCTACCTCATGCTGGTATTGTCCAACACCAATAGCTTTGGGGTCTATTTTTACCAGTTCAGCCAGCGGATCCATGAGCCTTCTTCCGATAGATACAGCTCCGCGTACAGTCACATCGTAATCGGGAAATTCTTCCCTGGCTGCCCTGGAAGCTGAATATACTGAGGCTCCATCTTCACTGACCACGAAAACATTGATGTCGCGGTCGAACTTCAGGTTCCTGACCAGGTCCTCCGTTTCCCTGCTGGCAGTACCGTTTCCAATGGCGATAGCTTCAATTCGGTGTGAGTTGGCGAGTGTTACTAGTTTTTTGGAAGCCTGCTTCTTTTCTTCTTGTGGTTTATGAGGATAGATGGTTTCATTATACAAAAGATTGCCCAGTTCATCCATGCAAACTATCTTACAGCCTGTCCGGTAGCCCGGGTCAATAGCCATTATCCTTTTGGGTCCTAAGGGTGGAGCCAGCAATAGCTGCCGCAGATTATCCGCAAAGACCTTTATCGCCTCTTCATCGGCCTTTTCTTTGTAGTATGTTTTGAGTTCATTTTCCATGGAAGGAGCCATGAGCCTTTTATAGCTGTCTTTGATGGCCTCCAGAACCTGTTCAGAACTCGCATTGTTGCCTTTTACAAAAATTTTGTCCAGCAATTTAAGAGCATCCTCCTGTTCTGGTTCCACCTTCACTTTCAGGATGCCTTCTTTTTCTCCTCTTATGATTGCCAGGTAGCGGTGTGAAGGACATTTTCTTAATAATTCCGACCATTCAAAATAATCCTTATATTTTTCTCCTTCCTCTTCTTTGTCTTTACTCACCTTTGATTCAATCAGGGCGCTTTTGTGAAAAAGGTTTCGAATTTGTGTCCGGGCGCGCTGGTTTTCGTTGACCCACTCCGCTATAATATCCCTGGCTCCCTGCAAGGCTTCGGTAACGTCGGTTACTTCGTCGCTGAGAAATTGTTCTGCCCGGTTTCCAGGTTGATTTTCAGCCTGCTTCATAATAATCTGAGCAAGCGGTTCCAGTCCTTTTTCGCGGGCTTTGGTTGCCCTGGTGCGTTTTTTGGGTTTGTAAGGTAAATATATATCTTCCAGTTCCTGAAGTGTAGAGGCTTTATTGATTTTTTCTTTAAGCTCAACGGTTAACTGTCCCTGCTCCTCTATGGTTTTCAGAATAGTTTCCCGTCTTTTATCTATTTCTTCTAGTTTGGCAGCCTGCTCCTTGATTTTTGCAATTTGTTCTTCATCCAGGTTGCCGGTTCTTTCTTTTCTGTAGCGACTGATAAAAGGAATGGTAGCTCCGTCAGCCAGCAGTGAAAGGGTGTTCTCAACCTGCCAGGCATTAATATTTAATTCTGAAGAAATGGTTTGTGCGTAATTCGTTTCCATACTAAATTTTTTAATGCGGATCGAAGATAGTACAGATTTTTTAAGATTGAAAGTTTGTGTTGAGAATTCAGATGACAGGGGGTGTTTAAAAAAAACTGAATCATCTATTCAAATCTTATAACCATCTGGCTTAGGCATCAATGATTTTGCATTTGAATGAAAAGGTACAACATACAATGTAAGGATTACAGTTTGGTCTGCTGGTAATGGTTTTTATAAGGATTATGTTCTCCTTACAAGAGGCAAAGAAGCACAACGGAGAGAACCGCCGGTGGCGTTGACTGCATCAAATGGAATTTCAATAACTTCTATATCTCTTTCTTTTAGCAAAGCATTTACCCGCTTTGTATTCTTGCTGCTGATAACTTTATTTTTTGAGAGAGATAGAAAATTGGTTGCAAGGGCTTGTTGTTCTGCCCGTGTGACAGGCAGGAGTTCATAATCAGCTTTCATTTCAGAAGGTATTTTTGTAAAGGCCGGCTCATAAACCAGGGCATAACCGTTACCAGCAGGATTGAAGATACAATCAAGATGGAGAATGTTTCCTTCTGAATTGACCTGAATGGGAATGACTTTGAATTCATCTCCGAATGTTTTTTCCAGGAATTCAATACCCTCTTGGTTAGTTCGATTGGTTTCAGCGACGTAGATTTTTCCTTTGTCAATTATGATGTCGCCACCTTCCATGAGGGCAGTTGGGGAGTCGGGAATGATGATGTTGGGTTCCTGTTCTGCCAGTTGATCAATAAATTTAAAAATGCCGGCCACTTCATATCTGCGGATTTTTTTGGACATGTTGCAAATCAGATAGCGTTTTCCTATGGTTACTCCCAGATCTCTTGGCGTGAGCTGGTCGTAAACGAATTTTCCCACAGGTTCAGGAATGAAAACTTCAACTCCTTCATTTTCCAGCACAGCCCGGAATTTCTCCATTTCGTCCTTTAGTTTTTCAATGGTGGGCAGTCCTTTTCGCTGCTCCGGGTTGACCCGTTCAATATATTCCGGGACCCGGCAGTACGTGTCATACCGGCCAAGGATTACCTGGCACAGTCTATTGGTTTCGCTGTATTGATGGAAGTTAGTCATTTTTTATACTTTGCCTGTAAGGGGGTAAGATAAGAAAAAAGTTGAAACATTGGAGAAGGCTGTGTGAGAGGGTGAGAATGGGA
>CAZPDP010000032.1:0-35755 GCA_964585385.1 uncultured Bacteroidales bacterium
CATAACAACATTAGTATTCAGCAATCTACCAAGTAATTGATTTCTATTCTGTAACTTCTTCTTCTTTTTCGGTTGTTATCTCCTGCTTTCCGTTTTCAACAGAAGACTGGACATCGGCCAACTCGCTTGCAGAAAACACTTTATCCATATCCAGAATCATAATAAATTGTTCCTCTGCTTTAGCCATCCCGGATATGAATTCAGATTTGTACTTGCTCCCGATGCTTGGTGGTGGTTGAATTTGCTCATCCTCAAATTCGAGCACCTCCTGAACAGAATCCACTAAAGCCCCCACCTGGATATGGTCATTTTCCATTTCAACCTCCATAACAACTATGCATGTATTCTTTGTAAATTCTGTAGGAGTCATCCCGAATTTAATCCGGGTATCCACTACAGGTAAAACCTGGCCTCTCAAATTAATTACGCCCTGCATATACTCAGGTGCTCTGGGCACTTTGGTAATCTTAGTCATTTCCATAATGCTCAGCACCTTGCTTACATGGGCTGCAAACTCCTCTTCTCCCAATTTGAAAGTAAGGTAAGAGTTTATTTGGGCTAATTCTTCCTTATTCATAAATTCCTTCCTTTTATTGGTTTACTATTTTTTTTGATTTCTCAGTTTTCCTCCCTGAAAACTGGTCTATCATTTTATTTGTGTCCAATACCAGTGCGACTGTTCCATCACCCAGAATAGTTGCCCCTGAGACTATATCCTGTTTTTTATACATTTTACCCAGGGATTTCAAAACTGCCTGGTACTCACCTATTACTGTATCAACCACAAGACCGATCCTGTTATCTTCATACTTTACTACAACGATTTCTTCCATATTCGAATCAGACTCAGGCATACCAAATTCCTTCCTCAGGTAGAAGAAGGGTACCTGCTCACCATCAAGAACAATCAGGTTATTGAATGTATCCACCACATCGCTGTGCTGCGCTGCATAGATCTTATCAACAGCAGAAAGCGGTATTACATAGCTGTTAGTTTCCATCTTAACCAGCAGACCGTCGATAATGGAGAGTGTTAACGGCAATTTTACAGTTAAGGTGGTTCCCACATCCACCTCTGAATCAATTTCCACCTCGCCGCGAATTTCCGCAAGCTTCCTCTTCACAACGTCCATACCAACACCCCGGCCGGAAACATCGGTTACATTGTCTGAAGTCGTAAATCCTGACCTGAAAATCAGATCAAACAGATCGCGTTTGGAAAGATTGGCATCCTTTTCAACAATTCCTTTGTCTATAGCCTTTTGCTTTACTTTCTCAATATCTATACCCTTCCCGTCGTCATGCACTTGTATATGGACGCTGGCTCCGGAATGAAAAGCTTTTAGACGTATCTTTCCTTCTTCTGGTTTGCCTTTTTTCTTTCTTTCCCCCGGAGTTTCAATGCCATGATCAATGCTGTTTCTGAGAATGTGAAGCAAGGGATCGGTTAATGTTTCGATTATATTTTTATCCAGTTCCGTTTCGGTACCTTCAGCAGTAAACTTCACTTTTTTGTTCATGGTTGATGAAAGGTCCCTGACCAGCCGCTGAAACCTTGTAAGCATGGTTTCTACCGGAACCAATGCTATATCAAAAGCATTGTCTCTGAGTTGTCTTGAGAGCTTTTGTACATTCTCAGCTATTGCTGATAATTCTCCATCATCTGAATTTTCAGCTTTCAGACTTAACCTGGCTTGTGTAGTTACCAGTTCACTCACCAGATTCATCATGTGATCAATCTTTTCAGAGCCCACCCGGATACTGGAAATGGTTTGTTCCTTAGATGCTCCGTTGGTACTGGCTGGCTGATTGTCAGTTTTTTGCGTTTCCCCTGCGTCTAGTTGCTGAACAATAGACTTTACTTCATCCACTCCAAGATCTTTATACAGATTGGTTTCCTTTTCCAGTTTCTTAAGAAATTGTTCATTGCTGAGCAGATCGGAATCACTCAACTGATGTATTTCAATTTTTGATTGGTCCTCAACAAAAATAAACACATCATGCAAAGCATTTTCTTCTTCTTCGGTAGATAGCAATATCTCCCAGTGAGTATAACACTTGGTCGGTTCAATATCTTCCAGTTTCGGAATGTTCGAGATGCATGGCATAACCCTTGCAGTTCCCAGTGTAGATAATTCATCAAGAAGAAACAGGGGATTAGTACCATTATCAAAAATATCCGGGTCTGGCTCGAAATAAATGTAGTAGGTTTTCAGACTGTTTTGCTTTTCAACCTGACTGGTTTGCTCCTGAAGCGTTCCTTCTGTATTCTCTTCAGCAATTTTCAGGATTTGAACCACCAGGCTTTTATGATTAGCCTCAGTTTCACGGCTGAGTTCTTCCTGTTCTTCCAGTAGAATTTTCAGGTGATCAACGGATTGTAAGGTAATATCAAGAAGACCCTTTGTAACCGGTAATTTTCCCTCCCTGACCTTATCGTAGACATTTTCAAGGTGGTGGGTAAAATCACTAAGTTTCTGGAAGCCAAACATGGCCCCTCCACCCTTTAGCGAGTGCATAGCCCTGAAGACTCGTTCAACAAGCTCACCGTTTTCACCCGGGTTGTTTTCAAGAGCCAAGAGTGCCTCTTCCAAATCAGCAATGTTTTCAATTGCTTCTTCAATGAATTTTTCTTTGAATTTATCCATTACCTCATTACTTTTTTAAGGGCGGCTAACAATTTAGCAGGAACAAATGGCTTAATAATCCAGCCTGTTGCCCCGGCCTCTTTAGCTTCCATTTTTTTTGCCGCCTGAGATTCGGTGGTCAGAAATAAGATCGGTATCCGTTTATAAGCATCTTTTGAACGGATTTCTTTAATAAGCTCAATTCCATCCATTTCAGGCATGTGCAGGTCTGTAATTACCAAATCAATAGGACTGCCGTCAAGGAATTTAAGGGCGTCTTTGCCGTCGTTTCCTACTTTAACATTATAGCCTTCATTCTCAAGCGTGAAACTTACGACTTCCCTGATACTTTCAGAATCGTCAACGATTAATATGTTCTTTTCCATATCAATATTTTTTAGGATTATCAAGTCTTCAATACCGGATCAAAACCAGCATTATCCACCAGAGTCTTTGTTTCATCTGCCAATTCAGCAGAGATACTAACTTTGATCTCATATTCTTCGGCTGTTTTGCGAAGAGATTCAATTAACTGAATAAAACTCAGATCCAGGTTTTCAACATTATGGATATGCACCTTAATTTCTTTGAATTCATTAAGCGCTTCCATGAAATGTTCTTTGATCTCAAGAACTGTATAGATGGTCAATTCTTTTTCAATGGTCATCTTAGCCTTCTTCTCCGATTTTTTACCAAACGGAGTAATGCTGACATGCTTGCTGTTTGTTTTCATATTGTTTAATTGTTATGGTTTTCAAATTAAAATAATTCCAAATCGCCTCCATCTTCACTCACTTCTATTTCCGACTGACTGCCATTCGTTACTTGCTCATGAATTAAAAATTCCGAATTCATCGTATAATATTCTGTGAGTTTCTTTAAATTCTCTTCCTTGTTTTGAACATTATCTTCGTCAAACCTTAATTTATAATTGATTGTATTTAACTCATCAATAATGCCTTCTACAATATCTTCGAAAAAATCATAATATTGAATCTGGTTCACTGATTTTTGGATATCTGAAAGCAGACTCTCGCTCAAGTCATTATTTTCGGTAAGTTTTTCAACAATTTTCCCTTCTATCTCATTCAAACCGTTAATGTATTCCTCGATTTTGCCCGGCAATTCACTTGTCTTATCCTCAAGCTGATCATTATCCACCTCACTTAAAACATGCATTTCAAGATTTTCCCGGATATTCACGATTTTATTAATAATATCATCCAGGTTCTCCTTATTGGATTTCAGGTCGTGATATAATTGATCAATCTGTGAAAATATCTTTTCATGCCCCTTGGAAGAATTATCTTTAATATTATTTGTTACCAGGTCGATAAACTTTTCAATATCCTCAATTAACAGGGATATGTTTTCATTGAAAGAAAAAACCTTATCAATAATTGTGTTTATTTTCTTTATCTTTTCATGGAAATTCCTGTAATATTCGCAAAAATTCTGAATTTCTGTTTTTGCAACTGACAGATTGTTTTTCAGTGAATTAAAAAAGATTCGCTGTTGTTCACTGTCAAAAGAAGTATATGCAGCGCATTGCTTTGTTACATAGGTCATATCATCGCCAATGCTCAGGAATTTATCAGAAATACGCTGAATAGCAGTCTGATATTCCTTATTCGTCTGCATTAACTGGGCAGCCTGTAAACCGGCAATATCACGAATACGAATAAAATATTTAGCCTGGGTATTCAGGTCATTAATATCTTCCTGTTTGCTTAAATTATCCAGTTCGCAAACCAATTCTCTGTGGGTTTCCTGGATATGCTCCATTTTTTGTTTGATAATATCATGATACTGCAGATTGGTTATAATCTTGCTTATATTATCTGTGGTCTTTTCTGTTCTTTCCTTAATTTCAGGTATTTTCTTTCCTGCATTATCAAAATGTTCGCGATAAGTTGCCATCTCGCTTTCCAGTTTCTTCAGTATATTCTTAAAATTCAACTCTTCCAGTTGGCCATCCTTACCGTTAAAATCAGTTTTTATGATTTGTTTTAAATTATGAAAGGACTTTTCAATAAGCACCAGTTGTTCTTTAGCTTTTCCTGAAATACCGCCGATAACCTGCGTTTCTATTCCGGTTTCATTATTGTAATCAAACTCCAGGTTGGTTTCCAGGAAACGAAGACTTGTCAGGTTTTGCTTAAAATTTTTTATAGGAAAAAAAGCCCGGCGGATATGAGAAAGGAGGGTATTTACCCCTTCATAGGCTATTTCCATGTTGTATTCCAGCAGACTGTTTTTTGAATTCAGGTGGTTGTAAAGTTCATCAATCTTTGATGTAAAGTAATGTTTGTCTTCATCTGCCAAAAATTCAAAAAGGTAAGAAGCGTTATCTGATATCTTAGAAGCTACCTTCGAATGCTTTTTAAAGTCGTTGTTGAGCATAAGAAAATCTTCCGAAGAATATTCATGTAAGGAAATTATTTTCTGATCAATTTTTGAGAATAAACTAAAAACATCCTCCAGGGAGTATACCTGTAAGAGGTTTTTAATCTGCACCTTATCATATTTATCGTTTTTCATCATTTTCTAAAGATCTTACTGTCCAACACTTGATTTATTTTGAAAAGAAAATCAGAGATGTCAATGGGTTTCTCAATAACATCATAAGCCCCTAAATCCCTGGCCTTTTTTACATTCTCGTCGTTTGCATAAGCCGTAACGACGATTATAGGTACTTCCACCTCTTCAGATTCTTCCTCATTCAGATGTTTGAGAAAGTCAAACCCGTCCATTCCCGGCATTAATAAATCAAGAAGAATCAAATCGGGTTTAACCTGGGGATAAAGGTCTTTGGCTTCAAATGAGTTATTAGCCAGCTCTATATCAAAACCGGCGTCTTCCAGAATTGCTTTTAACAAAACAAGGTTTGTTTCACTATCATCTATGACTAGAATTTTTTTCATCCCAAATTTTTTATTTTATAGAATATGAAATATCTTTATTCAATCGGCTCATATCATTCAGTTAAAAACCTTATTACAAAAATACTTAGGGAGCCCTTACAAAGCAAAGAAATAGCAATGACATGCATTACTGCGAAAAAATGATATAGATTCAATAAATAAGATGAGCCAAATCACCTATCCAAAGGTATTAACCTATATATAAGACAATTAAGGTAAAATGGAAAAAGATTTATTAAACTCAGATAAAAAGATTGACAGCAAAACAGGAATAATACCTTTTCAGGATATTCTCACTAAAGAGGAGCTTAGTAAAATAAGGAAGCACAGCAATATTGTTACTTATAAGAAAAACGATGTCATCTTCAAACAAAACACACGAACATCGCACACCATGTTCGTCAAGTCCGGGTTAGTTAAAATATACAGGGAAAATAAAAACAATAAAACAAAAATCATCAAAATTGTTACCCCCAATGAATATCTGGGATTGAATTCTATCTTTGGTGAAGACACTTTTAGTTATTCTGCAGAGGCCATAGAAAAGGCAGAAGTACTAATTATTGACTCCTCCATATTTGAGGAAATTCTGAGACAAAACGGGGAATTTACATACAACATGCTTCGTTCTCTTTCAAAGGATAACCTTTTGCTTTTTCAACAAATGATAGCGCAGTCTCAAAAGCAATTGCCCGGAAGAATCGCTGATATCATCCTGTATTTTACCGAAGAAATATACCAAAACAAGAGTTTTAGCTTCCCTCTTACCAGAACGGAACTTGCAGAGCTGGCCGGAACTACCAAAGAAAGTCTTATAAGAACTTTAACAGAATTTAAAAATGATAAAATTATTAAACTTGAAGGCAAGCAAGTAGACATTATAAGTTTTGATATTCTAAAAACCCTGAGTCGAATAGGTTAAAGATAAATTGATTTACTAAAATGGAAGAAAAGAAGCTGAATTTTCTCATTGTTGACGATATCCTGACGAACAGGATTTTATTGAAAGAAATCACCAGTGAATTTGCAAAAAACATAACCGAAGCCAGAAACGGAAAGGAAGCAATTGAAATATTAAAGAATAATGAAGTTGACCTCATCCTCATGGATATTGAAATGCCTGTAATGAATGGGCTGGAGACTACAAAGTATATCCGCGAAAATTTTGAATATCCGAAAAGTCAAATCCCCATTATTGCTATCACTGCTCATAACCCGGATGATTTTTTTAATGATTATAACAACGCCGGATTTAACGAGTTGCTTACTAAACCCTATTCATTTGAAAAAATCATCCAGATAATGAATAATGTAAAAATATAGTTCAATTCTGATAACCCTAAACATCACTTACAATGAAAATTTCACATTCTATCATTATTATACTTATAGTCCTCATTACAGGTTGTCAAAAAGATATTCGTGAAGTTGAATCAGGCGTTACCAAGGAACTTGCGACTGAAAGGAAAGAATTAATAAGCGACCTGAAATATGATCTGCATTTTATTATTCCTGATTCACTAAATAAACCCATAACAGGTTCAGAAAAAATTACCTTCAATCTTCAAAATTCAAATAAAGATTTGATACTGGATTTCAGGGTAAAATCCCATCATGTAAATGATGTATTGATTGACGGGAAATCCGTCGGTTATGTTTTTAAAAACAATCACATCATAATACCCGCTGATCTGCTAAAAAAAGGAAAAAACACCATTGAAATTGATTTTGTTGCAGGCGATCAGTCATTAAACCGGAATGAAAAATACCTCTATTCCCTTTTTGTTCCGGACCGTGCCTCCACTGCTTTTCCCTGCTTTGACCAGCCCGACCTAAAAGCAAGGTATACATTGCAATTAACCATTCCTGAAGAATGGGAAGCTCTGACAAATGGTTCACTCAGGAAAAAAGAATCATCTGGTAACCAGAAAATACTGGCATTCAATGAAACCCGGCCCATAAGCACTTATCTTTTTGCATTTACAGCAGGCAAGTACAACATTATTACCCAAAAACAAGAGGATAGAGAAATTAAACTATACCATCGGGAAACCGATAAAAAGAAGATTGAGCAGAACGTAAAGCGCATCTTTGAATTACAATTTAACAGCCTTGAATGGCTTGAGAAATATACCGGTATCGATTATCCCTTCAATAAATTTGACATTGTGGCCATTCCTTCATTTCAGTATTCCGGAATGGAGCATCCGGGCGCTATTTATTACAGGGATTCCAAGCTATTTTTGGATGAAACAGCCTCTGTGCGTGATAAGCTCGGCAGAGCAAACCTGATCAACCACGAAACGGCCCATATCTGGTTTGGCGACCTGGTTACCATGAATTGGTTCAATGAAGTATGGCTTAAGGAGGTTTTTGCCAATTTCATAGCCGATAAAATTACACAGCCCCAATTCCCGGAAATAAACCATGATCTGAATTTTCTGCTGAATCATTATCCCAGTTCATATTCAGTAGACCGAACCAGTGGCGCCAATCCAATTCAGCAAAAGCTTGATAATTTAAAAAATGCCGGAACACTTTACGGGTCAATTATTTACCATAAAGCACCTATTGTTATGGGGAAATTAGAAAACCAGACAGGAGAAAAATTAATGCAGGACGGACTGAGGAAATACCTTTCTGATTATCAATATGGAACAGCAACATGGAGTGACCTGATACACATTCTGGATAAATATACTGATTCAAACCTTGAGACATGGAGTGATATATGGGTAAACCAACCAGGCATGCCTCATATTTATAATGAATTTACAGGAAGAAATAAACTTAAAATAGTCCAGAATGACCCTTTGAAGGAAGGAAGGAGCTGGCGGCAAAACCTGAACCTTCGGGTAAAGAATAATGAAGACATCCACCAGGTTGTTCAATTAAAGAACCAGTCAACAATCGTTGATAATTTGCCGGTTGATTCAGGAAATTACGAATTCATAATTCCCAATGCTTTTGGAAAAGGTTACGGATATTTTAAAATGGATGAAAAGTCTAAAGCTTTTTTTCTGAATAACATCACGGCAATAGAAAATGACCTGGAAAGAACTGCCGTATGGATTAATCTGTGGGAAAATCTCCTCAACTATAAAATCACCCCGGAAAATTTTCAAAAAACCATACTTACACATCTGCCTGAAGAAACAAATGCTCAAACGGCTGAATTAATTACAGGTTACCTGGAAACCAATTTCTGGAAATTTCTTTCAAAAGAAAACAAGAAAAAATTTGCTGCAGAAACCGAGTCCATCCTCTGGAATTTATTGGAAGAAACTCAGAATAAAGATCTAAAATCCACATTTTTCAATAGTTACATTAGCATTGCCTTTACGGATAATGCCTTGAAAAATGTTTATTCGCTCTGGAAAAAAGACATTCAAATTGAAAACCTGCCCCTTACCACCAAAGATTTTACCAATACAGCATTTGAGATAATGTTAAAGGCTCCAGCCAGAGCAGAAGAAATAATAAAAAAACAAATCCAGAGAATAGAAGATCAAGAACGGCAAAACCGGTTCAGATTTATTTCAAAAGCATTGGATGCTGATGAGGAAAAACGGGATCGGTTTTTTGAAAGTTTAAAGAAGCCTGAGAACAGGGAGAAAGAACCATGGGTTTCAGATGCACTGCATTATATCCATCACCCACTAAGAGCCAAATCATCAGTAAAATACATTAAAGAAAGTCTTGAAATGCTGCCCGAGATACAAGCAACCGGCGACATATTCTTTCCAAAAAGTTGGGTGGATGCTACTTTATGGGGCCATAACAGTTCAAAAGCCCGAACAGTGGTCAAAAACTTTATTGAACATAATCCGGATTTTCCGCAGAGTTTAAAGAATAAGATTCTTCAATCCTCCGACCTTTTGTACAGAGCAGTAGAAATCAGGAAAAAACAATAAAATGAATTAGAATCTTCTCAACCAGCGGTATCTTCTTTGAGAATCACCGAATTTGATGCCAATCATAATTTCATGTGAGCCATAAGTGAGTCTTTGAACATCTTTGAGAGAGTAGTCATAAGCGTAACCAAAGTACATCTTTCCCACGGTTACACCAACCATTGATATGACAGCGCTTCCGGTCCTGTATGAGAAACCCATCCAGTAATCGTTCTGGTAATAGGCACGAACGTTAATGTCTGCCTGCAGATTAAATCTTTCAGAAGATCTTAATAACAAGGAAGGTTCTATTTGGAAACCATCCCCGAGATCATAACGGTATCCGGTCATCAAATAGTGATGCCTTTCAAGTTTATAATTGCTAAAGGATTGATCCGAACCAAATTTAAGTACAGACTCAAAAAGATTCTGGCTGGAAAATCCCGCATAAAAACGTTCATACATATAATACACACCAGCGCTGGCATCGGGAACGAAAAGGGTGTTTTCACGTCCATCTAACAATTGATCCGTTTCATCCGTAAGGATAAGGTTCTCTTTATCCAGCTTAAACTGGTAAAAAGTACCAGAAGCTCCAAAGGATAATTGTCCGTCTCCAAGAGTAATATGGTAGGCGTAAGTACCTTGAATTCCTGTACGATTAATAATACCGTTTCTGTCGTTGAAAATATAACCACCTAATCCCACTCTGCCACTGGGCTTTTTTCTTCTGCTTCCGGATCTGATAAGGCGTGTCTTTGCGAGATAACTGGTTTGAAGAATTCTTGTCTCAACTGCTAAAGCTTGTGTCATGGGGGCATTGGCATTCTCAAAACCAAGCCATTGCTGTCTGGCAGTCAGATTATAGGAAGTATACCCCTGACTTCCCGCGTAAGCAGGGTTAATAAGGTATTTATTCTCCATATATTGACTATACAGCGGAACCTGTTGAGCTTTAAGAGCAATAGTTCCTAAAAGTATTCCAGTAAGTATTAAAATCAAACGTTTCATAACATCCATCTTTATCAAATCCCACAATTTTCCTATCGTATAATGGTTATATTACCATAAATTGGTTTTTTACCTTTTCCAAGATCGATTACATAATAATATGAATCCATTGGCAATTCTCTTCCTCTGTTATCTCTGCCATCCCAATATTTTGATTCATCGTAACCATTCGCGGTGTAGACAATGTTACCCCATCTGTCGAATATCTGAACAGTTGCATTAGGATAAAGAGATAAAGCAGGTATTTCCCATTTGTCGTTTGAGCCATCTCCATTTGGAGTAATGGCGTTAGGTATCCTGAGTTGCCTGATTACTGTAACTGCAACACTGTCAGAATTTCTACAGCCATATTCATTTTCTACAGTAACCCAGTAATATTTGGTATTTTCATCATATAAGGATCCGGTTACATCCGTTGCCTGCACATCAATTGTTGACATCGATTCCCCGGTATTCCAGTCGTACCAGTTCCAGATTCCTGCATCCAGTGTAATAAAATCAACCTCATCTCCCACAAAAGAAACACTATCTTCGCCAATAAATACTTTATCCGGGAAATCTGTGTTAATAGCAATATCTACGTCCGGAAGGTCATGAACTGTCAGGTAAACCGAATCAACGGCTTCACATCCAAATTCGTTCGTTACATTGACCCAAACATATCCGGCAGAGTCAACGGAATAAGATTCGCCCTGACTTCCATCCGGCCATTCGTAGGATTCATATCCCGGATCAGCTTCAAACTCATAAGCCTGACCAAGACAAATTTCCTGGTCGAAGCCTAAATCAACCTGGGGTTTAGAGAGAAATACAATATATTCCTTCATGGTACTCTCGCAGCCTCCAAAGCCAATTTCTTTTACTGTAATCCTACCCGTATCTGTTTCAGAATCCCATCTTACATCAATCTTGTCATTGTAATCATCTACTTTTGTTCCGCCTTCAACGGTCCATTGGAAAACTGAAGCGAAAGTGGCAGTATCCGTTTGAGTATGGATGCCATAGCGAGCCATATCACCATAACAAACAGTAGAATCGACCACTGTCTGTGATTTACCATAAAAGGTAAAAAATATAAAAAGGGTAAATAGGATTATATGTCTACTTCGGTTTTTCAATTTCTGAAACAGGTAAGTTTAAAATAAAAATTTCCAATCTGCTGTTTGTTTTATCTGTCATTTTTTTTCAAGTAACCGAAGATAGTAAAGAAAAGTGAAAATACCTAAGCCCCGGTGGGAGGCTTAGATATTTTTATTGAAGATTATTGATTAAAATCATTCGGTATATAGTAAATATCACCAGTATTAGGTGTTGGATAAACAATAAAAACCTTACCATTTCCACCGGTAGTAGGTCCATAATAGTTAAATTCACTATCTGTTCCACCAGTTCGATCAGCTAAAGCTAAATAATCGGTTTTTCTTGAGATATGATCACTCATTCCATTAAAGATAAATGAATATCTTGTAATGTCACCATTTCTTGTAGTTAAATCATGAGTAAACACTGTTACATCAGTACCTCCAAGATTGCCATTTTCCGGAATGGTAGGATAAACAGTAGTCGTTGCTTGTTCAGTTGTCTTTACTGACATATCAGCATTTAAAGTCTCTACTGTAGAATCCATTTCAAATTTCAGATTACCTCCTGTTATACCATTGTCAGCAATACTTGCTACGGTAATTGCATATCCCGGGCTATCACAGATCTCTATTGTATCATTATCTGTATCTGTTGTAACATCAAATACAGGTTCATTAACCACAACTATAGGAAGTTTAACGGGATCACCAGCACAACCACCATCAGAAGTTTCAGTAACAATTAAAGTATCTGCGTCGGTGTTAGTACCTGTGAATTGTACTTCTACATAAGGAACAGTATCGTTTGCAGCATCAGGCTGATACTGAAGGGAAGCAGTACCTCCACCGTTTGTTCCATCAAAACTCCAGCCAAACGAGGTGTAAATTCCCTGACTTTCAGGATCAGTTGTCGGATCATAATCTGCGCTCATGCTATTTAATACGTTATCCGGCTCAACATAGTATGGCAACCATTTCGTCACAGTATTTGAAACAGTTACCGTGTCGTTATCACCGGTAGCGGCAAATTCATTGCTCATCTCCGTATAAGGTTCATGAGTCTGCGCAAAAGTTGCTGCAACAGCGAATATTGCAACAACAGTAAACATTACTTTAAGTAAATTTTTCGTTTTCATAATTCTCGGTTTAAAACATTTAACATTCATTAATTTTTTCGGTTACTTTTATTGTTTTTTGACAGATTAAACATTTAATAACTGCTTAATACTACGCAAATTTATACTTTAGGTTTGCAAATAAAAAACCCGTTTGATAAACCCAATTATTTATGGTATAAATGAAACTATTTTTACAGTAAATGCAATTCAAAGCCAATCTCTTCAGTTGAAAATAATTTACAAAGAAAGGGGTTATGTTCTAATTTCCAAAGATTTTTGTTGTTTTTTGTTTCTATTAAAAAGTTGAATTTTATCACCCGAATAATTCTCGTGGCAAACGCGGTTTTACTAAGCTTCGGGCGCAGCGTGAAATCCTTTTTGAAATTAAGTGCAAGTGATTGATTCAAACAAAGCAAATATTTTACACTAAACTCTAAAATATGGTTGATATTTGCTATATTCTTCTTTGTGATTACTTCGTGTCTTCTTTGTGCCTTCGTGGCAAAAATAGAGTGCCACAAAGGCTCTAAGACTCTAAGATACACAAAGGAGAAAATAATTGTATGTAAGTTATCAACCATTTATTAGAGTATTGCCATATTTTATTAATATGTAAAATTACTGTTTTTTATTTAATTCATGCCTACTGATCAAAATCATTGGGTATATAGTATTGGTTGCCGGTCTCGGGTTTGCGGAACAATTCAACGTTCACACTATCCACTCCCTGGCAACCCAGGTTGGGTTCCGTAACAGTCACTTTAAACCATCTTTCCACAGAAACACTATTGGGGTTCCATGTGGGCTGATAATAAGCTGTATCTCCTGTAGTATTGAAAGTTAAAACAGAATCAGGTGACCAGGTATAAGAATCACCAACTCCTTCTATATCATTGGCATCAAGGGTGTCAACAGTTGCACCATCGGCATAACACACTGAACCATATACCGCTGTTGGTTCGGGGTCCGGTGATTGAGTCACTGAAATAGTCTTTGAGGCACTGAGAGAACGAGTGCACCCTGTGTTTTGGTTTACAGCATCTACGGTATATGAGTTTGAACCCACCTTATTGAAGTAACCAAAACTGATGGTATCACCAGTACCTCCAACGGTTATACCTGTTGCGCCTAAATTTTCAAGCAATTCATAATTCACATCGGTTTCGGAATTTTCTAATAACAATTCCACTGAATCTGTGGAGCATATTGAAGTATCTCCTCCAACAAAGGTGTAATCCAGGGGGAGTGAATTAACAGTTACACTAACAGATTCGCCATATATATTTCCTTCACCATTAGCATCACCTACAGAATCGATTGAGTAGGTTCCAGCATCAGACAGGATGGCATTGGTGGCAATAGTAATGGTTGTATCTCCTGGGTTTGCGACTGTAATGGTATCATAAGGATTCCCATCTTTATTGATGGTAATTATAATATCCGGATCACCACTGTTTCCTATAACCAGGTTAATAGCCTCGCCCTCACACAAAGAGGTATCTTGCGTCTCAAAACCTGCAGAAGCTAAAGGCACCGTTTCGGTTGATCCAAATGTAAAATAATGGTTGTCTTCGAGAGTTAACTGATTATCAGAGGTTATGGTTCCCGAATTTACTCCATTATCAACAACTGTGGCCGGGTCAACAATTTCCCACCGGGCATTTGCTGTAATCCATTCTACCATCTTCAGGTTATTGGACCGGTCGTCAGTTTCGGCAGGGAGAATACTGTACTCATCCCATCGTATTTGGTTTTGAGCTTTTGCAGTAGGTACTCCGTTTATCCGCCAATATTCATTGCCACTAATTCTTTCTAATGTAGGTTCGTATGAACTGGTATCTAAAACAGTATGATTATCCGGATTATTATTGTAGTATTGCACCTCCCAATATTGAGCGCTTGTAGGACTTGTGTTCAGCAGTTTCAGTTTTCCATACCGGCTGGTATCTCCGATTTCGAAGGTATAATCACTTCCATTCTGAATTTTCTTACTCAGTGGTCCCTGGATGTAACGGGAAGCTCCTGCGCCTGAAAGCGCCCCGGAATTCGTATTGTTTAGGGTAACCAAACCGGTATCAGGCACATAAACCATACCACTGGTCAAAGTAAACGTTTCATCAACCTCTATGGAATCCATGATTTCCAAACCGGATGAATTCTGTAATGTCAGATCATTGAATGCATTAAATCCTTCGAAGCTTCCTGTAATGGTTTGCAATGAACTGCCATCCATTATAATTTCAGCGTTACTGCCATTTCCGGCATCAAAACTACCATCTGTGAAGGTGATGTCACCTTGAATATTTAAATTCTTATCGTGTTCATTAATTACCTCCAGAGTGGAATTATCCCCTGCAATTTCAAGATACCCGTATAATAGTAAATCCAAATTCGGGAATCGTCTTTCTCCCGTACCGGAAAACTTAAGATTATTCAGGGAGGTTATTTCTCCAAGCACATCATAATTATCTGTACCGGTATATTCCAGTGTACCACCATCTGCACTAAGAAAATCATCATAAACTCCTGCAGGCAAATCACCTCTTTCAAGTTGTAAAGTTCCTTTTCCATCAACGATTCCGAGGCGATGACCAAAAGTCTGCCCCAGTTTTAATATCCCGGAAGTGTCCACTCCACCGGTGTCTATAGTTGTTTTGTAGCCTACTATATAATTTTTTGATATGGTAACTTCATGTTCAATAATCACAGCCGAGCCCTTTGGCCCCCCTCCGGGTACGGTTCCGCCACCTTCAGGATAAGTATCCCATATAGTTTCATCGGACCAATCTCCATTTGTAGTTGAAATATAAACCGGTACTTCATCCGGAATAGCGCCTTCGCAACTGCCATCCTGATCTTCAATACCGGCTGTATACTCTCCGCTAATACCCTGATCATCTGTGCCGGTAAAACTAATTTCTATTTGTTGATCTGTTTCATTGAAAGTATTTGGCCCGTATTTATTCCACTGTAAACTACCTAAAAGCAAACGAGCTGCGATATAACTTGTTGTATCATAAGAAGTAGTACTCAGTGAATTATCAATTTGGATATCTTCTTCATAATATTTCATGTGAACATCAGCAGAAAAGTTGGTGATTCCGTTGGCTTCAATAATCCAGTGATACTTTAGCACATTCGAGGTATCATGAATTTGGTCGCAGGGTTCGGTATCATTAATTATGGTAGGGTGTATTTCATCAGCAGCCTTTACCCGGATAAATCCACCTGCATCTTTACTGCTGATAAAAAATTCAACAGGTGTATACTTTCCTTTAGACCCTATTGGATAAGTAAATGAAGTATTGCTTGTGATCTCCGGGAAGTATTTTTTTATTCCGGCATCGGTGAAAGAGATGTTTGTCTGTATCATATTATTAGAAGAAAAAGAGCTTTTCTCCTTAATCTCGGCATTTTTCTCGAGCACAACCAGGTTTTTTCCTACATCGAAAATTCCCATTTCCATCTGCAATGTATCTTCAATTGTAATAATGTTTCCTTCCGGCACAGATACCGCGACACTATCTGTGCCACCCGGGTTATTAATGCTTAACTTTCCAAAAGTTATTGTTCCGCCATTCGATTGCAGTTCTTGCGCTTCAGTCCCGTCAAATTCAATTCCGTCGCCCCCCGAACCATGGATATGCGTAGCATCCATCCAGACATTTCCTTTCGCATGAAGGGTTTTACCGTTATCATCTATGGTGCCATTGTTAAGTCGAAGTTCATTGTTTACAGTAATTTCATCATTTAACCGGAGTGTGTTGTTCTGGTCTTTTATTAAGTTCCAGAAAACCGGACTCCCAGTAATCTCCTGCAGGCTGCTTCCGCTTATGTAGGTTATATTATTATTGGGTGTAAATGTTCCATCGACTATAAGATCGCCATTCAAAGTCAAATCCTGTCCATTGGCATCAAATGTTGTATTCGATTGAATTTCCAACGTGTCATTTACTTTTAGCGGTACTGTCCATTGCCGTAGCGTAAAGGAATTGTTACTACTGCTATCAACAACCAATTTATGCGCAGGTATCCTGGAATAAATACTCATTACTTCATTTGCAGGTGTATTGTTGTAGCCGATATGCAATTTTGAACTATCAGCCCAATTATGGGTTTCGGGATCAAGGTAAAGAGATGCTGTTGAAGGATTATCCTGGGCGCGGGCCATGTAAAGATCACCGCCGGTAAAATTAAAGCTGCTTCCGGTATTAAGGATTTCCAGCACACCTCTGTTATCTTCCGGTGCTGTGTTATTACCAACCACCACGGTTCCATCCGTTTGGGTATAATTCAATATTCCTTCTGTAGAAGTTAATCCTCTTCGGATCTGCGAACCAACTATTAAAGTACCGCCTGAAATATCGATACTTGCATTGCCACTGACTGAATATTCAATGTAGTTATCGCCGCCTGACATATCCAGGGTACCGCCACGCAATATGATACCTCCATCCAGTAAAATACCGCTATTTCCAGAAGCATTAGCTTGCCCTTGCTTAATTTCCAGTGCAGAAGAGCCGGCAATATTAAAATCATCATCTCCAGTGGTTAAATCCATATTGATATTCGGGTCATCCAAGATAAGCTTGCCATTTTGCAGCTTTAGGGCTTTGTCTACGCCTGCGCCGGAAGTGGGTCCATTGAGTGTGAAATCATCCTTGAAGGTAAAGGTGGATGTAGTGTCGGTGCCTTTGTTCATTTCAATTTTATAAAAATCTATGGTGGAATTAGCCGGATCATAACCATCAACAAATGCATGATTCCCAGTATCCGCCAATCTAAGAATTACATTATTATCTGTTGCATTGGTATAAAAATCCCAGTACAAAGTTCCTCCGTCATCTGTAAAATCCAATAGAATACTATCCCGCACTTCGAAAACATGCTCAATTCCATTTCCTCCTCCGGATGCAACTGTTATTTCATAATCGTTACCTGCCTGATTTTTTCCTCTTCCTGTTACAAAATCGCCGGTGGAAAAGGTGTAGGCTTCTGTGCCATTGGGAAATTCAATGCCCCCGTGGCCTGTAAAACCAAGGCGGGTTAAGCTGTCAACGGTATAATTGCCGCCTACGCGCAATCTTGCTTCACCATCTACCACCATTTTTGTGCATTCAAAATCGTAATTAAAGCTGGCGATCCTATTATAGTCTGAATTTTGACCATAAATTCGTAGTGTAGGCATGACAGTAAAAAAATCAGCTTCACTTACATTATATGTACCATCTTGCGTCATATAAAAGTGCACCACACTTGTATCGTTGGCGGCAAATTCACCAATATCAGCATCAACAACCGGACTCGAAGAAGTATTTCTTTGAAGATATAAATCGCCCACACCGGAAATTTTTCCAGCTGTAAGCTCATCTGTTGGGGCAAACCTAAGACGTTGTAAATCTTCAATATCTGTATAAGTACCTTCACGTTGCATGATCACTTCTGCTGCTTCCTGATTGCCGTTTATATTGATACCGTCCTGTCCGTTATTTCCCCTAATCACGGCAATATCTCCGGCGGTAGGATAATCGGCAGGATGAGTTGTACTGTTAGGTCCATCGTACCAGGAATTATTATCATCCCAATTATAACCTCCCCATCCGCTATTTCTTACACTATAATAAATTTCCGGGCTTCCGACAAACCTATTGCTTTCCCCGGCAGTGTAATTAGCGTTTTCTAAAGTGAAGCCGGTATTCGGCCAGGCATTTTGCCAGTTTGTATTTATGTTTGGCCCGGAAGCATCGGTATCGAACATTGTACTACTAATGCTTTCAATATCATCATCCGGATCAGTTGAACCACTGGAGCCAGTACCGTTAAAGATGATGATATTTGCAGGATCACTACCCAGAATGTTGCCTTCTATAGTACCCAAACCACCGTCTTTTACAGCATTTATTCCTCCTTCATCGCTGCGGGTATAATCTCCGCCATCCAGCACTTTACCCGGAACAAACTGGGTTTCATCGCCCCCGCCTACATCCAGGTCGGCATCATCGTATTGGAAAATCCAGCTTACAGTAGGTTCTTCGCCGGCAGCATAGCCTTCAAAATCCACGTTCCAATAATAGGATAAGATATCACCTCCGGTTAAATCGGTGGTTTGAAGTTCCTGGTCTACTACCCGTACCGTAATGTACTCATCTCCATCCGTGGTACCGTAATCATGTAATCGGCAGACAGCAGGGGTATATTTATCGGAACCCGAGGCGTCAGTACCAATTGGAAACCAAAGGCGATCCGGGAAAGCATAAGGACCCTGTTCATCGGCCCAGCTGTCCAATAAATATTCAAATTCGTCATTGTTGGGTAAAGGCCATGTAGGCTGTTTGGGTACTTTTAGAGAAAGTCCACCATCAGAAGCATTCCCATCCATCCGGATAAAATTAGGGACTTCAAATACCGGCTGACCTGATGCTACAGCATCCATGCGCAGGCTATGATCTACAGCATAAGTTTCAAATAAATCAACTTTCAGGTTATACTTTCCTATATCAATCGTTCCGTTAAAATATTCAATTCTCCCAAAATGAACATCACTGGTGAGTGTCACCGGGTTGTTGTGGTCATCTATGAAACGCATATTGCCAATATATGCATCATCAGTGGTTGTCAAGGTAAGTGGATTTGGCGAACGTACTTCAATAATTCCTTCCTTTGGTGTGCTGTCTGATTCATAAACAAACATCGTATCCCTGATTTCCACATCAGTGGTATAAAAATTCACGCTATAACCCACAGGGTCGCCAACTGAACCGTAGGTTCCACCACCATTTTCAGTAATTGTAACAGTATTGTAAGGATCCATCTGGCTAAAAGTTCCATTGAGCAATTTGAACTGGTTTTTAATGCTAAGCAATTGACTTAACCAACGTCTTGTATTTTTTCCTCCGTTGCTGCAAACCCAATTGCCTGCCTGTCCGGGATCATTACCCCAGCTTCCTCCTTTACCAGGGCTGTTTGCTGCCAGGGATAGTTTACCATCCGGTTTGTCAACAATTAAGTTATACAGTGGCAAATTATATTTCCATGGATGCATTTCGCCGGTACCTGCCGAAGGGAAGTTACCATCCGGTCCGCCATCTGAAATGTTTGGTGATTCGTATTCCAGCAAAGCATTGGTATAGCTGGTAATATCACCTATGTTGAAGACGGCATCTGAAGACCTGTTAAAATAGAGTGTAGCACTGGTGCTGTTATCCGAGCCGGTCCAACCCCATACATCAAGTACAGTGCTATCTTCAATTGTTAAATCTTTACCCACATACAAATCGGCAGGATTAGCATTATCGGGCACCAAATTAAGGTACGAGCCATAAGTATTTGACTCGCCCCCAGCTGTTTCGCTCCTTGTGGTCCCGGTTTCGATAGTCAAATCATTCAGCACATGCAGATCCTGCACGTCCAGGTTTTCATCGGTTGAGCCTACATCAGTGCCATCTGTAAGAATGTGTTTTCCAGTGCCACTATTGGAATTACGGATAATAAGATTCCAAAATGGAGCTTTGGAGGTAATCGGGAAATTTTCTCCATCGCTTATTTCAGCAATTACCGTACCGCCTGTTACATTTTGATTGACTTCGTCGGAAGCAATAAAAATTCCACCTTTGCCTTCCGATTCATGAATATGTAATGTACCACCACTCATGTTAAAAACATTACCACTGTATGTCAGATTGAAACAGTAATAATCGTTGTTAGTACTTCCTCCCAAAATATTGGTTGTTCCACCACTCTGTACATATCCTCCTACGTTGGAAGCACCAAAAACAGATGTTCTTAACTGATTGATGGTTAATGTACCTCCCTCTATTTTCACCAGTCCGTTTTCCCGGGTAGTTATTCCGCTGTTGACCCTTGCCTCTAAGGTCCCTGAACTAACACGAATTTTTCCGTACGGTACAATAGCAGTACCATTATTTTTTGCTGCATAACCACCATCAATCCATAACCTGGCTGATTCGGAAATGTTATAATTTCCCGTATTATTTAGTACAGGCACATTAACATTATTATTAATTATAACTGTACCACGAATCAATCCCAGGGCATTATCATTATCGGTTAACTGAGCGGTTGAACCATGTCCCTGGTTTGCATATCCATAAAGGTTAAAATTGGCAGGAGCGGTAGATTCTATGGAAAGTTCATAGGTGTCATCCGTTCCTTTATCGATTTCAATTCTGTAAAAATTGGTTGTGCCAGCACAGTAAATTCGTTGGTCAGCTGATGCATTTAAAAAGTTCACATCAACAATCCCATTGGTTGCTTCATTGTTATAATCAGCCGAAGATCGATTGGTAAACTCAACGGTTCCATTATTGGTAAAATCACCATAAATATTAAGTTGATGACGGGCATCTGCTTCCCCGGTTATAATTACACCATTTTCTTCAACCAAAAGCGCTCCTTCCAAATCTATTGTAAGATCGTTATTATCGCTTGTATCGCTGTTAATCCGGAATGTACCCTTATTAACATAGAAGACGCCGTTAATGGTATAGTCCTTAAGCAATGTTAAGGTGTCATCAGTGTTATTCATCTCAACCTCAAGGTTATAAAACTCAAGAATTCTATCCAGTTTAAAATTATCTGCACCATAGTACACAACGGTACCTTCTCCTTTGCCTTCTGTAACAAAATGGGAAGCATCACCGGCAGGGAAATTATCACCGCTTAAAAGAATTCGTCCGCTGCCTTTTATAGTTCCGAAACTCTGGCCGGAATAAGCCTGAAAATCAAGCCTCCCCTTTACTGTCAGGTCCTTGGCTGAGACACTATCCGTATTCACGGTAACAGTTTTTCCGCTTAAAATGACTACATCGTCAATGGCAGCGGGAGTTTCATTAGCGGGATTATCCGGTAAAGCACCCGAAGGATCAAGGGTCCATGTCTCCCAATCTTCCCAGTCTCCACTTTTAAGTGTATACCAGGTTTGACCTTCCACTCCGGTCAGTGGACTTGTTGCAGCATCTGTTGAACCAAGCGTATAGTAACCATCATTAAGATGCGCATCTGAAACGGAAAAATAGATCTGATCTCCATTCTGAACACCTGTGTTTTCAGTTGTAACAATTGAATAATCGGAGGTAAGGTTGGACCTGTATAGCAATTTATAATTGCTTAATTCACCTGGATATTTCCCGTTTATCCCCTCACCGAAATCAAATGCAATTTTGGCATTAACACCACCGCTAACCGTTGTTTTATCTATATACCAGGCACGGTTCCAGGCAGAATCAACCCCGGCATTTGTAACTTCAGAAGAAGTATTGATGGTTGCTTCTGTATTCACTGCTCCATCATGTGCTGTAAGCAAATATTCGCCATTATCAAAACCACCATTCTCCGTAATTACCAATCCATCACAAGAGGCTTCGGTAGTTCCATCGGATTCCCTGCCCATACCTGTCAATGAAACCACATAGGACGGATCTCCAGGAACATAATAATCTGTAGCCAAACTGGCATCGAGTCCATATTTTTGAGCCAGGTAATTTTCAATAACCGTTCTTTGTGCCTGCTTAAGGGAGGAGCCATACATAATAACCTCGGCCATTTCTCCATCCTCAAAATCATCAGCAGACTGGTAACCACCATCCAGCAAATCTTGTTCAGCCCCTATAGAAAGATTTCCTCCACTGTTTATTGAAGCTCCTGACTGATGGTTGGTATTATAAATCTGGGAGCCATTCTCATGCAAGTACATCCTTCCATCTTCGCTACGCCATTGATGAGTCAGTATCTTCCAGTTATTATCGTTGTATGTAAATGCCTCTGAATATGCATTGCCTTTCACAAATGCGGCAAAATCGCCCGAACTGGGATAGTCACTTATAAACATGTATTCGTTATCATCGGCATCAGAAGCAGCATAAGAAAGCGGGGATAATCTTTGCGTACCATCCGTACGTAAAACAAAAAAAACGGCAACCGCTTCTGACGGCATGGCAAAAGAATTGATCACCGCACGGCTTATATCATTTTCAAAAAATACAGCAGAATGACCATTAATTGTGTCCCCGTAATAAACAGGCTTACCATTGCTTCCTGCTCCCGTCAGATCATTGTTATTTCCTGAATAATCAGTCCACGTATCTACCTCAGCTCCATCTGCATATGATAAAGAATCGGGCAGTAACCATAGTACAAGTTCTGGTTCTCCGTCTGAACCATCGGCGTTACCAATACCCCCGGGGCCAGCTTGTCCATATGCTGTTATCTGAAAGGAAAAGACAAAGAGTAAAAATAACAAATACCTGCCGGGTAAAGGAATTTTATATTTCATTTTTTAAGGCCATTAAAATTCAAATAATATTCTTTTTCTACTACAATAATACTAAAGAAGTTACAAACTGACAATTATTTTGTACTAATTATCTGTTTATTGTGACAAAAAGTAATAAAAACAGGATAAAGGGAAGCAAACAACTAGCTTTAAAAAAGGGCTGGTAAAGTCTATTCTATCAGGCTTAGAAAAAGGAATATCTAATTTTTATACACAGGTATTTTTTTTGCCTTTGTATTTCTTAGAAATAGAGTTATCAAATCTCTTGTGAACCCGGATACAAAATCTCTTTCTGGACGATCTCCTATTGTTTCTGGACGGATCCAGAATTCTTTTTCCAGATTACCCTTTTCTATGGAAAAATACAGCAACTTTTCTGTTTGACTGATATTATCAGGCCTGGGTATAGATATTTTTTCAAGCCTTTCTAACACGTTGTCCTGGTTTAAATATTGCGCAAATACAATTTTCTCCTTATTGCTCCATCGAAATTGAATGGTTGTGTCATTTGCTTGTTTCTGTGGTCGAATAGTAAATTCTTGTTTCCTGGTATCCAGCTTGAGCATCGTTTTGCCCTTCTGAATTGCTTTTAACTGGAAGTGTAATGGTTCTGGGATTTCCTGTAACCCTTGTTCATTCTGAGCATGGTTTAATACACTACAAAATAGGAAAAACGCTAAAAAGAATATCTTTCTTATCATATCAAATAATTTACTGGTCAAAGTCATCGGGTATATAATATTGATCGCCGGTTTCGGGTTTGCGAAGTAATTCAACTTCCAAACTATCTGATGCAACACAACCGTCGGTAGATTCAATGGATATATAAAACATGGTGCTTACCGATACTGCATTTGGATTTGCCGATGGCTGATAATTCGGGTTTTCTGCCGATGCATCATCCAAACTATCGGCCGGACTCCATGAATAAGTATTTACCGTCACTCCATTTACCTCGTTGGAATATAAAGGTATATCAATACCCGTGTCATAACAAATAGGATTGGTATCGGTATAGGGTTCGGGGTCAGGGGCTGTATTAACAGTTAAAGTCATTACATCGGTATCTGAACATCCATTGGCATCGGTTACTGTAACCGAATAATCGGTTATTCCGCTTGATGTAGGCGTAACAGTAGGATTGGCATACGTTTCATCATTCAGATCAGTAGTAGGCGACCATAAATATTCAAAGGGAGAGGTACCGGTTTCTGCTGTCGGATCTCCTCCTATAGTAATACTTGAATCGGAGCATATAGTATGATTCGGACCTGCATTGGCTGTAACTTCCGGATAGTTGGAAACAGTAACCGTACCGTCGTCCACAGTTCCCACGCCATCGGCATCTTCCACATAAGTTAGCTGATATTCACCTGCAGTACTTGTGGTAATGGTATCCGGACTCTCCGAAACATTGCTCACGGTGGTTTCTGATCCTCCATCAATGGTGTACTTATAGGTCCAATCGGGATTTCCTGTCAGGTTCACGATGATGTCTGTTGTTTCACCCAAACATATCGTAGTGTCGTCGCTGGCAAAGTTGGCGGTAGCCAATAGTTGGGTAATAGAAGCCAGTGTGAATTCTTCCATAGTTGAAGCCGAGAAGCTTATAGTATTATGTGAAGTGGCGGTACCTGAGTAATCCGTCCCCGATATATCCGTATAAACACTATCCCACTGGGTAGTACCATCATACTGTGCTTCCTTTATATTTTCCACTCCACCCGCGGAAACACCGTTAATATCGCTCTGATCGTCCCATCTTATCTGCACTTTAGCGTCACATGCTTCACCCGGAGGAGTTACCTGCCAGTACTCGGTTGAACTTATTTCAGCCAATCCGTCCCCGGGTGTTGTATTGGAGTGCGATTCATCCAGGTACCGAACACCCCAGGTTGCCGTCCCGGAAGTATTGACGGATTGTAATTCAAGCTTACCCCAGCGGTCATCGCCTAACGGAAAAGCAAAACTATTTCCGTCATCAATCTCCACACTGAACATTCCGTCAATGTATGAGGAACTTTTACCTCCGTTGGGCGAAACACTACCCGTGTTAGCCAAAGTAAGCGTATTGCCGTTAGTGGTAATAACCCCATCGGTCAAATCCAAGGTGCCGTTAATATCAACATTTCCCGTAAGAGAAATTCCCGATGCATTATCAATGGTAAAATTATTAAAGGCGTTGGATCCGGTAAATCCACCCAGGTTTTGCTGGGAAGATCCGCTATAAATTACCGTGGCAGAACCGCTTCCCGCATCGAACGATCCGCCGTTCTCCAGATAAAATATGCCGTTAATGGTGATATTATTGTTGTGGGTAGAATTATCCAGATGAACTCCGTTAACATACAAAGTATCGCATATGGTTATATTAACATCAGGCATAACTCTTGTACCGGAGCCTGACAGAACAAGTCTTCTGTACGTTGAACCTTCATCGGGGATGGTATAATCGGAAGAACCGCTAAACTCAACAGAACCACCCGAACAGGCAAAAAAGTCATCGTAATCCCCTGCCGGCAATTTACCACGGTCAATTTTAAGATGCCCGTATCCGCTAACCGCTCCAAGATAATGGCCTATGGTCATTCCTACATCCAGTACAGCCCCTGTATCGATCATAGTCTGGTAAGCGGACTTCAGATTTTCAGTAATTGTCACATCATGATAAATCTTTACAACATGGCCGTTCGGATAATCACTTGCGGCGCCTTCTCCCTCAATAGCCCAGATACCTGGATCCTCCCAGTTACCGGGGGAGGTGGTATAATAGACCGGAACGGTATCGGGTATGGCCTCACTAATACCCGCGGTAAAGTCTCCCCGTATGCTTGAAGCATCTCTAAAAGTAAAATCAATGGTATTGTTTGTAGTATTCACATTACTTTGATCAAATTTGGCCCATACCTGGTCTTTCAGATAAGCCGGGATATAATCCGACTCAAGGTTTGATCCGGTAACTGCCACATCTTCCTGTTTATAATTCAGCCGTATATCCGCATCGATATCTGTGATACCCGATTTATCAAAAGACCAATAGTATTGTAATACATTGTCTTCATCATCAACTGTCCTATGGGCTTCGTTTACCGGGATCACGGTAAACGAACCGGAGGCCGAGCTTGTAATATCCATTTCAACAGGCGTATATTTTCCCGGAACGCCTGTGGGAATGAGAATATCATTTGTTGTACCACTGTTCAGATTCCGTTTCACACCTCCGTCGCTATAAGCTCCATTGGTAACGATCATCTCGTTCTCTCCAAACGGACCGGTCACACTACTGTTAACACCCATGGTAAACTGGTGGTTTCGGATGTACAAACTTCCATTGGTTAGAGTCAAGATATTATCAATGATGGTAAGGTCATTATTCAGGGCAACACCTTTGGTATTATCAATTTCAAGTCTGCCGAATTCTCCTGCACCGGTAATTTCCTGCCTTTCGCTCCCATTAAATAGTATGCCTCCGATAGTGGTACTACTGGAATAATGAACACCCGAATTATTTACATCACCCAAAAGTGTAATGGTATTTTCCTCATCATCCACAACGGCACCCGATGCAATATTTAAACTGTCACCTGCCACAGTAATATCATTATTTATAAAAGCCGTATCACTATTTGAAAAGGTCAAATTATAGAAATTGGTAGTTGCCGTTCCTGAAATATCTAAGTACTGCCTATCGCCTATAAAAGAAGTGGTGTTGTTATTTCCATTGTATGTTCCGTAATTGATAAAATCTCCTGTAAGATTCAGATCCACTTCATTGCAATTGAATGTAGTGTTTTCAGCAATACTTAATGTATCAAGGGTGGGCGCAACGGTAAATATTTTGGCTTCAAAAGAATTTCCTCCTCCCGGATCAACCGTTCTGAGATTTTTTACCGGGACATTGATGTACATACCGATAACTTCACCATCGGGAGTATTATTATTACCAATAGTAATATAAGCCCCTCCGGCTATGTTGTCGGTTTCCGGATCAAGGAAAAGAGCTGGTGAAGTCTCAATCTGCGAACGGGCAATGATCAGGTCGCCGCCGGTAAAGGTAAAATCACTGCTATTAAGAACTTCAAATACTCCCCGGTTGGTAGTAGGTGCAGCATTGTTCCCAACTGTGACGGTTCCCCCTGTTTGGGTATATGTTACATAGCCCGAATTAATGATTTCATCCCTTCGAAATTGTCCGCCGATACTCAACGTAGCATTATCGTTAACAACAGCCTCTCCTGTACCGCTTGAAACATACTCAATATATCCGTTATTTTCCAGAATAAACTGGCTGCTGTCTTCAAGTGAAAGTTTGCCGGATAAGCGCAATCCATTTCCACTTCCGGTGATTCGTGCTGTAGCTCCTTTTCTAAGAATCAAAGAGGTTTCATGAGGTATTTCAAATTCTCCCTGGCTACCTGAAGAAAGCGTGATATCGATGCTGTCGTTATTAAGTACCAAAACACCCTTGTTCAGTATCAGAGAAATCTCAGAAGTGTCTAGGGTTAGCGGAGTATTAATATAAACCGTATCATCGGCATTATTTTTATCAATAGTAAGTTTGTGAAGTTTTACTGTATCTTCAGATGTAGATGTTATTTCAGAAACCGAATCACCCTGAAAGGTAAGGTTAACACCACGGTTGCTTTCTTTGTGCAAAACCAGTTGACCATTGAAAAGGTGAATGTCGTCTGTCACATACAGTAAATGATCTTCGTTTCCCAAACCACCTGATGCAATGGTAATGCTGTCATTATTATTGTTTAATATAATACTTTTGTATATCGTAACCGAACGTGGAACTCCATCATCCGGGAACAGCATTTTGCCACCATTTGAAAGAATAATACTGTCTTTAATGAATATATCTCCATTAGCATTATTGCTTAACATTAATGTAGCACCAGTATTGACGGGATCACCTATTTCCAGGTTCCTTTGAATTAACATATCGGCATCAGGCAAAGTTTTTATACTATTAGCATTTCCGGTTACCCATAAATTAGGATAAGTAGATAAAGTATTTTGAATTCCATAATTAGCACCATAATATTCAAAAACTGATGTATCATTATTTATTAGGTTATCATAATCCGCATTTGGAATATCAGGAGTTGAAGTTCTGAATTTCCCTGCTCCTTTAATGTCTGTAAAATCATGGTTTATTGTACTATTAATGTCCAATACCGACCCCGAACGAATAAAAATCTGACCTGCTGCTCTACCATTGGTGTTTATATATATACTATCATTATCTCCTATGATCGCAATATCCTCGTCTCCAGGCAAATTTCCAGGTTCATTGGGGTCATTATGACCATCTAATGACCATGATTCTGTATTACCCCAAAGTCCCCCACCATCATAACTGTAATAGGTATCATAACCCCAAAAAGCTGCATCTCCGAAAGGGCCATATTCCGCAGTAGTAAAATCACCTTCCCATAATCCTATTTCAGTATATTGCAAGATATAAAAGTCATCATTATCGTCACCATCACTATAATACCATTCACCATCTATGTTTAAATACATTCTATATCCCTGTGCTAGAAAAGAACTACTGCTTATCAAAGAATGATACTCATATTGTAAAGTAATACTATTATTGGCAATACTTTCAAAACCCGATAATGTTGTTCTCCAGTAGTAAGGCAATACCTCACCTAAAAAATTCGAGTTAGTAGCTGGATGTTCTTCAGGAACCGGATTAACTCCAAAAAATCCGGAATCATTTAAATCTGTCCCATTCACTAATATATTTGCCGGGGTATATTTGTTGCCATTATCATCTGTACCTAATGGAAAAACAATAGATTCACCAGAATAATCACCTGAAAGGCTAAAGTTATAAAGCAATCCTTTATCTGAAGCATTACCTGCAGTTTTCACCATTCTGGTATTATCAAATGTATTCGAGGTAAATATTTCATTGGTATCTAAGCTCATTAAATACTTTCCTATATTAATAATACCATTAGTTAAGGTAAATTGTCCGAAATAGGAATCACCGTCAAGCCTAGCACCATTATCATTATTCAGTTCAGCATGCCCTAAATAGGGATTACCTATAATAGAACTTTCGATGGTTTGTCCGGCAGGAGCAGTACCGTTAAGAATTATCCGGCCAGCAGAGGAAGGACTTCCCAAAGTATCCTTTACATATACTGAGTCTTTAACATTGATTAAATATTCCCCGTAATCAAAAACCCCTCTTTCTATTCGTATGTCGTCATTTACCGTAGCAATGGTATCGCCTGATGTTTTATTGGAAGAGAAAACTACATGATAATCTGATAAATCTTTATCAATTACCAGGTCATACAGATTTAAAGTTGAAATATTCGTATTGTTAGCAATAGTTATGGTTGAATTTTTTTCTCCGTTAAAAGTAGTAGTGTTGTTGCGGGTATTATAATCAGCTGTACTATTAGTAGAATTCCCGAGGGTAAAATCACCTTTTACAGTAAGATGATTATTATTAGCAGTGGCATCAAGGGTACAATAATCATCCACAAAGAGGTCATTGGATATTACCAGTTCCTCATTCATATTTACAGTGAAAGTTCCACTTGCATCTGCGTTTTCAATATTCAAATTCCATAGATTGGTGGTGGAAGAAATACCAAAATTAACCCCGCTACCCAGTTCAATGTTAATTGCGCCGCCGGTAACCAAGCAATTATCCTGTTCACAATTAATATAAAAATCATCATCTGCCCCTGTTGCATCATTAATATTTAGAGTTCCGCCTGACATCTGAAATACTGAAGAAGATTCTGCCAGGTCAAATATTCCGTAGCTTCCGCTTGTTGCACCATCCCCATTAATGGTCACAATACCGCCAGTTTGTATATAGGAAAACTTTCCGCTTCCTGAACTCGTACTACGGAATTGAGCCATATTAACTGACCCTCCATTTATGACTAATTCTCCGGTATTTACAGGACGATATACAATCCCACCGCTATTACGTGTCCCTAACATTCCAGCTGTGATACGCAGTTTACCGAGTATACCCAAAGCCTGGTGGCCTCCACCAGTATCCAATCCACCCGCACCGGTGGGCACCTGAGAAACATCATCCGCTGTACTGTAAACTTCAACATTGCTTCCGGCTATCCTTAATGAGCCGCTGGCGCCAAGTGCATAATCACCGTTTGTATCTTCCCCGTCCTCATGATCATTTCCTTCTGAGAGGGTTGGAATGTTTACATTACCGGTTAGTTTTAGTGTACCGTGATAAATCCACAAAGCCTTGCGTATTTCAGGATCAGAGGCTGAAAAGGGTTCTACAAATCCACTGGCAAGCCGCCCAACACTATTCGGGCCGAAAAGGGTGAAATAACCACTCTCGGCAGAATATAAAGATAAAGTATAAGTCTGATCGCTGCCTTTGTCAATGATCAGATTATACAGATCGGTAGTATTGTAGAGTTTCATCTGGTTATCGGCAGCTCCTTTCATATACAAAGATACGGCGCCACCATCTGTAAAATCGTTGTAATCAGGCGCCGATTGGTTGGTAAAGCTTACCGTACCATTGTTGGTGAAATCGCCGTAAGCATATATCTGATGAAAAATATCGTGAAATTCGCCCTGGGGCGGTAAGTTAGAAGTGCTTCCGTTAATTTCATACGAACCGATTGTATTTCCCCCGCCTACGGTAAAACCACCATTTTCCTGAATCAAAATATCGCCTTGAACGTCAAGGGTAAGGATATCTGTAGAACTGTTGTCATTGATCTGAAATTCACCGCGCTGGATGGTAAAATTATTCCCCACCGTGATAGAATCGGTAAGTATAAGTGTATTTGCCGCATCATCCAGATTGATCTTGAGGTTGTAATATTCCACTTGTTTGGAGATGGAATACGTAGTGCTTCCCCCCCGGTATTCAACCGTACCTTTTGAAACAAAATCAGTGGGATCGCCATCGGGAAAATCATCCGAATCCAAGCGTAGGGTTCCGCTGCCGTTGATGGAGCCAAAATCATGCCCGCTTGTTTCACCAATATCTACAATACCTCCTGAACGAATTTCCAGGTAATTAGCAGCCTTACCGGTTTGTGACACCGTAACCCATACCCCGTTCAAAACAACCACACTGTCAGATGCTCCCGGTACGCTTTCGGTAGAATTCAGCAAAAGCGAGCCGTCAGGATCTAATGTCCAGGTCGTCCATTCATCCCAGTCGCCATTCATATAAGTATACCAGGTCTTACTTCCGTCAACCGGACTGTTTTCCTTGTCAACCGTACCAATGGTATAGTATCCGTCATTAAGCTCAGTATTAGCCACTTCAAAATATACCTGGTCGCCGTTTTCTATTCCTTTACTGCTGACTGTTATCTCAGAAAAATCGCCTGAATTGGAACTCCGGTAGATCAGCCGGTAGTCATCAGCTGAAGCCGGACTTCCTCCTCCAACCCCTTCGCTAAAATCAAAAGAGATCTTTACATCTGTATCACCGGTTTTATCAAGATACCAGGATCGGTTCCACCGTTGTTCAAGACTTCCACCGCAATCCAGGGTAGTAACCGAATCAACGGAATTATCATGACCTATGAAAACATAATCGCCTGCCTCAAGGCTGGAATTATTCTCATATATTCTCACTCCCGCTGAAGTAGAGGCAGTATGCGAACCGTCGCTTTCGGCGCCAATACCAACCACATCAAAATCAAAATCGTCATTCCCGTTATCATCACCCGCGTAATAGTCGTTTGCCGAGAGAGCAATATCATACTTAGCGCTCAGGGCATTGTTTAGGATATTTCGTTCGGCGCTGTTCAAGGTTCTGTCATAAACAAGCACTTCAGAGATATACCCGGTCCAACCGTTTGAAGCAGTTCCGTCATTTGTACCCAGGTAAAAACCGGCAGTTTCAGAACCCAGAGTATTTGTATTGGACTGAGTGGCATCCTGGGTATTGTTAAGATATATATATTGATTGGAGCCGTCAACTGTAGAAAAAACGATATTATTACCGGATGTAACATCAACGGATCCGGTAAGCGATGAATTGGCAAAATTAAAAGCCGTAGAACTACCGGAAAGATCAAAACTCACAGTGTTTGATGCATCAAAAGACCAGTTAAACCATGTATTCCCACTTGTTGAGTTTTTCACAAAAAGAATGGTATTGGCATCGGCAGAAAAAAGATCAGCGCGATCGACATCGGATCTTTGCAAACCGGACTCATCAGAAGCAAAATAGATCGCCGGCAAGGAGTTGAGATAATCCTGTTTTACCAGGGGTTTTTTAGGGCTATTCACCAAATCGTTGTCTGAGCCGCTGTAATCATCCCATGCCGATACACTATCAAGACTGGTATAGTTAACATTTTTATCGGCCCTGAGCCATATTGAAAGATTGGAAGAGCCGTCGGTTGTACCAACCCCCCCCGGGCCAGTTTGCGAAAACAACGAAGTAGCAGAAAAAAGTAGAATGTATATAAAAGCGAGGCTTTTTGAAAGGCGCATAACTAAATTTTATAATCGATTATAATTAAAACAACAAATTTACTTATTAATACTTAATCAAAAATAAAATGTTACAAAGCAGGATAAGGATTTTTATGAAAGAACCATAAAAATAAACAAATACCCCTTTTTTATATGATTAATCAAAATCAATGGAAACAAAATACCTATTACCTGTGACTGGAATTTTAAATATAACCACTTTCGCGGAGCCTGTACCTGCTGATGAGCAGTCATACGGGTCGGTTACCGTTTTAATGGAGTATATTGTATTATGTTTCACCCGTTCCATCATTAACCGAGGGAGCCATGACTGAAGGGGTGGCAGGGGATGAATGGAAATCTGAATTCTTTTTTACAGAAGCCTACTTCTTCCGTCTATTCAACTCATCCTCAACTATATCCCGCAATTCCTGCAGAGTAAAATCATATTTTTTCTCCAATCTTCCCAGTCGTTCATATTTTGAAACGTGATCGGGAAGATTTAACCTATTTTTTAATAAATCAACGCTCACATTGTATTTTAAAGAAATTCCCTCCAATGTCATCTTACCTGTTATATCAGCCTTTTCAAGTTTATCTTTTTTATGTAAATGCAGTTCGAAATCTGTTTCCTCTCCTTTAATTTTTCCTGGCTTTTTCAATTCAAGCCTGATGCTGTCGTTTACATCTATGCCTAATTCCTCCGGGGAAAATTGCCCTACCCCTATTCCGGCTGGTCCTTTAACGGGATTTACAAAAAAGGGAAAAACGATCAATCCTGCAAACAAAACCAGGGATAGGGTAACAAGACCTGCTCTTATTGATTTTGAAGGCACACATTTTCTGAACATACATTTTATCATGTTCCAGTGAAAAACCTGGTGAAAAATGAATAAGATGAAAAAAACGATTCCGGTTATCAGGTGTATGGTTCCCCATTCATGGCGATCGAAGCCCAAAAAGGTGAGTTCCGGATTGGCACCGTATGCCAGCCATCTTTCCTGGCCGGATATGAGGACGAACTTTATCAGAATACCCATACCTATAAGGGCTGCGAATATAATAAACAGAAATAAATCAATGTAAAAGTTAACCTTTGTTCTGTTGAATTTTGACATAGTAGAATGTTTGAATAAATATTATACATTATTGTTGTTTTTCTATAGCTTTCTTTGTGAATTCGTGTCTTCTTTTTTTTGGCAGAAAGAGAATGCCACTAAGACTCTAAATCTCAAAGATACACAAAGGAGGGAATAATTTTCTTTAAGTTATTAACCTTATCATAGAGTTTTACCAAATAGTATCAGACCTGTTGCCTGTCTGTTAATTTTCTTACATAAAATTTATGCCCTCCGAATTCGGTTTCAAGAAGTTTACCGTCGGATATAAGCTTCCACACTAAATCCCATTCTTTGTTATCCTTTTTCAGAAACTCCTCAACAGAATCATCCCTCATTGGGTGAACGGCAGTAATACTCAACAAATCAGCCTCTGTATCACCACTATGAGCAAAGGCATTGCCCTCATGACCAAGCAAATATTCTACTTTGTCCATTCTTGAGTGGAAAAGCTGAAAGGCTTCGTTAATTTTTTCTTCAGTTACCGGTTTAACATCCTTCCTTGCAGGAGGCCTGGTAGGTATGGACAAATAAGCTGTGTCCGGATGGATTGAAGCAATGAACTTTGCTGTTTTTTCAAGGCTTTCTTCTCCATCGTTCACCCCATCAATAAGCATGGTTTCTGTGATGAGTCTTCCTTCATAGCTATCAGTAAACTTTTTTATGCCCTCCAGAATAAGCTCCAGATCTAGTTTTTTATGTGGCCTGTCAACCTTTTTCCAAACCGGTTCTATTACAGAGTCAACTTTCAGGGAAACCAGGTCGAACTTTTCTAAATCCTCTCTGACATCGGATCGATGAATAAGAGAAGCATTGGAAATAATGGCTTGCTTAATTCCAAAATGTTTCAATAACTCAACTTCCTTACCCAGATTCAGGTCAAGTGTCGACTCGCCATCGGGTACGAAGGTCAGGTAATCGATATGTTCCTCACTGCTTTGAACCTGTTGAACCTTTTTTTCCACTTCACGGAAAATCCTTTCCGGCTGATAATAGGTTGTTCTTTCAGAATCCATTTCTATAGCCCGGCCTAATTGGCAGTAAATGCAGGAATAGGAGCAAATTTTAGGAGGTATATTATTGATTCCCAAACTTCTACCCAACCGTCGGGAAGGAATGGGTCCGAATATGATGTTTTGGTCTTTCATGTTTTTAGAAATTAATTATTAGTCCTGATATTGAATAGCCGCTAATTCGCGAATAAATTTTTATCGTCCCTATCTGAATGTTCCATTGTTGCATTTCTCATTGAATAATAGCCATTAAGAAAAAAGACTCAAAGATGCACCAATAGCACTTTAGTTCATTCTCAATTCATAATTCCTAATTCATAATTTTTCATTACTCATTACACCCTACTCATCACTCTACTCCCTCACTACTCACTAAGCACTACTCACCACTAACCAACCTTCTCCCCCTTCACCACAACAAAGCTTCCTTCGCCATATCCTTCCCTGAAATCCTGGATTTCATTAATCTCTTTCAATTTCCCAAATAGAGTCTGCACAAACTTTATATCCTGAAATCCTGCTTTCTCCAGTTCCTGTTTGATTTCATCGGAGGAATAAAAAACGGCATCCTTGTAGAATGTGCTGAATTGCTTATTTTGCTGGTAAGCCTTTCCAATTTTGCTGTTTTTGTCCACAAAACCGATGATAACCCTGCCCCGGGTTTTTAATATCCTCCGTATCTCCCGGAGAGTCTGTTCCACATCATCCACAAAACAGATGGTAGTGACTACCAAAACATAATCAACTGAATTATCTTCGACAGGCACATTCTCAGCCACACCCTGTTTCACTTTTAGTCCCCTGTCTTCAGCAATTTTAGCCATGGGAAGGGATGGTTCTATACCCTCTTGAATTCCCAGGGGCTGAGCAAACAATCCACTTCCTATTCCTATCTCTAATCCACGGCCTTTTTCAGGAATAAAATGCCTTACCGCTTTTAATTCGGATTCATAGGCATACTTGTTCAGGTCAAACCATTTTTCGTAATCCTCAGAATGCTCGTCGAAAGGTTTTGTTTTAGACATAAGCAATCGTTATGAACATATGTTTATAATACAAATGTATAGATTTTCAATCCTTAAAGGAAAGAAAACGGAATGTTTTTCAAAACATTCTCCAGGCAATGCAGTAAATTTTAGCATACAAAGTTTAAAAATTATGGTGAAACTCTAATATATGGTTGATAACTTAAATATTATTACTTCTTCCTTTG
>CAZPDP010000033.1:0-8064 GCA_964585385.1 uncultured Bacteroidales bacterium
ACAAAATTATCAAAAATCACTGGCTCTTTATTATAGACGACCCCCACCTAAAGGCAGGGGCTATCTGAATACCAGCTATATTGAGCGTTCGTCTTTAAATCGAACTCAGTTTATTTAATTATTATTCAATTATTTATTGTTTTCTGTTCATGATTTCGTTCCTTTATAAAAATTTATAACTAAAAGCAGAAGATTATGAAATTGAAAAAGTTAACAGGCCTCGTGGCAATCATCATGGGGATTATTCTATCAAGCGGGATTGAGGCTCAAACATTTAATCCGCAAATGAATAATCAGACCCAGCAAGATATTGAAGTATCTGATGCAGAGCTTCAAACATTTTTAGATATTGCCAGGGAAATGCAGATGCTGCAATATCAAATGCAGAATAATATGGTTCAGCTTATTAAGGATAGTCCCATGACGCTTCAGCGTTTTAAAGAGATTTCTTCAAAACAACAGCAGGGACAAAAGGCTGAAATGACAGATGAAGAGCAAACTGCCATGAATGATTTGCAAAAGCAGTTGATGCAAGAACAGCAGGCTGTCAAAACAAAGATGGATTCTATTCTGGGCGTTTACTCAATGAAACAAAACCGTTACATGGCAATAAGCAGGACCTTACAAACGGATGAAGATCTGCAAAATCGCTTGAAGGAACTCCAGCAGGAAGGCCAAAAGAAATAATCAAAGAATATTTACCAGGAAAAGCCCCATGGATTAAACTATGGGGCTTTTTTTACGGCTCCAGATATTCACTCCCGGTTAAATAATGGTCACTTCCCAGATGGTATAGAAGCTCGCTTTCTTTGCTGGTTTTCCAACGGTATTCAGTAAAATCATACATTCCTTCTTCTGCGGAAGCATAGACCACCTCACCCACAAAAAAAGTATGATCGCCGGTAGTAAAATGGTCGCTCAGCTTGCACTCAATGATTCCCGGGCATTCTTTAATGCCGGGTGACTGGATCTTTTGTCCCGGCTCTTTTGTCAGGTTAAATTTATCAAATTTGTCGTTTTTCCTTCCTGATACCCTGCCGCATCCATGTACTTCTTTTAACAGGTTTTTGCCGGGCACATTGATTGCAAATTCACCGGCATTCAAAATCATGTCATGCGAATGTCTTTTAAACCCGACAGATATCCCCGCCAGCTTAGGTACAATACTCAGGGGCGTTTGCCAGGCAATGGTTATGATGTTTGACTGGCCTTCATGTTTCACAGAAGCAAGCACAACACATCCCGGATTGATAAGTGTTGTGGATTTACTAAGGGGTATTTCTTTTTTCATCCTGTTTATTTGTAAAGATTTTTATTACTGGGTTTGCCAAGAGGCATAATAATTAAAGGTCTCAGATCAGGAATTTCATATAGGGACTTCACTGTATCATCATCAAAAGCACCTATCATGACTGTGCCAAGCTCAAGCTCAACAGCTTCAAGGTGGATGTTCTGACTTACCGCACCAGCTTCCATATAGATGTATTGCATTCCCCTGTCTCCGTAGTATTGTGTGGTCCTCTCATCTCTGCTGGCAATCAGGATGTTTATACTGGCTTGCTCAATGAATCGCTGGTTGTAGGTAGCTTTTATCAAATCTTTTGTGATATTGCTGTCCGATGTCTTTTCCAGTTTGTGCTCTAAAGGGTTGTAATGATAAATACCGGCATTCACTTCATAAACTCCCTCTTCTCTTACCGCAACATACAGTTCTATCGGATAGGAAGCTCCTGCCGAAGGCGCTGTTCTCCTGGGAGAATGACTTTTATCGTTCACACCATCGCCAGCCCATAGCACATTGCTCAACTCCTTTAAGGATATCGATTTTTCTATGTATGACCTGCAGGAAATTCGTTTATTCAATGCTTTACTCAGACTGAAATTTTCGTCTAATGACCGGGTAAAAAGTTTCACTTCATCCATAATTATTGCTTTTTTAAAGGAAAACCACTCAGATATTGAATTTGTTTAATTTAATCATATTCCTATAATAATAATCGCTCAATTTGGGTAATAGTTAAATCTTTTTCTTACAAGAATAGTAAAAAAAAACTGAGAAGCTTTAACTGCAGGATTAAATTTGCTTGTGTTTTTAGCACACTCCCCAAAATATCGCGTAACGGTTACTTTGTTGTAGAAAGATGAATCTAATCCAGCGGGCACCTTCCCTGTAAGGGGATAAACATGACACTCTGATTAATAGTACCGTGTTATTTATAGTAAGAGAAATTTGTTAATTAATTGATGAGGTATTATTATTCATTTAACTGATTCAATTATTAACTTAGTAGATATTTTTATAAACTCATAGTCTGATAAATCAGGAAGTTAGAATGATAGACAAAGAAACAGTTGAACGTATTGTCGAGACGGCAGAAATAGTTGATGTGGTCCAGGATTTCGTGAACCTGAAGAAGCGAGGAGCCAATTACCTTGGTTTATGCCCCTTTCATAGCGAAAAAACCCCTTCCTTTACAGTATCGCAGTCTAAGGGAATTTTTAAGTGTTTTGGGTGCGGAAAGGGTGGAAATGCCATCAACTTTATCATGGAGCATGAGCAGCTCAGCTACCCGGAAGCTTTAAAGTTCCTGGCCAGAAAATACAACATTGAAATAAAAGAAAAAGAGCTGTCTGCAGAAGAGGTAGAAGAGAGGAATTTGCGCGACAGCTTGTTGATCGTTACAAAATTTGCTAACAATTATTTCATTGATAAGCTCCATAATCACGAGGAAGGAAGGGCTGTGGGGCTGAGTTATCTCAGGGAAAGAGGAGTACGGGACGACATGATCAAGAAATTTGAACTGGGCTATAGTCTGGATCAATGGGATGACCTTACAAAAGAAGCCCGGAAGAATGGGTACAAACCGGAATTTCTGGAAAAAACGGGTCTGACCATCCAGAAAACCGACCGAAGCTATGATCGTTTTCGCAGCCGCATCATTTTTCCGATCCACAGCCTGTCGGGCAATGTAATTGGTTTTGGTGGGCGAATTCTTAAGAATGATGAAAAAGCGGCCAAATATGTAAACTCCCCGGAATCCGAAATCTATCACAAGAGCAAAATCCTGTATGGACTTTACCAGGCAAAGAAAGCCATCATCAAACAAAATAAATGCTACATGGTGGAAGGCTACACCGATGTTATAGCCCTACACCAGGCTGGAGTTGAGAATGTTGTGGCTTCCTCCGGTACTTCGCTTACTGAAGACCAAATCAGACTGGTTAAGCGGTTTACTCCAAACCTGACAATCATTTATGATGGCGATGAGGCAGGTCTTAAGGCTTCACTGAGAGGAATAGACCTGGTACTTGAACAGGGAATGAATGTAAAAATCCTTATGCTGCCGGAAGGAGAGGACCCCGATTCTTTTTCAAAAAAACAAAATGCGTCGGAGTTTCTGAATTTTATTCAAAACCAGGAAGAAGATTTTATCACTTTTAAAACCAAACTTCTCTCACAGGAAGCCGAAAATGACCCGGTAAAAAAAGCCAACCTGATTACCGATATTGTCCGTTCCATATCCATGATACCGGATGGAATTACCCGTACGGTGTACATCAAGACATGCAGCAACATCATGGATATGGATGAGAAGGTCCTTTACGACGAAACCAATAAAATCAGATCGAAAAGAGCCCGGCAAAGATACCAGCAAAACAAGGTGACCCAGGAAAAAGAGAGAAAAAACAACCAAACCCTGCCCACTGTACCTTCTTTTATTGAGGATGTTTATTCAGAGCCCCAGGAGCGGGAAATCGTGCGGCTGCTCCTTAATTATGGGGATACGGAACTGTTTACTCACAAAGAAGACAAGTACTCCGAATCCCAGATTATCACCGTGGCTCAGTACATCATCAAAGAAATTCTGAACGATGAACTGGAGTTTAAGAATTTGATTTATAAACAAATTTTTGAGGAGTACCTGGAAATCCTGAACAAAGGTTCCCATCCCGAAAAAAATCATTTCATTTACCATTCCAACAACAAGATTAGTGAATTGGCTGCCGATCTATTGGGTCCGGGCTATGAAATAAGCGATTTTTTCAGAAAAAGAAGTGGAGTGCTGGTGGAAACCGAAGATATGAAGCTCAAGATGATCGTTCCCGAGGCGATCATTGCCTATAAGCGTAAGATTTTGGAAAAAGCCCAGAAAGATAAAGCCAGAGAACTGAAAGAAGCCCAGGAAAAAGGACTTGAATCAGGAAATTTAAATGAACTCCAGAAAGAATACCAGACCATTACCTACGCCATCAACGACATCTCCAAAGACCGGGGCTGGGTAGTGTTTCGGTGAGTTTTGATGTTGGATGTTAGGGCAAGCCGTAACATACGATGTTTCCAAATCATCGTATGGTTACTACCGGATAAGGCCATGGAAAATTTAACCGCAGAGAACCCAGAGAACACTAGATCCATTTCCGCTGTTTTCCCAGGTTCTTCATTACCATAACAGGTATTTCTTTCTCCATTCGGCGGAGGTTTTCGGTGATGTTGCCGAGAAGGCTTGTAACGGAATCGGTCTGGCCTTTGGCGCCGAGTATGATCAGGTTGGCCTGTTCTTCTTCTGCTGCCTGGTATAGCTTTTCCGCCTGGCTTTTCAGGGTTTCGTTAATAGCATAACGGTAACGAACATCTTCGGTTTTTAAATCAAACTTTTTCAAAAACTTTTTGAATTTCTTCCTGAAGCTTTTTTCCAGGTTAGTCGAAGACTTCACAGTTGCAGCCGGGAAATAACTTCTGCTGACATCAAAAATATACTGAATAACCATTTCTGACTGGGTGGCTTTGGCAATATCCCTGCTTCTGCGAAAGGCTTTTTGCGAATATTCCGATAAATCAATAGCACAGAGAATTTTGCTGATGTTCAGTTCGGGCTCTTCCGGTATCAGCATCAGGTCTGATCTGGCGCTGGAGGCTATTTTGTGCCCGTAATGGCCTTCTCTGTCTTCGCCCAGTTTCTGACCGATTAAAGTAAGGTCAATGTTTTCTTTTTCAATGAAATCCAGAATTACCTGGGAGGCATCTTCATCCTCTATTTTTGTGATCACTTCGGTTTTGACCTTCCTCTTAAAGTGGTCTGAAACCACGCTGTTGATTTCTTCTTCAATGGTTTTGCTCAGAGAAGAATGCAGGTCAGGGAATTTTTTGCTTGATTTATCGGGTAGATCATAAGCCTGGATGGCATGGATGAAAATGATTTTATCCGTTTCCAGGGTTTTGCTCAGGAAACTGGCATACTGAATCAGCGAGTGATCAATATCCGTCAGGTCCAGGCATACAAGTATGGTATTTAAATTTTTTATATTGTTCATAGCACACTAACTTTTTGAATCGCTGGTGTTATCTTTTTTCCTATTGATAAGATTTTGAATAAGCTCTTTGTAGGATTCGCGTTCTTTGGCTTTTTCTCGTAGCTCTTCTTTTTCATATTCTTTTTGTAATCCTTTTCTTAAGCTAAAAGCCATTATAACAAGAATAATTGCAAAAGGCAATCCGGTTGTAATTGCTGCCGTTTGCAATGCGTTCAAACCTCCTCCGACAAGTAAAATAGCAGCTACAGCGCCCTCCATAGTTGCCCAGAATACCCTTTGGGTTACCGGTGACTTAAGTTTTCCACCCGAAGTAAAGGCATCAACCACAAGCGAACCGGAGTCCGAAGAGGTAACAAAAAAGCTTATGACCAGGACAATGGCGGCAAAATTGGTAATGTTGGCCAGGGGAAAGTTCTCGAACAAGTGATAAATTGAAGTGGCTACGTTCTTTTTTACTTCTCCGGCAATATCAGCCATATCATTTAATTCAAGCAAAATGGCTGACCCGCCGAAAGCTGAGATCCATAAAAACGTCAGGAGAGTGGGCACTATCAGTACACTCAATACGTATTCCTTTACAGTCCTTCCTTTGGATATGCGGGCAATAAACATCCCCACGAAAGGCGACCAGGATATCCACCACGACCAGTAGAAAATAGTCCACTGGTTTTGCCAGTTACTCTGCTGATAGCTTTCTGTCCAAAAGCTCTTTTCAAAGAAATGGTTCAGGTAATTGCCAATGTTTTGAACGTATGAGTCAAGAATGAAAATGGTCGGTCCGAGAATGAGGATAAAAACCAGCAATAAGGCGCCCAGGTTGATATTCATTTCGCTCAGTTTTTTAACTCCCCTGTCAAGCCCGGATACTACTGATATGGTTGCTGCTCCTGTAATAGCGGCTATTAGAATTACCTGTGTCTGCAGGTTATCTGCTGTACTGAAAAGGTGGTTGAATCCGGCACTAACCTGTTTGACCCCGAGACCGAGGGATGTAGCCAGACCAAAGAGAGTGGCCAGAACAGCAAGTATATCGATCAGATCACCCGGCCACTTGTAAACTTTATCACCCAGCAGGGGATGGAAAATGGAACGAAAAGCAAGGGGCATGTTTTTGTTAAAAGAAAAGAAGGCAAGAGCAAGTCCGACAAGCGTGTAAATCCCCCATGCATGTAAGCCCCAGTGCAGAAACGTGGTTTTCATGGATTCCTGGGCAGCTGCTGCTGTGCTTGCTTCACCCTGGGGCGGGGCAGTAAAGTGAAAGATAGGCTCAGCGACACTCCAGAATAGAATACCAATACCCATACCGGCGCTGAAAAGCATGGCAAACCAAGCGCCCCGGCTGAATTCAGGAACCGCAGATTTTCCGCCCAGCCTGATTTTTCCGAATTTCGAAAACGCAAAATACAGGGCAAAAAACAAATACAGGTTAACAAGCATTACCAGGAGCCAACCAAAATTGTCTGAGATCCAGTTTTGGATAGCATGGAAAACTTTTTCCATCGGATCGCCGACAATAATCGTGATGGCTATAAATACAGCCAGTAAAATGAATGAACTCCAGAAAACCGGGGGATGAATATCAAAGTATTTCCTTATCTGTGAACGGGTTGCTTCTGATTCTTCTTTCATTTCAGCCATAATGGTATTTTTGACTTACATTTCAATTCAGAAAATCAGGATAAAAATAATGAATTTTGAAACAACCTGCATAGCCTAATTCATTTATATTGTATAACATTTCAGGATAAGTAATTCTTTACCATCTCTTTGCTAACTTCCCAGAGTTTATCTTGTTTCTGAGTTTCATAAGTTACAGTGGCGGAACTTTGTGGCATTTTGTTGACAAAATACTTACCCGATACGTGGTCGATTTCTTCATAAGTAGCAACATAGAGGACATTTTCAGCGCCTTCTTTTACAGAACCTCCTATGCCACCCCAGTTGTTTCTCAGGAGTTTGGTGTTTATCACACCCGGATGGAGAGCGTTTACAGTAATATTTTCATTTCCCAGGATTCTGTCTAATTTATAGGTAAACAGAATGTTGCACAATTTGGATAATGCATAAGCAGTGGTTCCTTCAAATCGCTGCTCTCCCTGGAGGTTGTCAAAATCAATGGCTGTAGCATGAACCATTGAAGAAACATTAACGATTTTCCCTTTTTCAGACTTTTTTATCAGGTCGAGCAAAAGATTGGTTAGCAGAAAGTGTACCAGGTAATTCACCTGGAATGTTCTTTCAAATCCATCTTCTGTTTTATCCTGTTGTTTGGTGGAGATACCTGCGTTGTTAATCAGGATGTCCAGTTTATCGTATTTGTCTTTGATTTTTTCAGCCAGTATGGAAACATCTTTCAACGATTCAAAATTTGAAGCAAACCCTTCGATATCGTTATTTCTGGAAGCATTTTTTATTTCATCAACTGTTTTTTCAACCCGGTCAATGTCTTTGCCATGCACAATAACCTGGTATTCAGCCATAGCCAGTTCATGGGCTGTTTGCTTGCCTATCCCGTCAGTTGATCCTGTAACAAGTACTGTAGTTTTCATACAAGGCCTCCTTTTTTATTGTTTGTCTGTTATTATGACAACAGAATGACTGTTTTGTTTGAATAGGGTCAAATTGGAAAATGGAGAATAGGAAGAATCCGCCAGGCGGCTGTTGTTTTCTTCCCTCCTCATGACGTAAATCCATGGTTGTTAGTAAATTCTATGAGATTAGCTTCTTCTTCGTAGGTTTACTACGGAGAAG
>CAZPDP010000033.1:8164-35306 GCA_964585385.1 uncultured Bacteroidales bacterium
GTGGGATATGGTGGATTCGAACCACCGACTTCTACCCTGTCAAGGTAGCGCTCTGAACCAACTGAGCTAATACCCCGTTTTTATGTGGTTGCAAAGATACAAAATTAGGGGTAATGAAAACGAATAGACGGGGGGAATTTTACCAACGGATTTATGTTTGAATAAATTTATATACATAAAACACTTATAATCAGCAATTCATACACGTTCGGTCTTGACCGAACGGAGGTTGGTTGTGTTGGTTTGGTTGAATCGTTTCACCATGCTAAAGCATAGTGCTAATCTCATGGTTGCAATCTACGATTGATGGTATTTTTATGAGGATAGCACCCGGATTCAGAGACTGTGTGAAAATGAAAATTTTTTACACCCTAATTTTCTCTCAACACACTCCTCCACCCATATTTTCCAAACAAATCCTTAAAAACTTAAACACAAAATTTTACTACATAGCTAAAACTTTCTACATTTGCATCATTTGTATTTGTAAATATTAAACTAAGAATCAATGTATAGAACTCATACCTGCGGTGAATTACGTATTGAAGATGTCAATAAAGAAGTTAAACTAACCGGCTGGATTCAGAGAATACGTGAACTTGGGGGCATGCGTTTCATAACGCTGCGTGACCGTTACGGAATTACACAACTCGTCTTCGATGACAATACTCCGGAACATGTAACTAAACAACTTGATCAACTTGGCAGAGAATATATTATACAGGTGACTGGAAAAGTAGTGGAACGATCAAGTAAAAATCCACAGATGGCTACTGGTGATATAGAAATCAGTGTGCTGGAACTTGAGATTATTAACAAATCCGAAACTCCACCTTTTACCATAGAAAATGAAACCGATGGGGGCGAAGAGCTCCGCATGAAATATCGCTACCTGGATTTGAGAAGAGAGGTTGTTAAGCGGAAAATGGAGCTGCGTCACCGAATGGCACAGGAAATTCGCAAATACCTGGATGATGAAAAATTCATGGAGGTGGAGACACCTTTCCTCATCAAATCAACTCCGGAAGGGGCCAGAGATTTTGTCGTTCCATCCCGTATGCATCAGGGGCAGTTCTATGCTCTCCCTCAAAGTCCGCAGACATTTAAGCAGTTGCTCATGATTTCCGGGTATGACAGGTATTTTCAGATTGTGAGATGTTTCAGGGATGAAGACCTGCGAGCTGACAGGCAACCTGAGTTTACTCAACTAGACTGCGAAATGACCTTTGTGGAACAGGAAGATGTGCTCAATACTTTTGAAGGGCTTGCCAGGTATCTGTTTAAGACTGTTAAGAATTACAGGTATGATGAAGAATTTCCCAGAATTACCTATGATGATGCAATAAAATTTTACGGTACGGACAAACCCGACCTCAGGTTTGACATGAAGATTACAGACATTACAAGCCAGGCACAGGGGCAGGGTTTTAAAGTTTTTGACAGTGTACAATACATTGGTGGTATCTGTGCAAAAGAATGTGCCGATTACAGTCGAAAGCAGCTGGATCAACTGACTGAATTCGTCAAACGGCCCCAGGTAGGAGCAAAAGGGCTTGTTTACGTAAAATACAATGAAGACGGTTCGTTTAAGTCTTCAGTGGATAAATTCTTTGGAGAAGAAAACTTTAAGGAATGGGCAGAAGCAATGGGAGCCAAACCGGGTGATTTGATGCTTATCCTGGCCGGGGAAAGAAAACAAACTTTGACAGCACTTGGAGTTTTACGCCTGGAAATGGGAGAGAGACTGAACTTAAGGAACAAAAATGAATTTGCCCCGCTTTGGGTTCTTGATTTTCCACTGCTGGAATGGGACGAGGAAGACCAGCGCTATTACGCTATGCATCATCCTTTCACTTCACCCAAAGATGAGGATATTGAACTATTTGAGACCGATCCGGGTCAAATGCGAGCCAATGCCTATGATTTTGTAATTAATGGGGTGGAAATCGGGGGTGGCTCCATTCGTATCCATAATCGTAACTTGCAGGAAAAGATGTTTAGAGCGCTGGGAATTGGAAAAGAAGAAGCTGAAGAGAAATTTGGCTTCCTGCTGGATGCATTCCGGTATGGTGCACCACCCCACGGTGGGATAGCTTTTGGTTTTGACAGGTGGTGCGCTGTGATGGGTGGTTCTGATTCCATCCGTGACTACATTGCTTTCCCAAAAAACAATGCCGGCAGAGATTTAATGATTGATTCACCCTCCGGTATTTCAGATGAACAACTCAAGGAACTTGGTATTAACCTGAGTTCGATTTAAAGACGAACACTCAATATCCTGGTATTCAGATAGCCCCCGCCTTTAGGTGGGGGTCGTCTATAATAAAGAGCCAGTGATTTTTGATAATTTTGTAAATTAAATTACAAAATTATCAAAAATCTTTACACTGAGCCTTTTACAACCCCGGCTTAAAAGCCGGGGCTATCTGAATACCAGTAATATACAAGCTTATCTTATATCGAGTTCGCGTTATTAGCATTCTGAATAAGGGAGTGAATGAGCATTAAAATGTTCAAAAACATATAAAATGCTGAAAACTAAAGTCCTTATAGTTGAATATTAATCTTTATTTGTTAATATCTTTGCAGATAGTTTGTTTTTGGCAATGCTAATCCTGACTATTTTTGATATTGTTAAAACTTCAAAAAGTTTACTATGTTATCTGTAAACCAAAACCAGAATTATTTTTATTTTACTTTTCATGATACCACAAAATTCAATGTACACAATGCAAAACAAGTAGAAAAAGAGCTGATGGAATATATCAGCAAACCTTCATCGCATGTAACCTTGAATTTGGATGGGGTGTCATTTGTTGACAGTACTGCATTTGAATGCCTGCTTAATATTCAGCGTAATGCAAAAATCTGGAATTCGGATTTTCGCTTGGCTCATGTTTCAAATGATGTGCTGGATATTATCAAAGTAATGCAACTGGATAATGTTTTCAATATAATTGAAGAGGAATATTTCGGATAAAATTTTCGGAATATTCATTTATATTATCCTTCCTGATTAAGAGCTTCCCAATATTCGAGCGCTCTTCTCGTGTGAGGAATCACAATAGTACCCCCAACCAGATTTGCAACCGCAAAAATTTCATACATCTCTTCATTTGAAATGCCTTGTTCGTAGCACTGATCCAGGTGGTATCTTATGCAATCATCGCAGCGAAGGACCATTGAAGATACCAGCCCTAACATCTCTTTTGTTCTGGTGGACAGGGCTCCTTCAAGATAGGTGTTGGTATCGAGGTTCATGATCCGTTTGATTACTTTGTTATCCGTTTCAAGCATCTTTTTATTCATTTTCTCGCGATAGTCTCTGAATTCTTTTATCATTTCACTCATAAAATTTTATTTTGATTATTCAACAATTTCACCAATTAATGTACCGGGTGTACTTTTGATAATTTTAACTTTCACAAGCTCTCCGATATTTGCATTATTCCTGGGAAATACAACCATCTGGTTCTGGGAATTTCTGCCGGCATATTGTTCTTCCGATTTCCTGGAAGGGCCTTCAACCAAAACGGTGTAAGTGTTTCCAATAGCTTTCTTTTTATTTTCAGCAGATAATGTGTTCTGGAGCTCGATTATTTCGTTCAGTCTTCTTTTCTTGGTTTCTTCAGGAACATCATCCTCCATTTTTCTGGCAGCTTTTGTTCCGGGCCTTTCTGAGTATTTGAACATGTAAGCAAAATCATAATTTGAGTATTCCATAAGTGAGAGTGTTTCTTTATGGTCATCCTCGGTTTCACCGCAAAAACCGGTCATGATGTCTGTAGTAATCTCGCAATCCGGCAGATATTTTCGAATGGCATCTATTCTGTTCATATACCACTCTTTTGAGTATCCCCTGTTCATGGCTTTGAGAACTTTTGTGCTTCCCGATTGTACAGGCAGGTGAATATGTTTGCATATATTTTCGTGCTGACTCATAACCTGAAGTACTTCATCCGAGAGGTCTTTGGGATGCGATGTGGAAAAACGAATACGCAGCCACGGTAACTGTTCGGCCGCTTTTTCAAGCAAACCGGCAAAGGACAGGATTTCTTCCTCATTTTTCTGCCAGGCGTAGGAGTCCACATTCTGGCCCAGAAGGGTTACTTCCTTGTATCCCTGTTTTTCCAGTTGTTTCATCTCATCCAGAATGGTCTCCGGGTCCCGGCTTCTTTCTCTTCCTCTTACGTAAGGCACAATACAGTATGCACACATGTTATTACAACCCCGCATTATCGAAATGAAAGCAGAAATCTTGTTTTTATCCGTCCTGATGGGTGCGATGTCTCCATAGGTCTCTTCTTTCGAGAGAATTGTATTCACACCCTTTTGTCCTGTGTCAACAGTTTCGATTAACTTAGGGAGTGCACGGTAAGCATCCGGACCAATCACCAGGTCAACACTTTTTTCTTTTTCAATGAGCTTTTCTTTTAAACGCTCTGCCATACATCCGATGACTCCTACTTTTACAGAGGGGTTTTTATCCTTTATCTGCCGGAAAACATCAAGCCGCCCCCAAACTCTTTGCTCTGCATTCTCCCTGATGGAACAGGTGTTCACAAGGATCAGGTCAGCTTCATTCAATTCCGGGGTGCGGTCGTATCCACTGTCTTTCATAATGGATGTTACCACTTCACTGTCTGCCACATTCATTTGACATCCATAGGTTTCTATGTAGAATTTTTTGTTTTCTTCTCTGTTCATGAATACTAAAATCTTTTGTTAAACGCTTTATATATGAACCTTAGTCGGCATCGCCTTCTCTTAGCCGCTACGGCAGAGCAAGGGGTTAATGCCGCCTTTCGGTACAGGCTCTGCATTTTATTCATGTTTAAAAAATTTATGAATAATGCAGGTTAGATGGTGCAAAATTACACTAAGCTTTGACATTTTCACAAGATTTCCATTATAAATAACGGTATAACAGATAGTAATCAAGGTATTGAGGCTATTAGTAAGAATTTGCCGTCAAAAAAAATTTTTATCTTTGCCTGGTAATTTTAAAATATAAGAAGTATAAACAAAAAAGGAGTGTTGAGTTATGGCAGGCCACAGTAAATGGGCAAATATAAAACGAAGAAAAGAAGCACAGGATGCAAAACGTTCAAAGATTTTTACAAGGGCAGTGAAGGAAATCAGTGCAGCCGTTAAAGAAGGTGGCCCTGATCCTGAAACCAATTCGCGCCTGCGCACTGCTATACAAAATGCCAAGGGTGTGAATATGCCCAAGGATAAAATTGAGAAATCAATTAAAAAGGCCAGCTCAGATGGTAGCAGACTGGAAAAGGTTGCCTATGAAGGATATTCGCATGGCGGCGTAGCAATTTATGTTGAATGCCTCACGGATAACAACAACAGAACAGTAAGCAATATACGTTCGATTTTTACAAAGCATGGTGGAAGCCTTGGAAAAAACGGATCCATCAATTACCTTTTTGATCAGAAAGGGATATTTACCATTTCCAAAACAGAAGAGATGGATTTAGAAGAACTGGAATTGGAGTTAATTGATGCCGGAGCCGAGGATATTGAAGTGGAAGAGGATTTTTTAACCGTTACTTCTGCTATGGAAGACTTTGGCAGCATGCAGAAAAAGCTGGAAGAACTGAATATTGAGCCTGAAAATTCCTCACTGCAAATGATTCCTAAAGCCACAAAAACAATCGATACAGATTCTGCCCTGAAAGTGATGAAAATGATAGATGCTTTTGAAGAAGATGATGATGTTCAGGCAGTATATCACAACCTGGAATTGACAGATGAATTGCAGGAAGCCTTGAATAATCAATAAAATGAATATATTTACGACTACAAACGGCCATCTTATTAAAGGTGGTCGTTTTTTTTAAGCATATTGAAAGTTTAGAAGGTTAAACTCTTGATAAAAAATATAATCTAATGAAATACTAATCCCTAAAATTACAGTCATGAGATACTCCAAATCCCTTCGCCTTTTTCTCCTTGTTTTTTCATTTTTAATGGTTGGTTTTACATTATATAGCCAGGTTCCCAAACCAACTGATCATTTCGGTTTTAAGCCCGGAACCGACAAAATGTTGATTGATTATGAAGAATTGATGGAATACCTGGAAAAGGTTGAAGAAACTTCTCCCAGGATGAATTTGAAACAAATAGGAGAAAGCCCGATGGGTAAACCCATGTACATTGCTTTCTTTTCAGCTCCTGAAAATATCGAGAACCTGGAAAGATTGAAAGAAATAAATAAGGAACTTGCTTTAAATGATAAGCTTTCGGAAGAGAAAAGAGATGAATATGTGAAAGACGGAAAAGTTTTCTTTGTGGCTACCTTATCCATGCATGCCAGTGAAGTCGGTCCTTCTCAATCAGCTCCACTGATAGCCTATAAACTCGCTACAACCCAAAATGAGGATACCTTAAGCTGGCTGAATGATGTTGTTTACATGATGGTTCCATCACATAACCCTGATGGGATGAACATGATTGTTAACCATTACAAAAAATACAAAGGCACTAAATACGAAGGCAGTTCAATGCCGGGAGTTTATCATAAATATGTTGGACATGATAATAACAGGGACTTTATTACGCTTACTCAGGAAGATAATGCGGCTGTCTCTAAAATATTCAGTCATACATGGTTTCCCCAGGTGATGGTGGAGAAACATCAAATGGGTTCTACCGGTCCGAGATATTTTGTGCCTCCAAACCATGACCCGATAGCAGAAAATATTGATGCGGGAATCTGGAACTGGATGGGCATTTTTGGTATGAACATGATAAAGGATATGACCCGTGAGAATCTCGAAGGAATATCCCAGCATTATGCATTCGATAATTACTGGCCGGGTTCCACCGAAACCAGTCTCTGGAAAAACGTTATTAGTTTCCTGACTGAAGCTGCGAGTGTCAAATCCGCCACCCCAATTTATGTCGAATCTAACGAATTAAGTGTTTGGGGTAAGGGATTGTCTGAATACAAGAAAAGCATTAACATGCCTTTGCCCTGGGATGGTGGTTGGTGGAGACTCAGCGATATAGTTGAATATGAGATGTCTTCCACCATGTCTATTATTAAAACATGTGCAAATCACAAGACAGATATTCTGAAATTTCGAAATAACCTGTGCAAAAAGGAAGTGGAGCGAGGAAAAACTGAGCCGCCTTATTATTACATTTTTCCCAGGGAACAGCACGATGAAAGCGCTCTTGTGGATCTTGTCAACCTCCTGGATAGACATGGTGTAAAAAGATACTTGCTTGATAAACCAATTACTATCGAATCTACACAATTTAACAAGGGCGATGTGGTCATTCCTCTTGCGCAGCCCTTTCGTCCGTTCATTAAAGAAGTGCTGGAAAAGCAGAATTATCCAGTCAGGTATTATACTCCAGGTGGTGAGATTATCAAGCCATATGACATTACCTCATGGTCATTGCCATATCACAAAGGTGTGAAAAGCTATGAGATTGAAACAAGACATAGAGATTTAGAGTCTTCGTTAAGCCTTATTTCAGGGAGGTATCTGCTGACTGAAGGAATTCCAGGCGAGCCCAAAACCATGGTATTGCCATTTCATAACAATGAGAGTTATAAACTGGCTTTCCGGGCAATGAAAAAGGGTATGGATATCGGGTATACCAATGAAATGGTATCAGGAGACAACAAAGATGCTTCAAAAGGGGGGTTTGTAATTGAAAAACCTTCAACTGATGAATGGAAGCAGTTGCGGGAGGAAATGTCTGTGGAGCCTGTAATTGTTAATACCAATGAACTGGAAAATGTGAAAGAGCTTGAAATAACAAATATAGGGTTGATAGAGACCTATATGCATGATATGGATGCAGGCTGGACAAGATACGTTTTTGACAGTTACCACATTCCTTATGAGGTTATACGACCCGGAGAAATTCCCGATAAGGACCTGGAGGATTTTGATTTGTTGATTTTTCCTGATGAGTATAAATCGATATTGCTGAAAGGAAATTATGAAGGTCCGGGTTATTACAGGATGAGCAATTATCCTCCCGAATATTCAAAAGGGATGGGCAAAGAAGGTGTTGCGAAAATTCTGAAGTTTGTAAATGAAGGAGGTAAAGTGATAACCTGGGGCAACTCAACAGATATCTTCATGGGTCAGCAAACCATTGAATCTGGCAAAGATGAAAAAGAAGAGTTTGAGCTGCCCATATCCAATCAGGCAGACAAATATAAAAAGAACGGACTATATGTGGCGGGTGCATTGGTTAATGTGAAATTAGATGATGATATGGTTTACACAACCGGAATGCAATCGCATACAGGAGTTTTTTACAGGGGTGAACCGGTTTTCAGCACCTCTTTACCCATCTTTGACATGGACAGAAGAGTAATGGGGCATTTTACCGATGAGGATATTTTAATAAGCGGATACGCTGAAAATATTGATGATATTGCAGGAGAACCTGCTCTTGTATGGGTCAAAAAAGGAAAAGGCGAAATGGTATTCTTTTCGTTTGCTCCCCAGTTCCGTGCTTCAACAACAAGAAATTATAAGCTGATATTCAATACAATACTTTTTTCCGGAATGGAATAGGTGAGTGATCATTTTAAGGTTCGTAAATCCCCTGGCATGATTGACAGGGGATTTATGTTTTTTAGAAGGCGGTTTACCTTTGTTTTCACTGATTTTTAGATTAATTTCGCAATTGTATATCCTGTTTAAACAATGAAAGATAGAATAAGTGTAATACGGTTTGCATCGGGTATAGGAATTATCGGCAATGCTTTTTTGGCTGTTGCTAAAATTACAATAGGAATTATTGCTGGAAGTTTTGCAGTCATTAGCGACGGACTAGATTCAGCATCAGATATTCTTACATTTGGCATTTCGTTCTTCGCTACCAAAATAATGGGTAAACCTCCTGATTACAAATATCCTTATGGATATCAGCGAGCGGAGGCTATAGCAACCAAAGCCCTCAGTTTTATTATATTTTTTGTGGGTGCCCAGTTATTTTATTCCGCGTTAATGCGCATTATTGAAAACAGGCCTCATGAAATTCCTTCTGTATTAGCTGTCATTATAACGGTCTTTTCAATTCTGGCCAAGCTTACCTTGTATGTATACCAAACACGAAAAGGCAAAGAAGTAGACAGTCCTATGCTTATTGCCAATGGTAAGAACATGCGAAACGATATATTAATCTCTTCATCTGTTCTTTTGGGTTTGTTTTTTACCTATGTGCTTCATTTACCAGTCCTTGACCTTGTTACAGCTCTAGTAATAAGCATTTGGATTATGAAAGAAGCATTTTCTATTTTCATGGAATCAAACCGTGAATTGATGGACGGTGTGGAGGATACTTCCATTTATTATAAAATATTTGATGCAGTTGAAGAAGTTGATGGAGCATATAATCCACACAGAGTAAGGCTTAGAAAACATGCCTCGCAATATGTTATTGCTCTTGATATAGAAGTGGATCCAGAGATGAAGATAGGAGAAGCCCATAAGATAGCTAAAAATGTGGAAAACAATATTAAAGAAAAAATCTATAATACTTACGATGTAATGGTTCATACTGAACCTTTGGGTAATGAAGAGACTGAACAGTTCGGTCTGTCAAGAAGGCGAATGGAAAATGAAAGAAAAAGAAAAAGTCTATGAGCAGGCACAATAAGCCGGAAGGATCCTATATTAGTTTTATGAGCAATAAAGTAAAAGAGCAGGGAGGAATAAACCTTGCTCAGGGCATCCCTGGTTTTCAGCCTCCTTCAGAATTACTGGATCTCCTGAGTTACTTTGCTCACAAACCCGTTCATCAGTATGCTCCCGGAACTGGAGATTACCGGTTATTAAGCTTACTGGCCCAAAAATATTCACAATTCGGGAATTTTAAGGAAAAGGATTTTCTCATAACAAACGGGGGTACAGAGGCGGTTTCCCTGCTTTATACCTACCTCAATAAAATACTGAGCAAACCCTGTTCAGCCCTGGCTTTCGAGCCTGTTTATGAGAGCTATAAAGTCCTCCCGGGTATTTTTAATGATACGTTTATTCCATTCTCTTTAAGGGAAGATAACAGTGTGGATTTTGACAAGCTCAAACACATTTGCATTGATAAGAAAGTTAAAATAGTATTTTTGAATACACCGGGGAATCCATTGGGGAAAATCTGGAAAAAACATGAGATTAAATACCTGATAGAACTTGGCAAAGAATTAGGCTTTTTTATAATTGTTGATGCAGTTTACCAGGAATTGTATTTTTCAGATAAGCCCTATCATCCGGTTAGTGAATCTTCCGATCATGTATTTTACGTGAACAGCTTTTCCAAGCTTTTTTCTATTACCGGATGGCGAATTGGATACCTTATTGCCTCGGAGAAACACATGAGTAAAATTCAATCCATACACGATTATACCGGTTTAAGTGCACCGTCCATACTTCAGGCTGCCCTGGCTGAGTACATTGATAAATGCGACTGGGGCAAAACCTACATTGAGTTATTGCGCAAAAACTTACGAAAGAGTTTTTTTACCCTGAAAGAGGGCCTTGTTAAACTTGATTTTAAGATTCCTGAAATCGAGGGAGGCTTCTTTATCTGGACCAAACTTCCGCGACCTTGGAAGGATGGTTTCGATTTTGCCATGGAACTATACGAGAAACAAAAAGTAGCAGTCATTCCGGGAGAACATTTTTCCGAGAAATCAACAGATTACATTCGTTTGAATATAGCCCGCGAATCAGAAGAAATCGAAGAAGCACTGAGACGAATAGAAGAGTTTTTCAACACCCAATAATCCTTACTCAATAATAGATAATAGCTATCGGAGACAGGAATAATTCATGAATTAACCGGGTTAGAAGATCTGGAAATTATAAAAAAAGGGATCAGTTTTGGCTGATCCCTTTTTGCAATGGATTAGTTTATTATCTTCTAGTAAAACTTGTATCGTTTATCTTCAATATCAGCTGCTTCTTTCAACGCATTATAAGCTTCAAAAGTGGCAATTCTCTGAAGATTCTGCAATTCTCTTTGTTTTATAAGTTCGGGTGACTGCTGATTTTCTGTTACATTGGTAACCTGAATTGCATAAACCCCGTTGTTGCCTTTTATAGGTTCTGAAACCTGTTCTTGTTCCATTACTACAGCAGTTGCAATAACTCCAGGTTCAGAGCCTGCTCCGGGAATTTGGAAAGAATTATAACTTATATTGCTGGCCCTCTGAAGACGAACAGAATGTCGATTGGCATAATTTTCTAAGGTTCCCGTATTCTCAAGTTCCTTCTTCATTTCTTCAGCAATCTTTTCTGCTTTCTTTTGCTCTTCCACATTGATTCGGATATCTTCTTTTACATCTTCAAATTTAGCAAAGCCTTCTTTTCTTATTTCAGTTACATATCCGATTATGAATTTATCATTGATTTCGAAAATCGGGTTGTTGTTTGATTGAATGATTTGTTCTTCCTTGGTGTTGAATGCTCCTCGAATCAGCGGCCTTGCATTTTGTAGACCTGGAATCTGACGGGCATTGATTTGGATATTATTTGCAATACGCTTGGTCATTCCTTTTTCTTCAACAGCCTTCAGAAATTCCTGGTAATTTGGGTTTTGGCCCGCAAATCTACTGGCATTGGAATATACATCCTGGTAGGTTTCTGAGCTTGGCTCCAGATTTCTTCCTAAGGTGGCTACCTGCACTTTTTCTACCAGATTGCCTCTTTCGAGTACTTCGATTATATGAAATCCATCCTGAGCCTGCACCTGCTTGATAGCACCTGTTTCAGCCTTTATAGCTGAGTCCATAACTGTCTCATAAAATTGTCCTTTAGAAAGCCAGCCCAGGTTTCCGCCTTCTGCTGCAGTAGATTGATCATCAGAGTATTGTTGTGCAATTGCTGCAAAATTCCCCTGTCCTTGCTGGAGAACTTGCGTTAAACTGTCTGCCAGATTCTTTGCCTGCTGAACACTTTGCCTGTTTCTTCTGGGTTGAATTAAGATATGTCTTAGCTTTACAGAATCAGGGAGAAACTTTTTATCAACTAGTTTAGATAACTTAAAAGTTTCATCTTCAAAATAAATGCCATAAACGTCGCCTTTATTGGCTGAGAACATAAAATCATTAATCGAGTCTGATAATTCTTCTTTTTTATAATAATCGTTATCAAAGGGAATATCGCTGTTAAGGTTTACAAATTCTTCGGTTTCTTCAGTTTTTTTGAAGTCATCTTTCATTTTACTGACCCATTCCTTTGTCTTTTCCCTGTCTTTTTCAGTAGGTTCTATGTCAAAAGCCACGTATTCAATATCTCTTGATGCAGACTGTTTATAATTTTCTTTGTGTTTCTTGTAATAATCTTTCAGATCAGATTCATTGACCTGGATAGCATCGTCAGGGATTGAGCTAAAGCGTTTTACAACATAGTTGAAGTCTACACGCTTAGAATTTAGTTCTGCAAGTTTTTCTGCCTGGGGGGTTGTCATGTGAACTCCTTTTGCAACCAGATTCCCAAACTTATTAAATTTCCTTTCCCGAATCATTTGGTCTTCAAGGAAAAGCCAGTATGCTTTTCTCTGTCCGGTAGGATCCTGTTCGTAGCTTTTGAGAAAGTTTATAATGGCCATATTATTGACTCTTCCGGTTTCCGGATTGGTGAATATCCTTCTTATCATCGGATGGATGTTTTCACCCTGCACCATATCCCAGAGTTCTTCTGCACTTACTGCAATTCCAAGCTCATCATATACATCTTTCATCACATATTCACGAGTGATTCTCTCCCAAACCTGGTCTCTTATTTTCTCCCTTGTTTCTTCATCTAATGATGATTGTCCCTGTGAAAATTTGTTTATCTCAACCAGTTCCTCTACTTCGTTCTGGAAAGCCTGATAATGAACAGATTCCCCACCTATCTCTGCTATCTCAAATTGGTCGCCACGTAGAATAGCACTTCCTTGTGACAACAAATCGCCCATAATGAAAGCAAGAAGAGCTAGTCCAATAACAACCGAAATAAGTAGTCCAGCTCTGTTTCTTATTTTTTCTAATGTCGCCATTGATTTAGATTTTTATAATAGAATTTTTCTTAAAATTTTTGAAGCTACGAATATAGAAATTTTAAATTGTTTTTATGGAATATAGGTGAAATTCTTTTGGTTTAATCTTTAGGACACAGTTTTAGCTGTCTCTTTCACTCCTTCGGAGATGTCGCCTTAAAGCATACATTGAAAAGGATAAGGCAGCAAGAATAAAGAATGTGAGACTATTGTTAAAAGTGTTCTCTATTGCTTTCTGTACGCCAAAGACAAGACACAAAAGGCCTACAACCAGCCATACAATTTCAAGAAAATGTATCGGTTTTTTATTCATCTTTCACTTTTAATGTTCCGGTTGTTTCTTTTATACGCCAGTTGGAAAAATCCTGGTTGGCTTCAAATCCTTTACCATGAATGATTCCATCTTTAGTAGTAATCCGTACATAGCGGTCAGTATATATAGTTTCTTTTCCCTGATTCCAAATGAGAAATTCTGTGTTTAAAGTGTCTCCTTCATTGTTTATTGCTACTACATTATTTTTTGCCTCCCATAAATTATCTTCTTTATGGTATATGGCGTAATTTGCTGAAATTAAAGATTCTACTGTTAATGTGCTGTCGTAAAATTCTACGTCCAGCCCTTCCGGAAAAGTTATATGAGGTTCTTCGACCGTTTCGTAATGATTGATAATCGGCGCTTCTACCTTAATTTCCATGATTCCGTCACGGCTATAGACAATATTGGCATCTTCTAAAGCCTGGTCCGGGAAATTATGTCGTTCTGTCAGAAGGTTAACCTTTTCTATATCACTTTTACAGGAAACAGAAAACACAATAATCCCACCGAACAAAAGTGGGATTATTGTATATAAAAATTTAGAGGTTAGTTTATTCTGATGTTCTGACTGTTGTTTTTTCATTTATCCAGCAACCTACTGTATATGTATCGCCCATTTCAAAGTTATGGAAAAATATATCTTCTTTTGATGGGAAACGGGGTTTGTATGATTTAATGTATCCATCGGCCTGACTTGCAAGACTTGGATCAACCTGCTTGGCCTGTTTGAATTTGTCTACTGCAGCCCAGAGTACGGCTTGTTTTTCAAACTTGTCGCCTCCGCATTCTTCGGTGGAGTTGGCATACATTCTTCCTATTAGAATGTAAGGCCTTCCATTATCAGGGTCAATTTCAATAGCATTTCTTGCATAGGAACGTGCAGTTTGAGGATCATTTAGCTTAGTAAATGTCAATTCTGCCAGTTCAATGTAATAACTGGCTTTTTCTTCCTCATTCTCCTGGAGTTCAATAGCTTGCTTGTAATATTTTACTGATTTTTCCATTTGGTTTTTGGAGTAGAATAACTTGGCAAGGTGGTGGGCCGATTCAGCTGATGGATCAATTTCGTTCAGTTTAACTGAGGCATCCGCATAAAGCTTGGAATCAGTACAGCCTTGGTCATCAAGAAGCTTGGTTATTCTTAGAAGCAATTCTTTGTCACCTGGATTTTCTTCGAATCGGGGACCGAAAAGGTCTATCAGATTTTCGCACGTTGCCGCACCGCTAGCTTCAAAAATTTTATTCACCGCCTCTTTTCCCCTTTGCAGTGTACTATTGTTTGGGTTTTCTTCAATATTGCTCTCAATAATATCCAGCGTCATGGCATAATTGTTTACCACGTCGTTTCCGGATATCACATCATTGGAAAGAAGGGTGCGGCTGGTATTCATGAAAGTTACCATAACCCCTACAGAAGCATCTTCCTGCCTTAGCTCTATAGATTGTTTTAAATAGTCAAATGCTTCCTTAAAATTTTCGATATTGTTTTGACCATACTTAACAAGGTCTATACCTTTTTTGCCGTATACATAACCTTTTTGATCAAAGTACTTAGTCCTTTTGTCGTATAACCTCATCAAACTGTCAACCAACTGTGCTTTTCTCTCTTTATCCTCAGAGTTTTCAATAGCATCTTGTAACATATTTTCACCATGTATGTATACATTTTTGGTTGATAGAGGACATTCATTGTATACTATTGACCATGGCTTAACAGCGTCTTCGTAATTATTTTGCTTGTAAAATTCCACGTAAAGAGAGAGATTTTTTAAACATCTGATGCTATCTTCACCTGATCCGAAACGAGTTCCTTCTTCTGCTCCAGTTTGAGCACTTGCAACCGGGAGTCCGATTACAAAAATAAATGCAACTAAAATCAGCTTGGTTAATGTTTTCATCATATTCAATTTTAGGTTATTGATATTTTCTTTCTATAAACCAGTAATCGTAGAAAGTGATTCCAAAGTTTACAATAACATAATCATGTTCTATAAGGTTATTATCTATGGTTCCTTTCCTGCCTACTAATACTGCTAAATTAAATTTAGTTTTTCTATATTTCAATGGTAAACCTAGTCCAAAGGTTATGCCAAAATCATTAATGTTATTATTTTTAATGCTAAGATAGCCATTTTTGTAATAGGCCCCCAATCTATAATCCACTCTTTTTAAGTAACTTCTTAAAGCATTTTTGTCGGGTGTCAACTGAAATCCGGTATGCAGGGAATAACTGTCATTCAATCTGTCGTCATTGAACCGGGACCATTCGGTATAATTCATATCAATTCCCAATAATATTTTCTCATTAGAAAAAGAGGCACCGAGGGAATAATTATCCGGGAATGTAGAATTGGGATTTGATGTAAAGGACAAACTATCTTCCTGGGAATAAGCGAAACGTTTTTCCTGAAAGTCGAAATTAACTGTCTTTTCATAGCTTCCACCAAGGGTAAGACTTGAATTCTCACCAAAGTTGAAGCTATACTGAAATCCAAAATTGAACTGGGAAGCCCGGATTATCTTCTCGGAATATTTGATAAAGCTGAGAGGACGTACCTGATTGGTATCGGAAAGTTGCCAGGCCATTTCACTGGTATACCTTAACTTGCCGAATAAATAAGAGTAGTTTAATCCGAGGGAAAGATTTTCAGTTACTTTGAAGGCGTTCCCCACATAAAATTTTTGAAGTCCACCGCTACCCTCGTAAAAATTTCTTCTGATTCCATCTTCGTATTGATTCTCTGTTTTCATAGTGTATCCAACATGACTGTATGGCACTATGCCGATGCTTGCATTCCACCATCTTGAAACAGGAAAGCCAATAGAAAGGTAATCAAAACCAGCGGTGCTTTTATTGGTCTGACTGTTTTCCATCTTCATAAGATTTGCACTCCCTTGCAGCCCTATGTCGAAAATAAAGGAATTGGTGTCTTGTGTGGTATAAGAGGCAGGATTGAGATAGTTGATTTGATTGGGAATTCTTATACCTGCATTGGTTCCTCCTAAACCTAAATTTGTAGTAAAACCATGGTGGGCTAACTCTCCCAATCCATATCGTGAGTAAGGGCTGAAGGTATTTTTCTGACTAAATAAAGTGGAAGTAATTAAGAGTAATAAAAAGATTAATAATTTTGCTTTAAGCTTCATAAATGTTGTGTTTCAATATTTTATTCAATCCTTTAAGTGTTAAATTGGGTTCTGCAAAGATGGTATATTTTAATTTATTATCAAAGAAATTAGCATCTCCACCCGTTATAATTGTCTTTAACCCGGGATATTTCTGTGTAAAAGATTCAATGTAACTTTCTATCTCGAATTTTAGTCCGTTTTCCACTCCTGCTTGTATAGCTTCTTCGGTTGTTTTTCCCAGGGTTATTTCCTTGTTTTTTCTTTTAACCAGGGGGAGCTGATTGGTAAAACTATTCAAAGCTTTATAGCGCATGTTCATACCCGGGGATATGTTACCACCCCGGTAATTGCCTTCCTTGTCAATAAAGTCTATAGTCACCGCAGAGCCCATATCAACAAACAAAACGTCGTTTGAAGGAAATATAGTATATGCACCTACTGCCCCTGCAATACGATCTTTACCTAAAGTTTCAGGCGTTTGATATTTGTTTGTTATCGGCAAAGGGGTTTTTTCATTCAGTTCGGTCACAGATTGAAAATGTTTTTTAAACCTTGAAGTTCCAAAGGGATGGTTTTTTCTGACAGACGAAACGATAATATTGCGGGTGCCATATTTGACAGCAAAAGAAAGCAACCTTTGATAATTCATATCATAAGTACGTATGGATTTAACCAACTTTTCATCTTCAAAAAGTCCGGCTTTCAGGAATGTGTTTCCAATGTCGATGGCTAAATTCATCCTGGAAATTTTTTGTAAAATTATGAATTTTCTCTGATTTGAATAAGAGTATTGTATGCCTGGTAAATATTTTTAATTTTTTTAACAGTTAGGGTTAGTTTTTTACCTTCTTTTACCTGGAAATGTTTGGGCTCTTTCTGTACATATTTCAGAATATTTATGAACTGAGCAGTTTGGTAATAGGGTGAATCCTGGTCTGAAATAAAATGCAAGACCATCATGCCATTTTTTAAAATGATTTTTTCAAATCCCAAATCCATAGCTAACCACCTTAATCTTACTACATTAAGTAATTCTTTGGTAGCTTCTGGTAGCGGTCCAAACCGGTCCACCAGTTTTTGCTCGAATTGTTGGAGCGAATTTTCATTGCTGATGTTGTCCAGTTTTCTGTAAAGGTTAATTCTTTCGGATATATTGGAGATGTAATCATCAGGGAATAGAAGCTGTAAGTCGGTTTCTATCTGACAATCGTAAATAAATTGCTGTGTTTCCTGTTGCTCCTGCAGGGATTCTTCTTGTTCTTCCTTGTAAAGATCCTGGAATTCATTTTGTTTCAGTTCCTGAAGAGCTTCATTGAGAATACGCTGGTAAGTTTCAAATCCGATATCCGCTATAAATCCACTTTGTTCTTTTCCAAGAAGGTTGCCTGCTCCTCTTATGTCAAGGTCCTGCATAGCAATGTTAAATCCACTTCCAAGTTCCGAAAATTCTTCAATAGCTTTTAGTCTTCTTCGTGCATCGGCAGATACTGCAGTCAGGGGAGGAGCCAAAAGATAGCAGAAGGCTTTTTTATTGGAACGCCCCACTCTTCCACGTAACTGATGTAAGTCGCTTAGCCCGAAATATTGAGCTTCATTGATTATCATCGTGTTGGAATTGGGTATGTCCAGTCCGGACTCAATAATCGTAGTGGCTATCAAGACATCATATTCGTAATTAATGAAGTCCAGCATGATTTTTTCGAGTTTCGGTCCTTCCATTTGTCCATGAGCCACAACGGTCCTGACTTCCGGATTAGTCCTGTTTACCAGTTTTTCTACTTCATAGATATTTTGTATCCGGTTATTGATAAAAAATACCTGTCCATTGCGTTGGAATTCATATTGAATTGCTTCTCTGATAATGTCTTCATTAAATGTATGGACTTCTGTAATAATAGGATACCTGTTGGGAGGGGGTGTATTGATGATAGAGAGGTCACGGGCGCCCATCAGTGAAAATTGAAGTGTTCGGGGAATGGGTGTTGCCGTTAAAGTTAATGTATCAACATTCAGCTTAATCCTTTTCAGTTTCTCTTTTACTGAAACACCAAATTTTTGTTCCTCATCAATAATAAGCAATCCCATATCCTTAAAGACTATGTCTTTGCTGATCAATCTGTGTGTCCCAATGAGAATATCAATTTGTCCTTTGGCAAGTTTTTCTTTTATTTCTTTTTGTTTGCTGTGGCTTTTGAGTCGGCTTATATGCTCCACGGTGCATGGAAAATTTTTAAGTCTTTCGGAAAAGGTCCTGTAATGCTGGAGTGCGAGTATGGTTGTGGGTACAAGTACAGCTGCCTGTTTATTGTCAGCCACTGCCTTAAAAGCAGCCCGAACAGCTACTTCAGTTTTTCCGAATCCCACATCTCCACAGACTAATCTGTCCATAGGTATATCCTTTTCCATATCGGCCTTTACAGCTTTGGTAGAACTAATCTGGTCGGGGGTATCTTCATAAATAAAGGAAGATTCCAGCTCATGCTGAAGGTAGGTATCCTGGCTGAAGGTAAAGCCGCTTTCTTCTTTTCTTTTGGCATACAGTAAAATAAGCTCTTTGGCAATATCTTTGATTTTCTTTTTTGTCTTTTTCTTAAGGTTTTTCCAGGCAGCAGAACCCAGTTTGTAAATCTTAGGTTGTTCCGCATCTTTGCTTTTGTATTTGGATATTTTATGAAGGGAATGAATATTTACATAGAGAATATCATTATCCTTATAAATTAACCGAATTGCTTCCTGGGTTTTTCCATTGACTTCAATTTTTTCCAGTCCTCCGAACATCCCTATTCCATGATCTACATGAACAACATAATCACCGGGGTGAAGCTTGTTTAATTCCTCCAGGTTGAGTCTTTCCTTCTTTGAAAAGCCTGATTTGATATGAAATTTATGGTATCTGCCAAAAATTTGATGGTCAGTATAGCAGCAAATCGCCAGCTCATGATCAATGAACCCCTCATGGAGTGTTTTTTCAACCGGTGTGAATTTTATGGTCTCGTCAATATCATGAAAAATAGCCTCCAGCCTCTCTATTTGTTTTGCGTTGTCTGATAAAATGAAGTTTTCGTACCCCTTTTCCTGGTTTTCTTTAAGATTTTCAGTGAGAAGGCTGAAGTTCTTATTGAATGCAGGAGGAGGTGAGGAGTTCAGTTCAACGGTGGGACTGTTGAAGTAATTCTTGTGCCCAAACTCTACGACCTTACCCTGAGTTATTTGTTCCTCAAAATTTTTGTGAGAAATTATTCTTTCGTTAATACCCTGGTCCGGGTTGCTTTCTATGGTTCGGTCAAATAAATCGTTTAGGCGCTGGTATGTATATTGATAATCTTTCAGCCAGATCCAGGTTTCTTCATTTAAAAACTCAAATATAGACTGCCAGGCATATGTTTTTGATTCCCCGTTGGTTTCCTGTAGTTTGGGCTGAATCAGGGCGGATTCCAGTTTTTTGATAGAGAGTTGGTTTTCAACATCAAATGTACGAATGGATTCTACCTCGTCTCCAAAGAAATCAATTCTGTAAGGATGATCGTCAGAAAAACTGAATATATCAATAATGCTACCTCTCATGGAAAACTGGCCGGGCTCATATACAAAATCCACCTGTTCAAATCCATACTCAAACAGCATATCATTGAGAAAATCTGTGGATATCTTTTCTCCCCTCTGTAACTGAATGGTCTTCTTCTCAATTTCATCCTTTGATATTACTTTTTCAATAATGGATTCAGGATAGGTCACAATGAGGTAATTGTCTCTGTTTTTTATTGCATTTAGTACCTCTGTTCTCAATATGATGTTGGTTGGATCTTCCTGTCCGAATTGGATAGACCTTTTATAGGAAGAACTAAAAAAATATACATTTTCATCCGGGAGCAAATTGTTCAGGTCATTGTAGAAATACGCTGCCTCTTCCTTGTCACTCAGGATGATAAAAGTGGGCGCATTCGAGTTTTTAACCGTTCCTGCAAGGAACAAAGAATCAAGGGAGCCGGTTAATCCTTTCACTTGAATTGTATCAGACTCCTCTCCGTAATAGATAAGCTCCTTTACTTTTGGATGCGATTTATACTTTTCAGTTAAATTTGTTATATCCAATTTTTTCTCTCTTCTTTTGGGAAATATATAATAAAAAAGGTAGTTGATTGAAATTATCAACTACCAAAACGATTATTCTCTGGTTATATTATTACTGGTTGTTTCTGAGGTACTCTTCTGCACGTTCCACCATTTTTTTTGAGCCGGTAAAGAAAGGCGTCCGCTGATGGAGTGTTTCAGGAACAATATCCAGAATCCTGTTTTTTCCATCTGACGCTTTGCCATTTGCTTGTTCTGCTACGTAGGCAATAGGGTTACATTCATAGAGCAAGCGCAGCTTTCCTGAAGGTGAACTCTTGGTTGAGGGATAAATAAAAATACCCCCTTTCAGGAGGTTTCTATGAAAATCAGCTACAAGTGAACCAATATAACGGGATTTCTTTGGGCGGTTGGTTTCTTTGTCTTTTCCCCTGCAATAATCAATATACTTTTTGACACCTTCCGGGAAATATGTATAATTCCCTTCATTGACTGAATATAACTTACCTTGTTCAGGTGTTTTAATGTCTGGGTGGGATAGACAGAATTCACCAATCGCCGGGTCAAGAGTGAAACCATTTACTCCCCTTCCTGTGGTATAAACCAGCATGGTTGAAGAACCATAGATGACATAACCTGCAGCAATCTGCTTATTACCGGGTTGAAGAAAATCAAGGTCTTCGGCTTTTTGTCCCCTGGGGGATAACCTTTTGTAAATTGAAAAAATAGTACCGATAGAAACATTCACATCAATATTGGAGGAACCATCCAATGGGTCCATACAGACAATGTACTTGCCGTCATTCGCCATATCATCATCGAAAGTTATGATTTCCTGGTTCTCTTCAGTTGCAATTCCACAACATTCACCACTGTCTTTCAGAGCAGTTATAAATTGCATGTCTGCAAATACATCAAGTTTTTGCTGTATTTCACCCTGGACATTTTGATCTCCCGCTGTACCTAAAACATCTACAAGTCCAGCCTTATTAACTTTTTTGTTCACAACTTTGGCTGCAATACCTATGTGGTGTAGTAGGCGGGATAGCTCCCCTTTTGCATAAGGAATGTTTGCTTGTCTCTTAATTATGAACTCATTAAGAGTAGTAATCCTGTATTGCCTCATAATTTCTTGTGTTTTTCTGGAGTGCTTTACAAAAATACATTTAAATTTACGTTTTTTAATAAATATTTTTAAAAATATAAATTTTAGCAGATATATCACTACTAATTTCAATTTTGAAAGTATGATAGTACATAAGTTTGGCGGTGCTGCCGTAAAAGATTCCGAAGGAGTCAGGAATCTATACAATATTCTGAAGAACAGAAATGAAGAGATGATTGTAGTTGTATCGGCATTGGGAAAGACCACAAACAATCTTGAAATTTTAACTGATGCCATTTACTCCAGGGATCAGGAAAAATTCAATGAGCAACTGGAAAGCATCTGGAAATATCATAAAGATGTGCTGGATGGGTTGTTCCTTTCTGATGATAAATTATACAGTGAAACCGAGGGAATCTTTGAAAACATCCGCAAAATTGCTTCCGTTGAACACAGAAACTATGATTTTTTATATGACCAGGTAGTTTCTCTTGGGGAGATTCTGTCTACGAAAATTATCAGTGCATACCTGAATGAGATGGGTTTGCCCTGTAAATGGATGGATATCCGAAAGCATTTTATTACGGATAACCTGTTTCGTGAAGCCAATGTTAATATGGAGATGACCATCTCTGAATTGCAACTTAATTTTAAGAATTCTGTTTCAGAGATACTCTTGACCCAGGGTTTTTTAGGGGGCACTGATGAAGGCTATAGTACAACACTAGGCAGAGAAGGATCGGATTATACAGCTGCTCTTATTGCCAATATAATGGATGCCGAAAAGGTAATTGTCTGGAAGGATGTGCCAGGTGTCATGAATGCTGATCCCCGGTATTTTGAGAGTACAGAAAAGCTCGACGAAATATCTTACCAGGAAGCCATAGAACTGGCATATTACGGAGCAAAAATTATTCATCCGAAGACAATCAAACCTCTGCAAAATAAGACAATTCCTCTTTACGTAAAAAGCTTTCTTAATCCGGAATCCAGCGGCACAGTTATTTCTCAAAAGTATGATTATAAGATGGATAAGCCTGTGTTTATTGTAAAGAAGAATCAAATTTTAATTTCTGTGTTACCCAAAGATTTTGCTTTTGTTTTTGAAGAAAGACTGAGCAAGATCTATCACCTTTTCGCATATCACAGAATAAAAGTTAACCTGATTCAAAATTCTGCCATAAATTTTACAGTTTCCGCTGACGGGAATAATCCCCGGGTTCCTCAATTGATGGAAGATATGCGTCAAGAGTTTAAGGTGCTTTATAATTCAGGTCTAGAGTTGCTTACCATTAGGCATTATAATGAGGAAGCAATAGAAAAGGTTATTAAAAACCGGAAAGTATTAGTAGAGCAAAGAAGTCGACATACTGCCCAGTTTCTCATAGAGGAATGATTTAAGATGAAAATTCAGCTATAATTTTATTTGCAATGATCTCCGAAAGTTTCCTGTTAGATTCATGTGTCCATCCTGCTATATGAGGAGATAAAATCACATTCTCCATTTTTGTCAATTCTTTAAAGTATTCAGGCAGTTGATTTGTTTGATGCAATTCCTCAAAACTGGTTTTTTCAAATTCCAGTACATCCAGTGCAGCGCCCAAAACCTTATTATTTTTCAGGTTCTTTACCAGATCTTCAGTTTTTACAACAGCCCCTCTTGCTGTGTTTATAATGAATATGGGCTTTCTGAATGATTTAAAAAATTCATCATCAACCATATAGAAGGTTTCTTCGGTTAGCGGAACATGCAGACTGAGAATATCTGATTCGTCAAATATCTGAGCAAGTTGTACTTCCTGAATGTATTCCTTGGAAAAACCAAATTTGTATTTATCGTAGGCAATTATTCTGCAACTCATGCCTTTCAATTTTTCTGCAAAAGCGCTGCCCATATTCCCATAGCCAACAATGCCCACGGTTTTATTTTTTATTTCCATACCCCTGTTTTTGCCTCTTTGCCAGATGCCTTTTTTAACTTCCAGGTGGGCTGTATTTATTTTGTTCATGAGGCTTAAAATCATACCCAGAGCATGTTCTCCAACAGCATCTCGGTTTCCTTCGGGAGAATTAAAACATTTTATTTTTTTTGTTGAAGCATATTGGATATCAATATTTTCCAAGCCGGCCCCAACCCGTCCAATAAACCGAAGGTTTTTTCCTGTGTCTATAAATTCTTTGTCAATTTTAAATTTGCTTCTGATGATAATTCCGGTATATTCAGGCACTTGATTTTTTGCTTCTTTTTCAGTAATCTGGGGTTTGTAGTCCACAATAAACCCTTTTTCTTTCAGCTTTGAGAGAAGTATATCATGCACAGTATCAACAATAAGGACTTTCATATTGATGCAACTATCTATTAAAAGGTTTGTTCAGGTATACTTTAAATACAGGTTTATATCCACGGAAGGTGCTATCTCTTCGGTAGGTTTCATAAGCTATCATAACAGAATTTACAGATTTAACCATTTTATAATTTTCCGGGTCGAAATACCAAACCTCCTCAAATTGTATCTTTCCGATTCGGGAGCGGTCAAATCCTTCTCTTTTTTCTATTTTTTTTACTTCTCTTGTACTCAATGGTTCTTCGGTAAAATAGTCATAGGCCTGAAGTTCTTTTGCATAAACTGCATGAAACAGCAAATCTACAAGCGAGTCCCGTTTCAGTCGGCTTAACCACTTTTCTCGCCATATATCGGTCGAATCTCTGTTTCTTATGACTACACCATAATTTATACTGTCAGCAATAACATTGTAGGATGTTTTGATTGTGTCAGTGGGAGGTAAATTGGGTCCTCTCTCATGCTTAATTTTCTGACAACCAGAAGAAAATAATAATACTGCGATTATAAACAGAAAGATTTTTTTTTGCATAAAAAGCATTAGGTTTAAGTCTTAATTACCTGTTAAATTCAAGTCTTTTAGCAACCCTGAAATCTTTTACATTTCCATTGTCATAAACAAGATGTCCGTTTAGGAATGTGTGTGTTACAGAAGATTGAAAAGTATGACCTTCCATAGGCGACCATCTGCATTTGTAAAGCAGGTTGTCTCTTGTGACTGTGTAGTCTTTATGAGGGTCTACCAATACTAAATCAGCCCAATAACCTTTTCTAATATACCCACGTTTAGATACATTAAAAATGTCTGCAGGTGCATGGCACATTTTCTCTGCTATCTTTGAAAGGCTTAGCAGGCCGTGGTGATACAAGTCCAGCATGGCTAGCAGAGAATGTTGCACCATCGGTCCACCTGAAGGTGCTTTTATATAATTATTCGATTTTTCATCAATAGTATGGGGGGCATGGTCGGTAGCGATAATATCGATTTTATTAGAATTTATTCCTTCGATTAAAGCGTTGCGATCTTTTTCGCTTTTAATGGCCGGATTCCATTTGATTTTTGTACCCATCTTTTTATAATCTGTATCCTGAAACCAGAGGTGATGAATACAAGCTTCAGCCGTTATTTTCTTTTCTTTGCCTGGAATTTTCTTGTCAAAAAGCTCTAGTTCTTTTGCAGTACTGAGATGTAATATATGAAGACGAGCACCATGTTTTTTTGCTAATTGAACTGCCTTTGATGAGGATAAATAACAAGCTTCTGCACTTCTTATTACCGGATGATAGGCAATAGGAATGTTATCTCCGAACTTTTCTTTATATTTTTTGAGGTTATTTTGAATGGTTACTTCATCTTCACAATGGGTAGTTATAAGAGTGGGAGCATTTGCAAATATTCTTTCCAGTGTTCCCTGATTGTCAACAAGCATATTTCCGGTGGAGGATCCCATAAATATTTTAATTCCACAGACATTCGCAGGATCTATTTTTTTAAGTTCTGCCAGGTTATCATTAGTGGCTCCGAAATAAAAAGAATAATTAGCATAGGAATTTTCTGATGCCAGCTCAAACTTTTGTTCCAGCTTTTCAATTGTTGTTGTTTGGGGTTTGGTGTTGGGCATTTCCATGAATGAGGTTACACCGCCAGCAATGGCTGCCCTTGATTCACTTTTTATATCAGCTTTATGTTCCAGGCCTGGTTCACGAAAATGCACCTGGTCGTCAATTATGCCTGGGAAAAGGATTTTTCCTTCAGCATTAATCTCTTCCGCTTTTTCAACAATGGATTCCGGTATACTGTCTTTTGAGTCGAATATCTCCTTAATTATACCATCCTCAATCAGAACAGAACCATAAAACTCATTGTTTTCATTAACTACCAGAGCTTTTTTGATCAGAAAGCTGTTCATATTTATAGTATTTTTTAGTTAAGCTCCTCAATTTCATACCTATTACACCCCATAAAGCTTCATTAAAAATGCCCCCGCTCATTTTAGAAGAACCTACTTGTCTGTTTGTAAATATGATGGGTATTTCGATGATTTTAAACCCATGTTTCCAGCTTATAAATTTCATTTCAATCTGAAAAGCGTAGCCTTTAAATTTAATACGGTCCAGATCAATTGATTCCAAAACCCTTCTTCTATAGCATTTGAATCCGGCTGTGGCATCTTTTATCCTCATTCCGGTAACAATAGAAACATAACGTGAAGCATAATAGGAGAGCAATATCCTTCCTATTGGCCAGTTTACAACATTGGCACCATTTTTATATCTTGATCCTACAACTACATCAGCTTTCTCATTAATTGCTGCATTATATAAACGTAGTAAATCATTCGGGTCATGGGAAAAGTCAGCGTCCATCTCGAATATGAAGTCGTAGTTGTGTTCCAGGGCCCACTTAAAACCTCTAATATAAGCGGTTCCTAAACCCAGCTTTCCTGCTCTTTCTATTATAAAAAGTCTGTCCTTATAGTTCTTTTGCATCTCTTTCACTATTTCACCGGTTCCATCAGGTGAGCCATCATCAATAACAAGGATGTTAAAGGGAATTTTGAGATTCAGAACTTTTTCGATCATTCGGTCAATATTGCCTTTTTCGTTGTAAGTAGGAATGATTACCAGATTCTTATCCATAAGGAATCGTTTAGAGTATTATGTTTTTCTGCTAAATTAAAACAAATAATTAAGAATGTATACTATTAGAAAGGGACGATTCGTTTTTTTAAAGTGTAAATTATTCATTATTAAACTGGAAAGATCTTTTTTCAAAAAAAGTTGTTAAAAATGTTGGTGAATTAAAAATGTACTATATATTTGCATCCCGCTAATGAGATGTTCTTTTAACGACTGAAAAACCAAGGTCAATTTTTACGATAAGTATCGGATAAATGAAGGGTTATTTTTATTTCATGTGAAATTGAGCAGACTAGAAAAAATATTTAAAAAATATTTAAAATTGTTTTGAAATAAAATTAACTGTACTTATCTTTGCAGTCCCTTTAGAAAAAACACGGGATACGATCTTTTAAAAAAGATATATAAAGTTCTTTGAAATGTTGAGATAGTGTTTGAGGCGGAGAAAACTTCGTCAAGATAATCGGAGCACAGGAAAATAAATTTTTTGTTATACAACGAAGAGTTTGATCC
>CAZPDP010000034.1:0-34744 GCA_964585385.1 uncultured Bacteroidales bacterium
GATAATTAAGGCCGGTAGCATACCAGGAATGGCCGGAATTTCTTCCGACCACCCCTGGTAGCATACCGGCTTTTTTTTATTTGACTAAAAAATTATATTTTTGTAAAAACGATAGGGGGGTGCCCAATTAACGGGCTGAGAGCATACCCTTTGAACCTGAAGCAGTTAGCACTGCCGTAGGAACTTCAGTTATGACTCACACCGTTTTTTACCGCCTACCCTTTAAAATTTCAGCTAGTATGCAGATTAATGTAAATGGTAAACCTCGTGATATTCCCGGGAATACCACTGTAACAGGTTTACTTAGCCTGATGGATATTACGGATAAATCCAGTGTTGCTGTTGCAGTCAATATGCAAGTGATTTCCAGGCAAAAATGGGATCAAACACAGCTTAATGAAAATGATAAAGTATTATTAATCGAAGCTACCCATGGGGGCTAATAAATGAAGTATTTATGAATAAAATTACGCAGGAGTCGATTCCCGGCTCAAAGAAGATCTATTTAAAAGGTATACGGAATAGTGTTAATGTCTCAATGAGAGAGATAGAACTCTCACCTACCAAACTGAGAAATGAAGCAATAATTGATAACAGACCTTTAATTGTCTACGATACATCCGGTCCTTATACAGATCCTGAAATAGAAGTAGATATCAAGAAAGGCCTGCCCAGAATTCGAGAAGGGTGGATTGAGGAACGAAAAAATACTGTAAGGATGCAGCGATCGGAATCGGACTATACCAATAAGCGATTGAATAATAAATCTCTGGAAGAGCTTCGTTTTCCTCATTTCAACAAATCCCCTCTAAAGGGTAGAGAAAACAGGCCTGTAACTCAGCTGTTTTATGCACGGCAGGGCATAATAACACCTGAGATGGAATATGTTGCCATCAGGGAGAATCAACATATTAGTCAGCTTGAACAAGAAGAAGCGAACTTTAAGCAGGATGAAAATGATCCGGGGAGTATACCGGAAAAAATCACCCCCGAATTTGTAAGAGAGGAAATAGCTGCAGGCAGGGCTATCTTGCCTGCTAATCTTAATCACCCGGAAAGCGAGCCCATGATTATTGGCAAAAATTTTCTAATTAAGATTAATGCCAATATCGGAAATTCACCAACTACCTCAAGCATTTATGAAGAAGTGGAAAAAGCAGTTTGGGCATTCCGCTGGGGAGCGGATACAATAATGGATCTTTCAACGGGTAATAATATTCATGAGACGAGGGAATGGATAATAAGAAATTCTCCGGTACCAGTAGGTACGGTTCCATTATACCAGGCCCTGGAAAAGGTCAACGGTATCGTAGAAGACCTCACCTGGGAAGTTTACCGAGACACGCTTATTGAACAAGCCGAGCAAGGTGTGGATTATTTCACAATTCATGCAGGTCTTTTATGGAGCCATATTCCATTAACCACGAACAGAAGAACCGGAATTGTCTCACGGGGAGGTTCAATCCTTGCTAAGTGGTGTCTTCTGCATCATAAAGAGAATTTTTTATATACCCACTTTAAAGAAATTTGTGAGATTCTTAGCAGATACGATGTAGGTATTTCTCTGGGGGATGGATTAAGACCCGGTTCCATAGCCGATGCCAGTGATAAAGCTCAATATGCAGAATTAAAAACATTAGGAGAATTGACAGAAGTTGCATGGAAGCATCACGTTCAGGTGATGATAGAAGGACCGGGGCATGTGCCGATGCATAAAATAAAGGAAAATATGGACCTTCAGCACAAATATTGTCATGATGCACCTTTTTACACTTTAGGTCCATTGGTTACAGATATTTCACCTGGATACGACCATATTACTTCAGCCATTGGAGGAGCTATGATAGGATGGTATGGTACATCGATGTTGTGTTATGTTACACCCAAAGAACACCTGGGGCTGCCCAACAAAGAAGATGTAAAAGAAGGTGTTATAACTTTTAAAACTGCAGCTCATGCCGCTGATTTGGCAAAAGGACATCCCGGGGCGCAAGCTAGAGATGATGCCATGAGTAAGGCAAGATTCGAATTCAGGTGGAAAGACCAGTTTCATCTGGCCCTGGATTCGGAAAAGGCACTCAAATTCCATGATGAAACCTTGCCTGATGAGGGTTCTAAAGCTTCTCATTTCTGCAGTATGTGTGGTGAAAAATTCTGTTCAATGCAATCATCACATGATGTTAACGAATTGGCAGAAAAACTGGATAAAAAAAAGCAGGAGTTCAAAGAAAAAGGTGGAGAACTATACATTAAAAATTAACATGGAAACCCTGGTACTTCTTTCGTATCCACAAAATATGGAATATGAAATTGATTTGATAAAGTCTTTTTTTAAATCAGGGCTTCAATATTTCCATCTGAGAAAGCCACAGCTTAATAAGCAGAAAACAAAAGAATTTTTGGAAAATATCCCGGAAAATTTCTATTCCCGAATCGTACTGCATACCCATTATGATCTTGTAAAACAATTTGGGCTTAAAGGAATTCATATTACCCATCAAACGAAAGGGAAAGGTTATGAAAAGGAATTCCGGGATTATCATACCAGCATTTCTGCTCATTCCCTAAATGAACTTAAAAACCTGCATTACACCTATGATTATGCTTTTCTTAGTCCTGTTTTTGACAGCATATCCAAAAAACAATACACAAGCACCTTCAGACCGGACCAGGTAAAGGACTTTTTATCTTCTGGTCGGACAAATGTGCCTGTTATAGCTTTAGGAGGCATTGATTTGTATAACCTTCAAAGGGTTGCGGATCTTGGATTTGATGGATTTGCTATACTTGGCTCTATCTGGGAAAAATTTAGAATTTCATCAGGCTTTGATCAATGTTTAAATCATTTTCTTAAAATGGCTGAATTTGTAAACAAAACAAAATAGTATGAAATTACCAGAAAAACTGAATGATCCGAAGCATTTTATATTACAGTTTATTACAAATCAATGGAGTCAACACACCATTGAAGAGCAGGTAAAGGCTGTGACTGATGCCGGTTGCAAATGGATTCAACTGCGACTCAAGAATAAATCTTATGAGGAGTGGCTGAAAACTGCATACGAGGTTAGGGATATATGCCGGGAGAACGAAGCTTTATGTATTGTAAATGACCACGTGGAAGTAGCCCTGGAGGTGGATGCTGACGGAGTTCACCTTGGAAAAGAGGATCTGGACCCGGGAAAAGCGAGAGAAATTCTGGGGAAAGGCAAAATTATAGGGGCTACAGCCAACACACTTAACGATATACTCGGGTTAAGTGAAAAAGAGCCTGATTATATCGGTTTGGGCCCGCTTCGTAAGACGGCAACCAAAAAGAAGCTTTCACCCGAACTTGGGTTTCAGGGGTATGGGAAAATTCAGAAAGAACTGAAGAAACGAAACATTCATATCCCTGTTGTGGCTATCGGTGGAATTACCCCAGGCGATTTCCAAAACCTGAAAAATACAGGGGTAAGTGGAATAGCGATTTCCTCCTTTATATCACATCATGAAAATCCTTTCTTAGCGACTGAAATATTATTAAATGAATTAAATCTGATATACCATGCTTAAAATAGGAGATAAGACCTTTCAATCAAGGCTTTTTACCGGTACGGGCAAGTTTTCGTCCATTGCTGTTATGGCAGAAGCCATTAAAGCTTCAGGCAGCGAACTTGTGACGGTTGCACTGCGAAGAATAGATATCAACAATCCCAAAGATGATATTATTTCACATCTTAAAATGCCTGGCTTGTCTTTATTGCCAAATACTTCTGGTGTGAGGAATGCAAAAGAGGCTGTTTTTGCTGCCCAACTGGCAAGAGAAGCCCTGGGAACCAACCTGATAAAGCTTGAAATTCATCCTGATCCAAGATATCTTCTGCCCGACGGTGAAGAGACTCTGAGAGCCACAGAAGCCCTTGCAAAGGAGGGGTTTATAGTTTTACCTTACATACAAGCTGATCCGGTTCTCTGCAAGAAGCTGGAAGAAGCCGGAACAGCTGCTGTTATGCCTCTGGGTTCACCTATTGGGAGTAATATGGGACTCGAGACCAAAGAATTCATTCGCATCATTATCGAGCAAAGCAATGTGCCGGTGATTGTAGATGCAGGGATTGGAGCACCCTCCCATGCCTCGGAATCGATGGAGATGGGTGCAGATGCCGTACTGGTTAATACTGCTATTGCGGTGGCCGGAGATCCTGCGGGAATGGCTGAGGCTTTTAAACTGGCAGTGCTGGCAGGAAGAAAGGCTTATGAAGCGAAACTTGCCCAAAAATCGGGCCGGGCTAATTCCACAAGTCCCCTGACTTCGTTCCTGGACAATTAAATTAGGAAAATATGGCATTTTTAGATATTCTGGGAAAATACGACTGGAACACAATTGGAGAGGAGATTAATTCTAAAACCTCCCTGGAGGTGGAAATAGCATTGAATCACGCTGGAAAAGGCACACTCGATGATTTTATGGCTTTGCTTTCTCCTGTAGCATCCGGTTACCTGGAAGATATGGCCCGGTTGAGCCAGGAACTTACACTAAAACGCTTTGGGCGGAATATCCAGTTGTATATTCCGCTTTATCTGTCCAATGAGTGTACCAATGGTTGTGTCTACTGCGGATTCAACCATAAGAACAAAGTTGACAGGGTTACTCTTTCCCGGCAGCAGATTATGGAAGAAGCACAAAAAATTAAACAACTGGGTTTTGAACATATACTTCTCGTTACAGGAGAACATCCCCGAAAAGCAGGCACATTATATCTGAAATCGGTAATTCAGCAACTCCGGGAGTTATTCGCCCAGATTTCAGTGGAAGTTCAGCCATTGGAACAATCGGAATATGAGAGTCTTATTCAGGAGGGCCTAAACAGTGTTTATATTTACCAGGAAACTTACAACCAAACGAATTACCCGGTTTATCACCCTTCAGGAAAAAAATCAGATTTCAGATACCGGCTGGATACTCCTGATAGACTTGGTAAAGCTGAAATCCATAAGATTGGATTAGGGGTATTGCTGGGACTGGAAGACTGGCGAACTGATTCTTTCTTTACTGCTCTACATATGCGATACTTGCAAAAGCAATACTGGAAAACCCGTTATTCAGTATCTTTCCCCCGATTGCGGCCTTTTGAAGGAAGTTACAAACCCAGTTATGAAATTTCAGACAGGGAATTTGTGCAACTTATCACAGCATACCGTATTTTTGACGAGAATGTGGAGCTGGCTCTTAGTACCAGGGAAAGTGCATCCTTCAGAGATAACGTTTTGTCTCTTGGAATAACATCGATGAGCGCAGGTTCAAAGACTGAGCCGGGTGGTTATTCGGAGAACCATGATTACCTGGAGCAGTTTAAAGTTTCTGATTCCCGTTCCCCCTCAGAAGTAAAGGCTGCTGTTGAGAGCAGAGGATATGAGGCGGTTTGGAAGAATTGGGATGAATCCCTTCAATTTAACAAATAATAAGTTATGAAGAACCTTAATAAAAAAGAGAAGCTAAGATACAGCAAGCTTATGGGTTTACCCGATTGGGGTGAAGAAGGGCAGTTGAAAATCAAAAATGCAAGTATCCTTGTTATCGGAGCCGGTGGACTGGGTTCTGCCGTGTTGCCTTTGTTAACTGCCACCGGTGTTGGCACTATTGGGATTGTGGAGGATGATGACGTTGAAATGAGCAATTTACAGAGGCAAATCTTATACAATCCCTCAGATGCTGGTCAGTCAAAACTGGAATTGGCTTCTTCGATTCTGAGACAGAAAAACCCGGATTCTGAAATCATTCAACATCAGAGTCGTTTCAGGCAAAACAATGCAGAAAGCCTGGTTGAGAATTATGATGTCGTGCTGGACTGTACTGACAATTTTAGTACCCGCTTCCTGATAAACGATACCTGTGCCATTTTGAAGAAGCCTCTTGTCTATGCCTCCATAAATGAGTACGAGGGACAGGTCATCATTCTTCATCATACAAAAGAAAAAAACCTTAGAGACCTTTTTCCTGAAGTTCCGGAAGATAAAGAGATAAAAGGCATCCTTCCAACTCTGCCCAGTATCATCGGATCGATCCAAGCCAATGAAACCCTGAAAGTCATAACAGGGAATGGAAACATGTTGGATGGTAAATTGCTGATATTCAATGTGTATACGAATAATTTTCAAATTGTACAATTATAGATAATAACCCTTAGAGTTATTAGTTTTGCACACCTTAGTGCCCTGGATAGATTTTTGCTAAAATAACTGCCTTGAGGCTTCTAAATTTAAGATATTTAAAAAGATACAGGTTGTATACTTTTTTTATTCTTTGAATACTATTATCAAAATATTAAGTTTCCTGTATATAGTTTTATCTTTAGGTGATGTTTCACACTTAAAAAATTATCTATGCCTGTAATCAACATTGAAGGACCTAAAATGACAAAAGAGCAGAAGTCACGACTTATAAGAGCTATTGTGATTGAATCCAGCAAAATATTGGAGATTCCGGAGGACGCCTTTGTTACCGTTATCAAAGAAAACGAGTTTGACAACATAGGCAACGGAACCCAACTGTTATCAGAGAAGATGAAGGGAGAATAAACAATTAGAATGCAGCAGGAATCAGACAGCAAAAAGATACTGGGCAATCCCAATTTCCGAATTATTCTCGGAATTGTGGTAATGGCAGTCATAGGAGGGAGTCTGGTTGCACCTATCCTTCCTTCGATGATTGAGCCCCTTGGTACAACCAGTGAAATGATAGGGTTGGTAATGAGTGTTTATACCTTCTGTGCTCTTCTTTCCACTCCTGTTCATGGAGTGCTGGCTGATCGTTTTGGACGCAAAAAGGTTCTGATTCCTGCACTCATCCTTTATGGTATTAGCGGTTTCAGTATTGCTTTTGTTCGGGAATTTTACGCAGTGCTTATATTAAGAGGCTTACAGGGAATTGGCACAGCCGGAATGATGAGCCTTGGTGTTACACTAATTGGTGATATTTTTAGCAATAAAGCGCGTGCAGTAGCTATGGGTTACCGAAGCAGCGCCCAGTCGCTTGTGAATGTTGGGATTCCCTTTATTTCGGGTATAGTGGCCACACTTACCTGGTTCTATCCTTTCATGGTTTATATTTTGGCTCTTCCTTTAGCTCTGCTGGTAAGCCTTCGGCTGAATCTTGAGGAAACCAGGAATCGCTCAACATTGAAGGATTATTTCAGGACTATATTTACCGTGATGCGTGATAAGAAAACGCTATGGGTTTATATTTCCAACTTTTTTATTTTCATCTTCCTTTATTGCCTGATTGTTTACGGACCCATCCTTGTTGTTGAGGAGCTTGAATTGTCTACCATGTATACCGGTCTGCTTTTATCGGCAGGATCAGTTGTTGCAGCTATAACTGCTTCACAGGCAGGAAAGGTATTTTACCGTTTAAGAAATTATCAAATCATTACTTTGGGCTTTTTATTCGGGGGTGTTGGATTATTTTTGATATCTTTCACGACGAGTTATGTCTTTTTACTGGCATGTGTTGTTATCTGGGGCGTTGGATTCGGCCTGGCTTTTCCGGCTCTTAACACCATTGTGACCCAGCTTGTATCTTCACACATGAGGGCAGGCATAGTTTCCGGGTTTACTACCATGACCTATATCGGACAAACCGTTTCTCCTCCCATTTTTGGTTTCATTCTTAGTCAATCTGACTTGCATACCGTTTTTATGATAGCCGGAATTTTAACTCTTCTTCCCATTGCTTTCACATTATTTATGCATTTTATCTTCAACTCAAATTGAGCGATTTTCGTTCACTGCCTGCCCTCGTACACAAAGTGTCGGGGACAAAGAAATTGTGAGGTTTTCACCTTCCCGACACTCCGTGTACGGGACAGGCTGTTCAAACCGCTCAACTTAGGTTCAAGAAGGTTTGAGAAAGGGAAGAGAAGTGAGACTTGTAAATCAATAAACTGCAGTCAATTGTTCCTTTGCTGTCTGTACCTTTCATTTTTCATTGGTCATACACGAATTCCCTGCCAGCCAGCCTGTAGACCAGGCAATCTGAAGGTTATACCCGCCGGTTTTAGCATCGAGGTCGATGATTTCCCCTGCGAAGAACAGTCCTTTTATAAGCTTAGACTCCATGGTTTTCGAGGAGATTTCTGTAGTTGGCACACCTCCTGCCGTTATGATGGCTTCTTTGAAAGGGCGGTGTCCTGCAATTTCGAAGGGGAGGTTTTTGAGATAATAGCGGATTCTTTTTCTTTCTTTTGCGTTGATTTGATGACACTGTTTATCCGGGTCAATACCAGTTATTTCAATGAATAAGGGTATCATCTTTGAAGGAAGGAGATTTTTGAAAATGCTACCGATTTTTATTTTCCCGTTTTCATCAAGTTCACGAAGAAGCCTGTTATCTAGCTTTTTGTTGTCGAGTGCAGGTTTCAGGTCGAGGTAGATATCTACTTTGTTTCCATTTTGCAGCTCATCAACCACCAGCCTGCTCAGGGTAAGAATGATTGGGCCGGAGAGGCCAAAATGCATAAATTCTAATTCTCCGAATGCCTCATCTTTCTTTTTATCATTGACCCACACTGCGGCTGTAGTGTTTCTCAGGCTTAATCCCTGGAGCCTGGCAGCAGTGTTGCCTTTTGTTTCCAGCGGAACCAGGGAGGGACGTGGTGTTGTTATGCTATGGCCTGGTTGTTTAGCCAATTCATATCCATCGCCTGTTGATCCCGTAGCCGGGTAGGATTTTCCACCTGTGGCTATAATTATGTTTGATGTGGTATAGTTTTTTCCGTTTGCCTTAACACCTGTTATTCTTCCATTTTCAGTAATGAGCTTTTCGGCTTTCTGATTGCATCGGATTTCCACACCTTGTTTTTCTACCCATTGAAGCAGAGCTTTCAGAACATCAGCCGACTGGTTGCTTGCAGGAAAGTATCGGCCACCCCGTTCCAAAGTGACCTCTGTTCCATATTGCTGGAGTAAATCTATAATATCCCCGGAAAAAAACTGCGAGAAGGCATTTTTGAGAAATTTTCCATTCGGAGAAACGTGCCTGATAAATTCGCTTTGGGGCGCATCGTTGGTTATATTGCACCGGCCTTTTCCTGTTATGAGGAGTTTTCGGCCTTCTCTTTCCATTTTTTCCAGAATCAGCACCTTCAAGCCTCTTTCGGCTGCTCTTCCTGCTGCCAGCAGTCCGGAAGCCCCCGCGCCTATGACGATCACATTATATCCTTCCATAGGATGCAAAAGTAGGTTTTTTATGTTAGAATGACTTAGGCACATCGTATTCAAATTGTTGTACCCGGAAATCAGCATACGTGTGTCGGCCTTCCTCCAACAGCCAGCTACCCTCTATTGAGCCAGGTACCATCATACTATTGACCTCCCTGTAATCCCTGAGCTTACCTTCCCACTTTTCCAGCCGGTTCTCTTCCATATAACGCTCGGTTTCCATTTTTATAATCTGGTTCTTTTCATTAAAATGGACAATATAGTAAACCGATTGCCCATTCCAGTTGAAGGTAATTTTGGCTGTATTCTCCTCTATACCCGACCAGGAGATATATTCAGAAGGTAAAAGGTTGGTAGGCATCCAGACGCTTTCACCCAGCCAACGCAGCAGTTCAGCCTGGTCAATGGTTTTGCCCTTACTGTTGACAATACGCAGAAATCCAAAAAGGTAAACCGAAAGATTCCCTTCATTGGCCACATAAGCATCCCGGGCATTAAAAGCTTTGGTTTTACCAAGCCAGACAAATCCCGGCGGTTGGGCTGTAAAATATTGTTCTCCCTTGATATCCACCCAGTCTTTTCCCAGGCCGGTTTTAAACCGACCTGTATGCTTTAATCGTAACTGACTAAGATAGGGTTGACCATCCTTTAGGGCATACCGGAAATAGCCTTGTACCGGTTCCGGGAGTCCGTCTAATTGTTCGTAATGAAATGTTTGGTTTTTCAGAGTTTTGGATTCTGAAAATAACTTTTCCACTTGTTTGGTCGTTGAGCAACTGATAAGTCCCATAGTGATGTAAATTAGAATGAATTTTTTCATAAAAATAAGTTGAAGAATTTAAGTTATTGAATTATTTGCTTACTTCATCAGAGATCAAATACGATCTTTCCCTTTATTTTGGCTTCTTCGATGAGCCGGTGCACTTCCTGTACTTTTTCCAGCGGATAATGTCCAGCCACATGGGGTTTGATTTTATTCCCGCCCAGCATGTTAAAAATTCTCGTAAGGTCTTCTACAAACCAGTCGGGATGTTTTTTTCTTAAAGCCCCGATAGAATAAAAAACAGACCGTTTTCCGTTAGGTAGAAGGTTTTTGAGCTGCAGACCCATGAAATCCATCGGAGTGTTTCCTCCCTGCCCCATAACGGTATTGTATAAGCCATATGCAACCAGTTTTCTAAAAGCTCAGATAAATGGATTACTGATTATTCATATCATGAAATCAACTCAATCAAAGCCTCAGCAGCTATTTCGGGTCCTTTTTGCTCCATACCGCCAATGCCGAGCTGGGTTCTGATTTGACCCACAAATATTCCGGTTTGGTAAAAATGATTGAAATATTGTTCAGCAATTTTCTCATGTTCTTCTTTGTTCTGGACGGGACCAAAAATATTGGCAAAGTATGTTCCGACAATGCCTGTTGTACTTGTGGTTCCTTTGCTCATGACTTTTCCTTCCGAAAATATTTTCAGCGCCTTCTCCGGGCCAGGTATCTCCTCAATTACAGGATGATTGTCATCCACTTGTTCATAGTTATTTGCATAGAAAATAAAATCAATTTCGGTTCCTTTTATCACTTTGTCATAAGGGGCTACAGGCAATATAATTCGTGCATTTACCTGGTGGGCGTTCATGATGATTGAACGGTCTATTTGTCCAAATGCAAAACCGGGTTTCAGATCATCCAGTCGCAGAAAGGCGCCTATCTCTGTTCCTATGCCTTTGGGCTTATTATCATCCTCCAGGTCAATGCTTCCCATATCGTCTGAAATAATGTCGATGTCGCTTATAAGGTCTTGCCCCAAATATTTATAGGCTTCTAGTGTTTCAGATTTGCCGGCCCCGGAATCACCAATCATTAGTATGGATGCCTTTTTTCCGCTTTGCAGGGTGATTTTTACCAGCGAACCATGGAACGGAAGCTTGCCATCTTTAATTTTTATGGTGTTATGCAAAGTCAGAACCATTTTTTTCAGATAACCAAAGTATCCATACTCCGGTTTATTGGGGCAGTAGCCTACCCATATTCCTGAATTGGACTCCTCAAAGAAACCAGGAGCCTGGACTTCTTTATCATTTGAAACTCCATAGAGATAAATGGCATCCGGCTTCTGCTTTATTTCTTCTTTGGAAGCCAGTTCAAAAAGGTTACACGCTGAAAATCCCTGTTCAAAATAGTTCTGATGAAAATAGATATATATCAACAGGTCGCCCACTTTGGCAGGATAACACAGCCATTCTTCTTTTTTGGGCTCAAATTCTTTCAGAATGTTTATTTTGTGTTGGTCAAACTGCCCTTTGCGTTTATTCATCGGGGTATTCAGAATAAGCGGGGGATTCATCAATATTTGATGGATAAAAGGAATCGCGTTTAGTTTGTAAAAAGCTGACCGGTCTGAAAAAGGGTTCATTGGAGAGGATATGCAACTGAACTCCGCACCAGAATTAACCTGCCGGTATGTTTTGGGATGAATGTTGAGTATGTGTTCTGTAATATCCCGGTATACCTTACGAACAAGGTGGGTCAGGTCTTCTACAGTCTGGTTGAATGTTCTGTACGGACGCTCATCAAAGGTTTCAAACTCTGTGTCGCAGACAATATACCTTTCAAATTCTCTCCAGTAATTGTATAAATACTCAACCAAATTATTCAGGTCGTTCCTGTTTTTGAGTATTAGGTCCGTCTGTGGCATAATTCTTTCAAGGGTAGAAAGCGGCTTTTCTGCAAGCAGCTCAAGAAGAGCAATGAACTTAACTATATCATCATCAGAACTACTCAGGTTCAGATTCGAAAGTAAAGGTGAGTTGCTTTTTTGGAGTTTATCCAGGGCTTTTTCTACTATTTCTTTGAAGAGGTTGCTTTGAATAAGTTCTTTGGGCGTTTTGCACAATTTACCGTTTGTATATATAATTACTTTTTGCTTGATGATTTTGTATCGGATCATAATTAATAACGATGTAAAAGTTAATATTTGTAGCTATTAATGTTATTCTGACTGAATTTATAAATCATACCACAACCAAAAGTAATAATTATACGAACTAAATGCTATTTTTAGGATTCTTAATTAACTATTGAGAAAGGTTTTGTTATATACAGTATTATTTATAGGCAATTTGGAGGGTCAAACTATGAGAAACTCAGTACCTATTTTAGATAAGGCAATAAAAAAACCGGTCCCCAAAGGAACCGGTCTTTGATACGTATAGTAAAACAGTCAATTACGCTTCGGCCTTGGCTTTTCTGACTTCCTTGATAATTTCTGTTCCTCTGTGAATCGCTTTTTCATTTACCGGAATCAGATGATGATACCTTTCAGGAAGTGATTTTTTCAGCCCTTCTATGGCTTTGTCCATTTCCACAACAGGCTTTACTTTAAGGAATCCACCCAGCACAATCATGTTAAATGTTTTGGTGGTTTCCATTTTAGCAGCTTCTGCTGCAGCATCAACGCGGTAAATGTTGATATCGTCTCTTTCCGGATGACGTGTGATGCCATTTCCATCATAGATCAGGTAACCTCCTGGTTTTACAGCATTCTCAAACTTGTCCATTGACTGCTGGTTCAGGATAATGGCTGTATCAAATTCATTAATGATAGGAGAGCTGATCCTTTCGTCGCTGATAATGACCGATACATTGGCAGTACCACCGCGCATCTCGGGACCGTAAGATGGCATCCAGGTAACTTCTTTTCCCTGAACAATACCTGCATAACAGAGTATCTTACCCATGGAAAGAACTCCCTGTCCTCCAAATCCGGCTATTATTATTTCTTCACTCATAATGTTTTGCTTTTTAATATTATCAATACATTAAATTTATTCTTCAGGAACCTTTATATCACCCAGTGGATAGAACGGGAACATGTTTTCTTCCATCCATTTATTTGAGTCATTGGGTGTCATTTTCCATCCGGAATTACAATTGGATACAACTTCAATAAAGGACGTTCCTTTTTCCTGCTGCTGTAATTCAAAGGCTTTTTTAAGCGCTTTCTTTGTTTTTCTTACATTGGCAGGTTTGTGAACAGCTTGTCGTGTTACATAGCATGTGCCTTCAAGGTTGGCAACCAATTCGGTCATTTTAATGGGATTCCCCATCAATTTGGTATTTCTTCCATAAGGTGACGTGGAGGATTTCATATTTTCCAGCGTTGTAGGAGCCATCTGACCTCCTGTCATACCGTAAATGCCATTGTTAATGAATACTATTGTAATGTTCTCACCCCGGTTGCAGGAATGAATGGTTTCTGCCGTACCGATAGCGGCAAGGTCACCATCGCCCTGGTAGGTGAAAACAAATTTTTCAGGCATGGTTCGCTTGATTCCTGTTGCTACTGCAGGCGCTCTTCCGTGAGCCGCTTCGTGCATATCAATATCCATGTAATTGTAAGCCAGTACGGAACAACCTACAGGGGCAATACCAATGGTTTTGTCCTGGATGTCCATCTCTTCCACTATTTCCATAATCAGGCGATGAACAACGCCGTGCCCACAACCCGGGCAATAGTGGAATATATTGTCTGTAAGAAGAGGGGTTCGCTGAAAAACCTTGTTTTCTTCTTGTACGATATCTTCTGTTTTTATTTTTGTTTCTGCCATGATTTACCTCCTATAATAATTTTTGTTTTAAAGCATCAAGGACTTCTTCCGGTGAGGGTACAATACCGCCCATTCTGCCATAATAATCTACCTGTACTTTACCTTCTACAGATAGCTTGATATCTTCAACCATTTGTCCTGCACTCATTTCTACAGAAAGCATTCCTTTAACCTGTCCGGCAAGCTCTGCCAGCCTTTTCTTAGGGAATGGGAAGAGAGTGATGGGTCTCAAAAGGCCAAGTTTGATTCCTTCTTTTCTTGCCAGTTCAACTGTTTTTTGGCAAATCCTTGAGGAAGTACCATATGCAACAATAATGTATTCAGCATCTTTACACTGCATCTCCTCGTATCGAACCTCATTTTCTTCTATCTCTTTGTATTTTTCAATCAGCTTTTGATTGAATACTTCCATTTTTGCAGAGTCCAGTTCCAGAGAAGTGATGATATTTCTTTCTCTGTCCTTCGTTTTACCAGTAGTAGCCCATGGATATTTTTCCCGGATTTCTTCTTCTTTGAGTCGTTCCTTTTGTTCACCCAGCTCTACTTTTTCCATCATCTGACCGATTGCTCCATCGGAAAGAATCATGGCCGGATTTCTGTATTTGAAAGCCAGTTCAAATCCGGTTTCCACGAAGTCGTACATTTCCTGAACTGATGAGGGTGCCAGGACGATGAGTTTGTAATCACCATGGCCGCCACCTTTAACAGACTGAAAATAATCTGATTGTGAAGGCTGGATAGTACCAAGACCAGGTCCGCCACGAACTACATTGAGTAGCAGACAGGGCAGTTCAGCGCCTGCAATATAAGTAATTCCCTCTTGCTTTAAGCTGATTCCCGGACTTGATGATGAAGTCATAACCCTTTTACCACAACCGGCTGCGCCATAAATCATGTTGATAGCCGCAATTTCACTTTCTGCCTGTAAAACAGCCATACCGGTTCTTTCTTCCGGCTTCTCTGCCATTAGGTATTCGATCACCTCTGACTGCGGGGTAATAGGATATCCGAAATAACCGTCAGCACCGTAGCGAATAGCTGCTTCAGCTACTGCTTCGTTGCCTTTCATTAATTTTAATTCTCCCATTATTTTTATTTTTAATTTTTTAGAATACTTAAACGTTAACTTTTTTGCGATAAACGGTAATTACAGCATCAGGGCAAACCAATGCACAGTTCATACATCCTGTACAAGCATCTTCGTTTGCCATGTATGCATAATGAAAACCTTTTCCGTTAACTTCTTCTGCAAGGTCGAGTACATCGAATGGGCAGGTAGGGACGCATACGCCGCATCCTTTGCATTTTTCAATGTCCACAACTATTCTTCCTACATTTTTAGCCATTATGAATAGATTTTAGTTGTTATTAATTGCTTACTTTCCAAATTTAATAATAATAAGCGTTGTTTTTTTAATATTCTTTTTCCTTTGATTCTGTTTTGCAACAAGAATCATAACATTACTGATATTCAGCGATTTAATTATTTAGACTCATTCTAAATGATCTTCTCTGAATTTCTTTAATCTTTCTTCAAGCGCCTTAAATTGACTTCGCTGTATTTGTGAAACACATGCTCTCAACCCTTCGGTACGTTCACTACCTGTTATATCAAGGGTAATAGCGCTGATTCCATAATAAATAAGCCTTTCAAGTAATTCAGAACCAGTCATTCCGGGATAACTGAAAGTAAAATAGAACCCGTCTGCCAACGGTTGATTCTCATCCTTGTCATATACCATCTCAAATCCATATTTCAGGAAAAGTTGTTTTATAATTTTAGCCCTTTCGCCATATTCCCTGACATCTTTAACAAAGTCGTGTTTCCCGTTATTAACTGCTTTTAGTACCTCCAGCAAGCCATATTGAGCTGAGTGATTGGTTCCTGATGAAAGGGTATACAGCGCTCCGTAAATCATGGAATATCCAAATCCTTCGTTGGGATAATATTTTTTGAGTTCGGGAAACTTCCTTTCAAACAATTCATCCGAAATAGCCATCATCCCGATTCGTTCACCGGCCATACTGAATGATTTGGAGCTGGAAATGAGCAGGATGTAATTCTCTGTGTAATTGGCCACGGAGGATTGGTAAGGTGGTTCCCCCGGTTTTGAAAGGTCTTTTCTGAAATCCATTCCAAAATAGGCCAGGTCTTCCAATACAACAACATCATATTTTTCAGCCAGTTCTCCGATAATCTGAAGCTCTTTATCAGTGAAGCATATCCATGAGGGATTGTTCGGGTTGGAATAGAGGATAGTAGATATATTCCCTTTGCTTAAATACGATTCCAGCTTTTCTTTTAATTTGTCTCCCCTGTAATTGTATACATCAAACGTTTCATAGTTCAAATTCAGTACTTTGTGCTGCTGTTTTTGTACGGGAAATCCGGGATCGATAAACAAGGTAGTATCTTTTTGAGAATCTCTCCGGCAGGAAACAAGGAACGATGCAAACGATCCCTGCATCGAACCAACTGTAGGCAAACAACCCTTTGGTGAAATCTCAATATTCGTGAAGTTTTTGATGAACTTTGCTATTTCATCTTTCAATTCCGAAACGCCTTCAATCATTGGATATTTAGATGCCACGCCTCTTTTTAAGGCATCTATTTCTCCCTGAATAGCTATTGCTGGAGGTTCTAAACCGGGCACGCCCATCTCCATTCTGATGTATTTTTCCCCGGTTTCTTTTTCAATTTCGTTTACCAGTTTAACAAGTTCCCGAATACTGGCGTTTCCAATAGATTCAAGCCCGCTTTCTTTTATTTTTTTCTCAACTGCTTTATAATCAATGGGTGTTTTCTGCATTAATTCCATATTTGAGGGGTTTTTAGAGGTTCTTGCACAAAAGAAAAAAAGTTTTCACGAATAGAACATAACAAATGTCAGGAAGAAAAAAGACAGGCGTGCTCGGCCTGCCTTTTTGTATATTCGGTCTATTCAAACTCAGGTAATATTTTATCCAGCCACTTTTGTATTCGTTCATCCGTTAGTTCAGGTTCAAAATCTTCATCAATTGGAAGGCCAATGAACTTCCCGGCATAGATTCCTGTGGACTCTTCAAATTCGTATTCATCAGTGTCAACATAGCCGATTATATTGGCATTCTGAGGTAATAAAATTTCAGCTAGTTGTCCAAGAGCGTCCACAAAATGTTTGGGATAGGTTACGTGATCACCCAGGCTGAACATGGCTACTTTCTTATCGCCGAAATCCATTTTTTCAAGTTCCGGACGGAATTTGTCCCAGTCACTTGCTGTGGAATAACCATCCCAGGTTTCCTTCCCTATTGTTGATACACCGAAGATGATGTTTTTATATTTTTTCAGATCGTCCGCTTTTGAATTTTTTACCGGCAGCATATCAACTTTCTCTGTTCCGATTTTTTCCGCCATTTTTTTGGCGACGTTTTCGGTTGATCCGCCTTTTGGACCGTAAAATAAGCCAATCTTTTCCATAGAGTTTATTTTAATTTTTTAGTTGTCTACAAAGATAAAATTATTTTTGACTTTTCAGGCTTGCAATCGCCAGTAATATACCCAGTACAATGCCCAGTATTGCTGCAAAAAGCACACGCATGTGAGGTGGAAGCAAAAACGTTATTGTATGAGCCGGGATCCAGAAAAAGGGGATGGTTTTTTTAAAAACAAAGTTCCATTGAATTTCCCAATCAAGGCTTACAAAGATTTTTTTAAAATCTACAGGAGTAAAAAAACCTTTAAGCGTACCACCATTCCAGATTATGTGGGTGTCTGTAATTTTATGAAATGTCATAAATACCGGGGCAAAAATCAGGTTCATGGCAACACTGGTAAAGAAAGCAGTGGCAAGTTTTGTGCCTGAGAATTGGCCTGATAGAGATTTTCCAGCATTTTCCAGTCCAAGATATTCCAGAACTGCCGGTGTGCCAGTGGCAAAAATGATAAAGGCAATTTTTATTGTTAGTCCGATAAATCCCCAGACCATTGCTCTTGGGGCGATTCCGAATCCCTTTCTGTGATATACACCTTCTCTTATCCTTAAAGCTATTACTTCACCCAGGGTAGCAAGTATTGCAAATTTGAAAAAACTGGCAATCATGCCGTGTTCTTTGTTGAAGCCGTCATAAAACTGATACACTGAATCAAAAATGAAAAAGGGCGAAAAGGCGATAAGTACTATACCAATAAATAACAGGTCTTTTTTCTTCATAAAATTGTGTTTTTCCATGATAAAGTCTGAAAATCTAAAACTTATTCTTCACTATACCATTTTTCAATATTAAAAGCTTTCCAACCATGGATAAATCCTTCTTTTACATCTTTCCATTTAAAGATTACGGCTGTTAGGGCGATAAATAAAAGGATTATCAAAAGTTTTTCCGATTTTCTCAGCGGCCTTTTCAGTTTCATTATTGACTTTATTTTTCAATTCGGATTCGTGCGTCCACGGCTATTACTTCATTGGCATTTCCAAGCAATGGATTCAGATCCATTTCGGCAATTTCAGGAGCTGCATTAACCAGGGCAGAAACCCGCACGATAGCTTCAGCGAACTGGTCTTCGTTAACCCCTTCCTGGCCACGGGTTCCCTTTATGATTCCATAACTTTTCAGCCCTTTGATCATTTTTATGGCTTCTTCTTTTTCGACAGGTGCAAGCGCCATATTCACATCCTTTAGAACTTCAATGAAGATTCCACCTAGTCCGCAAAGGACTGTATGGCCAAATTTTGGCTCTTTTTTAGCTCCAATGAAAATTTCGGTCCCTTTCAACATGGGCTGAATCAGGATTCCGGTGGTGTCTTCTATTTTTATCATTCGTTCAAATTCTGAAACTACCGTTTCTTCATCGTTTACATTCAGTGAGACTCCACCTACATCTGACTTGTGAACGGGTCCCACAACCTTCATTACAACCGGTAAGCCCAGCCTGGTTGCTTCTTTTACAGCCTCATCTTTGTTATCAACAACTGCTTCACCGGCTCTGTTGACATCTGCTGCATCCAGCAGCGCTTGCACTTTTTCGGGTTCCAGGTATCCGTCCCCTGAGTTGTCAATAATCGAGCGTATTTTGTCGTTATCTACTTCAGGAATGTCCATTTCTTTCTGCACCGGTTCGGGTGTATTGTATACTTTTGCAAGGGCTCTGCCGAATGAAACCTCATCCGGGAAATTAATTCTGCCTTTACTTATAAAATGATCAATTTCATCCTTCACATTCACGATTGATGGAAGGATGGGATAAATGGGCTTCTTGCTCTCCTTCATTTTTTGATCAAGCAGGTCATACACTTCGTAGACCGGGAATAATCCGGGACTTCCGAAAATAACAGCCATTCCGTCAATATGGTCGAATTTTTGGTCGCAGTAATCAATGATTTTGCCCAGCTGTTCTGCAGTACCCGTAGCTAAGAAATCAATGGGATTGGCAACGGAAGAGCCCGGAAATAGTTCTTCAAGCAGTTTTTCACTTTCCGGTCCTTCTAAAGGTGGTATTTCCATTCCGTTGTTTGAAAGCGCGTCTGTCAGCATAACGGCCGGACCACCTGCATGGGTGATGATGGCTATGTTTTTGCCTTTCAATTCGGGGTGCATAAATACCGAAGCAACTGTGGTCAGCTCTTCTCTGCCGTAGCATCTTACAATCCCTGCTTTTCTGAACAGTGCATCTACGGCAGCATCAGAACTTGCCAGGGCGCCGGTATGAGATGAAGCCGCACGACTGCCTGCTTCCGAACCACCGGCTTTTACGGCTGCAATTTTGCATCCTTTTCTGATCAATGAGGATGCATGTTTGAGAAGCATCTGGGGCTTTTCAATACTTTCAATATAAAGAAGCTTTACCCTGGAACTTTCCCCAGGGTCAAAATTTTCATCCATGTGTTTCAGTATCTCTTCAACTCCCATTTGGGCGCTGTTTCCAACTGAATAGACGCTTGAGAAGGTCAGCCCTTTGGGTATTCCGGCCTCCATAATGAAAACAGCAGTGGCGCCTGACCCGGATATGAAATCCACACCCTTTGGATCAAGCTTTGGAATTGGGGTTGTAAATACTCCATTATAATTTTGGTTTAATACGCCAATACAATTCGGTCCGATAAGGGCACCATCCACTTTATTGACTATATCTACAATTTCCTGTTCCAGCCTGGCTCCTTCTTCGTTTTCTTCGCTAAATCCTGCTGAAAGGATTATAAAAGCCCGTGTATTTTTTTGTTCGGTAAGTAACCGGATAGTATCCGGGCAGTATTTGGCAGCTATGGCAAGAATGGCTAAATCAACGTCTGGCAGTTCGTTAGGGTCTTTGTAGCTTTTAATACCCTGTACTTCATCTTCTTTGGGATTGGCTACGTAAAGCTCGCCACTGAAATCCCCGTCAATAATGTTTTTGAGTACTTTTCCCCCGGGTTTGTGTATGTTATCAGACCCTCCAACCACTACAATACTTTTTGGATTCAGAAGCTGTTCATTGATCATAACTAATAAATTTATAGTTTTTTTTGGTTGCCCACAAAAGTAATAAATAAGAAGTACAAATTTTCTTTCAGATTGTAAGTTTTAGAGCATATCTTGAGGCAAGTCGTTTGGGAAGAATTTCTTGAGAATAGAGTATAATTCATTATGATTTTTAAGCTGAAATTTGTTGGTTATCTTGGTTGAGGGTTAAGTTATTTTCATTTTTCCATTGTTAAATTGTTGAGAATTAAGTCAATTTAGTAAATTGAGATGCTTTTAGTGCCATAGCCTGCTTCATTGCTAGACAATCGGTGAGGGGAAGGTAATATCAACCACAGAGGACTAAGAGTACGCCCAGAGGGCCACAGAGCAGTTTTTTCGTAGTTCTCTGTGTGTTTTCTGCGTGTTCTGCGGTTTTTATCAGCAACCCAATACTCATCACTCACTACTTAATTCTCAATTCATAATTCGTAATTTCTTATTTCCCATTGTTCATTTCCCACCGGAAGGGTTTGATTTACAAATATGTATGGAAGCACGCTTTATCTGTTGCTTGAGTCGCGTTTAATGAGGTCTGTATCCAACAATTTGGTAATGGGTTTTGAAATTTTATCTTCCCCTTCTTTAATCCTTTGGAAGAGTAGATTTGCGGCTTCTTTACCCATTGTATAACCATTCTGATCAATTGTGCTTAATGAAGGATTCGTTAGTGGAGAAATAAATGAATTGGTAAATCCAACAATGGCAATATCTTCAGGAACTTTGTACCCGGCTTCTATTACTGTCTGCATGGTGCCAACAGCAGTGAGATCATTGACAGCAAATATTCCGTCTGGTGGCTCAGGTAACTCAAGCAGCTTTTTTGTTTGTTTTTTTGCCTCCTCTATAGAATCGCAAAATACCATGTATTTCTCATTGATAGTGTGGTTGTTGTCTTTTAGTGCATGTACATAGCCATTGTATCGGTTGATTCCAATTAGCAGGTGCAATGGACCGTGAAAATGAGCAATCCTCTTACATCCAATTGATATCAAATGCTCAGTAGCCTGGTATGCTCCCCCGTAATCATCTACAATAACTTTATCGGAATTAATTTCTTCAGCTATCCGGTCGAAAAAGACAATGGGCAATCCGATTTCCCTGAAGTTCTTCAGATGGTCAAAGTTTTTGGTTTCTTTGGAAATAGATATAAGAAGTCCGTCAATATGGTTTGAGAGGAGAGTCTGAACGTTTTTAACTTCTTTATCATAGGATTCCATCGATTGGCAAATCATGATATTGTAACCTTGTTCATAGGCTGCATTTTCAATTCCACTGATCACGGATGAAAAGAAATGATGAATGATTTCGGGTATAATAACCCCGATGGTATTACTTCGGTCCTGTAACAAACCCAATGCAATTTTATTGGGTATGTAATTGTACTTTTCCGCAATTTCTTTAACATTTTTTTTTGTTTCGGGGTTGATATCCGGATGGTCTTTTAATGCCCGTGATACAGTAGAAGGAGATATATTTAGCTTTTCTGCAATATCTTTTATTGTTATTCTGTGCTTTCTCATATCAAATGTGATGTTTTGGGCTGTTAAGATAATAAATTTTTGCAATCGTTTGAAATAATCACTTTTTTCAAAAAAAATTGCTTAAGTATTTATTTTTCAGTATATTTTGGGTTTTAGACTTGGTCTTGCTTTACTTTAAATTAACAAATCCTTAACTTTATTCTCAAAAATCCCTAAATGATTCTTTACAATATGAAAATGAAAAAACTGATATTTAAACAGATTATTCTGTTAGCCTTTCTTTTGATATCGTTTCCTGCATTATCGCAGGAAATCGAGGTGTCAGGAAAGGTTGCAGATGCTGAAACAGGTGAACCATTACCCGGAGTAAGCATTGTACTAGTAGGTACGCAGCAGGGGACAACAACCGATATGGATGGAAATTACTCCATCCGGGTTCCTGAGGATGCAACACTGGAATTTTCTTTTGTTGGTTACTATCCTCAGGAAATAGCAATTGAAGGAAGAAGCACAATTAATGTCCAACTGGAAAAGAAAGTGGAGGAACTGGAAGAAGTGGTTGTTATTGGATATGGACAAGTTAGAAAAGAAGATGCTACCGGATCCTTATCAAAAATTTCAACAGAAGACTTTCAAAAGGGGGCAATAACATCTCCCCAAAAACTCTTGCAAGGGAAAGCCGCGGGCGTTCAAGTTACAACCGGTGGAGGAGCACCGGGAAGTGGAACTCAGATACGTATCAGAGGAGCTTCTTCATTGACAGCAAGCAGCGATCCGCTGATTGTAATTGATGGAGTGCCTATGTCTACAGAAGGAATCTCAGGTATGAGAAACCCCCTAAACTCTATCAACCCCTCAGATATCCAAGATATTACAGTCCTCAAAGATGCTTCAGCTACTGCCATTTATGGTTCAAGAGCTACCAACGGTGTAATCATTATTACCACAAAGGGTGGAAAAGAAGCTCAACCCCTTATGGTAAATTACCAGGGTAAATTTTCTGTAAATCAGAGAACTAATGAGATTGATGTATTGAATGCAGATGAATTTTCCAGTTTAATAAAGGAAAAATTTCCCAGGAGTGATTCCATATTAGGTACAGCGAACACGGATTGGCAGGATGAAATTTTCCAAACTGCACTGGCTCATCATCATAATTTAAGTCTAAGCGGCGGGTTGGAGAATTTACCTTACAGAGCTTCAGTAGGTTATTCTAATGAAGAAGGAATTCTTAAGACTTCCAATCTGGACAGATCTACTATGGCTCTTAAGCTTACTCCAACTTTGCTCGACGATCATTTAGATGTTGATTTCAGTATTAAAGGAATGCACATTAAAAACCGTTTTGCAGATAATGGAGCGATAGGCTCAGCGGTATCTTTTGATCCTACAAAACCTGTAAAAGATCCTGATAGTCCGTATGGTGGATATTATACATGGACAACATCAACCGGTAATCCCAATACCATTGCTCCTACGAACCCAGTGGCACTGCTCCAGCAAAGAGAGGATGAGTCTACTGTTAACCGAGCTATGGGGAATCTTAAACTCGATTACCAATTGCATTTTTTACCCGATATAAGAGCTACGGTTAAATTGGGTTATGATTATTCAAAGAGTGATGGTACTGTCTTTGTACCAAGGGATGCTGCATGGGAATACGACCCAAGCCCGACCAAAACCAGTGGCTCAATTACAGATTATTCTCAGGAGAAGAAACATGAGATAATGGATTTTTACCTTCATTACAATAAAGAAATTCCCTCCATTCAAAGTAATGTAAAAGTCATGGGTGGTTATTCATGGGAACATTTCTGGCAGGAAAACTTTGATAAAACGCTTTCTCTACCCGCTGAGGACCCATCAATGGTAAGGGATACCACAGATGCTGCTGATTATTTTACTACAGAGCATTATCTTGTTTCTTTCTTTACTCGTGTTAATTATACTTTAAAAGACCGATATTTGCTGACTTTTACATTACGTCAGGATGGTACTTCCAGGTTTTCTGAGGAAAACCGATGGGGATTATTCCCTTCCGTTGCTTTTGCCTGGAAAATGAAGGAGGAAACCTTTTTAAAGGACGTGGATGCTGTTAATGAAATGAAATTAAGATTAGGTTATGGGGTAACCGGTCAGCAGAATATTGCAGGTAATTACCCTTATTTTGCCCAATATACTTATAGCACTCCAACAGCTCAATATCAGTTCGGAGATGAATTCCTGAGAACCATCCGCCCGGAAGATTATAATGTAAAATTGAAATGGGAGGAGACAACAACCTATAATATGGGTATTGATTATGGATTGTTTGACAACAGACTTTTAGGTTCATTGGATTTCTATTACAAGAAAACAGAAGACTTAATCAATACCGTGCCCGTGCCGGCCGGTACAAACTTTACAAACCTGATCATTTCTAATGTGGGTTCGCTGGAAAACAAAGGTGTTGAATTTTCTGTTACCGGAAGGCCTATAGTTGAAGAGAATCTCTTCTGGGAGGTAAGTACAAATCTTTCGTACAATAAAAATGAAATTACAAAGCTTACCACCTCAGATGATCCCGATTATCAAGGTGTTCTTACTGGTGGTATTTCCGGAGGTGTTGGAAACAGAATTCAAATTCATAGTGTAGGCCATCCCTTAAATGCATTTTATGTATTTGAACAGGTTTATGATGAGAATGGAGATCCGATTAGCGGACTTTATGTTGACAGAAATGAAGATGGAAAAATTACCGAAGACGACAGGTACCGCTATCATGATCCTACTCCCGATGTTTCTTTAGGGCTTTCATCCCGGGTTAATTATATGAATTGGGATTTCTCATTTTCCGCCAGGGCTGAATTTGGTAAGTATGTTTATAACAACATTAGCTCAAACCATACGTTTTATGAAGAAAGGGTAGGAGCAACCGGATTTCTTAGAAACGCAACAAGTGATATTAACGACTTCCGATTTCAAAATGCACAATATAAGTCGGATGCCTATATAGAAAATGGTTCTTTTTTCAGATTGGATAACATAGAAGTGGGTTATTCTTTTGAACAAATGTTCAGTGAAAAATCCCATATGAGAGTGTACACTACATTGGAAAACCCTCTTTTAATTACAGGTTATAGTGGGTTGGATCCTGAAATTGCCAATGGTATTGATAATAACTTTTATCCAAGACCTACTATCTTTTTGCTTGGTATAAATCTTGAATTTTAAAATACATAAATACTAAGATTATGAATACGTATAAAAATAAAATAATTATAACAGCATTCATAGCCATTCTGATTGCATTTAGCTCCTGCACGGAAGATTTGAATGTAGAGCCGCTGGATGATGATGCAACTACAGCCTCAATGGTTTATGACAGTGTTTCATCTTATCGGCAGGTACTTGCAAAAGTTTATGCCGGCTTAGCATTAACCGGACAGCAAGGTCCAGCCGGGAATGCCGATATACAAGGTATCGACGAGGGTTTTTCCAATTATTTACGTCAATATTGGGTTGCTCAGGAAATTCCTAGTGATGAAGCGATTGTGGCATGGAGTGACCCGGGTTTGCCTGCATATAATTACCAGAACTGGGGACCTTCCAATGACTTTGTTATGGCCATGTACAGTCGAATATTCTATCAGATTACCCTTTGCAACGAATTTATCAGGGAATCTTCAGAATCTAAGCTGGATGAAAGAGGATTCAGTGAAAGTGAAAAAAATACAATCAGAACTTTCAGAGCCGAAGTTCGTTTTTTAAGAGCTTTAAACTACTGGCATGCAATGGATTTGTACGCAAATGTCCCATTTGTTACAGAAGATGATGGTGTTGGAGCCTATCTTCCTGAACAGGTAGGAAGAGACAAGTTGTTTGAATATGTGGAAAGTGAACTCATTGCTATTGAAGATCAACTAGCCACTCCAAAAAACAATGAGTATGCCAGAGTTGACCAGGCAGCGGCTTGGACTCTCCTGGCAAAGCTTTACCTGAACGCGGAAATCTATATAGGCGAGCAGAAGTATACAGAGTGCTTAACCTATTGTGATAAGGTTATTAATTCAGCTTATACGCTCGAAGACAATTATTCTCATCTTTTCCTTGCAGACAATCATACTGCCAATGGAATCATTTTCCCTATCGCCTTTGATGGGCAGAATAGTCAAACATGGGGCGGCACCACATTTATCATTTCTGCCGCTGTCGGTGGAGATATGGATGCAGAAGAATTTGGTATTGCTGGTGGTTGGGCTGGTCACCGGGTAACCGAACAATTTTTTAATAAATTTGGAAGCGATACGGCTTATGACAGCAGAGGTATGTTTTATACCGACGGACATACCCTCTCAATTAACGATATAGCCATATTCCAGGAAGGTTATGCGGTTACCAAGTTTAAAAATATTACCTCAACAGGGCAACCTGGAAGCCATTCAACGTTTCCCGATACTGATTTTCCCATGTTCCGGCTGGCTGATGTTTACCTGATGTATGCTGAAGCTGTTTTGAGAGGAGGTTCAGGAGGTGATGAGTCTACCGCTGTATCTTTAATAAATGACCTCAGGGAAAGAGCCTATGGAAGTGATTATCCGGCAAACGGACAAATAACAGCTTCTGATCTTACTTTGGATTTTGTACTTGATGAAAGGGCCAGAGAACTTTACTGGGAAGGCCACAGACGGACTGATTTGATTCGATATGGGTATTTTACTTCGGATAAGTATCTCTGGGCATGGAAAGGACAAACTCAGGATGGAAAAGCTACTGATGAATTCTATAAGCTCTATCCGATTCCCTCTTCAGATTTGAATGCAAATACGAAGCTTGAACAAAATCCCGGATATTAATAATGAATGTAAAAACTGAATAAACAATGAAAAAATTAACGATAATATTCATTACGGCCTTAATAGTAGGAATATTCTTTTCCTGCGAAGAAGAAAAGGGACCGGTAATAAAACCAGAATCAAATATTACCCTGGACTCAGTTGCGATTAAAATAAACGAGTTAACCCCTGAAAAAGCAAATAGTATCTTTGCCACATTAATTTGGACACCAGCTAAGTATAATGTAAGCGTTCTCCAAAGCTTTAGAGTGGAAGTAGATACTGTTGGAAACAATTTTGAAGATCCTGCTACTGTGCTTAATACAGAGGATGATACGGTGGATATTTCAGTGTTTAATTTTAATAAAGCCTTGACAAGTGGATTGGGGTTTCCGGCAAACAAAGAATGTACAGTTGAATTGAGAGTGGGTTCAGTCTTAGGCGAAGGAAATCCTCAGATTTTCTATACAGAACCCGTGGAGATAACAGTGACAACTTACAGACCACCCTTTGAACCTGAAGAATTATTTGTTCATGGCACAGATGGTATTATGGGTTCATTGCTGCCGGTCAAATCCAATGGAGAAGTTGTAAGCGGAATGTATGAAGGTTACATTTATATTCCACAAGGTGGTGATGCAATACAATTCGGAAATAAGACAGGCGAAACGATATATGGTAATGATAGCCCGGATGCAGCTGATACCGATGTAGATCTGAACAGTTCCATAGTAAAAGATGAAGGTGCTATTCCAGTAGATTCCGGTTACTACCAGGTAACTGTTAATACCTATGATCTGGCATATGACCTTTATGAGACTACATGGGGCGTAATAGGCTCTGCTATCGATCCTTATGACTGGTCTGAAGACATAGACATGGCTTACCATCCTGATAAAGATATATGGACTGTAGTGGTGGAAGCTAAAGATGCTGAATTTAAATTTCGCCCGAATGATTTATGGAATCCTCTAAATTACGGGGATAATGAAGGGGATGGAATTCCTGAAGAATATGGAGCAAACATTCCGATTGGAGCAGGAACAAAGAAAATCACCCTTGATTTGAGTAAATACCCATACTCCTATAGTATAGAAGATGCCAAGTAATTTTAAATTAATGAAACGAACAGATTAAATTACAAGGAGTTAATTTTCCCCGAAGGTAGAAGCGTTAATATGCTTTTACCTCCGGGATGCGATTAAAAAAATTAGTATGATATGGTAAAAACCGGTAAACTAAATAATCTTTTTTTTGTTAGAGAGACACATCTTAATTAATTGATAATCAATAATGGATTTGAAAACTATATGAATAACTATTTATTAATTTTTTATTGTTAAACCAAAAACTAGTGACCATGAAAAAACTATTACTTTCACTTTTATTTGTAGCCGCAGTAAGCTACGCTTTTTCCCAGTCTGAAACGGTTACCGTTACATTCAATGTAGATGCAACTGAATTTGCAGCTACGGATGAATTTGATCCTGCTACTGATAAAATTTACATCTCTGGTGATGTACTGGAATCAGATTGGTCCGAACCCGGAACCAATGCCGATGCCTTGATGACAGATGATGATAATGATCAGGTTTATACCTGGACTGCTGAATTACCCAAGGCGGATACCAATCTTTACTATAAGTATTTTCTTGTACCTGAAGGAGAAGGTTCAAGTTGGAATTATGGAGAATGGGATGGAGATCCCAACCGTGTACTTATGCTTAATCCATATGCAACAACCAAAGCAGTTGATGACATTTGGGGTGTTCAGGAGAAAAAAGTTACTTTCAATGTAGACATGACACTTTTTGCTGATACAGTCGGAGAGTTTGATCCTGCTAATGATACAGTTTATGTTTCAGGTGAAATTCTGGAATCTGACTGGAATGAGCCCGGCACAAATAAAAACGCCATGATGACTGATGAAGATGGAGATACAGTTTATACATGGGTTACTTACCTGCCCCCGGATTCAACTTATGCGTATAAGTATTTCTATGTTCCTGCTGGAGAAGGTTCAAGCTGGGGAAATGGAGAATGGGATGGAGATCCTAACCGTGCTTTCAACATGGGTGCTAATGATACCACTCTTAACCAGTACTGGGCATCATGGATGGTACTGTTTAACGTGACAGACGGAAGCGAAGCTATTGAAGGTGCTACTGTTATGGTTATGAATGCTTCGCTGACTACCGATGCAGATGGTATGGCATCATATCCATTAACAGCAGCCGAACACGATTATACAATTACGGCTGATGGATTCGAAGATGCTACAGGTACTGTTACTGTAGACTATGCAATGGATACAGTCGATGTTGCAATGACTGAAGAAGTTACAGCTATCGGTCAGGTTTCTGAAATTGAAAACCTGAAGCTTTATCCAAACCCATCCAATGGATACGTTACAATCAGTGGTCAAGACCTTTATGGAGGTACTGTTGATGTAATGAATGCTATCGGTGCCAGAATCAAATCATTCAACCTGACTAGCGATAAACGTGAACTAAACCTTGGTGAATTGACACCAGGCGTTTACTTCCTGAAAATTGAAAAAGGACAGAAACAATCAGTTCAGAAGCTTATAATTAAGTAAAATAATACTGAAAAATTATAAGAAGGTTGGCTCATTGCAGCCGGCCTTCTTATTTTTTTGCTTAAATACCTGTCAGTTCTTTGAAGAGATGGATTTACAGATAATTTATTATTTCAAAACAACCAATTTTAACAATTTTTATTACCCCATCATTAACCCTTATTTACTGAATATTTTTTTTCGATTTTCTTCAAATCCTTCTTTTGAATTAACATATAAACCAATAAATCATTTTAAACTAAAGTAAAGAAGAAAACAACCAAAACAATATATATTGCTCCATCTCTTTTATTCATCAATAACATTTAAATTTTAAAATATGAAACCAATTAAATACAGCCTTTTTCTGTTTATTATATTTTTTTTATCATCATTTAGCATTTATAGCCAGATTATTCAAACCGATCCGGCATTTCCCACAGCAAATGATTCTGTTATTATTTATTACGATGCTACCCAGGGAACGAGCGGACTTGAAGATTTTTCGGGGGAAATATACGCCCATACCGGAGTTATTACCGAAAACAGTACAAGCAGTTCAGACTGGAAATATGTGGTAGCCGATTGGGGAGAGAATATTCCCAAAATCAAAATGGAACGAATTGAAACCAATTTATATAAACTACATATTACACCTACTATAATAGAATATTACGGGGTTCCCTCAGGGGAAACTATAGAGAAGATGGCTTTTGTATTTAGAAACAATGATGGTACGCTGGAAGGAAAAGCTGAAGGAGGAGAGGACATCTTCGTGGAGGTATATCAAAGCACTTTTAATTTGAGGTTTCTGAATCCTGAAAATGAAGTGTCCTTTCAGAATGATCCCGATACACTGAACATTAAAGGAATTGCAGACTCAGATAGCACCGACGTAGAGCTCAACGTTGCCATAAATGGAAATGTTGTAAAAACAGTAATAGATGATACCATAGAATACGAGTTTGTTCCTGCAACGCGGGAGCATTTTACCATTGAATTATTTGGGACGGACGGTTACGGCGAAGATACTCTCAGCAGAAAGCTGGTTGTGAATCCTTCATTAACAGACCGCGACAGACCCGATGGACTGAAAGATGGAATTACCTATATAGATGATAACACAGTGCGATTGTCTCTTTTTGCTCCTTACAAAGAATTTGTCTATGTAATTGGTGATTTTAATAACTGGAAGATACAGGAAGAGTATTTTATGAACAAAGATTCTGTTAAGGAAGACAGTGTCTATTACTGGATAGAGATTCCAGGACTAACGGCAGGTGAAGAATATGCATTCCAGTATTATGTAGATGGAGAAATCAGGCTAGCTGATCCATATTCTGAGAAGATACTCGATGAGCATAATGACCCGTACATTAGTGACAATACTTATCCCAATTTAAAACCTTACCCTTCAGGCAAAACCGAAAAGATTGCCGGTGTCTTACAACCGGGAAAAGAAGAATATCAGTGGAAGACTACAGAGTATGAACGTCCACCACAGGAAGAGTTGGTTATATATGAGCTTTTAATCCGTGATTTCCTGGAAGCACATGATTATAAAACGCTTATTGATACACTGGACTATTTGGATCGCCTTGGTGTCAATGCTATCGAACTTATGCCCATAATGGAATTCGATGCCAATGAGAGCTGGGGATACAATCCTACATTCCATGTGGCAACTGATAAATTTTATGGACCCGCCAAAGACCTTAAAGCTTTTATTGATTCATGTCACTCCCGTGGAATGGCAGTGATTCTTGATATGGTTCTGAATCACGCATGGGGTCCATCGCCTCTTGTACGTTTATGGAATGAAGGCGATTACGGGAAACCTACATCCGAAAATCCTTATTTGAACGTGGAGCCCAAACATGATTTTAATGTGGGATACGATTTCAACCATGAAAGTGCAGCCACCCAATATTTTGTGGACAGGGTGAATCAATACTGGCTTGAGGAGTTTAAATTCGATGGTTTCCGGTTTGACCTTTCAAAGGGTTTTACACAGAAAAATACCCTTGGAAATACCTCTGCATGGGGTCAGTATGATGCGTCAAGAGTCCGCATTCTGAAGAGAATGGCGGATAAAATCCGGGAAGTGAATGAATCAGCTTATGTTATACTTGAACATTTTGCAGAGAACCGGGAAGAAAAAGAATTATCAAACTACGATATGATGGTGTGGGGCAATATGAACCATACCTATAATGAAGCCACAATGGGATATAATGAAAGCGGTAAATCCGATTTTTCCTGGATATCCTATCAGGAAAGAGGCTGGTCCAATCCTCATGTTGTTGGCTATATGGAAAGCCACGATGAGGAGCGTCTGATGTATAAAAATTTACAGTATGGAAATTCCAGTGGTGATTACGATATAACCCAGCTTGGAACTGCCCTTGACAGAATTGAACTGGCAGCAAATTTCTTTTTCCCGATTCCCGGACCAAAACTAATGTGGCAATTTGGTGAGGTGGGTTATGATTACTCTATAGATTATGAATGCCGGGTGTGCAACAAACCTATTAAATGGGAATATTATCAGCAGGAAGACAGGAGAGATCTGTACAATGTCTTCAGCAAAGTCATAAGATTACGAAATAAGTATGGAATTTTTAACACCTCCAGTTTTACGCTTTCTGTAGGAGGTGCAATGAAACGAATCACCCTCAGCCATGATTCAGGAGATGTTGTTATTCTGGGTAATTTTGGAGTTGAGGAAGGCACAATTAGCGCCCAATTCACTAGTACTGGTGAATGGTTTGAATACTATACAAAAACTATTCTTGAGGTGTCTGATCCAAACATGCAAATCACTCTTTCACCGGGTGAGTTCAGGTTGTATTCAACTCAAAAGCTTAAGCTTGATAATGATTCGACTCAACATTATACAACCTCAATTCAATCGATTGCAAAGCAGAACCAGATTCACGTTTTCCCGAATCCTGCGCGGGATGTAGTTCACTTTGAGTTCAAAACATTTGGATATTCAGACGCAATGCTTAATATTTACAACTTGACAGGACAAAAAGTAACCACAATTGAGAAGGGTAATCTGAACCATGGAACCCATACTATTCAATGGGAAAGTCATGAGAGAAATAATGCAGGACCCGGAATTTATTTTTATGAACTGTTAATGGGTAAAAAGCGTTATACAGGTAAATTCCTGAAACGCTAAAATTGAGTTGTAAATATTAAATTGCAAGATTATGAGTGAAGAACAGAAAAAAACCGGACAGAAACAAACAGGAACCAGCAAAAACCAAATAAGTCAGCAAAGTTCAAAACAGGAAGAAACAACCCAGAAGATGGGAAGAATTGCTGTTGGTGATTACAGGGAACATGCTGAGTTTCATAATTCATACAGGATAGAAAAGGTAAAAGATGATATTGAATTCCTGAGTTACATCTACGGCGATAAGCTGGATATATCCAAAAATGATGTAACCAGGGATTTCACCAACAAACTGAAAGTGATTGGAAAAGACATTTACTTTTTCTTATTGATGCTGGAAAAGGAAGACCTTTCTCCACAGTTTTATATTAAATCCAAGCATGAGTTTATCCAGAACCATATTCCCAATGGCAGCCCCCATTTGTTTTTCCTTGCATGGAACGGTCTGATGAAGAACGACAGTTTCCGGCGTTTGCTTCTGAAAACATTCAGTTTGGGTCGCTTTAGTGATATACTGGCTTCCAAACATATACCCGCAATAGGTTCCAAATTTACACGGTACCGTGCCAAAATGGTCCTCCAGGAAGAAGATATGGAGGTTAATCCTGGGGGCAAGAAAAGGACAACCGGAAGAGAGCTTGATGATGGCAGCGGACTTATGATGAAAGAAGGCATTGTCTGGTTACCCAACGGAAAAGCTATTCCGATTTATCCGCAGGCTTATGTGCCGCTGAATCAGACACAGGTGATTATGATCCGCCACGGGAAATCAGTTCATGAGTCGGGTGGTGATAATCCCGTATTTGTAGGAAGCGGTTACTGGGATATTTGGAAGAACAACCGCAGAATAAGTGGTTCTGTTGGCAACCAGTTAAAGCCCGAAGGCATTGATACAGCGAAAGAATTGGGTAAGGATTTTAAAGTAGTGGTTGATAAACTGGAAGAACAGGGTTATCCCCTCTGGATGTTCTCAAAAGATCGACCTATACAGGTTTATGGAAGTGAATCGGAGAATACGGAACAGACTGCGAGATATTTCCTTCAGGAAGCCGGCTATTCAAATATTGCATTTGATGCAGTATATGGGCTGAATTCACAAAAGTACGGAGCGCTGACCCACATGAACAAAAAAGAAGTGACTAAGAAGATGGTTGAAATATACGGAAAGCAAATGGAAGGAACGGACAAGGAAAAAGAAGCTCAAATTAAAGCCTTGCTGAAAAACAGGTTTTTCCATTTTCCCGAAGGAGAATCCCTGATTGAGTCAGACTGGAGAATTGCCAGCAGCTTTGTTGAACTTGTAAAAAGAAATCTCGGCAGGCGCGTATTGCTTGCGGATCACTCCGGCGCTCTCAGAGTTATTGAGGCAGTCATCAGGAACCTCGACTTTGCAGATTATTCACAGATTAAGGAAGGGCAGGATTCCATTATGGCGTTGGTTTATGAGTCCGGGAAAAATATGCGCTACGACTACATTCAGAAAAAAGGCGCCAATCTGAGGAAAAAGAAAAAATAGTGGAAATTGCTACTTATCAATTGCTCATAGGTTTTGTTTTAGGTTTTATAGCTGGCTTTTTCATCTTCCGCACAAAGCTGCGGAAGGTGAAACGTCAAGCCAGTGAAGATTACCTTACAAAAATTTTGAACTACAGGGTATTTGATCGTAAGTTAAGGCAATTCCTTGTTAGAAACAGATTAGAAAACCGTCATTTTTCCATCGCACTTATTGATCTGGATGGATTTAAGACGGTGAATGACAAGTATGGCTATGAAGCGGGAGATACTATTCTCCAGGAATGTGCAGAAATCATCCGTTCCAACACCAGAACCGGAGATTTAATATTCCGGTATAAACACGGCGACGAGTTTTCTGTTATACTGCCAGGAACATTACGAGAAGGAGCTCTAAAAGTTGCTAACAGAATCAAAAACATGATAAAATCTCACATTTTTACTGTGAAAGGAAAAAACATCACCCTGACAAGCAGTATTGGACTCGTATCTGTTGGTACTTCTGATTACGACAAAAAAAGTCTTATCAGGCTGATGGAGGAAAACCTGCGAAAAGCCAAAGAGAAGACAGACAATGTGGAACCAGGTTGATATGCATTGCTTTAAAGAAGGAATAAATAAACCCTGACACACTTTGCCGGGGTTTTTTATTGTTTCAGGTGCTGTTGTAATACATTTGTGTATCTGGAAATGAATGGGAAAAATTTTATAACCTCAGAGATAACAGAGAAGTCCCAGAGGATCGCAGAGTTGCTTTCTTTGTGGTTCTCTGGGGCTTCTCTTTTTACGCTGTGGCTTTTATATTTGAGCTCTTATTTTTCGGTAAAATTTCAATAATCGCTGTCGGAGACAGGAATAATTCTTGAACGGCGAAGCCCTCAACGAAGTT
>CAZPDP010000035.1:0-21055 GCA_964585385.1 uncultured Bacteroidales bacterium
AATAACATTTCAGGAAGAATATGAGAAATTTATAAAACATTACCAGGAAACCTTATTTAAGATGTTAATATTTGAACTGAATTTTCAAGAAATTCTATATCAAATCCAAAAATCTCAAAGTAGCATTAAAGGTATCGTTGATAGTGTTTTATGACTCTGTTCGGAGTATTAGCGCATCACTAGTATTAACAGAATCAGATATATCTATGAGATTATAATCTCTTTTCTTTTTTACATCTACATATTTTTGTATAAATTTCCACTGATTATCGGTTCGCGTCTTTTTTCGGAGACAGGAATAATTCTTGAACGGCGAAGCCCTCAACGAAGTTAATTATTCGGGCTAAATCAAAAACAGTTTCTTAATAGAATATAGGTTTAATAATTCCCGGTTAATATCTTTTGCAGAAATGATAGGTAAGAATTTGAATTAATTATAGCATAAAAAAATGAACATTTTCTTTCAACACATTAACCTTTTTCTAGTGTTTGCGATAATAATCCAGGCGCTCATATTTTTTATAATCTTTACCAGGGAAAGAAAAGGGCATGCTGTTAAAATTCTGGCTATATATGAATTTACATATTTTATAGCCTATATTATTGTTTTCCTGTATTATTCGAAAGCGTATAAGGCCTATATCTCTTCTTATATGTTTTTACACCCATTATATGCCTTATTTTCAGTTCTCTTTTATTTGTTTATCAAGAAATTATCCAGGGGTAAATTACTAAAAACAGACTGGATTCATTTTATTTTTCCTGCCCTTATATTCATTGTAAACCTGTTTATGGTATCTGTTCTTAATTACCAGCAAAAATATTCAGTATTAATTGATAATCAGGTTTTAGAGTCACATGATATATGGCAATCCGTTTTTTTAAGTTTGAATACGAATCTATATCCTTTGTTGCTTATTGTGCAAGCTTTCATTTACATTGCACTGGATATTTATGAAATATTGAAATTAAAGGAATTCGTTAAAACAGAGTTTTCATATGAAGAGGGTATTAATCTAAAGTGGGCAGTGGAAGTTCTTGCCGTTTTTTCTTCCTTTTTTGTAATTTCCCTGTTTCTCAAGAATGAAACGTTTAATTTTGCTTATCTTCTTTTTATAGCAATAATAATCGGTACAAACAGTGTGAAATATATTCAGAAATACTATAATGCGCTAATAAAGGGACATGAGTTCAGGAAAGAATCTCAGGAGCAAATTCCCAAATACGCATTTTCCTCCCTATCCCATAGTGAAAAGAAAAAACTTTTGAAAAAAGTAGAAAGTTACATGACAAAGAATAAAAAATTTCAGGATCCAAATATACAATTGTCAGAAGTTGCAAAGGATCTTAACACAAACCGGCAATATATCTCCCAGGTAATCAATGAATTTACAGGTGAAAATTTCTATCATTTCACAAATAAATACCGTATTCAGGAGTTTATAAAATTGTATCAGGAGGGTCAATATTCTAATCTTTCCATAGAAGGTTTGGCAAACAAAGTAGGTTTCAAGTCAAAATCTTCATTCTATACTGCTTTTAAAAAAGAAAAAGGGAATACACCCAAAAATGTTTTAAAATCTTTCGGATCTTAACCTGAGTTCGATTTAAAGACAAACGCTCAATATTCTGGTATTCAGATAGCCCCCGCCTTTAGGTGGGGGTTCATCTATAATAGAGTGCTAGTGATTTTTGATAATTTTTTAAATATGAATAAAATGCAGGTTAACCCACTCATTTTAAAGCCTTAATGTCAATATAAGATGTTCATCCGGGGGCGGTTTTTGTTCAGATATATCTATTCGTACCATAAAAACGTGCTTCATTTGCTCCCCTCCATCCCATTTCTTTCGTCTTCTTAATGAATATCAATTTAAAAAAATAACAATTATGAAAAAATTAGTAAGTTTCTTAACAATCGTAATGCTTGCCTCCTTACTTTGGAATTGTTCTGAAGAAGAGTCAGGCGATGTAACATTGACAGGTAGTGCCGTGAAAGGTACTATTATAAATGCCGATGTTGAAGTTTATGCTCTTAACGAAACCGCTGCCAGAGGGGAATTATTAGCTACCACCTCCACAAACAGTGATGGGCAGTTTAATGTAACCATCGATTATGAAGGTGGAGTAGAAATTGTAATTACTGGTGGAAGTTATACTGATGAAGCTACTGGAGAAGAAGTTTCAGTTGGTGAATTTGAATTCAGGAACATCATTATTGCAGAGAATAACGAATCAATAGGTGTGACAGCGCTCACTACAATTGCTGCAAAGCATATTAACGAAAATGCCTCTGAAGGACTCGCTACAGCGATCGATAATGCCAATCAAAAAGTTGCCGAGACTTTCGGAATTGGAGATATCGATATCAGCAATATAGTTCCTGCAGATCTCTCTGAAACAGACAGTAAAAATGCTGAAAAAGCTGAAAAGGAATATGGAGCGGTACAAGCCGGCTTATCTGAATTGTTGGTATTAAATGACCTAAGTCCTGATGTTTTGCCAGTTTTGATCAAAGAGATGGCAGAGGACTTCAGTGATGGTAAATTTGATGGAAAAAACGGGGAGTCCGCCCTGGAGTTCACTTTAACAATAACCCCTGAAGAGGCATTTAAAGGGCTGAATACAGCTATTGACAATTTCCTGAACGGGCCAAGAAATAATAGTGATTATATACCGGATGACATTGGTTTTTAAGGATTGAATTAAGGGTATAATAGCAGAAATAGAGTTGTTTAGTTCGTATATAAATCTTTCGTTCTTCCATCACATGAGAATGCAGCATTTATACTGAAACTATAACATTAAATTTCTTTTTTCAGTGAAACTTTTTCTTATGATACTTAAAACAAAAAATATCAGGCTTATGAAAAACAATTACTCTTATGGCTTTCTTTTTTTGTTGGTAACGATGATTCTTTTATCCACTCTTAGTTCAGCCCAGGGGGTCTTGAGGCAAAATATCGGGAGTCTCGGAACTTCTAAGACTAAGGATGGATCTTTCTCGTCTGTTAGTCAAACAATAGGACAACCATATTCAACGGTCATTTTTCAGAATGGCGCATTTTTTGTCAATCCGGGTTTTCAGCAGTCACTGTATTTTGCAAACCAGAAAAACAATCAGAACAATTCAGAAAATAACGGGACTTTAAAAAAGACCTATCATGACCTGAAAATTTATCCGAATCCTGCTACTGATAATATATATTTTGACACGAAAATAAAGAAAGGTTCTTTGCAGGTTTATAATATGCAGGGAAAACAAATTCTTACTAAAAAGATATATTATCCCTATTCAGCACCAGTCAATTGCAGTAGCTGGATTAGCGGGCCTTACATGATTTTAGTCTATGATAAATCAGAGAATAAGCACTATAAAGCAAAAGTATTAATCTCAAAATAAAAGAGCTATGTATAAAACGGTAAACTACTTATTTCTTATAACGATTGTTTCAGGGTTGTTTATATTACCAAATAAAACAACCGGCCAAACAGGTATAACTATGGATGCTTCCCAGCAGATGACTTCTTTTAAGTTCACCAATAGTGTTGGAGAAATTGATAATTCCTATTCACCCATTTTTTCTGGTTCATATGACGTTGGCTATGCACATTTCCTTGATTTTGGCCTCTATTTCAACGCCGCTGTTGGTATGAGAAATGCCGGGGCAACAATGTCAGTGGACAATACAAATCTACGTTGGGATTTTCAATATGCCCAGGGCAAATTAGGTATTGGTTATATGTATGAACTTGGCAGGATTAACCCTTATTTAGGAATCTCGGGTTACTATGCCAGGCTTTTAAATGCTAACCAGAGAGTTAATGACCCCACACGGGAAAATATTAATTATGATTTACTGGATGCAGGAATGATAACCGAACAGGATTATGGAGTAATAATTACGCCGGGTTTTAGAATTGCAGCTTCTGATTACATTTCTGTATATACTGAATTTGAGTATTTAATGGGGCTGCAAAATATTGAACCCGGCGAAAGTGATCAGAAGGCTATCAACGCCGGGTATTCTTTGACACTCGGTCTATCATTCACCATTGCCAAAACAGGAGAATAAAACTTTTAAAATTAAATGCATATGAAAACTTATACTACATTATATTTGATAATTATACTGCTATTTGCTGCTGTAGGGCAAATATCAGGACAGAACATAGGAAATCTTCATGGTATAAATTACCAGGCAGTTGCCATCGATGAAGACGGAAAAGAGATTGTTGGGATGGACATGGAAGGTAAGCCGCTCTATGAAAAAGAGATAGGGGTGCGTTTTACAATACAAAAGGGTAAAGATGGTGAGGTTCTATACCAGGAAACGCATTCAACATTCACAAGCCAACACGGATTATTCTCTTTAACAATCGGAAAAGGGAATCAGACCGGTGGAAATTATTCTCACCTGAATGATATCCCCTGGATTGATGCTGACCAATGGCTAAAGGTAGAGATATCTATAGAAAATGATGGTAATTATCGGTTAGTAAGCAATCAACGGTTCATGTCTGTACCCTATTCTTTCTATACGGATAATATTGCTGATAATGCTATTACAACAGCAAAAATACTGGATTCTGCAATCATTAATGAAGATGTGGCTTCAGGTGCAATAGATTCAAGAACTATATTGAACGAAACCATTCAGGCTGAAGATATCGCAACAGGTGCAGTGGAAACATCGGAAATATTGAATTCTACAATTATTAATGAAGATGTGGCCTCAGGTGCGATAGATTCAAGAACTATATTGAATGAAACCATTCAGGCTGAAGATATCGCAACAGATGCAGTGGAAACATCGGAAATATTGAATTCTACAATTATTAATGAAGACATCGCGAACTCAACCATAAACTTAAAAGAAAAGGTAAAGGACACACTTCCTGTTGAAAACGGAGGAACAGGCAGAGGAGTTGTATCTGAAGGAGCCATTCTGATTGGTCAGGATATGAATTCACTAGATACGTTGATGGTAAGCGATAGCGCAATGATTCTAACCAATATAGAAGGAGAAGGTAAAACTAAGCTTTATAAATTAAGAGCGGGAGCCAGAACAAGCCTTGATGTGGATTCTTCTACTAATACTGTAACTATTACAGCAGCGGAACAGGGAACCGGACCGGGAACCGGTGTTGGAACAATTAATTTCGGAGTCATAGATCCCGGAAGTCAAAAAGTAAGAGAATTTCCTATCGATGGTGTGGAAATGGACGATATTATACTGGCCTCGGTTGAGGTTGATTTGCAAGGAATTACCATGTCTGCTTATGTATCGCAACCCGGCCACGTGAAAGTTGTAATGTTTAACGGGGGAAACAATAGTGAAAATCTGGGCACTATAGAGGTTGCTATTGCCAATTTCGGAAAACCGTGATCCAAATAAACAATTTATATTCCCAAAGATTGACTCAAAGTCTTAACCAGCATTATTCGGGTTAAAACATAAAAATGAGGTTGCATCATTGCAATCTCATTTTTTGTTAAAACCTGGATTATTAGTTAGATATTACCTGTCCTGAAAAATGTCTGCAAAATTTATATAGAAATCGGAGATAGGAATAATTCTTGAATTATTTGGGCTGGGCTAAAAAATAACCAGACTATTAAATGGTTTAGTGAAAAATTTAAACTAAAATTGCTTGAAAAATTAAGCTGAATAAAATACACTAAAAGAATGTAAAACATATATGGAACGAACAAATATTCTGCAAAAGTTGATAAATAAAAATCAAGGAAAAGTCTATCTGGAAATAGGTTTGAGAAATGGCAAAAATTTTTTAAAAATCAGGGCAAAAAAGAAAATCGGCATTGATCCCTATTATAAACTATCTAAATCAACCGTATTAAAATATTATATTGCTATTCCTGCCAACTTTTCAAACAAATATTTTGCAACTACCAGCGACAGTTTTTTTGAAAACAATGCTGAGTTTCTCAGCAGAAACAAGATCGATGTTGCGTTCATTGATGGATTTCACGAGTATGAGCAATCCCTGAAAGATGTAAATAATGTATTAAAACATCTCTCTGAAAAGGGAGTTATCGTTCTTCACGATTGCAGTCCGGCAACAAAAGAGGCTGCAATCCCTTACAATACTTTTGAAAACTTCAGGCAGTACAAAAAAGAAGGAGGATGGAACGGAGATGTATGGAAAACTATTGTTGATTTACGTTCTAATCATAAGGATTTGTCCATCTTTGTTCTAAACTGTGACCACGGGCTGGGAATAGTCACAAGAGGAAACAATACATTACTTCCTTTCACCAAGGATGAAATAAAAAAAATGGACTATCATTATTTGGATAATAACCGGGAATACCTTCTGAATCTTAAAGAACCTGAATACCTGGACAAGTTTATTGATACGTTGTAGTCATCAATATCGCATGAATACAAGTATTCTCATATAGATATTTTCCAACGGGTTTCACAGGGTACAGGCACTGCCAAAGAGAGCGATATTCTCTACAGGACTACCGGCTCCCCGCCGGACAACCACCGGAATTTAGGTTAGGGAGCTGTTCTGAAAAATCTCTGCCAAAAATATATACAAAATAAAACACATTGCGGGTTGTATGTGTCATGAATAAATCATCACAAACAGAAAAATTCAGGCCCGATAATATTATGGGGAAGTTCACGGGTAAATATTTCACCGGTTGTAATAATTGACATAGTTCATATTGAACCCAAATTGAGCGATTTTCGCTCACTGCCTGCCCATTCAGTGAAAAACCGACAATTTCTAAGTCGTTAAGAAAATTGTCTCCATTCCAAACCAAAAAAGAATTTTCATAAATTTGGTCCAAAAAGCGAATCACATGAAACAGTTCATATCAACCTTTCTACTCCTGATTATCGGATTTTTTGCGACAGCGCAGAATACTGACCGTAAATTCATGAACTTCTCTGAAGAGAATAATGTCTATGAAATCCGGGTAAGTGACGGGAACTACCGTATACAATTCTATACACCCGACATAGTTGAAACAACCTTCATACCCACAGGGGAGAAATTCAAGGAGAAATCCCATGCCGTGGTCCTGGAACCGGAAGAGATTCAAGTTGAGTTTTCTCAAGCTGAAGAATTTATAAAGCTTGAAAGCCAGTCTTTGACAGTTAACATTCAGAAAGAACCCTTTCAGATTTCCTATTTTCATAACGATTCGCTCATTATTTCTGAAAAACTGGGATATTCTAAAGATTCACTGGAAAAGGTTCAATTTAACCTGACAGAAAAAGAGGCCTTATATGGCGGTGGAGCCCGTGCTCTGAACATGAAAAGAAGAGGCTACCGGCTGGAGTTGTACAACCGGGCCCATTACGGTTACGAAGAACACAGCGAATTGCTCAACTATACCATGCCGGTTGTCTTGTCATCAAAGCAATACCTTGTGCACTTTGACAACCCGGCAATCGGATTTCTGGATTTGGACAGCAGAAACAACAACACCCTGACCTATGAAACCCTTTCCGGAAGAAAAACCTACCAGGTAGTAGTGGGTAACTCCTGGCTTGATATTATCGATAATTACACCGATCTGACGGGAAAACAGCCTCTCCCTCCCCGCTGGGCGCTGGGAAATTTCTCCAGCCGGTTCGGTTATCATTCGCAGGAAGAGACCCTGGAAACTATTGAGAAATTTAAAGAAGACAGCATACCTGTGGATGCCATTGTGCTGGACCTATACTGGTTTGGTAAAACCATAAAAGGAACTATGGGAAACCTTGAATTTTACAAAGATTCTTTTCCCCAACCAATACAAATGATAAACGAACTGCGCGAAAAACAGGTGGAAACCATTCTCATTACGGAACCCTTTATACTGACTACTTCCAAAAGATGGGATGAGGCGGTGGAAAAGGAGATTTTGGCCAAAGATTCGGCTGGTGATATATTCACATATGATTTTTACTTCGGGCATACCGGACTCGTTGATATTTTTGCCGAAAATGGCTACGACTGGTTGAAAAACATAACCAAAAATTTGCTGGAAATGGGTGTAACCGGTATCTGGGGCGACCTGGGCGAACCGGAAGTACACCCTTCGGAATTGGTCCATGCCAACGGAACAGCGAATGAAGTACATAATATTTATGGACATCAATGGACCAAACTGGTTGACGATGCTTTTCAGGAGTATAATCCCAATATGAGACCCTTCATTCTCATGCGTGCCGGATACTCAGGCACTCAGCGTTATGGAATCATGCCGTGGTCGGGCGATGTGAACCGAACCTGGGGCGGACTGAAAAGTCAGCCTGAAATTGCCCTTCAAATGGGTATGCAGGGTCTGGGCTACATGCACAGCGATTTGGGTGGATTTGCCGGCGCTAACCTGGATGACGAACTATACGTCCGCTGGCTGCAGTTTGGTGTATTTCAGCCTGTTTACAGACCTCATGCACAGGAGGAAGTACCCAGTGAACCGGTTTACCGGAGCGATTATGCAAAAAACCTGTCCAAAAAAGCAATAGAACTTCGTTATCAATTGCTCCCTTACAACTACCACCTGGTATATGAAAACCACACAAAAGGAGCTCCATTAATGCGTCCCCTGTTTTTTGAAGAACCCGGGAACAGGAAACTATTCCATTATGATGATGCCTATTTATGGGGTCAGGATTTTCTCGTGGCTCCTATAGTCGAACAAGGGAAAACTGAAAAACAGGTTTACTTTCCTAAAACAGCCAACTGGTACGATTTCAATACAGACAAAAAGTATGAAGGCGGACAAACCCAAACTGTTAAAGTAGAAGAAAGTTCCATTCCCACTTTTGTACGCGGTGGAGCATTTATTCCTATGACAAAACCCATGCAGACCACAAAAGAATATACCGGTAAAGAACTTGATTTGCATTATTATTTCGACCCTTCAGTTAAAAACAGCAACTCAAGCCTGTATAATGATGACGGCTCTGCTGCTAAAGCCATTGAAAAAGAAAAATACGAGCTGCTCCGTTTTAATGCAAACCAGGAGGAGAAATGGCTGAATTTAGAGCTTTCGGCTGAAACAGGAAACAACTACAAAACCAACGAAAAATCTGTTGACCTGGTAATTCATAATCTTAAAAATCAACCCGTGCAAATAATGGTGAATGAGAAGGAGATTAATGGAAAGTGGAACAGCAAAACACAAACCTTATCCCTTCCGATAAAATGGGATACAGAGATGAAGGTTACTGTACGAATAAACCTATATCATGAAATATGAGCCTCATGTAGGTCGTTATAAGAGCCTGGAGGGTAATGCTGCCGGCTTTGTTATAAGAAGGACAACTCAAATCAGTCGTAAACAAGAAGAGCATTCCAACCAGTTTCCTGATTGAGGCCGATGGAACTCTCATTGGAGTATATATGAGAGGAGATGAAGTAGAAAAAGCTTTAAGGAAAAGAACGAAGGGCAATTTTTTGCCTTTCTGATAGCACTACTGCCTGCTTAAAATACGCGTCTCCTGAACTAACCACTGCAAACGTTGATAAAAGTAAGCATTTTTTTCTTCAACCGAAGAAAAGTTCTTAGCTGTACTGCAGTTCAAATCATTTATGAGATTGTCAATTCCTTCTTCTGTATCAGGATATTTTTCTCCATTGTAAGTAAAATAGCAATCTTTCCCATTAGTGCAGCTAGCTGTTACTGTAACAGAACCATCGCAAAACACATCCTGCTGACAGGTCTCTTTTGCTTCCTGTTCACAGCTTGCATTCATCAACAGAAACCCTCCTACTAACATTAATTTAATTATGGCAATAGCTTTTCTCATTTATTCTATTTTTCTGAATTTAAATAATACCTCTGTTTCCTTTAAACTGAAAGAAATGCATTTTTGTTTCAAATAATACAAACGTATTGTTTATTCTTTATGGTAATACTCTAATAAATGGTTGATAACTTACATACAATTATTTTCTCCTTTGTGTATCTTAGAGTCTTAGAGCCTTTGTGGCACTCTATTTTTGCCACGAAGGCACAAAGATACAAAGTAATCACAAAGAAGAATATAGCAAACATCAACCATGTTTTAGAGTTTAACGTTCTTTATAAATCACATTGGGCAAATAACAAATACTTTGCCAAATTTACAATACAAAATCCGGAATGAAATAAAACCGAAAATTGAATTCCTGAGAGATTTATCAGGCGACCAATAATTGAATTTTTAAATATTTAAATTATTTTAGTGGAAGAAACACACCTTATATTGATTTGATATGAAAAACTCGCTGAAACAATTTCAAGATACACTTTATACCTCTTTCTATGCTCTGTTAGTGATAGTTAGCCTTCAGTTTATACTATCCTGCAATGCTGATACTACGGAAGGTACCGATAACGGAGAGTTGAGAAACAATGAAAATACAGATTACTCAAAATACACCTACCTTGCCCTGGGCGATTCCTATACAATAGGAGAAAGTGTGGATAAAGCCAATCGCTTCCCTGTCCAACTGGCTGACACATTAAATGATTCAGATGTAAATATTACAGAAACCAACATAGTGGCAAAAACAGGATGGACAACCACCGATTTAGCTGAAGGCATAAAGAAAAGCGAACTTAATAACACGTATGACATGGTAACCCTCCTTATTGGTGTCAACAATCAATACCAGGGTTTATCGATTGAAGATTACCGCAGTGAATTTGACGATTTACTACAACAGTCTGTTGATTTTGCCGGAGGAGAAACGGATAAAGTCATTGTGATATCAATACCCGACTACAGTGTCACACCTTTTGCAGAGGGGAGAGACAGAGAAGAAATTGCAGAGGAAATTGATGCATTTAACGATATAAATAAAGAATTGGCTGAAAAGGCAGGTGCAAAATATGTAAACATCACACCAATTTCACGTCAGGCTGAGGATAATCCAGATTTAACAGCAGAAGACGGTCTCCATCCTTCCGGGCTGATGTATTCCTTATGGGTTGAAAAACTTTATGAAAAAGCTAAAAAATCCATAACTCAATAGCATAAAATTATTCATAGGATACGTGTAGTAATTTCCAGGAGATTGGAGAAATTCCCGGAATAATTTGACTAAATCGGGAAATTTGCAGAAATTACCTGTTCCCATTCATTCTGAATTGATTATGAAAAAAATAATATTCACCCTGATATTGGGAATTCTTTTTACAAAAGGACCAGCCCAGCCTGCCTTTACAAAAAATTTCTCCGATACCATAGATAACGGACGAATTAAAAATGTTATCGCAACAGAAACTTCAATTTATCTAACGGGCTTATCTTTCCTAAACTTTATTTGGTATCAAGACCATGAGCGGGTAGACTTCCATTATTACAACGACTTAAAGGGGTATCTTCAGATGGATAAATTGGGTCATGCATTCGGAGCTTATTATGAAAGCTACCAGGGTTATTATGCTCTTCGATGGGCCGGGTTGAGCAAAAGAAAATCATTAATCTACGGAGCTCCCCTTGGAATAATTTTTCAAACTCCTATAGAAATATTCGATGGCGTGTACGAAGGGTATGGATTTTCCTGGTGGGATTTCTGGGCGAATAATGTGGGTACAGCACTGTTTACCTTCCAGGAAGCATTCTGGGACAAACAGTACGTAATGATGAAATTTTCCTATTCTCCCAGCGGATACCCAAAATATCATGATATCCTCGGAGAATCTTCACTGGAGAGTCTTTTCCTTGACTATAACGGTCATACTTATTGGTTATCGGGCAATCTAAAAGACATTTCCGGCATAAATGAAATACCTGGCTGGTTAAACATTGCATTCGGTTACAGCGGAAATGGCATGATAAAAGAATTTGAAAACCCTGAGTATTACCAGGGAGAACCTTTCCCTGAGTTACCCAGATACCGGCAATACCTGTTTTCACTTGATATTGACCTATCCAAAATCCAAACAGAGAAAAGATGGTTGAGAAGTTTACTAAAACACCTGAATTTTATAAAAGTCCCCTTCCCAGCCCTGGAATATTCAAATGAAAACGGACTGGAATTCAAACCGCTCTATTTTTGAATGTGAGTGAACAAGGTGAGTTCAGTATCTCAAAAAATTGCCACAAATACTCCCGGAAGGTTCTACTTGTTAGGATTTAGGTTTTAAATTCCATATAAAGCTTAGGTATAATGTCTTGCCTGGGCATAGTACATCAAAGCATATTTCCCGTTTTTGGCAAGCAGTTCATCATGGGTTCCCTCCTCGGCAACAGTTTGGTTGTCGAGTACATAAATATAATCTGCCATCTGAATAGTAGTGAAGCGGTGACTTATGAGTATAGCCGTCTTGCCTTTAACCAGTTCCCTGAACTTCTTGAATATATCCTCTTCGGTCTGTGGATCCATAGAACTTGTCGGTTCATCCAGGATATACAATCCCGCATCCCGGAAATAAGCTCTCGCAATCGCAAGTCTTTGCCATTCCCCGTTGCTTAATTCGGCGCTGTCTTCAAACAAATTTCCCAGATGTGTTTTATATCGCCTGGGCAACCGTTCAATCCGATTGTGAATATCAGCCATTTTAGCTGAATTGCTTATTTCAGTTGTATCGTAGGCCTTTTTAATGTCCCCGAACCAGATATTCTCCCCTGCAGATAAATTATAAAGTATGAAGTCCTGGAACAGCACACTTACGTTATTAAAAATCTCTTCTTTGCTCAAGCTTTTTAGATTCAAATCGTTATAAAAAATATTTCCCTCGTCCGGGTCATAAAACCTCGTTATTAATTTTGTTAATGTAGTTTTACCGCTCCCGTTATCCCCGACAATGGCTATTACTTTTCCTGCGGGGATGTCCATGTTGATATTTTCAAGTATGGTTTGTTTGGTTCCCGGATAAGTAAAGCACAGGTTTTTAATGGAAATCTCAAGAGGATATTTAAGTTTATCCTTACCCTGATTAGGCGTATCGATTTTATTCGAAAGGCCCAGAAATTCAAAAAGATTACTTAAGAAAAGGTTCTGCTCATAAAGATTAGAGAAACCATCTAACAAGCTTTTCAGAAATGTAAAACCCCGACGGATAACAAGGAAAAACAGAACCAGGTCGCCAACGGTTATGGCTCCCTGAATAGCCTCACGTGTCATGTATGCAAAGGAACCAAAAATAGCAACGGCAGCGATGAGGTGGCTTAGTATTTCATAAATAGTCTTTTTTCCAAGCAAGCGTTCTTTTTTGTTCCAAAAATTATGGCGGAGTTTAAAAAACTGCTCCCTGAAAAAATCAGCCAGTCCAAAAAGCCTGAGTTCTTTTGCAAACGGTCGTTCAGTAAGTATTCTGTTAAAATAATGTATTTTTCGTATATCAGTAGTATGCCGTTTAGTCAGGCGATAATAATTCTCATTGTACCGGAGTTTTACAAAAATTCCGGGTATGGTGGCTACAATAAGAGCAAGTACAATCAGGTAATTGAAATAGGTTAACATGATTGCCGCTATGACGAGAGAAATAGTATTTTGAACAATCTGTACCAACCCTGAAATAATTTGCTGAGGTCGGTATTGTGATTCCCTCTGGGCGCGAAAAATAATATCATGGTATTTGGGATTTTCATAATACTCCAGGTCAATAGTGGAGGCTTTATTCTGAATTTTCTCATACATAAGATCATCAATCTGCCGGACATGTTTTTCTTTAATATATGTTATCAGAGCGTTGATGGATGAGTTCAGAAAAAAGACAAAACCAGTGGCCAGTATTATCCAGAACAGAGATTCAAAACCTTCTCCTGCTGTTGGGTTTTGAAGGGTTTGTGTTACTTCATCAATAAGTAGTTTGATTAGATAAATAAGACCCAGAGGCAAAACCCCCAGAAGAATGGAAGTCAAGATATGCAAGAGAGTCCATTTGGGACTGTGAGAATAAATAAAACGGAAAGTCTGGATAATATTTTTTATGGAATGTTCCCGCAATTTAGCCATATTTTAAATGCTTATAATCTGTGGTAACGAATTTCAGCAATATTTATCAATTACGGAAATATTCAGAGGGTATTTTTACAATTTTCAGCTTTTTTAATACTCTTGCTAAATAGGGTAAAATGAAAGAAAACTTTGCAATTATCAGGTTTATCATATTCCTCTGTTGGGTATTCAACCTTATTTCTTTCCCTTTTCTGTATACAACAGTTATCTTCCCGATGATCTCATTCGTTGAAAGTGGAGAATCCTTCTGAAAACAGAAATCCCCTTTTGTCAACAAACGGTTCTGCTTCTTATCAATATGAATCAAACGGTGAGCGATAAACCGTCCCGATTTTTTAAAGACAAGAATATCGCCTTTATTTATATTGCTTTGCTGAAAAGGAACAATTTTTACTCTTTCATTTTCAAGCAAAAAAGGAAACATACTGTTGCCACTAACAGTTAATTTAAGAGAGTATCCATCTTCCAGTAAATACTGGCTTATTTTCTTTATCTTTTCGGATTTCAATTCTATCGAACTTTAATTCATTCAACAATTACAAACCACTTTCTTCAACAAACTGTACAACGGAACGGTCTGGTTTAAAGCCCAGTTCATAAACAGGTACCATTTCTATAAGTTCATGTACATTATTCATCAGACTGTCAACCAAAACTTTATCATGATCATGCTGAATACATAAAGACAATACTCTTGCCAGGGCAGTACCTTTTGACAGTTTATTCAAATAATTCTCTTTCGATTGTTTAAGTAAAAAAACAGAAGAAACCGGGCTGGTCTTCAGTTCCTGATAATAAGCCATAGGGGAATTATACATTGTAAATCGGTTGCTGTTACGCATTAAAACAAGGCGGTCATCATTGATTAATTCTCCTCCATTCTCAAGCCAGATATTAGATATAGTAGTCTTCCCAATGCCTGACACACCGGAAAAAATATATCCTTTATTATTGTAATTTACGCCCGAGGCATGCAGCATAATTCCATTGCATAATGTCAGACTGTAATAAAATATCAGTGGACCTATTGGAAAGCTAAGTGGATTTATTTTACCCAGCGACTCCTTTTCAGAAATGTATATGGTCCAGTTTTTAAAATTAAAATCGCTGACAGCTACTCTGTCAAATTCCCTCTCACTCTCTTCGTTTCCACTGGAAATAATAAACGCTGAAGGTGTTTTACTCAATATGTAAAAGTGGTATTCAACTTTTCTTTCATGGAACTCTGGTAAATTACGGGCATTGGTAAGCTGTTTCGGTTTTTCTCTGAATTCTGGAACTCCTTTTCGGATTTGTATATCAATATGATAAAGGGAGTTATTATTTTTAATCTGAAAGGGAGCCATGTTGGGATGCAGATCCACACCGATATCTTCCGGAGCAGAAACAGAGAACACACAAAGGCCTACTTTGATTTTAAAACAGTGTTTCACTAAACTAAACTTAACGGATGGGTTCTACAAAATAATCTATTTCATTTATTACTTTGACTACATCTTCCGAAGCTGTCTCATAATCAACCTCATAATTTTCGGTAAGTTGTTCAGCGATCTTTTTCAATGAGGTTTCACCATCTAAACGATTCCAAACAAATGAAGCAGTTTCATTCAAGGTATAAAGGAAATCCATATCTGCCACATCATCCTTTATAGGTACAATTACTAATTCATCATCAATTTTTCTGGATACACAATTCGATTTCTTCTTAAATATTTTTTCCATTTTCATAAGGAACCATTCGTTTAAAACGATCGATGAAGTATCAACCGGAAAATTATCTGAATTATCAATTTGTTTAAATATAAAGTTAAAAAGCTTTGACGGAAATAAAAAATATTTCATTGAATATCCAAAAAAATATGAGGCAATTTTAAACATTGCCTCATATCTCTATGATGAATACATTCCTTTATTTAAACGGGTTAAAGTCTCCGCTTTCCCTGTTCTTTTTAATAGTTGGACTTGGATCTCCCGGAGGAGATTCCATTTGAATAGAGATATTCTTGTCCAGAATAATTTTCTTCACCTTCGGAGTTTTATATTTTTTTAATGAAGTTTTCATGGTTCTGCCTTTTCAAATTTCAATTTTCAAATAAAACAAAATCTTTAAAATTAACAATCAATCCCACAACTAGTTCATCTAAATTATTATTCCCTGGATTACTATTTCAAAAAACTTGATTTCAATGTTTTAGCAAGTTACAGAATTTCTATTCCAGATAACAACTATTGTACATTAAATATTGTCCTAAAGTTACACTAAGAAAGGCTCTTTTTGACCAACGCATAAATAAGTTGTTTAAACCGACATTTTTTATTTTTAATTGAATTTTCTATTTCTTTTTCAACTTTTCCTCCAATTCTTTAACCCGTTTCAGTGCTTTATCCAGCTCTTTTTTGTTTTCCGCACTTTTTCTTCTTGCTTCTTCAAGTTCACGCTCCAGGTTTTCCTGATTTTGTTTAGATTCCTCCAGTTGCTGTTCATATTCCCGGGCTTTTCTTGTTGATTCTTCCTGAGTGGCCTGCAATTCTTCCATATTTTGTCTCATCTCCTCTTCCTGGGCAGACATCTCTTCAGCCTGCTGCTGAGTTTTCTCCAGCAATTCTTTCGTACGCTTGTTGGTTTCTGAAGACTTAAGCGTGCTGGCTATACTCAGAGAGGCTTCTTCAATAAACTGAATCTGGTATTCTTCAAACTCTTTAAAAGAAGCCATTTCAATAACACCTAACACATCATCTTCAATCTTCATAGGTACCAGGAGCAAAGCTGTGGGATTGGCATCTCCCAGCCCGCTTGTAATTTCTATATAATCTTCGGGTATTTCTGTCATGTATATTCTCTCCTTCTCAATGGCACAAGTACCAACCAGGCTCTCACCAGGCTTAAATGAACTTTCCAGGTATTTACGCCGGTCAAATGCATGCGCAGCTTTAAGATCATAAATTATCTCATTATCATCGGTCTCAGTTCGTACAAAAATACCTCCCTGATTTGCACCCAGGTATTCAACAAGAAAATGGATGATGTTGTAGGCAAGTTCTTCCAAATCCTCATCCTGACGCAGAGTTTCGTTTAATTTAGCCAGTCCTTCATTGGTCCATCTGCGCTTTTCTTCCTCTATCCGCTTTTCCTCCTGTATTTTGGCTGCTTCTCTCAGCTTACCCTTCATTTCAATCAAAGCACTTCTCAGATGATCGTCATCACTTAAAACCTCAATTTCATAATCGAAATTCCCCTCTCCCACCTGGCGGGCAAATTCGGCCGTTTCGTTTAGTCCGTTTACTGTTTTTTCCAGTGCAACATTCATCTGACCTATCTCATCTTTGCTTTCTTTTATTTTCTCATCAATTTCCACTTCAATATCTCCTTCAGACAAATTATTTAACACTTCAGTAGTGGATTTTACAGGTTTCTGTACAAAATTCTTGAAAAATACATTGGAAAGTAATAACGCAAGATATCCAACCGGAACGAACCATATCATATTTTTTATTCCTAAATAACCAACCAGGTAAGATGCAATGGCCACAATATAGGTTGACAGTAATATGGCAAATGCAGTTTTATAGATGATAGTATTGCGGTATTTATACCAATAAACAAAAAAAGAAAGAGGTAAAACTCCAACTGTCATAATCAGTATAAAAACAAGAATCGGACTCATAAATAGGGCGTTTTTATTGGTTTAGGTTTTCCGGCAAAAAGTACCATTTTTTTTTAAAAAATGCAAAAGGTTTTGCAACCAGACATCAGTCAAAGGAAAAAATGTAGCTTTAAGTGCGAAGCAAAAAAAAAATACTATTGGCATCAGGTTTTGAAGGTTTTATAGCATCTCAATTGAAATAAAGATTTTTTTGAGAACTATAATAATTTTTTTATTTTCTTTTGGAACATATTTATTAGGAGGAACAGACTGTATAGATACTGTCAGACAGGCTTTAACACTTGGGTACAGAATGATTGACACAGCCCAGGATTATGGAAATGAATCAGAAGTTGGAATGGGGATAAAAAGAACGAGAGTGCCCAGAGAAGAGATATTCATTAATACCAAAATAGCCCCTGGCAACTTAAAATTTGAAGATGTTACACAAAGTACAAGAGAAAGCCTGAAAAAACTAAAAACTGAATATATCGATTTATTGCTCATACACTGGCCCAGCACGGAAGTTCCCCTCGAAGAAACATTACAGCCTCTCCCCACTCTAATCGCTTGAAGTCCGAAAGGCATTATAATTGCTACTTTTCATACAACAATTTTTGTAAATTTACGTCATGTTAATATCGCATTATTTACATTAAAATTTAAGTATGATTGAAGATATTGTAACAATCAGTCCGGAAACAAAAAGGAATTATTACACAGAGAAATTTGAATTTGCCTACCCGGTCAGGAAACCACGGGAAAAGGCAAAGTATTTCTTTCAGTGGGGTCTGATTTACCATGCTAAAGGCAAGCCGGCCGAGGCTTATAAATATTATGAAAAAGCTATCATTTATCACAGGTTTCCCTTGTACCTTAAGCAAATGGGCGTTCTTCATCATGAAATGGGCTACTTTAAAGATGCCCTCAAATATTTAAGAGCTGCCCATCAAATTGAACAGGAGTTGCACCAGATGCAACAAAAGAAAGCCATACTGCATAGTAAAGATTCCCATACTTTATTGAAACAAAACATCCAGTATAATGAATCTGCAACGGGTTATGCAGCTAAATACCATTCCGATTTCAGCGATTGATATATCTTTTCAATCCATAAAAAATTAAACTATCAACCCTTTATTCAAGAATTGCAGTCTGGAATTAGGAAAATAAAAAGAGATTTTTATTCTTTGCAAAAAATATGGATTAAAAAATAATACTATGGATACACAACCAACCATATTAGTTCCTGTTGACTATCGTCCTCAATCAATGGCTGCATACGAATATGCCAAAATAATTGCCAGGGCAACAAATAGCAATCTAACGTTGCTTTATGTAATAGAGCCACAAGGCTATTTTACAAGGTCCATTCTCCAAAAGGAACAAAAAGCTGAAATTATACACCAGGCAGAAAATAAACTAAAAGATTTGATAGCAAATGATGAGGATTTAAAAAAGCACCAAATCAAAGCTACTCCTGTGATTAAAAAAGGGAAAGTTTACAATAAAATCATAAATTTAAGCCTGGAACTGGAACCTAAGCTAATTATAATGGGGCGGACAGACTCCTCGGATTTTAGAAAAAATATTACAGGTACTAATACCCATCATATTGTAAGTGAGGCTCAAACGCCTGTTATAACGATCAAAGGCTCACACGAAATTACCACGGACGATCATATGATTTTACCCCTGGATTTGACCCATCCTGTAAAAGAAAAAATTGCAAAAGCCATAGAGATGGCTCAGTTTTTTGGTGCGAGAGTCACCGTATTATCAGTCTTACAATCCAACTGGCTCAGTAAAAAAATCAAATTCCAGAAAATTCTGGAAAATATAAGAAAGATATTTACCAAATATGAAATTCAATGCGATGTAAAACTTGAAATCACTAAAGAGATCCCTGAATATAAGGTCATCAATCAATACGCTGAAAAGGTGGGAGCCGATTTAATTATGATGATGACACAACAGGAGATGAACATTCATCATTATTTTATTGGCTCGACGGCACAGGAAATCATAAACAACTCGGAGTTGCCTGTTTTAACAATCATTCCTCATCCTGAACTGAAACTGGATATCAAACATTACCTATTTAAAGAACTGGTCGATCCACTGCAGGTATTTGGGCATTTAGACTGATTGAAATTCTATTTTTTTATCCTGGATAATTTTAGTCTTACCCGATATAAGATTAAAATTAATGTAAATATACAACCATAAACCAAGCTGTTCTTAAGTCAAAAATTTAATCTAAAACAAATGCAATAGGCATAGTACATGCAACTTTCACAGGTTTTCCTCTCTGTTTTCCAGGTTCCCATTTTGGGGAATCTTTCACTGCTAAAACTGCAGCTTCATCAAGGGAAGAATCCACACCTCTTAAAATGGTAATGTCTGTAACGGATCCATCCTTATCCACAATAAATCTCAAATAGACTGTTCCCGATATTCCATTTTCATAAGCTATTTTAGGGTAACTAAGATTCCGCTGAACAAAATTTCGAAAAGCATTTAATCCTTCACCCTGAAACTTAGGCATGTCTTCAACCCGAACAAACACTTCACTTAAATCATCTTCCTCCTCCTCTTCTTCTGCAAAGGCATCGATTGACAAACGAGTATCCTGGTCGGCTTCTGTTTCCTCGAGGACGAGCTCGTCTTCAATTATTACATCGTTATCCACTATATTGATAACCTCTGTGGTTTTTGGGGGCGGTGGCGGTGGAGGTTGCTTCCTTTCTTGTTGTCTTGTGATCGGCACACTTTCCTGAACTATTCCACCGGCATCACCCTGACTGAATCCACTCACCTTTTCAGGTTTGCTGGTCCATTCAAAAGCCAGTAGAGCTAATCCAAAAGAGAAAATAAATCCGATTTGCAAAAAAAGTCCCCGCAATCTCTGTAAATCAGCTTTTTTTGATTTTTTTGGTTCCATAATAAATATTTCTTTATACTCCTTATACAATTAAATCTTTAGCAAAATTAGGTTTACTCTTCCTTTCGAAGATTAATTTGTTTAAAATTTATCATTAATATTCTCTCATCATTTCAATTCAGCGTATTTCTTCCTAAGAATTATCATAAACTTAAAAAGTGTTTATTTGTTCAAATAATTCAATTTTAGGGCCAAAATTAATATTTAACTAACAATCAATTACTTAAACAAGAATAAAAATTTTAAACCAGCTCAAAAAATGTACATTTTTGTTCACTGGGTGTACAATATCGGATAGTATCAATGATGAGCTATAAAAAAAACCGCTCAAATTAGATGACTTTGAGCGGCCTTGGGTGATCCCGCCAGGATTCGAACCTGGGACCTACGGCTTAGAAGGCCGTTGCTCTATCCAGCTGAGCTACGGGACCATTTGCCTGAAAGGCGTTGCAAAAATATAAAAATATCTTGTCAGAAAAAAGATTTTTGGAAAAAATGCATAAAGGGGCGGATCTTCTGTTGATTGGTTGGTGGTTGAGTT
>CAZPDP010000035.1:21155-25283 GCA_964585385.1 uncultured Bacteroidales bacterium
TCCAACATCCAAGGTCTATCATACGCCATCAATTGCTCATTTATTTTATTGTTCTATTGATTTACTTATTTTACTTTTGCAGCTGTTATTTCACCTTATGAAAGAACTGGAATCCAATATAATCAAGCTCTACCTGATCAAGATAGCTAAATGGTTTATGCTGTTTATGCCCATTATTGTCCTCTTCTACCAGGAAAACGGGCTTACCATGCAGGACATTTTTACCTTGAAGGCTGTCTATTCTATAGCTATTGTTTTACTTGAGATTCCTTCCGGATACCTGGCCGATGCACTTGGAAGAAAGAAAACGCTTATCATTGGAGCCTTTCTTGGTTTTTTTGGATTCGTGGTGTATGATTTTTCTTACTCTTTCTGGGGCTTTCTCGCTGCAGAACTTATTCTTGGCCTGGGACAAAGTTTGATATCAGGTGCCGATTCAGCTCTTCTCTATGATTCATTAAAAGCACTGGGTAAAAGAGATAAATATCTGCGATATGAAGGCCGGATGGTCGCTATTGGCAATTTTGCCGAAGCGATTGCCGGAATTCTCGGAGGGTTACTGGCAGAAATCAGTCTCCGAATGCCCTTTTATGCCCAAACTGCGATTGCATTCATTGCAATTCCGGCTGCCCTGACTCTCATCGAACCTGTCCGATACCAGAAAATCTCCCGTATGCGGTTTATGGATATCATAGGTATTGTTCGCTATTCTTTATTCCGGTCGGGACACCTGAAATGGAATATTCTGTTTTCCGCTGTAATAGGTACTTGTACTCTCACTATGGCCTGGTTCGTACAGCCCTACTTTAAAATGGTAGGACTATCATTGACATTATTTGGAGTTTTTTGGGCTCTGCTTAACTTAGCGGTGGGAATTACGTCTTATTACGCTCATAAATTTGAATATAAGTTTGGAATGGTAAAAACCACTATATTCATTGCAATTCTGATTCCATTACTTTATATAATTCTTAGTCAAATCCATGCCATCTGGGGAATAGCTGCCCTGTTTGTGTTTTATTTTGTCAGGGGAATTGCCACTCCGGTATTAAAAGACTATATCAACAGGTTGACAGATTCAAACATCCGGGCAACAGTACTTTCGGTCAGAAGTTTTCTCATCCGGATATTCTTTTCGGGAATTGGGCCTTTCCTGGGTTGGTATACCGACCATTTCTCACTTTCACAGGCGCTCCTGCTTTCCGGAATGACTTTCTTTACCCTGGCGATTATTACGACCATCTTTTTGTTGAAAACAAGAAAGAGATAGAAATTGTATACACTTGACCCTTGTATTTAGATTTAACAGCTCATGATATAGCATACAGAGGTAATGCAGTATTATGGGAGGTGTGTCATCTCCACCGGGATTCTATAATTATGGGATAGCTTGAATCCACGAATTCCTCTTCATTCATACCCGAATTACAAAAATAACATGCCTTACGGTATTTTGAGAGTGAAAATTGGCCGATGCAAAAAAAATCCGGAAGCTTTAAAACTCCCGGATTACTTCTAATGAATGTATAAAGATTATTTGTAGATCTCATTCCTGGAAGCTGCCAGGGTATTTTTCAACAATGAAACAATGGTCATCGGCCCTACACCACCCGGAACAGGTGTGATATAACTGGCTTTTTCTTTCACTTCATCAAATTTTACATCTCCTCTCAGTTTCCAGCCTGATTTTGTTTTGTCTGATTTTTCACGGTGAATACCCACATCAACAACAACTGCTCCTTCTTTTACCATATCAGCAGTTACAAATTCTTTCTTACCCATTGCTACAATCAAAATATCCGCCTGGGTGGTTACTTCTTTCAGATTCTTTGTTCGGGAGTGGCACACTGTAACGGTAGCATTACCAGGAACTGCTTTTTGGAGCATCAGGTTGGCAACCGGTTTTCCTACAATATTACTACGCCCCAATACCACGCAGTTCTTGCCTTCTGTTTCTATATTGTAGCGTTTGAAAAATTCCAGGATTCCGGCCGGAGTTGCAGAAAGGTAAGCGGGCAGTCCAATCACCATGCGTCCCATATTGATTGGGTGAAAACCATCCACATCCTTTTGGGGTTCTACTGCTTCAATGACTTTCTGTTCATCAATATGGTCAGGCAGAGGAAGCTGAACAATGAATCCATCCACATCTTCATCCTTATTCAGCTCATCTACTTTATTCAACAATTCTTTTTCGGAAATATCATCTTCGAAGCGTAGAACAGTTGAGTTAAAACCCACATACTTGCAGGCTTTTTCTTTATGTGAAACATACGTTTCGCTGGCTCCGTCGTGACCTACAAGGATGGCAACCAGGTGCGGTATTTTACCCCCCTGCTGCTTTAAAGTTTCAACTTCCTGTTTTATCTCATCCTTTATTGTTGCGGATAATTTTTTACCATCAATTAATTCCATATATATTGAATTTGGTTTGTTACATCTTTCCGCCACCCATAGCCTGCATGTTTTGCATCATATTCTTCAGCCCTTTTCCGTCTTTCATCTTCTTCATCATCTTTCGGGTTTCAGTGAACTGTTTTATCAATCTGTTTACTTCCTGTATATCGTTACCACTTCCTTCAGCTATACGTTTTCTTCTGCTGCCGTTCAATACTTTGGGATTTTGTCTTTCTTCCGGGGTCATAGAGTATATAATAGCTTCAATGCTCTTGAAGGCATCGTCATCCATGTCCATATTACGCAAAGCCTTGCCCATTCCGGGAATCATGGAAGCAAGGTCTTTGAAATTACCCATCTTCTTAATCTGGTTGATTTGGGATAGAAAGTCGTTGAAATCGAATTCATTACGAGCAATCTTCTTATTCAGCTTCTGGGCTTCCTTTTCATCGTATTGTTCCTGTGCTTTTTCCACAAGTGAGACGATGTCACCCATACCCAGAATCCTGTCGGCCATACGTTCAGGATAGAAAATATCAATGTTTTCCATCTTTTCTCCTGTACCAACGAATTTGATGGGCTTATTAACCACGGAACGGATAGAAAGCGCTGCACCACCGCGGGTATCACCATCCAGCTTGGTCAGGATGACACCTTCGTAATCCAGTCTTTCATTAAATTCTTTTGCTGTATTGACAGCATCCTGACCTGTCATGGAATCCACCACAAAAAGGGTTTCATTTGGGTTAACCGCTTTCTTTATACTGGCCACCTCGTTCATCATCTGTTCATCAATAGCAAGGCGACCGGCGGTGTCGATAATTACCAAATCGTTTCCGTTTTTCTTCGCTTCTTTGATACCTGCTTTGGCAATCTTAACAGGGTCTTTGTTTCCATCTTCTGTATAAACCGGTACACCTATCTGTTCACCAACTACTTTTAACTGGTCAATTGCAGCCGGACGATAGACGTCGCCTGCAATTAACAGCGGATTTTTACCTTTTTTTGAACTCAGGAATTTTCCAAGCTTACCGGCAAAAGTTGTTTTACCTGAACCTTGCAAGCCAGCAAGCAGAATTACTGTCGGACTCCCTTTTAAGTCAAGTTCAGCAGCCGATCCACCCATCAGATTGGCCAGTTCATCATGTACGATTTTCACCATGAGCTGTCCGGGCTTGACAGACTCCACAACTTTCTGTCCTAAAGCTTTTTCCTTAACAGTATTGGTAAAATCCTTGGCTATTTTATAGTTAACGTCCGCATCTAAAAGAGCTCTCCGAACGTCTTTTAATGTTTCGGCAATGTTTACTTCGGAAATCCTTCCTTGTCCTTTCAGTATCTTGAACGATTGTTCCAGCCGGTCCGTAAGACTATCAAACATATTTCCTAATCTTTATTTGTTGTTATTAATTGAATTGCAAAAATAATAAAAATAACCAGTTCAGAAAAAGCGAATAGATGGTAATAAACTAACAAGTAAACCGCTTATTCTGTTTGCTGGCTTTCGGATTATTTAACGGAAAGGATAGTCCGATATTGTTAAATTACCAAATGAGTTCAGTAGCATGTTGGATGACGGTGAAAAAAGAATGTAAATTTTTGGAAAGAAGAATGCAAAAACAAGAAATGAAAAAGTCTGTCTCAAAAGTTCTTTTTCAAAGGCTTCACGCAAAGGAATTTTCAACATAGAAGGTCGCAAAGAGTAATAGTCTTATAATTAGCTCTTTGCGC
>CAZPDP010000035.1:25383-34354 GCA_964585385.1 uncultured Bacteroidales bacterium
CCCTCTGTGTTTCATCTGCACCCTTTGCGAGAACACATTCTTAGTTACTTTTGAGACAGCCCCTTATCAATAATCCGGAATAACAATTATTCTTCTTCGGTCAGTACATCTGCGTCTGCCTTAAAGAGTACATAAGCATTTAACTCGTAATCCTGGTCAATAGCCTTCTGTGTTTCAACAATGGCCTTCAGTTGATATGTTTCTTTGAACAAATACTCCTGGAGATCATCCGATGTTGTTTCAAATTTTAAAGTGTCTCCAATGCTTTCAGTGATATTTGTTTTGGAAGCCAGCAATTTTTCATCCATGTCATCCGCCTTAATGTAAATCATTATCTCTTTAAGGAAACTAAAATCAGAATCGGCAGGTGAATTTATTGAGAGTTCAAGCTCTTCAAGTGTTATTTTATTGATTTTGCTTTCATCTGTGTTGTTATCTTCAAGATATTGAGATATTTCTGTTTCAATTACCGGACTTTGAATGGTATCTTTTACTGCAACAGGAATTGTTCCGGGAACAGTAAAGGTGGTTTCATAATCAAACTCAAAATCGGCAAGATCGTTGAGTTCGTCGCAGGAGACAATCAGGAATGAGAGTGCAAGAAAAACAGCTATTTTTTTCATAATATTAAGGTTTTGGTTAATGATTTTGATTTGGTAAATTGACACAATTTATGGATAAAATTGTTCAAAGTAAATAATTTAATCAAATTATAGAGGACATTGAAATAAAATTCACAGTATTCGAATGAAAGCTAAAATATCAGTAGTTATTCCCTTTTATAATGCAGCAGAAACTCTGGACAAAGCAATAAAAAGCATTGCAGAACAATCATGCAGTAACTTCGAATGTATTCTGGTCAATAACAATTCTAAAGATAAAAGCCTTGAAATAGCCTGGAATTGGGCTGAAAGGGACAGCAGATTCCGGGTAACAGAAGAAATCAGGCAAGGTGTTATGTTTGCATCCAATAAAGGATTCAACGAGGCAACAGGAAAATACCTGGCCAGAATGGATGCCGATGACTATGCATTCCCGGACAGATTAAAACTTCAATCTGATTTCCTCGATAACAATCCTGAATATGAAGTAATAAGCAGCCTTGTTGAATATGTACCCTATTCAGCAAAAATAAAAGGAATCACAAAATATGTTGAATGGGTGAATTCTGTCCAAACCTATACTGCAATCAAAAACCAGCGCTTTATTGACTCACCAGTAGTAAATCCATCTGCTATGTGGCGAAAAGAAACTGGTGAACAGTATGGCCATTATAGAAGTGGAGATTTCCCCGAAGATTATGAAATGTGGCTCAGGTGGCTTGAAAAAGGTGTAAAAATAACAAAGATTCCAGAGTATCTGTTAAAATGGGTTGATTCAGAAAACCGATTAACCCGCTCTCATCAGATATACAGGGATGATGCTTTTTACAGTATAAAAACATACTACCTGGCCCGTTGGTTAAAAAAAAACAATCCGTTTCATCCGAATGTATGGATTTGGGGTGCTAGTAAAATTTCCCGTAAAAGAGCCCGGTTACTGGAAAATTACAAAATTACAATTATGGGTTTTATTGATATTAAAGACACAAGGCAAATAAAGGACAATTTAATTCATTACAGAAATATCCCTTCACCGGAGGAAATTTTTTTGCTGATATATGTTCGCCAGTGGGACGCTAAAGAGAAAATAAAAAAATTTTTAACGGATAAAGGTTTTAAAGAAGGATGGAATTATCTCATGATTTCCTGAATTTTCTGTTTCGAAATGAAAAAAACCGGAAAAAACATTAACCGGTTTTTTTCATTAAAAAGAAGAGGCAACTATGAAAAACTATTACTAACCATTTTATATTCTACTTAAATCGCTCAATTTAGATTCTATATGCAATTATTCTTTTGATACCAGTATATTTTTTCTAATATACATTTCTGTTCCCTCACCATAGGGAAGTGAGGTCTTTAACCATTCAATCCTGAACTTGTTTTTGCTCATTAAGTATAAATTTCCGATATGTTCCCTGCCGTTCATATTTTTTAACTGAATCAGACTGTCTCTTAAACTGTAAATCCCGGGGGTTCTATATGTACTTCCAGAATATTCAAATGTCTTATGAACTTCGTATTCATTGCTCTCTAAAAATATCAGCCTTGAGTGCTGGTAATTTTTAACCTTTGGCTCCCCTTTTTCAGTTACCAATACCCATTCAGACTCTGATACAAGCTCTTTTTTCAACTTTACAGAAAGTTCGGAATCCGATTGTTTTTCACATTGAACAAATACCCATGTGAAAAGTATTATCGTGATATTTTTCAGGTAATTCCGTAAAGTCATAAAGAACACAATTCTGTTTCTGTAACATTACGTTCTAACCTTGTTCAAGTTGGTTTTCAGGCTATTTATTTTATTTGTTTTTGACCAACAACCCATTCAAAATTGTTAATAGAATAAGATTTATGATGAAAGAAGCAACCTTTGTAATTTATTATAATACAGAATATTACAAGACGCCAGCAACATCCCTCTTCCCTGCTGAGAATCAACAGGTTTATCTATGCAATTTTCCTGTTTTCAGGTAAAATGTTTTTTATTTTGGATAATAAAATCTTCTAACCGGGCAGGATTTTTTCCGGTCAGCTTTTTGTAGAAGTGTGAAATCTCTGGCTCATTCTGAAACTTTGGTATAAAATGGAGGAGAAACATTACTACTATCATACCCATTGGAATTCCCTGCCTCCTTTTCACTATGAAAAACCTTAATGGATTTGTGTTTACAAACTTTATACTGAGTTGTGTTAAATCATTCAATATATCCACCACTTCATAAAAACTCCTGTTCTCATAACCAGTGATATCATAAGCATTGTTTTTGTATTGATCAAATTCATCCAGCAGAATGGCGGCTATTTCCCCGATATTATCAACATCTACCCAGTTAAATTTAGCTTTTCCTGCAGGCAGATAAATTCTTCTTTTCTGCTTTATATCATCTATCAGGGTGGTCGTCAGGTTTTGCATAAAATAAGAAGGGCGAAGGAATATATAATTGAATTCGCTGGAAAGAATAAGCTTTTCTACTTTACGGTGAGGAATAACCTCACTTTTTTCAGCCCCCTGCACAGATAAAAAAACGACATTTTTTATTGATTGTTCTTTCAAAGCCTTTAACAACGGCACAAAATATTTTTTTATATTCGAAATATGGGGAGGTCTGAGCAAGAAAACAGTGTTAATTCCTTCTAATCCCTTACTATATGTACCTGGTTCTTCAAAATCGAAAACTTTATATTTAAGGTTTGGAAAACGCTGGAATTTGTTTTTTGCTTTCTCAATATTTCTTACCCCTGCATAAATTTCAATTCCAGACTGTCTTTCAGAAAGGTGGTTGATAACTGATTCTCCTACATTGCCTGTTGCTCCGGTGACTAAAATGCGCTTCATAAAGTTGATGAATTATAATTCTAAAACATTGGATTATATTCTAATTCTGTTGAAAAGATAACTGCCCATAAACAAAACAATCACAAGAAATCCTCCAAGAGCACCAAAACATATAAGAGGGTTAATCTGCGAGGCACCAAGCATCCCATAGCGAATGCCTTCCACTCCATAGGTAAGGGGGTCAATATAGGTAAGCACGGACAGCCAGCCAGGTATTTGGTCCAGGGGAAATAAAGCTCCAGAGAGGAAAAACACCGGAAAAAGCACAAAATTGACAATCAATTGAAAACCGTGTGTATCCTCCATTCTTGAAGCAAAAGCTATACCCACAGAAGTGAAAGAAAGTCCGATTAAAAACATGAAAACGAGCGAGATCAAAATTCCCTGCAAGCTTGGAATATCCAATCCAATAAACATGGAAATAATAAAAACAAGCAAACCTTGGATCATGGCAGTAGTAGCTCCACCTAAAGCCTGTCCCAGCATAAGTTCCAGGCGGGAGACCGGAGCTACCAATGTCTCTTTAATAAAGCCAATTTGTTTATCGATCACAAGCTGAACACCGGAAAACATGCTTGTGAATAAGATACTCATAGCAATTATGCCAGGTGCTATAAAATCAACATAGCTGGTTGTCATACCTGGAACGGAAACTGCAGAATCGAGACCAAACCCTATAATGACCAGAAAGAAAAAGGGCATACCCAAACTACCAATGATCCGGCTTTTCATCCGGAAGTATTTTAACACATTCCTGTACCAGATAACTGATATGGCTCCTGAAACTATTCTCATCGTCTGCTTGCTTTTGTTCGTTGTCTGATTCTGTCTTTTGCACTAGCTTCCTGTTCTCTGATAGTTTTGCCTGTATAATTCAGGAATACTTCTTCAAGAGAGGGTATGCGCAAGGAAACTGATTCTATCGGTGTATCCTGCAAAATCTTGATGACTTCCGCAATATGTTTCTCTGGATTCTTCAGCACCACGTCTACATAACCATTATGTACGGTTGTATTATTGATCCAATCTACCTGGGACAATGATTGCTGAACAAGGTCCCTTTTTTCTGTCTTTATTCGTATAACACTACCACCAAGGTTTTCTTTAAGAGCGGATGGAGTATCCAGGGCTATGATTTTTCCCATATCTATTATGGCCACCCGGTCTGATAACTTATCCGCTTCATCCATATAATGTGTGGTGAGTATGATGGTCACTTTCTTTTCTTGATTCATCTTTTGTATATAATCCCACAAGTGGTTCCTGGTTTGTGGATCAAGTCCAAGGGTTGGCTCATCCAGAAAAAGAATTTTCGGTTCATGGAGCAATCCCCTGGCAATTTCCAGTCTCCTCTTCATGCCACCTGAAAATGTCTTTACCAGTTTGTTCTTCCATTTGAATAACTCAACGAGATCAAGCAGTTCATCTATTTTTTCACCGGGATTTCTCATCCCGTAAAGTTTTCCGTGAATACTCATATTCTCCCTGGCTGTCAGCTCCTCATCCAGGGTAGGATCCTGAAAAACAACTCCTATTGAGCGTCTGACCTCATCCTGCTGCTTAAGCACATCAAAACCGTTCACATAAGCTTTTCCACCTGTTTGTGTAAGCAATGTAGATAAAATGGAAAGTGTAGTGGTTTTTCCTGCACCGTTCGGACCCAGGAAACCAAAAATCTCACCTTCCTCTATGGAAAAACTAATGTTGTCCACAGCTACCAATTCATCAAACTTCTTTGTAAGGTTTTCAACCTTTATTAATTCCTTCATATCTTGATAAAACCACAATTAAAGGATGCAAATTTAGAGAATCATTTTATAGGACAATGCTAAGAGGTAAATGTTTATTGCTGGTGAGTTATTTGAATGATGAATGATGAATGATGGAATGCCTGATCATTTTATATTACGCCCTATCCTTGTTCATTTATATCCAATTTCCAGTATTCCAACATTCCAGTATTCCATCTTCCGGGAGTTTAACCAAAACAATTTGAACCAAACATAATTGTGTGTGCTTTTGTTATGGTGAGTAAATAGTATGAAAATGAATAACAAACAAAAAAAAGAATATTATGGAACTGAAAAAAAAGAAATGCAAACCTTGTGAGGGAGGCGTACCTCCTTTGACTAAAGAAGAAATACCGGAATATCTGAAAGAACTTAAAACTGAATGGGATGTGATTGATGATAAGAAAATCAGCAAAACGTTTAAATTTAAAAATTTCAGAGAAGCGCTTGATTTTGCCAACAAGGTGGGTGAAATAGCCGAAGAGGATCAACATCATCCCGATCTGCATGTATATTATGGCAAAGTAGTAATAGATTTATCCACACATGCCATTGGTGGATTGTCGGAGAATGATTTTATCGTTGCGTCGAAAGTAGAGGGAATAACCTAGCCTGTCTGATTGCTGCGAATTTGCAAGGAAACGTCGTATGTCAAAATGAGTTTGGCGTTTAATGCTTCTGATACAGGATACCTGATAAACCCTCAGAGTTTTATATTAGGGAGTTCTGGATTATGGTTTTTCCGTACATCTTTGAAACTTCTTTTGTTTGTGGCTATTAAGCAATGAACAATCGATACCGGATGCCAGATACAAATATCAGAAAAAAGTTATTTGCAAATTCGCGGCCATTCAGTTACCGCTTTACACAACTTATAACCAGAGGGAGGCTATCTTTTTTGAATTTTGAGAAATCAAAATCACTGTAGAATTTTAAATTCTTAAATCCGGCCTCTTCCAGCATGGATTGAATATCATTTTTTTGAACAGGGAATAACTGAATCCTGTTTTCAATAACTTCATTGGGTCCTTTAACGGTAAGTTTTGTAACAAAATCAATAAGTTCAGTATTTTCAGGATATTCGTAATACCTTTCAAATTTGATTATATCGTTCTCTTTTAGGGGCAGTTCTTCTATATGATTTTCAAGAATATAGTCGTAGTTCAGGATTTGAATTCCAAACTGTGCCCCTTTTTTCAAAACAATCGAAACAGATTTCAGGAATTCTTCGATGTTCTCATAGGATAACAGATGGGGTAACGTATTGCCGAAACAACTTGCAACATCAAATTGTTGTTTATCGAAAAACTTCGAAAGCTTTTCCATATCCAGTTCCCTGAAAGCCGGATTTATAGTCATGTCCTGGTTACGCTTTTTATCCAGGGCAGAAGCTATCATTTGTGAATCGGCATCAATGCCGTAAACCCGGTATCCTTCTTTAGCTAATGCCAGGGCCAGATCACCGGTACCACATCCAATATCCAGAAAAGTCTGTTCACTCTTATCGCTGGTAATTTTCTTAAGAAAATCGAATTGTTTTTGATTAAACGGAAAAATATAGTCGTAATAATTGCTTATACTGGTATAAAAAGTATTTTCAGATTCCATTGATTCATTTTTTTAGGTATAACAACATGCAATAATACAAAATATATTACCCCATTATTCAATAAACATGTTAAGATTTGTATATTATTACAAATAAAAGGTAATTAGCCATGGATCCCCATTAGAGACAATATTTCAGCTACCTGAACTTGTAACGGTTATGGTACCGGTCATTGAGGGATGAATGGTACAAACTATATTATAAGTTCCCGGTTCATTAAAAGTATATTCAAAAGTATCTCCGGATTCCATGTCCTCGCTAAAGAACAGGTCATTTTCTTCCTTAACCGTATGCAGAACATCGTCTTTATTTATCCATGTAACTGTTGTACCCACTTCAATTGTTAAGTTCTGGGGAACAAACTGAATATTTTCCATAAAGATTTCATTATCAGCCGGTTCTGCGTCGTCTTGCTCACAGCTTTGAAGAACAAATAACGTAAGCAAAACACTTACAAACAAAATACTAAATTTTTTCATAAACATAAGATTAAAATTCACATCTCTTAAACAATCAATCCAAATAAAGTGTTTAGGCTAAAATTAATTTATATGCTATTTTCCAATCAACCTTTAATTGCAGTACATATACATTAGAAAGGAGTTCCTTCTGCTCTTTGTTTTTTTAAAGCCCTTAGATACCAGTCAAACTCATCCAGAAACCTTTTCGTCGATGGTTCGATGAATTCATTCAACGGATTGTTGTTCTCGTCAAAACTGTCCTGAACCTTTGGAAAGGGTTGTATAGATGAAATAGAAAGCATGCCAAGTTCAGCTAGTATTGCTCTCAAATGTACGGCAACTCTCATACCGCCAAACATTCCCGCGGAATAGGCAGCTATAGCGCTGGGTTTGAAAAGGTATTCGGCCTGAAAATGATCAAGGATATTTTTCAATGCCGGGGGTACACTGTGATTATATTCTCCGGAAACAATTAAAAAGCCATCTGCATCATTAAAAATATCTGCAATTTTCTGGATGTTTTCAGGAGCTTTCCCTGGTTCAAACTCTTTATACATCTTATCCAGAAATGGCAATTCATATTCAAGGGGATCAATGAGATCCACCTGGTAACCTCTCTCATTTAGTTTACTAACAAGATACTTAGCGGCTTTGATTCCCTGACGATCTGATCGTACAGATCCATAAACTACAGCTACTTTTAAATCCATAAACATTTTATTTTTATTTGGTTAGTCGAAAAATTAGAAAAACCTTACTATTTTATTTTGCGGTAATAAATATCCGCAATGGTATTGGCATCCCATCCAAGTGCTCTCATAATATAGAGTTTAGTTACAAGCCACTGCAGTCTGAACACCCCATTTTCACGGTACTTACGTGCCGATGTGATAATATTCTTCTGAATCACCTTAAATTTAGCATGCTTCTTTATGCGCCTAATCAAATCGTAATCTTCAAGGAACCGGTATTCTTCATCATATCCACCCACTTTTTTAAATAATTCCTTCGTTATAAAAATAGACTGATCCCCTCCCCTGCACCAATTGTGGTTAAAACGGGTAAACCAGGCAAAAATGTTGAGTAATGGATGATTCATATCCCATTTCATCCGAAAACTTCCGGCATAGTAGCCATATTTTACTGAATCACGGATATACTGGTCGAATTCATTGGGTGGAAAACTGTCGGCATGAAGAAAGTAATAGATATCGCCTGAGGCTATTTTTGTACCGGAATTCATCTGTAGTGCCCGGCTTACATGTTTTTGTTTAATAGTTATTGCTCCTTTGGTTTCTGCTATATCAAGGGTGTTGTCTTCGCTGATACCATCGGAAACGACAATCTCAATGTCATTTTCATTCTTTGAAGAATTTTTGAGATAATCCAGAAGTTTACCAATATTTTCGGCTTCGTTGTATGTAGGTATGATGATGCTGACCATATATGAATCGATTCACAGTTTTGTTTTAGTTTATTAACACCCCTTTCTTGAGAATGTTTGAATGTACTAAATTTTCTCAGGATGACCAGGATTCTCTAAAGTCAGCATATAAAGTCAACCCACCATCAACAAACAATATCTGACCTGTTATATAGGAGGCATCTTCAGACGCCAGGAATGTAACAACAGCACCCATCTCATCAGCTATTCCTGCACGTCCCATTGG
>CAZPDP010000036.1:0-33120 GCA_964585385.1 uncultured Bacteroidales bacterium
ACCACAAAGAGAGTTATAGCCAAATATCAACCATGTTTTAGAATTTAACGAAAAAATTTAAAAGCCTAACAATGGCCAATAATAAAAATAAGTTTGGAACGGCCCCTGTGTTTTTTACAGCGGTATCAACGATTCTGGGGGCAATCTTGTTTTTACGTTTTGGATTTGCAGTAGGTAAACTAGGCTTCCTTGGAGTAATTGCCATAATTGCTCTAGGGCATATGGTTACCATCCCAACCGCCTTTGCTATTTCGGAAATAAGCACCAATCAGCGGGTACGGGGTGGTGGAGAATACTACATTATATCCCGGTCTTTTGGCCTCAATATTGGAACTACCATTGGTATTGCATTATACTTATCCCAGGCAATCAGCGTAGCATTTTACGTGATAGCCTTTACCGAAGCTTTTGAACCTTTCTTTATATGGATAAAAGAGAATTACGATTTTGTGCTTCCCCGGCAGGCTATTAGCTTGCCTTCCATGGCTATTCTCTCCATCCTAATCCTCAAAAAAGGAGCCAACCTTGGGGTAAAAGCTCTGTACTTTGTGGTTGCAATTCTTGCAGTGTCGCTGCTCATGTTCTTCTTTGGCCACACCGAATACTCTGAAACTGCCCGGGCGGGAATAACAGAAAATCCCGTGAGAAATTTTAATGAATTTTTTATGATTTTCGCCATCATATTTCCTGCCTTTACAGGTATGACAGCAGGTGTGGGTTTATCGGGCGACCTGAAAAATCCGGCCAAATCAATCCCCCGGGGTACGCTCTTTGCCACTGGTATTGGCTTTGTCATATACATACTGGTAGCGCTTAAACTGGTTAACTCCGCCAAACCTGCCGACCTTGTCAATATACAACTCATTATGAGCGAGATAGCTTATGGCGGAAACATTATCATCCCGCTTGGTTTGGCTGCCTCAACCATTTCCTCTGCCCTTGGCTCTGTAATGGTTGCTCCAAGAACATTACAGGCTCTCGGAGTAGATAAAGCTTTCCCTACACGCGGGTTTAACGCCTTCCTTGCCAAAGGCCAGAAAGATACGAATGAACCATTTAATGCATCATTGGTAACAATTTTAATAGCCTTCATCTTTGTTGCACTGGGTAACGTTAATGCTGTTGCTACCATTATTTCCATGTTCTTTATGGTTACTTATGGCTCCATCTGTTTGATCTCTTTCCTGAACCATTTTGGCGCACCACCCTCCTATCGCCCAACATTTAAATCAAACTGGGTGTTGTCGCTTATCGGATTCGTGTTTTCAGTATTTCTCATGTTCCAGATTAGCGCTGTTTATGCATTTCTGGCTATTGTCATTATCATATTGCTTTACACGTACATCAGCTACTACCACAAAGAACGCCAGGGACTGGAAGCCATTTTCCGAAGCACCCTCTTCCAGATAAACAGAAATCTTCAAATCTATCTGCAAAAGAGCCAGAGACTGAAAGAAAAAATTAGCTGGCACCCATCCGTTGTCTGTGTTTCAGACCTTATCTCAGACCGTGAAAATGCTTTCAACCTGCTAACCTGGATCTCCCACAAATATGGATTTGGAACCTACATCAAATATATTCCCGGGTACCTTTCCAATGAAACCTATCAACAATCAAAGGAAGCCCTGAGAGACCTGATTGAAAAAACCTACTACCGGGACAGTCATGTCTACGTAGATACCATTATATCACCCTCTTACACTTCAGCCATTGCTCAAATCATTCAGCTTCCGGGTATCTCGGGTTTAGAGAATAATATGATCCTTTTTGAATTTGAAAAGAAAAACCCGGACAATCTGCAGCAAATCGTCGAAAATATCTCGCTTGTACGTGCTGCCCATTATGATGTATGCGTTCTGGGAGGTACCAACAAAGCCATAAATTACTACCAGGGTATCCACATATGGATAAGAAAATTTGATCTCAAAAACATTAACCTGATGATTCTCCTTAGCTACATCATTATGGGACACTCAGACTGGAAGCAGGGAACGATTAAAATCTTCAGCCTCTCCACAAAAAATAGCGGGGATGAATCGAAAAAAGAGCTGATTAATGTGGTAAAAAACGGGCGGTTACCTATCTCACTGAAAAATATTGAATTTATTGAGATGGATGAAAATACCAACCCCAAAGACATCATTAATGAAAAATCAGCAAAAGCCGGACTTACCATGATTGGTTTTCTGAACGAACAACTGAAACATGAAGGCGAAAAAATTTTCCACGGATATGACCAGGTGGGCGATGTGTTATTCGTCAATGCCAGGCAGGATATCAAAATATTCTGATCATCAGGTATTACCGTATTAATAAAAATATACCCCATACTGCAGGTTCTGATCTATATTCCCAAATGAAACTACTAACCTGCATTATTCATGAATTTTTTCCAAAACCAGAAAATAAGTAATGAGTTTAGCTTCTCCTTCTTAGTTTTACTTCGGAGAAGGAGCACCCCCGTTCACGTCATAGGTTTTAACCACCGACTGTGACTACGGGCCATGAGATTAGCGCCCCGGTTAAAGCTAACCCACATACACCTCCATCCTGCTTCCAGCGGGCTTTTAAAGACCGGGGAGCCGGCTCAAAGCCGGCTGGGGTTAGATGGTCGTTGCATCCCGGTTCACCCAGATAAATCTGGGTGCTGGTCTCATGGAATATACCGAAAACCCTGGGTTTGTGTCATGAGATTAGCACCCCGATTTATCGGGGTGGTTGGTTAAACTCCATACCTCCTCATCAGCCCGCTTTAGCGGGTTTCCCAATTCAGGAATTCAATCCTTCAAAATATCATATTCTCCTTCCATCGCTCCTATTCCTGGGTGAATGTAATATTGTTTTTTGGTTGTGGGAGAAATTGGGAAGCCGCCTCAAAGGCGGCTGAGGTATGGTCTGTGTGGCATTTCAAGACACCCCGATGAATCGGGGTGCTAGTCTTATGGGCTCAACTATTGGTTGGTAGGTCAATTTCAAACGTAAAATCTCCGCAGTAAAACTACGAAGGAGAAGCTATTCTCATAAATATTGATGGTCCTTAATGATTGAATTAGGATTTATTGCGAAACTTTAGTTATGAATTAAATGTAGGTTACCCCGGACTTAGATAGCCTGACCCGAATTTGATTCGGGAAACTTCAATTTTTGAAAAAATCTTAAGGAATTTTAGTCGATATAGGAGATAGAAATAATTCATGAATTATTCTGACTAACAAGTGCTTTAGTAATTCCCCATTATTTTTAAGAAAAGATATAAACTAATATCAACATCATGCGTTTTTATAGTTAGAATTAAAGCAGAATAAATATGAAAACGATCCATTATATTATCATTATTGTATTGCTTTTGCCCGTTGCTTTGCAATCCCAAAATAATGATTTTCAGAAACTGAAAAATCTTTACCAGAAAAATCAATACGAGGTTTGCTACAATAAAGCCTCTGAAATTTCAAATCCAAAAGCCGGAACATTGCTTATGAAAGCTTTGGCTTTTAACAGGCTGGATGAAAAAGGAGATATCAAAAAATCTTTTGACGATCCCATGCTCTATACTCTTCAGTTAATCAAAGAGGCTAAAAATATAACGCAAAAAGCCGGAATAAACGATTCTGCCTTTTTTGTGAATGAATTCAAAAAGATACAAACTCCTATTTTTGAAAAAGCAGAAAAGTGGTATAACAATGGATTGAAAAAGAGAGCGCGGGAATATTTCGACGCAATTCATCACACTTTTGACAATTCAAAAACTATCTACATCAATCATTTCGGTTTTGATGATGAATACTTCGTGAACATATTAAAAGAAAACATCGAAGTCCCGGAAGAATTCTATTCCTACTACAAACAGAAATATAACCTGCTGGAAAAGTACTATTACAGTCTGGATAAATACGAAGAGTGGAATAATCCGGTTTACAGGATGGCAAATACCGCAAAAAATGCCGATTATGAAAATTATGATGAAAAAATGGTTTTTTACTTTCTCAATCTTGTCAGGATGAACCCGGAGCTTTTCAATGAAACATTTCTCCACACAAGGCTAAACATACGTTTTCATGGCAGCCTGGATTTAAAAGTTCCCAAATACGATACCTTATTAGTCAATAAATACAGCGAAAACCTGACCTTTGATGAGTTTTTCGAACTACCTGTTCATAAGCTTTTTAACAATGATTTGCCTGAAAAAACCATAGGAAAATTTGTAGACAAAAAAATCATCAGAAAAACCCCTGAATCTACGCGTTACAGGTTTGATATCAACTACCATGAATTTTACAAGTATCTGAAAAACAACAGACCCGCCCTGCTAAACCTGAAAAATTTATCAAATTATCAAAAAACAGACCAGGGACAGGAAATCATCCTGTTCAAACTATACGATAAAAAGTATACTGTTTATAATAAAAAATATGAAGAAGGAACCAACGACCATTACCATCAGAGCTTGTTCACGAAGCTGGAAGAAATGGAGCCTGAAGATATTATCAGGCCTGACAGAGAACTGTTTAAACTGGCCGAATGCTGGGCAATAGAAGCTGGCAAGAGAGATCTGAAAGGGCATGACCGGATCAATTGCCCTTATGGCTATCACTCTGAATGTTGCGACTATGGGAACAAAAATGGTTTTGACGTTGTCATCAGCCTGCTGATAGACCAATATGTTCCTGATTTGGGACACCGCAAAATCCTGTTGGGAAACTTCCGCGAAATGGGTGTTGCCATAAGGCCCCATGACTCAGGATTCAAATACAATGCAGTGCTCGACTTTTACAGGTAATCAGTTTAGATCCTTAAAACGCCGGCTGAAGTCCTTCCAGTAAGCTTTGTGAAAAAGGTAACTGTTATTTTCTATGAGTACATTCTTCCCTGTTTGCAAAGGATCGCCCGGATTCATTCTAAAGCGAATTTCCGGATTATATAACCGCATGGCTTCTGGATGAAACTGAACACCAATAACATTCGAATATTCTGTGTGCTCCAGGGCTTCAACAATCCTGCCATCCATCGACCGGGCCATTACCGAATAATGTTGACCCAGCTCATCCACACACTGGTGGTGGTTGCTGTATACGAGGGGTGCAGAATTTTCCCCGGCCAGTTCATGTATAAGAGTATTTTCCAGGGGTTCAATTGAGTGGAAACTTCCACTCAGCAGGCTTTCATCAATATAAAGATGGTTATTGTAATTGCGGTGCAGCTTGTCGTTCTCCAGTTCAAGAATATTTTCCGCAAATGCTGTCCCGTATATCTCAGTAGGAATATCCTGTACCATGGTTCCTCCCGCTGCAACATTCATAGTTTGCATACCCAGGCAGAATCCATAAACCAGGTAATTCTTCCTTTCTTTCATAAAATTATGAAAATCCGGGTCCTGTTTCCCTCCTGCCAGATGAAACAGAAAAGACAATTCAAAATAATGCCTGTAAGGATCGTAAATGGATGTTAAAAAATGGGTCTTCTCTCCGTAAGTGACAGGGGGTAAATCCGGACCACCAAAGAACACCGTTCCTTCTGAATTATCGAAAATCATTTCAAAATCATCCGAAAGCGCATTGCTTTGGTACAGTTCTCCTGCAGATATGGAATCAGTTAGTTGATGCAAAAAAATTTCTGTATGCAGGTTCTTGCAGGTATCCAGGTACTTTTCACTTTCCGAATAATCAAATTGTTCTTTATAATGAAAAACTCCTACGATTCTTGTATCAGGAAGGTCAACGAGATTCTTTTCAAGCAGATTAACAAAAGTTTTCAGGTTATAAACCGTCGGGTGTGCCAGCACAAGATGCTTTAACTCCGGCTCGTAGTCCTTGCTTTCAAAATAATTCTGTGCTGAGCTTTGTGTTTGAAAACCAAGAAAAAGACAGATAAACAGAGGTATAATTATTTTTTTCATACTGAACGGAAGTTATTAAATGTTAAACTCAATAAACAAAATTTAAATTTTAACTTTGCAATATACTTAAAAAAATCCGGTTTTTTTAATTGAGGAAACTCTAAGAGGCTTATTATGAAAGAGAAGAAAAATAATTACCGCCGCCTGCCACACTGGATGAAAATGCATATGCCTAAGGGAGAAACCTATTCAAAAATGAAAAACAGGTTGAAGGAAAACAACCTGCATACTATATGCACCAGCGGTAATTGCCCCAATATCGGGGAATGCTGGAACAGGGGTACAGCCACTTTTATGATACTGGGAGAAATATGCACGCGTTCCTGCAGGTTCTGTGGGGTAGAGACGGGCAAACCGTTACCTGTGGATAAAAATGAGCCCAAAAAAGTGGCCAGGACCATAGAAATAATGGGAATAAAACATGCCGTCATTACTTCGGTAGACAGGGATGACCTGGAAGATGGGGGAGCGGAAATATGGGCACAAACAATTAAAGAAATTAAAAAGCTGGACGAAAATATTACCATAGAAGCTCTAATCCCTGATTTTGAAGGAAAAAAAAAGCTGATAGACAGGGTTATACAGGCCGGGCCGGAAGTAATCTCCCACAACCTGGAAACAGTTCGCCGCCTCACACCCCAAATCCGGTCGAAAGCTAAGTATGACACCAGCCTTGATGTCATAACCCATATCGCAGAATCAGGCCTAAAAGCAAAGTCTGGCATTATGCTTGGTCTGGGTGAAAAAGAGGAAGAAATATATGAAACCATGGACGACCTGATTGAGGCCGGTTGTAAAGTATTCACCATCGGACAGTATTTACAGCCTACAGTTGATCATCTGCCTGTAAAAGATTTTGTAGAACCGGAGAAATTTGAGCAATACAAAAAAGTAGGACTTGATAAAGGTTTTAGCTTTGTAGAGAGCAGCCCCCTGGTAAGATCATCGTATCACGCTGACAAACACGTAAATGCTTAAAAAAATCTGTGATGAAAAGATATACACAATTTAAAGACTTAGGTTCAATCGATTATAAAGAAGCATGGGATTACCAGGAAGAACTGTTTAACCAGGTTGTAAATCAGAAAAAACAATTTGATTCGAATGGCCCGGAAGGAGAGCAAGCAACCAATTATCTTCTTTTCTGTGAGCACCCTCACGTATATACCCTGGGCAAAAGCGGACAACAAAACAACCTGCTGATAAGCGATGAATTTCTTGAAAAAATTAACGCAACTTATTACAAAATCAACAGGGGTGGCGACATAACCTATCACGGGCCCGGACAAATTGTCGGTTACCCGATACTGGATATGGACCAGTTTGATATGCAGGTAAAAAAATACATCTATCACCTGGAAGAAGCCATAATCAACACTTTGAAGGAATATACCATTGAAGCAAACCGGCTGGAAAACGCTACAGGCGTGTGGCTTGATATTGACAAACCCGAAAAATCGAGGAAAATATGTGCCATAGGAGTACGGGCCAGTCGTTTTGTAACTATGCACGGATTTGCTTTCAATATTAATACAGATCTAAAATATTTTGATTATATTAATCCTTGTGGTTTTACAGATAAAAGCGTGACTTCTTTGCAAAAGGAGCTTGGAAAAGAAATTGATCTGGAAGAAACAAAGAGTATACTAAAGGAAAAGATTCAGGACGAATTTAAAATGCACATTGAAGGATAGCCAAAACGGCTGACATTTATGGAAAAACGATGGATTTATAAGCCTGACCCGGACCAGGAAGAGATAGCAAATCTTTCTGAAATGCTCAATATAGATAAGCTCCTGGCTAATCTTTTGTTTCAGCGTGGAATTAAATCCTATGAAGAGGCAAAAAAGTTTTTCCGCCCCAGTCTTGATGATTTATATGATCCTTTCCGGATGAAAGACATGAACAGGGCAGTAGAACGGATCGAAGAAGCTATCCAGAACAACCAAAAAATTCTGATTTACGGTGATTATGATGTAGACGGCACCACCTCCGTTGCCCTTGTGTATTCTTTTCTGAAGAAATATTACTCCAACATCGATTATTACATACCAGACAGGTATAAAGAAGGCTATGGGATTTCATACAATGGAATTGATTATGCCAAAGAAAACAATACCTCACTTGTTATTGCCCTGGATTGCGGAATCAAAGCAAGCAAAAAAATTAACCATGCCAAAAAGCTGGGAATTGATTTTATCATCTGTGATCACCATACACCTGAAGACAAAATACCCGAAGCAGTAGCAGTGCTCGACCCAAAAAGACCAGACTGCAATTACCCTTTCAAAGACCTGAGCGGTTGTGGCGTTGGCTTCAAAATGCTGCAGGCATACTCCAGAACCAACAATATCGATCCGGCTGAACTCAACGAATTTCTCGACCTTGTGGCCGTTTCCATTGCCTCGGATATCGTTCCAATCTTTGGTGAGAACAGGATATTAGCCTATTATGGACTAAAGCAACTGAACGATAATCCCCAGCCCGGATTAAAAGCCATCCTCAGAATTGCTGGTATCAGCAATAAAAACCATGAAATTGCAGTGGAAGATATTGTTTTTCGTGTGGGACCAAGGATAAATGCTGCAGGACGAATTGAATCCGCTAAAAAATCGGTAGAGCTTTTGGTAACCCGAAACCATAAAAATGCAGAAAGAATTGCTGACAAGGTAAATACCTGTAATGATGCAAGAAAAACCATTGACAGGACCATTACCCAGGACGCTCTCAAAATGGTTTCGCTGGAACCGGGTTTCAGCGAAAAAAAGGCCACAGTACTGTACAACTCTCACTGGCACAAAGGTGTAGTGGGTATAGTAGCTTCCCGGATGATTGAAATATACTACCGCCCCACAATCATTCTTACAGCTTCAAACGGACTGGCAACAGGGTCTGCCCGTTCAATACCAGGTTTTGACATTTACCGGGCCCTGGAAGAATGCAGCGATATACTGGAGAATTTCGGGGGACATACTTATGCTGCGGGATTAACTCTGGATGTTCAGAATGTAAGCAAATTCAAAAAGAAATTCGAGGATATCGTAGAAAGACGAATCACAGAAGAACAACTTACTCCACATATTGAGATAGACTCCGAGATCAGTTTCGACCAAATCACCCCTAAATTTTTCCGTATCTTAAAACAATTCCAGCCTTTTGGACCGCATAACCTCGCACCCGTTTTTTCTGCCAGAAATGTTGTGGATACAGGAAGCTCACGACTGGTTGGTTCAAGCAAAGAACATATCAAATTATCCCTGAAACAACCTGAAAACATCGACAAAGAATTTCCGGGAATCGCTTTTCAGCAGGCGAATTTTTACAACGAAATACACAAAGGAAAACCTTTTGACATTTGCTTTTCAATAGAAGAGAATAACTTCAGGGGAACAAAAACCCTCCAGCTTAACATTAAGGATATTAAAATTCACAAATAATATTAAAATTTTAACATCATCTGCAATTTAACCTCTGTTTTTGTATTTCCATCAATCATGGCCGGTCCCGAACCCAATTTTTCCTTATCCATGTACTTTGTCTGACCAATCTTGCAATAGACATCAAAGTGGCTTTTATTAAAATGAAGGTTCACATAAGTTCGGTAGCCCTTTGAATAATAGGCAGGAACAGAGAAAGCATACAATACATCATGTTCATAGGCATATATCCTTGAAGCATAACTTTCTGTATCAAAAAAGGCATAGCGGATGGTAAACGAAAGGGGTAAAACAGACAATGTATACCTTAAATCCTGGTATATCAGCCAGCCGAACTCTCTATTCTCTTCCTCTTTATAATCAGAAAACTCTATTCTGTTGCTCCAGCGGATTTTTTCTGCAAGGGATGATCTGAAATGCAGGCGGTATCGACTGGTTTGTACGTTCTTCAAACCGCTCAAAGTGATATGATCATCATTTTTTTGACTGATATCCTGTTTATAACGAAAATACAAACTCGTCTTTTCATTAAAAGAATAGCGAAGATCAACAAATATATCATTGCCGTAAGATGGAGCATCAATATTGTAACGCAGCCAGGGAAAAGCATAGCTGTCGAAATATAAAGAGGCAGTCAGAGAGGGAAGCAGTTTCAAATTCAGACCGGCATACAGTCCCTCTTCATTGGAATTTCTTGTATTTTCGCCAAAAGCTGAGGAAAAGGCGGCATAGTATTCTTTGGCGTAATACCTGTGTAATAGAGATAAACTGATATCTGAAGAAAACATGCAATCCACACCATTGAGAGCAGCAAATCCCCCTGACTTATTGAATGCCTCTTCACCATAGAAATAAAATCTGCCTGCTAAATATTTGTAATTGAAGCTCATATTGTAATGTATGCTTCCTGCACTGCGGAACTTCCGGTTCAGATTCAGCCGGCCTGCTTGTTTCCCATCATGGAAATAACCCAGACCTGTTAATCCGGCTTTTAGATTTTCATCACTTACTGTAATATTGCCGCCAAAAGCTGTTTCCTTTATTGAACTTTCGTTGCGGATCTCATTGACTGTTCTGTGGTACCCGGTATTCTGCAAGGTTGTAAATCTTTTCCCGTCGCCATCATCAGAAAGATTGGCATCCACTTTTTTCCCTGAAAAGAATAATGTAAGATTAAGTTTTCCCAGTTTGCTGTTCAATGCTAATCCGCGGAAATACCTATTCTCATTGACCGAGGAATATTTATCCAGGCCTGTTCCTGTCTTTAGAACATTCGTAGACATGGCCGATTTGCTGAATGAAAAGCCTGACCACAAGACCAGCCCCTGACCAAAATTCATCTGGTAATCTCCCACTGCCAGCTTTCTTAACCAGTTTTTGCCCCTATAAAGAAAATGAAAGGAGTAGAAGTCAAATCCTAAATCATTACTCCCTCTGAAAAATTCCTCTCCCGGATCCTTCTCCATTGTAACACCCCATTGAATCCTGTCATGATACTCATACCGGTATTTCGCATAATACCTGTAAATATTGCCCCGGTAATTTGAGCCGGGAGCACCGTCACGGCTATTCTCATTCAAATAACCCGCTGGTTTTTCCAGTTTTCGCTGAGTTCTCAGCAAGAGGCGACTGGAACCGTAACGTATTAAATCATCCAGCTTTACAGATTCAAAGACATCGAATTCATTCTCTGCATCAATAAACGTTACAAAACCTTCCAGTCTTTTTGCATCCTCAATTGTAAAACCGGTAATGTAGGGTAATTCATAAATTGAAACCAGCCTGCCATGTGAATTAATATAATCTTTCAGGCTTTGAATCTGAAACTCATTAAGAAGATGAAGCCGTTTAAGCTGATCCTCGGAGGCTGTATTGATATGTAAGGGATTCTCTGCAAAATAGTGTAAATCTTCCAGCATACTTTTCTGGTTCTCCGGGGACTCCGCTCCCGCCAGATCTTCAACCAGGTTTTCTGTTACGCGTTCAACATTGCCTTCAATCTGTGAGAAGCATTGTAGATATCCAAATACTAATAATGACAGAAAAGTAATGAAAAAATACTTCATAAATCAAAATGTGTGATTTATAGAAATAGCTGGTTGATAACCCAATATCTCATGCCTGGAAAAACTGATGTTCAATTTCCATTTTTTCCAATCGTATCCTAATCCAAAAGAATTCATAAATGGATACGTGGAAACACCTGTTCTGAGGAAAAACCGATCCAATATCAGATATTCCAGGCCCAATTTAAAGCTTGGATTGATTTCCGGTTGTTTCTGAATTTCAGCGCAAACCATCAAATCGTCAAGAAACCGGTAAGATGCTCCGAAACGCAGTATAGAAGGAACATCAGAACTATATTCAGATACTTGAAAATTAAAAGGATTAAAGATATGAAATCCCAGTACCAGTTCGCCGGCGACTTTATACATAAGACCGGCTTCAAAGGTTAGCAGACTGGTATTTTCATAAACCCCGCCAATATGCGTGTTGAAGTAATCAATCTGTACGCCCCCGGCTAAACCATCACTCAGTAGCATACCATACCCCACTCCTCCCTTCACTTCATAATAATCTGTATAACCGTAATATCCGGTACTAAAGCCAAAACTTCCTTTACCTGCGGGTACTGTAACTCCAACGAACCGGTTGCCCATTTCAGGAATAAAACCACCCTGGTAACTAACCCCTGCGGATAAATCATTGAGGTAAGCCAGGCTGGCCTGATTATGAAATGCCGGCCAAAACCCGGTTAACATCACACTGGAATGAGACAGGGCAGCAGAACGAGCTCCTACAGGAAAATTCCCGTTTAAAGCATTTACACGTTTAAGTGGAAGGAATAAAAGCAAGATTATTCCCACAAAAATGGAATACCTGATCACATGAAAAAATTTTAAATGCTGGAATTTTTGAAAACCGATATGAAAGTAAACAGAAAAAAACAATCAGCCAAATTTCAAAACTTAATATTTGGCCGGTATTTTTTCAACACATCTGATTGGATTAACAAAAACCTATCTATCCAGGAGAAATAGAGACAATTATGTCATCAGGAAAAAAACAAAAAAAATCCAAACAGAGGTTTGTACTTAATTCGGGCAATAGTGGCTATGGCATTTCAAACACTGAATAAAATCATATATTTCGCGCTTTCATTTTTTTATATTTGCTTTTCTAATTTAAATTAAGAAAAAGTGAAAGCCGATAATTTAACAGACGCCTTCAACCGATTCAAAGATATGCGCATCCTGGTCATCGGGGATGCTATGATAGACTCTTATTTTATAGGGATAGTCAACAGAATTTCCCCGGAAGCTCCCGTACCGGTAATCAGTCATACCAAAAGAGAAAGCAGATTAGGAGGAGCAGCCAATGTTGCCATCAACATTAAAGCACTGGGAGCACAACCTATACTGGCTTCCGTAATAGGAAATGATGACAGAGCTCAGGTTTTCAAAAACCTGATGGACGAAAGAGGGCTTTCCAAGTACGGTATTTATGAATCGAATACCCGGACCACTACAATCAAAACAAGGATAATAAGCAACAACCAGCATCTTCTGAGGGTTGATGAAGAGATGGATGAATACCTGGATAAAGAAACCGAAATTGGTTTTTTGAATCATCTTTTGTATGTCATAAATCAGCAGAACATAGATGCGATTGTATTTGAAGACTATGACAAAGGGGTCATTACACCAAAAATCATCAGCAGCATTATCAAAATAGCCAACGAAAAGAACATCCCTACTCTGGTTGACCCGAAAAAGCGAAATTATAGTTTTTACAAAGATGTCACGCTTTTCAAACCCAACTTCAAAGAATTGGTGGAGGGTTTGAATATGCAAATCAGGAAAGATGATTACGATGCCATTTTTAAGGCAGCAAAAGCTATGCATGATGAGAAGAGCATCAAGTGGCTGCTGGTGACCTTATCGGAGATGGGTGTACTCATCAGCAACAACAAGGAATACAAACGATATCCAGCCAAAATAAGGACAATATCAGATGTCTCCGGTGCCGGGGACACCATAATTGGCATTACCAGTGTATGCCTGGCTGCCGGCATGTCGCCCTGGCTGATAGCCGAAATTGCCAATATCGGGGGCGGACAGGTTTGTGAGAAATCAGGTGTAGTACCCATCGATAAAGATCAGTTACTGGAGGAATCTACCCAAGCTGTTAAAAAAATAAACAAGAAAGAAATCGCTTGATATATCGGATATACAGCCCCCAAAAACGAATTTCGGAGTGTTAACAATTTGTTAATAACTCCGTTTTTTTTGTTTACAAATCTTTCCTGTATCTCATATTAATCAACCATAAAATTGTATTTTTGGAATTACGAGAAATTCATTATAAACACTCAAAAAACACAAAATCAATAATATGGGAAAAGTTATCGCAATTGCCAATCAAAAAGGAGGCGTAGGAAAAACCACGACAGCTATCAACCTGGCAGCAAGCCTGGCTGTACTTGAATATAAGGTACTTATTGTTGATGCCGATCCGCAGGCCAACGCAACATCAGGAACCGGTTTTGATATACGCTCTATTAAGACAAGTATTTACGAATGTTTAACCGAAGAAATTGATCCCAAAAATATAATTCTGCAAAGCGATACAGAAGGACTGGACCTCATTCCGTCACACATTGACCTGGTTGGTTCTGAGATTGAAATGCTGGATCAGCCGAACAGGGAGTACATGCTGAAAAAAGTTACCGATAAAGTCAAAGATGACTATGACTTTATCCTGATTGACTGCTCCCCTTCCCTGGGTCTTATTACAGTCAACTCGCTGACCGCAGCAGACTCAGTTATCATCCCGGTACAGTGTGAATATTTCGCACTTGAGGGGCTTGGAAAATTGTTAAACACCATAAAAATTATTCAGAACAGGCTCAATACTGATCTTGAAATTGAAGGTTTTCTCTTAACCATGTATGATGCCCGGCTCAGACTATCCAACCAGGTGGTTGAAGAAGTAAAAAAACACTTCCAGTCCATGGTATTTGAAACCATCATTCAACGGAACATCAAGCTCGGCGAATCACCAAGTTATGGAAAACCCGTTGTGATGTACGATGCCAATTCCAAAGGCGCGGTAAACTACCTGAACCTGGCCCGGGAGTTGCTTCAGAAAAATGATCAGACAAAGATCAAGAATGAAGAGAAAGTAGTGTAATAGTTTGTTATTAATTTAATATTCAGTCAAAAATGGCTAAACGTAATGCATTAGGCAAAGGTCTCGGAGCATTGATAGAAGATGCCGGCCAGGAGAACAGTTATAACGTGGATTCTGTTAATGAAATTGGAATTGAAAAGATTGAAGTAAATCCTTATCAGCCCAGAACAAATTTTAATGAAGAAGCGCTAAGTGAGCTGGCATCATCCATAAAAGAGATAGGGGTAATTCAGCCTATTACCGTTCGGAAAATCAGTGAGGATAAATTTCAGCTCATCACGGGAGAAAGAAGATTCAGGGCATCAAAAATGGCAGGTATCAGTAAAATTCCTGCATTCATCCGCGTTGCCGATGACCAGGCTATGCTCGAAATGGCGCTTGTAGAGAATATTCAGAGAGAAGACCTGGATGCTATTGAAGTAGCTATTAGTTATCAAAGGCTTATTGAAGAATGCGACCTGACCCAGGAAAACCTGAGTGGCAGAGTAGGAAAAAAGCGGACAACCATTTCAAACTACCTGCGCTTGCTAAGACTTCCCGCAGAAATCCAACTGGGAATTCGTGACAGAAAAATTTCTATGGGACATGCCCGGGCGCTTATCAATATTGAAGACCCGGAAAAGCAACTGAAAGCATACTACCGCATTATTGATGAAGGGCTTTCGGTAAGGAAGACTGAGGAGATGATAAGAAAACTCAGTGAAAAAACCCGGGCACAAAAGCCAAACTACAACAAGAAAGAATTGCCTGAGGAATACAAACAGCTAAAAGAGCATTTGACCAGTCGGTTTAACACAAATATTGACTTCAAGAGGAACGACAACGGAAGGGGGAAAATCATTATCCCCTTTAAATCCGATCAGGATCTTGAACGTATCATGACGATACTAAATAATTCAGAGTAAAGAGACAACTACAAATCAGGAAAGGAAAATTGGAGGGAAAAGCAATCTTTTTTTGTACAAGACGAGCCTTGACCGTTGCTCTTCTTATCTTTATCTTTAACCAATCATTTTCGCAGGTTAACGACACACTGGCGCAGGAACCTCAGCACTCACCCAAAAAGGCAGCCTTATTGTCTGCAGCATTGCCCGGTTTTGGCCAGATATACAATCAAAAATACTGGAAAGTACCCATTATCTATGGGGCAGAAATTTACTGCTACTATCAGTTTAATTATTTTGGAGAACGCTATGAGGAGTATGAAGAAGCCTATGCAGATATGGTAGCTGGAAAAATCAGCCAATTCGAAAACCGCGTTAACCAGGAAGATGTAAAGAGAGTAAGAGACATTTACAGGCGCAACCGGGACCTATTTGTCATCATCATGGCAGGAGTGTACCTGGTTAATATTATGGATGCCACAGTTGATGCCTTCCTCTTTGATTTTGATGTGAGTAAGGACCTGGGTATGAAAGTCGAGCCAACAACAATCCATACAGATTTTTCAAGGCCTGTCGTAGGAGTAAAATTTTCTTTCTCTTTCTAACCCTTACCGGAAAACATATATGAAACTATAACGTTAATCAATCATTGAAACAATGTAATCGCGATCCCGCATCTTGTTTTTATTATGCGGGTTTCATAATTTTACACTATAAAAAAAACTCCATATGAATCGATATAAAACCTTCACCACTGCTTTAGTACTCCTGTTTTCAGTTTTATCAGGAATTGCCCAAAATGAAGAGCCACAGGAAGTCAGGGAGTTTGAATACAAATTCGATCAAAATTTGAATGAGCTGCTCAACCAATGGTACATGGAGCAATTCCTCAGCCAGAGCGACTCTTTTCCACAAAGAGGAAAAGATACAGCGGTCATTGCAGAACTCCCTGATTCAGTATACCTGGAGCGGATAAAAAAATTGACCTCAGTAGTAGATTTAAATTACAATGATATTGTACGGAATTTCATTCATGTCTATACAAAAGAACGCAGAGACCGGGTTGAAGTAATGCTTGGACTGGCACACTATTACTTCCCTGTTTTTGAAAGAGTCTTTGATGAATACGACATCCCCTTGGAAATCAAGTATCTGGCTGTCATAGAATCAGCACTGAATCCCCGTGCTATATCGCGTGCCGGGGCAACCGGAATCTGGCAATTCATGTATGGCACGGGAAGGCTTTACGGATTAACCATCAATTCTTATGTTGATGAAAGAAGAGACCCTATAAAGTCTACCTATGCTGCAGCTGAATATCTGAAAGACCTTTACAACATTTTTGGAGAGTGGGATCTGGCTATTGCTGCCTATAATTGCGGACCCGGGAATGTTAGTAAAGCCATTTACCGAACCGGAGGCAAAAGAAAATACTGGGATATCTATTATTATCTGCCACGGGAAACCCGCGGGTATTACCCGGCTTTCATTGCTGCCATGTATGTTATGAATTATCACGAGGAGCACAACCTCTATCCGCGTGAAATAACGATGCCCCTGGCTACAGATACCGTTTATGTAAAAAAACAGGTTCATCTTAAACAAATCTCGGAAGTCTTGAATATACCTCTAAAACAACTCCAGGATATGAACCCGCAATACCGGAGAAGTGTTATTCCAGCTAAGGACCAGGAGTTTGCCCTCAAGCTCCCCCTTAAAGAAACAGGAAACTTCATTCAATTGGAAGATTCCATATACGACTACAAAAAAGATGTATATTTTACCAACAACATCATAAAAAGCCCGAATCGTTCGCGTTTCATTCCCCAGGCGCCAAAAGGAAAAGAAAAAATCTACTACACAGTGAAACCCGGAGACAACCTGGGTTACATAGCAGAATGGTATAACACCAGGGCTTCTGATATCCGTTACTGGAATAATATTCGTGGAAACCTCATCAGGAGCGGTCAGAAATTAATTATATACGTTCCCGAAAATAAGGTGAGTTATTACAAAAAAGTGAATGAATTATCCTTTGCCGAGAAACAAAGACGGATTGGCCGGCCTGTGGATAACAAAGCGGAATCTGAAACTAATACCAGTGAACTAAATGAAAGCTACATATATTATAAAGTGAAATACGGGGATACCCTGTGGGAAATTGCAAAACAATATCCAGGAGTAACCCAAAATGATATTCTGGAATTGAACAACCTGAAAAATGGGAGAAATCTGAAAGTCGGACAGAAATTAAAGATTAAGAAGGAAACATGATTCTCTAAGTTTAATCCGGTTGAGTAATTAAAAAGCAATAAAAATTGCGGGTTATGCCATAATGTACTTTAAAAATTTTATATTTATGGACATAAACTATCATCCATAATTGCACAATAGAGGATGAAACCTTATAAAATTTTTATTGTCTTCCTTGGTCTGTTGATTCTGATAGCCCTATTGGCTCATATATTGCCTGAAAAAGGTATAAAACTGGGTCAGAATATCAGGGTTTCTTTTCCTTCGCTTACTGAAATCCTGGAACAAGAAAAAAATCAATACAAGGATATTTCTGCCATTGTAGAAAATAACCTTCCTGTGGATACTCTTCCGGCTAAGATAGATACTACAATAAAAGATACCACGGAGCCGGGAAAAGACACTGCAGCAATGACAGATAGTATTGCAGATACTTTAAAAACCACAAAACAGGAAGAACCAAAAAGGACCGAGAAAAAGAAACCCTCGCCTCAAACCAAATCCCTTCAATATCCACAAGGGGATCATTCTGTTCTGTACCCATTTTATAAAAGCCTGAAAAACCTGGAAAATAACAACCAGCTTATCAGGATTTTACATTACGGCGACTCGCAGATTGAAGGGGATCGTATTTCCTCATACATAAGAAATCAACTTCAGCAGCAATTTGAAGGTTCCGGAATCGGACTTTTTCCGGCAGTTCTTCCTTTCAACACCCATATCCCTTTAAAACTAAACCTTACAAGAACCTGGGAAAGGTATACTCTGAAGGATAAAAAAAATTTTCCCAATAATAAATTCGGGGTTCTGATGTCTTTTTCCCGTTTTTCACCCTATTACAGCAACTTTCAAAACGAAGTATATGAGGCAACCCTGAATATAAGGAGGTCTCCCGTTTCATATAACCGCATTTCAGAATTCACCAGGGTTAAGATCTTTTATGCCTTCAATGAGAAACCTTTTGTGATTAAGCTCAATTACCGGGAAGAAATTGCAGATGCCGATATCATTCCATCCAGCGGAAATCTGAAAGCTATTGAATGGGGAGTTCCTTCCTCACTGGATGAACTGAGCATAAGCTTCCAGGGAGACCACAGCCCGAATATATACGGTATTGCCCTGGATGGAGAAGAAGGCGTGGCACTGGACAACATTCCCCTGAGAGGGAGCAGAGGTACGGATTTTACAAAAACCGATATCCAGTTCTACAAAGATATGCTTCAAAAACTGAATGTAAAGCTGATCATTCTGCATTTCGGTGTTAATGTGGTTCCTGTAATAAGAGATGATTATAAATTTTACGAAAACGAATTTTACAAACAGTTGAATACATTGAAATCACTGGACAAGGACTTAAATATAATTGTTATGGGTGTAACGGATATGTCGAGAAAAGTAGGCGGAAGCTATGAGTCCTATCCGAATATCGGGAAAATCAGGGATGCTCAGAAATCAGCTGCATTCAGGGCCGGGTGTGCTTTCTGGGACACCTACCAGGCCATGGGAGGTGAAAATTCCATGCCTAGCTGGGTATTCGCAGATCCCCCTCTCGCCAGAAAAGATTTCACCCATTTTACTTACAAAGGTTCTGTTGTTATTGCCAAGATGTTTTATAAAGCCCTGATGAGAGATTTTATTAAATTTCAGGAATTACAAAACAACCAGGTCCTGACTGAAAAAAGCGACAGTACATGAAAAAGACAGTGTATCCTTTCTTGTGGAGATTCCTGTATATTCTTATCCCTTTGGTATCTCCAGCTCAAAAGAATTATTCTGAATTGAATTTCTTACAGAACACGAGTAATGGTTGAATATCTTCAGGAAATACTGCTTTATTCAGAGGAGAAGCCTATGCTCTTCACAAGGCTCTATTTTTGGGTATTCTTCACCATTTTGCTCGCTTTTTACAGTATTGTTTATAAAAAGAACCCCCTTCGAAATGCTTATCTTTTTGCTGTCAGCCTTTTCTTCTATTACCAGTCAGGAGGGTATTTTTTCACCCTGCTTATATTTTCGACAATAGCAGATTATACGCTCGGCAGGCTGATATACAGCGCGAAACAAAAGCCTTATAAAAAGCTCTTTCTAAGCATCAGTATTCTAATCAACCTGGGAGTGCTGAGTTACTTCAAGTACGCCTATTTCTTCACGGATATGGTCAACCGCATATTCAATGCAGACCTGGAAGTAATCAACCTCCTGGCCAAATGGTCGAATGATATTGCCGGCACCGGCTTTGATATCAGCACGATTATCCTCCCGGTGGGTATATCTTTCTATACTTTCCAGACCATGAGCTATACCTTTGATATTTACAGAAACAAAGTCAAACCGGTATATAACATCATTGATTTTGGTTTTTATGTTTCGTTCTTCCCTCAGCTTGTGGCAGGTCCGATTGTAAGGGCTTCAGAATTTGTACCCCAGCTCTATGAAAAGTTCAAACTTACCACCCGGGAGTTTGGACATGCTCTTTTTCTTATTATTAATGGCCTTCTGAAGAAGATGCTCATCTCCGACTACATATCCATAAATTTTGTGGACAGGGTGTTTGACTCCCCGATGGCTTATTCAAGCTTTGAAAACATCATGGCAGTGTATGGCTACTCGCTGCAAATCTATTGCGACTTCTCAGGGTATACAGATATCGCTATCGGTGTTGCCCTCTTGCTGGGATTCAGGTTGCCCCTGAATTTCAACTCTCCATACAAAGCAATGAACGTAACAGACTTTTGGAGGAGATGGCACATCTCGCTTTCTTCCTGGCTCAGGGACTATCTTTACATTTCTCTCGGTGGCAACCGGAAGGGAGAATTCAGAAAGAGTATCAACATTATGATTACCATGCTTTTGGGCGGACTATGGCACGGGGCACATCTCAGGTTCATCATCTGGGGTGGGATTCACGGACTGGCACTGGTATTACACAAGCAGTGGCTCAACATCGTCAAATATTTTAAAACCGGATACCATCCCATCCATTCCCAAAACAAATTTACCAGGTTCCTTTCAGTATTCTTCACTTTCCATGTGGTGACGGCAGCCTGGATATTTTTCAGGGCCCAAAATATGACCAAAGCCAGTCAAATGATCAACAGAATTTTATCGCCGATTGACAGCGAAGTGATTGGGAATATGATTACTTCCTACAAAGAAGTCTTCGGACTTATTGTGGCCGGATTTATTCTTCACTGGTTGCCCGACAGGTTTAAGGAGAAGTACAGGGGCTGGTTCATTCAGTCTCCCCTTGTGATAAAAATCCTTGTCATTATGATTGTGGTTTTCATAATTTACCAGGTCAAATCCGCAGCTATTCAGCCTTTCATTTATTTTAAGTTTTAGGAAAAGCTCTTTTTCTACAATAATTTAACTCCTATGGAGGATTTTTCTGCGTAGCTGAAAAAGTATTGTAGATTTGAAAAAAATCGTTAAATTCTAAAACATAGTTGATATTTGGCTATAACATTCTTTTTGTTTGCTTTGTATCGAGTCTTCGTGGTAAAAAAAATGCCACTAAGACTCTAAATCTCAAAGATACACAAAGGAGGAAGTAATAATATTTAAGTTATCAACTATATATTAGAGTTTTACTAAAAGAAATCAATCCTGAAAATATTGAATTGTCCAGTTGTTTTCTTCCAGCTCATCCAGGGTGTAACCCTCTATTTCGTACAACCTGTGTTTCTTGATATAATTGAAGTCTTTGCAGCTTTTGAGTGTATCATAGGAAATAATAAACAAGTTCAGTTTACCGTTTTTACTTCTCATCACATATTCAATCCAGGCATCCTTACTTCCTCTCAGACTTCTCTTCAGTGTATCATCCGGGGCAATTCCATTGTCCAGGTAATACCCGATTAAATGATTTCCACCTTCTTCAAATATGGTATCACGGGAAAAATCAACCACGATTTTCTGATCGCTTTTATTAATGATTTTCAGCCTGTTATCGGAGGGAACACACTTGGAGGAAATACAGATAAAAAACAAAACAATGAAAAATCCCGGAATAACCGGAACTATTCCAACTCTCCCCTTCATAATGCTATTCCTCATCAAGCGGTTCAAACATCCAGGCATATCAGTCATTTTTCAGTTTAAACCGAATCCTGAGAACACCATCCTCGAAACTGGTGGAAACGATACGGAACGTTCCGATTTCTGCTGTATTTTTGACATGATCACCTATACACATGCAGGAATCGTACTCACCCACATTCACTATTCTAACGGAATCCAGTTCCTGGTCCGGCAAACGGGATACATCGAACAGATGAGCAGCTTCTGACATATCCTTATAATGTTCGGTAACCGGAAGGTTTAAAGATATCACCCGGTTTACCTTTTCTTCAATGGCTTTCTCCTCTTCTTCGGTAAGCGGGCGGTCAAAGTGAAAATCGCATTTCGACTTTTTCTTTTCCAGATGCATTGAAAAGGACCTGTCGCAACCAAACATACGCACCATGGTTTGATTGAGAATGTGTTCAGTTGTATGCATCTGTGGATCGTATTTTTTCATAGACAAATGTTCCTTAATAAAAAAACCTTCTCCTGCAAAAATAAGGAGAAGATTTTTTATCTCAAGGATTTAGATTATTTTTCTACGTTTTCCAGGTGAATAAAGAAGGCATATTCCCTGGCCGTCTCCTTCAGCGCTTCATATCTCCCGGAGGCTCCACCATGCCCGGCTTCCATATTGGTATGCAGCAACAACAGGTTATCACCGGTTTTTTTGTCCCTCAGCTTAGCCACCCATTTGGCAGGCTCCCAGTACTGCACCTGTGAGTCGTGCAGACCTGTGGTTACCAGCATGTGAGGGTACTCCTGCTCTTTTACGTTGTCATAGGGTGAATAAGAAAGCATATATTCGTAATATTTTTCTTCTTTAGGATTGCCCCATTCATCGAATTCACTGGTAGTTAAAGGTATACTTTCATCGAGCATGGTGGTTACCACATCCACAAAAGGTACAGCCGCGACTACTCCGTTATACAATTCGGGCTGCATATTCACGATGGCACCCATCAGAAGTCCGCCCGCACTGCCACCCAGTGCATATAAGTGATCAGGACTGGTATAATTTTTCTCTATCAGGTGCTCAGCACAATCGTTGAAATCAGTAAAGGTATTTCGTTTGTTAAGCTTTTTTCCCTGCTCGTACCATTCTCTTCCCAGATACTGGCTGCCCCTGATATGAGCAATGGCGTAAACGAATCCTCTGTCCAGCAGGCTCAGACGGGTTGAACGGAAATAGGGATCGATAGTCGCTCCGTATGAACCATAACCATAGATAAGTGTTGGGTTATTGCCATCCAGCTCAATCCCTTTCCGGTAAACAACTGACATGGGAATTTTTGTTCCATCATCGGCTGTTGCCCACAATCTTTTCGATTCGTAATTACCGGGGTCGAAATCGCCGAGTACTTCATCCTGCTTCAGCAGCTTTCTCTCCTTTGTTCCCATGTTGTAGTCAAAAGTTGAATTGGGAGTAGTGAGAGAACTGTATTCATAGCGGAGTGTTTTGGTATCAAACTCGGGATTCATACCAATGTTGGCAGAATATACCTCCTCTTCGAATTCCATGTAATAGTTGTTGCTGTTGTTCCATCGTTTAATATGAAGCTGAGTCAATCCATCTTTTCTCTCCTGAACAACCAGGTAGTCCCTGAAGATTTCAATTTCTTCCAGGTACACATTCTCCCGATGAGGAATCACCTCTTCCCAGCTTTCTTTCGAACCTTTACCCACGGGTGTCCTCATGAGACGGAAATTTTGGGCTTCCCAGTTGGTTACAATATAAAAGTGGTCTTTAAAATGGGATAAGGAATATTCTAAACCTCTTTTCCGGGGCTGTACAACCTGGAACTCTCCGCCAGGATTTCCGGCCTCCAGGTACCTGTATTCGTCAGCCATGGTACTGTGAGAAGAAATCATAAGGTACTTTTCCGATTTGGACTTGAAAACACGTGTTCTGAAAGTCGGATCGGATTCGTGATAAATCTCCTGATCTTTTTTATAATCCTCACCAAGTTTATGTTTAAATATCTTAAAGGATCGCAAAGTCTGGGGATGCTTTTTCGTATAGAACAAGTTCTGGTTATCGTTTGCCCAAACAGCATAACCCGTGGTTACAGGAATTTCATCGCTATATATTTCACCGGTTTCCAGGTTTTTAACGTGAATAGTATATTTTCTTCGGCTAACAGTATCTACCCCATAGGCCAGCAAATTGTTGTCCGGACTCACACTCAGACCTGTTATCCTGTAGAAGCTATAGTCTTCTGCCATCTTGTTCACATCAAGGAGTATCTCCTCTTCAGCATCCAGTGTTCCTTTCTTTCTGCAGTAAACAGGATATTCTTTTCCTTCCTCGTATCTTTTGTAATAGTAGTATCCATTCTTTTTGTAAGGAACACTCTCCTCATCTTCCTTCATTCTGCCTTTCATCTCTTTAAAAAGCTCTTCCTGTAATGGCTCTGTAGGTTTTAGAGCTGCTTCTGTGTATTCATTTTCAGCTTCCAGGTAATCAATCACTTCCTGGTCGTCTCGCTGATTTAACCAAAAATAATTGTCAATGCGGGTATCACCGTGAATAGTGAGTTCTTTCGGTTCCTTCTTTGCATCCGGGGGATTCATATCGGGTTTTAGTTTTTGTTGATTCTTACAGGCTGACAATACCATTGTTAATACAAAGATAAATGCCAGGACTCTAATACATTTACTTGTTTTCATTCTTATTTGATTTAAGTTAGAATTTTGCTTGTTCAATTTGTTCTGAACAGAATTTATTTTCTGACAGCCTGACCAGATTGTATAATGATTTTATTCATCTCCACCTGAGTTTGCTTCAGGTATTTTTCAGTAAAATCCATCATAATTTTGCGAGCTGCCTCCCTGTCTTTTTTGTATAGTTTTAGCGCTTCTTCTTCCATCTTTTCAACTTCTTCGAAGAGTTCCTGCTGCATCTGCGTTTTAAATTGTTTAACCCGGGGAATTAATGTTTTGTACTCATCGTCAACGTGTTGTGAGAATTCGACATATTCGGCAAAAGCATGGTCTTTGGATATTTCCAGCAGATTTTCCGGCGGATCAAAATGTTGTTCAAGAGCAGTTTTCGGGTTAGACAATGCAAACCTGTCCGGAATTTTTTTCATTCCCAGGTGCCAGGGTATATAAGGTTGTACACAGGGTCTTCTGGGCGCCAGCCACATTACCGCGCCAATTTCCACGGGCATATCAGGCCGGAGCTCGGCGACAAAACCGTACTGGTTTAATTTTGCACATATTGAATTGGGGCCGGAGGAATGAGGGTCGCCGTTTTTATAATTCTGACTGTCATCAAATTTGGTCCCCTCATAATGATTCTCCAGCAGGCGCATAAAATCGGACAACTCAAGCTTATTTTCTGGTTTCAGTGTGAAGGGAAATGGCTCGTCCATCTCAAACTCACGGCCCGAGATTAACTCCATTCCCATCCACTTTCTGGCTATATTGCCAATATAAGCAAGATAAAGGGGATCGCCGTAGGCTTCTCTAAAATTGAAAACACCTTCCCGGGGATTGTACCATCCCCTTTCCTGTGCATATTCAATAATATCTTCAGAACCCATGCAGGTTTCTTTGGACAAATCCACTGTCGTAATGGTATAGTAATTGGGAATCACCATCACTTCATCATCCGGGATTCTCTGAGCCACCCAGTGTTTACCGTTTACCACAGCCATGACCCAGGCTTCATTGGGATCGGCGATGGAATAAGTTCTTCCGGAAGACGTATATCCATATTTTTCTATCAGTTCACCTCCTATCTCAACAGCTTCGCGAGCCGTTTTAGCTCTTTCTGTCATCAATCTTCGTAACCAGTAACCGATACCTCCGTCTGTAAGCTCAGGGTTCTTTTCTATTGAAGGACAAGCATTAGAAGCTATGGTTACACCGAATTCATTCATGTAGGAATCGGCAAAATCCTGTCCGGGCATTTCGAGCCAGGTATAACCATAGGTTGTATCCACCTGGGGTATCACGGCTCCATTTTTTAAGGTAATGGTTTCGTTTTTGTCATGAACCTGTCTCTCAATTTTAAACCAATTGACAATATTGTCCCCGCGATCATCTTCGTTGTGCGCAACAATAACAGAACCTCCCCGGGTGGCATCCTTTCCCGCCACAACGGTATAACAATCAAAACGTTTTTCTGTTGTTTGCTGCGAGAAACCCAGGTTCCAAAGAAACAACAGGCTGAAGAGAATAGTAAATTTTTGCATAATGATGGAGTTTGAAGTAAAATATTTTCCAAATTATAAAATTCAGTAATTATTTCAAAATAAGAATAATTCCGCGTTTCATTAGACTTAAGGAATGAAAATATGTTTAAACCAGGGATGGTAAAACTAAAAAAGTATCAAATATACCTTTTCACAGTATTCAACAATTCCTCGACAGAGATAGGCTTTGAAAGGTAATCATTGCAACCTGCTTCCAGGCATTTTTTCTTGTCTTTGGACATGGCATGGGCTGTTTGAGCCACGATAGGTAGTTCAGGATAATCTTTTTTAATTTGTTTGGCAAGTTCATGCCCGTTTATATCAGGTAAACGAACATCAAGAAGTACAAGACTAATGTTTTCTGATCCATTATTCAGAATTTTCAATGCCTCTTCGCCAGTTTCCGCCAGTCGTATGTTGTAAAATTCTTCCAGGGCTACTTTTATAAATTCACTACTCGCCGGATCATCTTCAATCAATAAAACTTCCTTATTCAACATTTTTTTTAAACTTTCTCCACTGAGATTCTGTAATTTTTCCTTCACTGCTTTATTCTTCTCAGGAATTTTATAGGGAATGGTAAAATAAAATGCAGTTCCCTCTCCTTCTTTGCTCTGAATCCATATATGTCCTTGCATCAGAGAAACCAAACTCGTAACGATTGAAAGCCCCAAACCAATCCCTCCGTATCTTCTCGTCCTGGTTTCATCAGACTGACGGAACCTCTCAAAAATTATACGTTTTTTCGCCGGAGGAATACCAATACCCGTATCCTTTATTCTGAAAAGAATATGTTCCTTTTCCAGCTTATAAAGCAATTCTATTTCACCCTCTTCAGTAAACTTGAAGGCATTATCCAGCAGATTTTTCAGTACCTCCTTTAAATGAATAATATCCAGTAACAGCAAATCTTCCTCTTCCGATACCCCATATTTCTTTTTGAAAGCAATTGATTTTTCAGGAAAATCGCTTCTCCAGTTTGAACATTCATAAAAGATGTTATCCAGTTCAGTATTAAGTGAGCATTCAAGATAGTTATGCTCAGCAAGGTCCGATTGAATCTTGGAATAAATAATGATGTTGTTAATGGTCTTTAAAAGCTGGTTGCTGCTGTCCATTATAATGTCCACATAACTGCTGATTTTTTCATTTTCTTCACTCGCTGAACTTTTCAGCAATTGACAAAACCCAATGATGCCATTCAAAGGAGTTCTGATTTCATGGGACATATTGGCCAGAAAGGCAGATTTCAGTTTGTCGCTTTCCTCAGCTTTCTCTTTGGCTTGTTGCAGTTCACCGTTTAGTTCTTCTAATTTCTCGTTTTTGTATTCAAGTTCTTTATTTCTTTCCTTTAATTCAGTAGAATATCTTTTCAACTGGGATTTAACCAGTTCAGGATTTTCCTGTATCAAAAAGCTATGGAGGGTTGAAGAAAAATTGCCGGCTACTTCTTTGAGTAAGTCCAGATGATTAGTACTGTAGACATCCAGATTTTCATCCGCCACCACAATAGCTCCGTAAAAAACATCATATTTCACCAAAGGCACGATTATGCAGGGTTTCAATTCTTTGTTACCCGAAAGGCAATAGGGGCAGGTCCTGTCATCACGTGAATCAATATAAATTTCATTAATCGACTGTACCTTCGCGATACAACTGTGTTCCTCAGCTTTTCCAATCTGGATCGTGGAATAACCTGAAAAGAATTCATGAGTAAAAACAAATTGAACAAGCTGATAATTCAGCTCTTTTGCCAGAATATGCTGCAATCTGGGAACAAGTTCACGTATATTCAAGGCATGCATCAGCTCGGAATTAATATTATTCAGGACTTTTAATTGATGGTTCTGCCTGCTTAAGTGTTCATTCGACTTATAAACAGGAGTTTGATTAACCATCAAAATTTCAGGAATTCCAACCTCGAAAGGTTTTATAAAAATCTTGAAATATTTGCCCAGCATCCTTGAAAACGAGCTTTTGTTCCTGGTATAATGCATCTGTCTTTTCCTGTTCCGATTATTTGTAAATTCAAATTTCAAGATCCCGGTATTTTATGATTCAGTATAAAAAAGGAAGCTGTGGTCTTTTGAGGTGTATATTCAGACCAATGAACGACAACTAAAGATTATAAGACCACAGCATCATTCCTTTTTTCAGAAGTTAACTCATTATTCATTAGTAATTTTCATATTCATCATCAGAGTCGTTGTTGCCATACATCTTCAGGTCAACGCCCTGGTTTTTTTTCTGTTTTTCCGCTTGCTGGTTACCGTTTCCAGTGGACTGAGTTTTATTCCAGCTTTGTTGCTTTTCCACATTGGATTGTTGCTCAGATTGCTTTTGAGCTTGTTTATTGAGATGAGCAAAATCAATCTGTTTTGACTCTCTCTGAGCGCTCTCTAATCCATCAATTTTGAAGAAACTTATCACCTGTTTCAGTTGCTCAGCCTGGCTTGAAAGTTCTTCTGCGCTGGTAGCCAGTTCTTCGGAAGAAGCAGCATTTTGCTGAGTCACCTGGTTTAGCTGCTGGATTGCGCTGTTCACCTGGTCGGCGCCGCTGTTCATCTCATTGCTGGCTGCAGTTATCTCCTGGACCAGTTTGGATGTCTTCTCAATTTCAGGTACGATTTCAGCCAGTTGTTTTCCTGCTCTCTCAGAAATATCCACACCGGATTTCGACTTTTCATCGATTTCAGCCGCTGCTTCAGCGCTTCGCTCAGCAAGTTTCCTTACCTCAGAGGCCACCACAGCAAAGCCCTTACCATGTTCACCTGCACGAGCTGCTTCAACAGCAGCATTTAATGCCAGAATGTTGGTTTGGAAAGCAATGTCGTTTATGATAGAGATTTTTTCCGCTATTTCCTTCATCGACTCCATTGAATTCTGAGCCGCATCGTTTCCTTTCTTAATGCTTTCTGAAGCGTTCAGGGAAATCTTTTCGGTTTGCTGTGCATTATCCGTATTTTGCTGAATATTGGAGACCATCTCTTCCATAGATGAGGAAACCTCTTCAGCAGAGGAAGCCTGCTCGCTTGAGCCCTGAGACATCTCTTGTGAGTTTGAGCTCATTTGCTGACTGGCAGAAGCGATATTGTCTGCACCGGAACGGATGCTGCCTACAATTTCTTTCAGTTTATCAGCCATGCCTTTAAGAGAATTAGCCAACACACCAATTTCATCCTTCTGATCCACATTGACAGATGCTGTCAGGTCACCTTTACTTATTTTTTCTGCAAACGCCACCCCTTTATTAATAGGATTTATTATACCCCGTGCAATAACAAAGGCCAGAATTATACCTGCAATAGCTGCTACAATACTAAAAATGACGACTCCGTTCTGCGTTTTATCCGCTTCTTTCAGCATTGCCTTGTCTGTCATGATATAATCTGCACTGGATTCAACGATTTCATCAAATAAACCCCCTACTTCAATGAGATGCTTCATCGTCTGTTCTTCGTAAATCTGGTTGGCTTTATCCATTCCTTCCAGATTCTTATCGTTCCAGGCAATCATCTCGTCAATATGCCCCAATACCTCATAAGCAGTAGGCTTTGTCACATTCATGTAATAATCCTTGGCTTGTTGAATCTGGCCTTGTCGAAAATACCTTTCCACTGTTTTCACGCTTTCATGAAGTTTTTTGTGGGGATCTTCCACACCACCGGCAATGTTTGCAAACTCAGGATGCTCTCGCCGGAATTGCTTCATCTGATCAGAATAATACCACTGTCCAAAATTACATTGAGTCGGATCTTTTTCTGCATCAATCTCATTCACCTGTTCTGCCCTAACAGCATAATCTTTTACTGTATGAGCCCAGGTCAGGTGATCTGTTTTTGCTTCTCTCAATTGTGCGCTGAGCTTCCTGTCTGCCTGTACAAAAGCCTCATCTATCTTAACGGCAGACTCGTGCAGATGTTTATGGGGCTCTTCAATTTCATCAAAAAGCGGTTTTAATTCGGGAGCCAGCTCTTCAGCGTGCTTTCTGCCTTCTCCATAGTACCATTTTCCGAATGCGCACTTGTGGGGATCGGTTTCAACATTCAGATGCTCGGTTTCAGCATCTGTTAAAAGTTTACTAACATCTCCGACCCATTTCAGATGTTGGACATGCTTTTCTTCCAATTCGGTACGAAGCTCGTTTCCATGGATTACTTCTTCAGCATTACCAACAATGCCGCCGATGCCGTTGATTGCCCAATAGGCAACAAGTATAAGAAGCGCAATTACCAGCCCGAAGGCTACAAAAAATTTATTTCCTAACTTTAAATCTTTCCATTTCATATCAATTGGTTTTTGGTTAAAATTTCATCTATATTTTTTTTTCGTTTCAGGCCTTTTGAGTTGCCTGTTCAGCCAGGTCTGCTATTTCCCGGGTGTTGAGTACTTTCTGCATATCCAGGAGCATGACAAAGTCTTCCTCAACTTTTGCCATCCCGTAAATAAATTCAGACTGATACTTGCTGCCTATACTTGGCGGCGGTTCAACCTGGTTGTCTTCTATCTCAATGACTGATAACACCTCGTCGACAATAGCACCAATATGCACTGTATCTCCATCCATGTCAAGGTCCATGACAACAATGCAGGTGTTATTGGTATACTCTGTCTCAGGAAGCCCGAATTTTACGCGGGTATCAATCACTGGTAATACCATTCCCCTGAGATTAATGACACCTTTCATATAATCAGGGGATTTTGGCACCTCTGTGATTTTGGTCATCTCAAGAATATTGAGAACCTGGCCCACATGTACGCCAAATTGCTCTTCACCCAACTTAAATGTCAGGTAAGAATTTACTTTGATTTGTTCACTTTTTTCACTCATATATTCACCTCCGTTTAATACTTGTTAACATTTTCATTTAAGAGTATAGCTGCTTTGTTTTTTATATCTTCAATGTTATAGGGCTTCACAATGTAATCTCGCGCACCCAGAGAAAGCGATTTTTCAATACTTTTTACATCATTTTTAACAGAAACCACAATAATTGGTATATCCCTGATTTCCGGAGTACTGGCCGCTTTTTTCAAGAAAGCAAAACCATCCACATTCGGCATAATCAGGTCGAGAAGGATAAGGTCAAATTTCTTTTGATGCAGTAGATTATATGCTTCTTTTAAATCTTCTGCAATAGAAACCTCGTAGTTTTCCTCACCAAGTATCCATTTCATGTAAAGCAGGTGAGACTTAATATCATCAATAATTAGTATATTTTTATTCTCTATCATCTTATTCGTATTTATTTATTTCAAAATTAGGTGGAAAAATAACGGGTGAATAGAGTGTAAATACCTGAATTTAAAATGAGGTATTTCTACCTAATCCACTTACCCGTACAAATAACCATAAAGCATTGTAAAACAGCTAATAATAATAAAATTAAAGAGTTTAATACCTTAATATCTTATTTTTTATTTAGCTTAAAGAAGGAAATCAAATCAATATCTGTCTGACTAACAGATAACAATAAATAAAAACAAAAGGAATAATTTCAAAAAACTAGCAATCAAATATTTGGAAACCTTAACGGTTTTTGATATAGGTATTTCTACCTAACCAACAATTACTAATTAGGTATTTTTACCTAAATGAATAGAACATTTTTTAAAATAAATTTTGTAAAAGAATCAATATATAAAGGAAGAATCTTAAAAGCACTCAGGCAGAGGTAAATTTCCGGTAATGTTCAAGCCTGTTCAGTATCTCACGCACATAATAATAAGGCTCTTCTCCCCTGACGTAGCCATATCTTACCACCGGATCGTTATAATATTCGGGGTTGGAGAGTTTCAGCAGGTATTGAGATATAACCTCCCAATCCTCCGGGTCCTCTTTGTGCTTTTCTGCAAGCCTTTGTGCATCTTTCACATGATTGAGGCCTGCATTGTAAGAAGCAAGAATAAACTTCATTCTTGTTGTAGAGTCTTCGATTGAACTCCACTGATTCTGCAGATAACTAATATAGCGGGTCCCCGCTAAAATACTCGATTCAGGTTCATAGAGACTGCTTACTCCCATCTCTTTAGCAGTTCTGGGCATAAGTTGCATCAATCCCATTGCTCCTGCCCACGATTTGGTTCTCGGATTAAAGCGGGATTCCTGGTATATTTGTGAACTTAACAAGCGCCAGTCCCAATTGATCGAATCGGCATATTGCTTAATGATATCGTCGTAACGGGAAATTTTGCCACTCTCAAGCGAAAAGAAATCGCTCTTAACCCTTCTGCGGTAGGATTTGGAGTTCTTAAAGTACTTATTGTAAATCACATAATACTCTGTGCGTTGCTTCATCATGGCAATCCACTCGTTGATTTCCTTCAGAAGCTCAGGAGAACTTTCCCGCACAGCCCAGGCTATCCGCTGTGAAAAACTAAGCTCAGTATCAATGTCGAGGTTAGGGTTGTAAGTCTTGTTTATGGCGGCAATATTATAATCTGCCACAGTATAAGGGATGTCTCCATCTGCTACTTTCTTGATGAGGTCTTCTGTGGTTAGTTTCTCAGACATTTCTACAATATCAATCTCTCCCCCAATCTCTTCTTCCAAATTTTTTAATCTTTTGTAATAGGATGAATTTTTACGCACATACACTTTTTTACCAATTAAATCAATGGGATCGCGAATAAGCTCTTTATCAATTTCATGAAGTTTCATCTGTCTCCAGTGATCCGGTTTCTTTTGCACCAGCACCTGGTGTGTGGTTGTGTGTGGTTCAGTGAATGTGATTCGCTTCTTCCTGTCTTTGGTAATGGTAATCCCATGAGCTACAATATCTCCCTTTCCTTGTTTCAGCATCCTGATTTCTTCGTCCAGTCCTTCTGCAATAACAATTTCAAGGTCCAGGTTCATATCTTCAGCTAACTTTTTGAGAAGTTCATATTCATACCCCATAGGTCTGCCCCTATAAAGAAAGTAGCTGGTAGAACTGTAATAGGTAATGGCTTTCAGTGTTCCTCTTTCTTTAATGGCAGGAAAGTCTACCTTAACTTCCTTAATGTTCTGCTTGTCACTATCGGCACCGTCTTTTTTGCAACCGGCGAATACAATTAAAATTCCAATGAATACAATTAGAACTATCCTTTGAAATGCTGGCTTTATCGTCTTCATAATTCTTTTTTTTTATTCTAACCCGAATAATTAACTTCGTTGAGGGCTTCGCCGTTCAAGTATTATTCCTGTCTCCGACAGC
>CAZPDP010000037.1:0-32949 GCA_964585385.1 uncultured Bacteroidales bacterium
GCGTTCCATTAAAGCTCTATAGATGAAATAATTGCATAGTTTATGTATACGGGAGGCTAAATATGCCTTATATCCCGGAAATATTTTCAACAATAAAAAAACTGCATCTACCTATTATTTTGGTCGTATTATCAAAAATTTTATCAAAACACTGTGAACCGTTTAAAATTAAAACGCCCACCATTTAAACAAATAAGAATACAAGCCGAAATTATAAGCGGAGTAATACTCTGTTATTCTGATTCTAACATAACAACTTGACATTAAGAATCAGATTTCATACTTTGTTTTTTGGTTAGTAATCTTTTGAAATACTCCAAAAGGTACAAATGAGCCTGGTTACGATAAATCAATAAACCCATTTTTGGCTGGTTTGTACCTTTTTTGTTTCATTAAGAATTTAATAAATCCTATTCCACAATTTTTTTCTCAAGATTAGTAAGGATAGATAGCGCCTCTTTCCTGTTTCCCCCGCAAATCAGAGGCTCTGCCTGGAAATTATGGCATACTTCAGGTCTGCCGGGATCGTGAAAAATACTGCATAAATAGTCGGAAGTAAGATGGATACAAGGCTGACCTGCCGGTTTACCTTGGGGCATGCCCGGTATGGGTGAGCTGATAGAAGGAGCAATACAACAAGCGCCACAGTGTAATCTGCATTCCATAAGGTTGCGATAGTTATTATAACCCAAATTGAGCGATTTTTGCTCACTGCCTGAGGATGTCTAAAAAGAAATAAAACAAGATTTTCAGCAACTTTTTGCCCCTTGCCCGGCAAATGTCGGGTGAAGTTGCTGAAAATCAAGCCTTCCGGCAATTGCCGGATCGGGGGCAAAGCTTGATTTTCAGATTTAGTCTCATAAGAACTTTTTAGACAGCCTCGAAAATTATGAATTCTCAACTTTATTTTCAGATAAATACAATAATGGCAGCGGGTTCCAGTACCTGGAACGTGAACGATTCAGTGAAATAAAGCTGGACCTCATTTTCTGAATGCGATTCATAACCAATAGCCAGGTCCTGGCCAAGTGTGAGTTTATAGTCGCCTCCTCTTGTACTTACCAAATATCCTTCATCGATATATGGATTCAGTATAATGTCTCCCTGAATAATATCCTTGATTTGTCTGTTTAAAGGATATCCACCGGAATAGACCATCAACTTTTGCCATTTCTCTTCTCCAAGAATCAGATTATAAGGGCCTTCCACAAACGATTTTTTTAATTGTGTAGTAGCAGATGTAATAGTTTGGAGAATCTCCTTACCATCTTCCGGGAAATTAATATTTTTGTGATCAGAAGAATTTTTTAATCCTTTAATACATGCTTTGTCAAATCCATTGTAAATAGCCTTCTCCTCAAATTCTGCTATTTCTTTTGCAGCATCCTCCATTGCTGATAAATCCACATCTTCAGCACCTCTCACAGCGTTGTCCAGTTCCCATATATCCATCTTAAAAGATTTACGGGTTTCCATTAAAGGTTGCATGCGATTTATACCATAGCGTACATCTTTTTCTTTCTGATTATCGTCAAGGTCAAGTCGACCCAGATTTACTCCTCCAAAGCTTATTCCTTTGGGTCCTTCAACATCTGCAAATTTTCTTGCAGTAAGAATATTTTTAAAAACTATTTTCGCCTGTTCTTCTATCTCAGCCCAGGCATCTTTTGATATTGGGGCTAATGAATGTCTAAGTATGTCCATTTTTCCTCCTTTTTTAAAAATTACTGGATTTTACCGATTCCTAAACCGGTGTCATTATCTTTTGATTCTTCTCCGCCTTCTTCAGCTTCTGTAATAGAGCCTTCAGTAAAGAGATACGTTCTTAATTCTTCATCCCATCCCGGCATATTACGTCTGAGCCATTCTATAGTCATGCAGGCATGTTCAATTTCTTCGTCACGATTATGAGCTAAGATAGCTTTTAAATTCTCATCATCGGTTGTATCTACTCTTTGGTGATACCAATCCACAGCTTCAATCTCCTCCCTGAGACTATTCAAAGCTCGCACAAAATTTCGGGCTTCTTTACTTAGTTCTTCAGTTGGTTCATGATATTGTGCCATTTTTCCTCCAGATTTTTAGTTTAAAACTTAAATGTACTTTATTTAGATAAATTTTCCAAAAGTCAATAAATCAGTGATATTATGCAAATTATTATTTATAATACAAAAAAACTTCTGAATTGTTTGAAGCCGCTGAGGATACAGAATTGAAATTAGTAAGCAGTAGTAATTTCCTTCTTTTCTTCATCAGCCTTTAAGCTAAGCTTTATTTCCTGAATGCTGTAATCGTTGTTGTATTTTAACACAAAAATCGACACGTTCTCAACCCCATGATCTCCGGAACGTTGAAAAAACTGGTAATCTGAATGACACAGCTCGGGATCATAAGCATACATACAGTTTTTGTATTCTTTCCCGAATCTGTGCATGGTGTTAAAGAAATAATAACCTATATCAAACCCGTGAAAAACAAAACGCGACGGTTCTGACTTGTAAATATTACGGTACTTTCGGATAACATTTTTAATGGCTTCCCTCTGGTAATCCACATGGAAAGGAGTAAAAAGGGTCAGATTAAGATTATAAAAATACTCCTGGTCCAAATTAACAAAGTCCTGCCAGGCAGAATACCCAAATACTTTAACTTTATAATCCTTTTTAACCAGGGTATTTAAATTGGTCACCACATCGGTAACAAAAGCTTCATCTTCACTCGGAACTACGACATAGTTTTCCTCACCCCTATTCACGGCCTGTTCAAGATAAAACAGGCTATCTTTGAAGGGAACTTCTTTAAAACGGACATCATTGAGGGATGTATCCTGTCTGATATAAGAAAACAATGTATTTTTGAATTTTCTTATTTCAGGGTAATAAAGACTGTCCCCCTTATGGACAAGAATCATATTCTTATCATTAAACCGGGAGATATAAGAAGCAAACCGCTCAAGCTGTGCTTCTCTTGAAGGATAAATCTGGATGAGATTTTCATTTGCCTCTAACAAACCAGGATTTTTGGCGAAAGGAGATATTATGTCAATCTCATTTTCCCTGGCAAATTGGGCAACAAGTTTTACATTTTCCTGGTAAACGGGACCTATTATCAGATCTGTATCGCGAAAATCATTGGCAAACAGGACATTTCGAACATGACCGGCATTTTTTCTTGTATCAAAAACTCTGAGATTCACCTTAACCCCTTTGTGCTTAATCGAATCCAAAGCAAGCAAAATGCCTTCGTAAAATTCGATAAAATTTTCTGCTCCAGGGTATATATAATAGTCTTTCCGCATTATTTTTTTATAAATTTTCTCTCCTTGATCATCTACCTCTGAACTGTCTATATAAAATTCCTCATAGCTTTTTGAAGTATTCAAGGGCAGAAAAAGAGTTACATTCAATCCTCTTCTTTTGTAATAATTGCTGGAGTCACAATCAAGGGACATCTCACGGATATGTTGATATTTCAGAGATACTTCTTCCATTTCTTCCTTTGCCTTATCAGGCATATCTGTAAATAAACTGCTGCCTTCAGGTTCTTCAATCAAAGGTATCCGTATTACAGATCCAAACTTCAATTCATCTCTTTGCAAATAAGCATTGGCTTCCTTTATATCTTCAATTTCTACATTGTATCTTTTTGACAGTGAATACAGGGTTTCTTTTTTCTTTACCCGGTGATAAATATAATTGCCTTTGCGCTGATCACTCTTCAATTTGGTAATCGTATCTGTCTGACTATGCGCAAGGCTTTCTTTCACCTCTTTCTTAGGTATTTTGATTGTTTGACTGGCCTTCAGGCTTTCCTCATAAAGGACAGGATTGTATTTTTTTATCACTTCCTGTGAAACTTCATATCGTTTGGAAAGAGAATAGAGGGTCTCTCCTTTTAAAACTTCGTGATATCTGAATTTCGTTGTATCTTTTTCCTGAAATTGATCCGCTTCTTCCGGTTCGAAAGGTATTTTGAGAGCCTGGCCGGGTCTCAGTCCCAGCAGGATATCAGGATTTTCTCTTGAAATGGCTTTTTGTGATACATTATAGACTTTGCTAATAGAATATAAGGTATGTCCTTTCTCAACAATGTGAATATAATAAGGCTCACCTCCAATAATGACTTTATCCTCAGAACGCTCGATGATAACACTATCGCTTTGACTATAAGCGGAAAATGATAGTAAAAAAACAAAAATTGCCGGTAATCCAATGTGTAATATTTTTCTCACAACTGTATTGTTTAAGGATACAAAAGTAATAAAGCTCAGAGTAAAATTAAACCCAAATTTATTATTTAACAAAAATTTACACTTTTTTAATTGCCTTGAATTATCTCAGAAGTTGAATGTATGTCTTTTGATTAATCTGTTGTTTAAAAACACTAAAAAAGCCCGTAAATTCGTATCTTTACGGGCTCTTGTGAAAAATATTCATTATTAATTTTCTCTCAAAACGTGTTCGTCATATTCCAGCTCAAATCTCAGTTTGTGTTTAGATTCCTCCTGTGCCAGGGTCAGGAACAGGTCCTTCATCTTTTGATTATCTGTTTTCTGGGAAAGATCCATGTACAAACGAAAAGCGGCTTTTTCCTTGTTCATTGCCAGAACTAATGCATCCTGGTAGCTCATATCCGAAGAAGGGGTTACATTTACCATATAATCGCTTACCTTCATATCCTGGATTTTGTCTTTCGGAAGTTCATAAGAGCCTTCTTCTTTAATTTTGCGAATTTTAGCTTTATGACCAATTTCTTCCTGTGCAAATTGGTTAAAAACTCTTTTCATGTCTTCGTTATTAGCATTCGCGGCAAGCTCGTTGTAAAAATCCACAGCTTCCTGTTCTGAATTCATGGCAAAATCGAGGATATCTTCTACTGTTCTAAATTCTTTCATAGTTTTTGGTATTTATGGACGAATATATAAAATATTATCCTGAGATTAAAATTTTCTTTTATCAGATATATACGGTTGAATAATTTAAAAACAGGAACTGTAGCCCAAATCAGGAATTTATAATAAAAGAGGCTGTTTCAAAAGTACTTTATTAAAGGCTACACGCAAAGGTAAACCAAAATAAGTAATAATTTCATAATTAATTCTTTGCGCCCTTTTTGTTTCATCTGCGTCCTTTGAAGGAACACATTCATATTTACTTTTGAGACAGCCTCCTGAATTATTCCAAAAACTGCAAAAAACTAGTTGAATGCATTGCTGAAAGATTCGTCGAAGTATTTCACCACTGCATCACAACCGTGTTTAAACAACCTGAAATTTTCGTCCGACTTATCTGTATATTCAAAGTCATATTCGATTGTTTGATTCTTAGGTAATAGTGAAATAGCTTCTTTTCTTACATCTTCAACAGTTCTTAAACCGTTCTTATCGAATGCATTCAGAATGTCAAGCAATTGCTGGTAGTTCTCTTTCTCCACTTTTGAATCCATCTGCTTTTCAAATTGCTGAATGTACCGCTGTGTGTTTGTAAAAGTGCCCGAGGTTTCCATGGGGAAGGATGCCGGTAAGATAAGATCTGCATTCTTTGCAGTTTCCGTCAGGAAATAATCCTGAACCATTACAAATTCGGCCTCGATAAACCATTTGTCAATGCGTTCCTTATCATATGCACATCCCATAGGATCCTCCCCAAATACATACATTTTCTTAATAGTACCATTATCGAGTTGATCAATATGGCTATTTTCTATCAATTCGGGTACTTCATTCACTTTCCAGACAGATTTGAGTTTTTCAACAAATTCCTTGTCTTTCAGTGATCGGTTACCAACGCCTTTTTTGGCATTTATTCCCATATCAAAAATGCCCTGTGAATTGTTCTTCTCTTTCAGAGAGATAAGTCCGCTGGCTGTTTTACCGATTTTACCTGTCAGCATAGCCAGGTTAAATATCTCTGTACCTGTAGTGGGCGATACATTTCGCTCAGAGAAAACGATAATGGCATTGAGCTCTTTGTTATACTTTTCTGCAAAATCAATGATCTGCTCTTTGGATTCAACGCCTGCCTTTTTAACCAGTTCTTCAAAATTTTCATTTAACAGCTGATTCTTATATTCTTCAAAATTGCTTGTTTTATCCTTGATAAAAAGGCTGTTATGTAAACCCCTGGAAAGCAGATAATGATTAGCAGCTTTAATAAAATGATAATAGGAACTAACTTTTAGCTTATTATCAACTTTATGCTCCATACTGGATTTATCCTTGTCTGTAATCAGCTCAACCGGAATTCCGTGCAGGGCTCTCGCGTTGTTCACTTTAAATCCAGCAACACCATTTTCCTCATTGATTTCAGAACCCATGAGATAAATCCTGCTGGCTTTCGATACCTCTTCAAAAGGCACATTAGCTTTGGTGTTTCGGTCATTCCCCTTTGAAGAGGTCAGATACTGGAAACTGTGGATATTATTAGTGCCGGCTGCCACCCTTGCAAGTTTCTGTACGAGGTACAATTCTTCATTCGATAATCTTGAACCGGCATAAAATCCATTTTCTTCAGGCTCAACATGCTTAATTTCGTCCAGTATTACCTCATACGCTTTTTCAAAACTTATTTCTTCAAAATTGCCGTCTACTTTAAGAAGGGGCTTGGTTATACGGTTTTGGTCATTCAAATAATGATACCCGAATTTCGGATACTTGCAAATGTTTCCGTCTTTATTGATAAGTCCTTCTTTTCCTGTTGTTCTCAGAATATATCCGCTTTTATGATGATGGTTTATTTCACAACCGACAGAGCAATAATTACAGAGTGTATTGATGGTTTCCCATTCCACTGGAGCCGGCTTAAATGGCGTATTTTCAGTAATAGCGCCTGTCGGGCATGCTGAAATACAAAGTCCGCAGGATTCACAATTTGTATCTTTAAGAGACAAGCCCATGCTTGGGGAAACATAGGTTTCAAACCCCCTGTTAACTAATCCCAGTGCATTGGCGCCTACCACTTCATCACAAATCCGGACACATCTGGAACACAGAATACACTTATTGTTATCTATTTCAATAAACGGATGGGAGTGATCCACCTCGCTTTCCTGGAAATCACCCACAAATCTGTCCTGAACAGCTCCATAATCTGTGGAGTATTTTTTAAGGTCGCATGTATAAAATTCACTACATCCGCATTCAAGGCATCGGCCGGTCTCATGATCTGCCACCTGTGCATCTTTGTAGCCCAGTTCTACTTCTTTAAAGTTTAACCTTTTATCTTTAGAAAGAGTAGGCATCTCTTCTCTCATTTGTTTTTTGTACCTGTCAGCAAAATCGTCTTTGTTAAGCTCTCTGAAATTTTCTTTCCGACTGATAAACTCTTTCTTTTCAAGTTCAATAGGCTGATTTGTCAAATATTGATGGCAGCTTCTTGAAGCGGCTTTTGCCTGGGCAATAGCTTCAATGATAGTTGCCGGACCGGTAACGCCATCGCCTGCAGCAAATACATTCTTAATGCCAGTCTGCAGGGTATTCTCATCTGCACTGATATCGCCCCAGCGATTGAGTTCCAGTTGACCTTCATCTGCATGTTGGTTGATATCATCCAGGAAATCCACTTCAGTCTTCTGACCGATGGCAGATAATATATAGTCAAATTCCATATCGAATTCTGAACCTTCAACGGGGATTGGTCTTCTTCTTCCTGAATCGTCCGGCTCACCCAGCTCCATTTTAACAAGTGTCAGGGATTTCAGTTTTCCATCCTGGTCTTTGTTAACTCTTACCGGATTTGTAAGAAACATATACTCAACCCCTTCCAGTTTGGATTCATGAATTTCTATAGGATTAGCAGGCATTTGCTCTTCCGCACGTCTGTAAATTACGTAAACCTTATCAGCTCCGCAGCGAATGGAGGTACGGCAACAGTCCATGGCTGTATTACCACCTCCTACAACGCCAATGGTTTTCCCGGAGAAGTCATATTTCTGACCGGTTACCTCCATATTCCTCAGAAACTCAATACCTGAGTATACATTTTCAGCATCTCCTCCTTCCGCTCTTAAAGGAGTTCCTTTTTGGGAACCAATGGTCAGGATAACAGAATCGTATTTATCTTTTAAGTCTTTATAGCTTAGGTTGCCACCCAATTTTTTGTTGTAGTAAATATTTGTACCCAGTTCTGTGATGGTTTCGATCTCTTTATCCAGGACGTCGTTGGGAAGCCGGTATTCTGGTATACCATATCTTAACCACCCGCCGGCCCGGGGCGCTGCTTCATAAATATCACACTGGTGTCCCTTCTGCTGAAGGAAATAAGCTGAAGACAGTCCACCCGGACCTCCTCCGATGATAGCAACTTTCTTTCCGGTTGAAGGAGCAACTTCAGGTTTGAAGTGGTCCTTGCCATTCAGTAGATCTTTATCAGCAGCAAATCTTTTCAGGTAATCAATACCCACTCCGGTATCTTCATCCAGAAAATTTCTGCGGCAAGCAACCTCACATGGTCGTACACATACTCTTCCACATATAGCCGGCAGTGGATTAACATCTTTGATCAGGCCCACGGCTTCGCTGTATAGTCCTTTCTCTATTAGTGAGATATATCCCTGCACATCCACTCCTGCCGGACATGTATCTTTACAGGGAGCCTCACAGTCTGCAAAGTGGTTACTAACAAGCAAATCCAGGGACATTTTCCGAGCTTTCCTAACGGCCTCATTATTAGTTTCAATTTTCATCCCTTCTTTAATCTCCGTTGAACAGGAAGGCTGCATACCATTCATTCCCTCTACTTCAACGACACAAACAAAGCATGAGGAATAAGGTTTTAATCTGGGATCATGGCAAAGTGTCGGTATCTCGATTTTATTCCGTTTTGCTACATCAAGAATGGTTTCCCCTTTGTATCCTTCTAGAGTTTTTCCGTTGAGAATTATATTGAGTTTTTCTTCCATTTTTTACTGGTTTTCAATTAACAAATTGGTTTATGATAGGATAATGGCATCAAAATTACACTTGGAATAGCAAATTCCACATTTGATACAGGTATCCTGGTCTATCTCATGTACTTCTTTTCTTTCGCCTGATATTGCATCGACCGGACAATTTTTGGCACATACAGTACATCCTGTACATTTTTCCGGGTCTACTGTATAGGTCAGTAAAGTCTTACAGCTTTTAGCGGGACATTTCTTTTCTGTAATATGTGCTTCGTATTCATCCCTGAAATATTTAAGCGTTGTCAATACAGGGTTTGGTGCAGTCTGTCCCAATCCGCATAAGGAGCTGGCCTTCACCTGATGGGCAAGTTCTTCCAGTTTATCAAGATCTTCTTTTACACCTTTGCCTTCAGTAATTCTCTCCAGAATTTCAAGCATACGTTTAGTCCCTACACGGCAGAATGTACATTTTCCACAAGACTCTTTTCGTGTAAAATCCAGGAAAAACTTAGCAATATCCACCATACAGGTTGATTCATCCATGACAACCATACCCCCTGAGCCCATAATGGCCCCCGTAGCGTTGACCGAGTCGTAATCAATAATCGTATCACTCAGGTATGAGGGTATGCAACCGCCGGAAGGACCTCCGAGCTGTACAGCTTTAAATTTGTTGCCTCCTTTTATTCCCCCGCCAAGCTTATGAATGATATCGTTTATGGTAATTCCCATGGGCACCTCAACAGAGCCACCGTGGTTTATCTTACCTGTTAGCGCAAACACTTTGGTGCCCTTGCTTTTTTCTGTTCCGTATTGATTGAAGAAATCAGCCCCTTGAAGAATAATTTGCGGCACATTGGCATAAGTTTCCACATTGTTAATGTTCGTAGGCTGCCCCCACAAGCCTTTTTCTGCCGGGTATGGTGGTCGTTTGTTGGGCATTCCCCTGCGGCCTTCCACTGAAGCCATCAGCGCTGTTTCTTCTCCGCAAACAAATGCTCCGGCTCCTTCTTTTACATAAAGATCAAAATCAAAGCCTTCCTTACCCAGGATAGATTCACCCAGGTACCCTTTCTTGCGGGCTTGCTCGATAGCTATATTCAGCCTTTTAATTGCCAGTGGATATTCAGCACGGCAGTAAATTACCCCTTCACTGGCGCCAGTTGCATAAGCACCGATTATCAGTCCTTCAATAACCGCGTGAGGATCGCCTTCAAGAAGGGAACGGTCCATAAAAGCTCCCGGATCACCCTCATCGGCGTTACAAAGTATATATTTCTTTTCCGCTTCGTTTTTATAGGTAAACCTCCATTTTAAGCCTGTTGGGAATCCGCCTCCACCCCGACCGCGAAGACCGGAATCTATGATGGTTTGAATTACATCTTCCGGATCTGTATCTTCATCCAACAATTTTGTTATGGCCTTATAACCGTCTCTTTTTTCATATTCATCAATCCGCTCCGGGTTGATTACTCCGCAGTTTCTCAGGGCAATCTTGGTCTGCCCTTCCCAAAAGGAGTCATCTTTCGTTTCGAATAAATCGGTTTTTACCACATAGTCCCTGATGGGTTCATCATTTCCTATGTGTTTATCCAGTATCTCCACCGCTCTTTCTTCGTCAACTTCACCATAGAGATACGAGCCTGACTCATCAATAATTTCCACGAGGGGTTCACGATAACACATACCGATGCACCCGGTTTTCTTTAATTCGATATCTAGTTTGTCTGCTTGTTTTACTTCTGAAAGTTTGTCGTAAACTTTTTGAGCACCGGCTGCAATACCGCAGCTAGCAAGACCGACTAAAACTTTTGTTCTTTCCATATATGTTGTATATTATTGGGTTCAAAATGAAAGGAGAACATTTAATTGCTCTCCTGTATTTTAATATCTTTAACGATTTTCACAGCTTGTTTACCGGTAAGCTTCCCATAGGTGTTTTCCCCAATCATCATAACGGGCGCCAGTGAACAACAACCCAGGCAAGCTACAGATTCAAGTGTAAAGAGACCATTATCAGTGGTTTCTCCGTCCTCAACTTTAAGAGCATCCTGAAGAGACTCTGTAATGGTTTCTGCGTCCTGAACATGACAGGCAGTACCATGACATACCTTAATGATATGCTTGCCAACCGGATTCAGCCGAAACTGGGTATAGAAAGTAGCCACTCCATACATTTCATTAAGACTCAAGCCAGTGGCTTCTGAAATCTTCAAAAATGCATCGTATGGGATATAACCGTATATATCCTGTGTACCTTGTAAAAGGGGAATAAGGTTACCCTTTTTATCTTTTAATTTTTCAATAAGAGGGTCCAGAAGACTTAAATCAACCTTTTCCTGGTTAACCTGGTCTTCTTTTTTAATAATTCGTTGAACACGCATAGGTTTAAGCTTTGATTAGTGACTATTTAAAATGAGGGCTTTAATTTATAACTTGTAATTATAAAAACAAAAGCTTAAAAACATGCCTCCCTGGATATTGATTCTGAGCAAAGCAATAATGAAGGCTATGGAATTATTTAGATTCGTTCTTAATTATATAATGTTGAATAGAAAGGAAAAATGTTAAATAAGGTAATGAGGTTGGGATATTAGTCGAATCATTGGCTACTAAGGTTTGAAGAAACCTGAACAACGTATTTGTAACCCAAATTGAGCGATTTTCGCTCACTTTACGTGGTCTTTTAAAAATAAATAATCAGTAGTGTCCAACTGAAATTAATAATATCGTGTCCAACGGCACTTTTATGAATTGTTTATATCTTATATCTACCATAATATCGTCGCTCCGCGACTTTTTAAGAGGCTGTCTAAAAAGTAATTAAAGTTTCAGAGTCTTCATGGCATTCTCTTTTTGCCATGTCACAGAGACCCAAAGCCAACCCAAAGAAAGTCATAGCCAAATAATAACCGCTGTCGGAGACAGGAATAATTCATGAACGGCGAAGCCCTCAACGAAGTTAATTATTCGGAGAATTTAGCGAAAACTTTTTCTCAGTGGGTTATAACATTATTTAAGGAATTGAAATAATTTCCGAAAGAAATCTTCAATTTCTATGGGTTTGGCAAGATAATCGTTGCATCCGGCCTCCAGGCACTTCTTTCTGTCATCTGACATAGCATAAGCCGTTTGGGCTATAATTGGAATATTCTTGTTCTTTTGCCTGATTTTACGTGTCAGTTCCAGACCGGATGCCCCTTCAAGCCGGACATCCATTAAAATCAAATCAATGTTTTCACTGTTGAAATATTCCCAGCCTTTTTCTGCACTGGCAGCATGAAGCAAAGTTACACCAGTGAGTTCAAGGAGATTTTCGAAATACAGGTAACTGGTATAATCATCTTCCACAACAAGGATTGTTTTGTTTTTAAAATCAACATCTTCAATATTCATTTCATGAGAGGTTTCGGTTTTTTGTGTTTTTATATAGGGAATGGTGAAATAAAATGTAGTCCCTGTACCCAGTTCAGATTCAAGCCATATCTTTCCCCCAAGCATTTCAACCAGTGTCTTTGATATGGTCAGTCCCAGGCCGGTCCCTCCAAATTCACGGACAGATGAAGAATCAACCTGCCTGAATTTTTCAAAAATCATTTGATGGTTTTCTTTTGAAATACCCATCCCGGTATCTTTCACATAAAATTTCATATCACTGTTCAATACGTGACATCCAATCTCGATTTCTCCTTCTGAAGTGAATTTTAAAGCATTTTCGACCAGGTTTGACAGGACCTGTTTCAACTTTCGCAAATCTGTTTTTACAAACTCTTTCTCTAACCTGCTATCTATATTAATTTTTAATTCAATATTTTCTTTGCCGTCCCTGTTTCTTTTCTCTTCAAACAGCTCTTTCGTTGAATGCAGGAGATCAGCAATATCAACTTCTTCCTCCTCAACATTCATCTGTCCGGCCTGAATCTTTGAAAAATCAACTATATCATTTATAAGTCTAAGCAACTGACTTGAGCTCTGATAAATCACGTCTACATAGTGTTTCCAGTTGTCTTTATCCGAACCTTCCTGCTTGAGAATAGTTGCAAAACCCATAATCCCGTTCATCGGAGTTCGTATCTCATGAGACATGTTAGCGAGGAATTCGGATTTGAGCCGGTCTGATTCTTCTGCTTTTTCTTTGGCCTTCCTCAATTCTTCCTCTTTTTGCTTTAAAGGTCTTATATCGTTAAAAACCACCAAAACCCCGTCAAACTTCCCATCCTTGACAAGACTGTTGCTACTGACATATACAGGAACAGACTGCCCGTTTTTAGATATTAACTCTACTTCATAATCCGAGGAATCACCTACCTTTCTATTGCCTATAATCTCATAAATAACCCTCTTGTTCTCCTTATTGACAAGTATATCCCATTCTTTTCCAATCAATTCTGACTTTTTATATTCAGAAAGTTCTTCGAAGGCAGGATTGACAAAAACAATTTTCCCTTGCTTATCTTCAACCAGAATACCGTGGCTCATTGTATTGACAATCGTCTCATTGAACTCTTTCAGGTATTTTATCTCTTTCTCAGCCTCCAGGGCTTTCTCCTGTTGTTTCTTAAGCTTTAAGGCATTATCTATTGCCGGAACCAGCCTAACCAGTTTTTCCTTTAGCACATAATCCCAGGCTCCTGATTTGATGGTATCAACTGCCGTTTCTTCATCGAGCGTTCCTGTTACTACTATAAATGGCAAATTAGGGGACTCCTGCTTGACAAGTTCAAGGGCTTCAAGTGCATTAAACTGGGGCAGGCTGTAATCTGAAAGTATGATATCGGGTTGTGATTCGGTTAAATTTCGTTTAAAACTATCTTCGCTGTCTGAAATAACAAATTCTTTGACATTCAAATCTGACTTCTTTATTTCAATTTTTATCAATTCAGCATCAGAAGGATTATCTTCAAGAAGTAGTATGGTTAAAGGTTTATTCATAGAAATTGAACTGTAAAATGATTAAGACGGTTGTTTATTCAAAGAAAGCCAATAAGCACCCAATTGTTCAATGTCACTCATAAATTGATTGAAATCAACCGGTTTAACCACGTAGCTATTAGCCCCCCGTTCATAACTTTCCAGTTTATCCTTTTCTTCGTTTGAAGAAGTCAGCATGACTACCGGTAAATACTTTGTGTTTTTATTGTTTCTTATTTCTCTTAAGACATCCAGACCGCTGACTTTAGGTAATTTTATATCGAGTACCACAAAGCAAGGTTTTGTTTTGCTGTTGCGTGTTTGATAATTTCCTTTGCAGAAGATATAGTCAAGCGCTTCTTCTCCATCTTTCAGATGTGTAATGCAGTTAACCAGGTTCTTCTTCCGGAAAGCGCGGAGCGTTAATTCGGCATCATTCTCATTATCCTCAACCAGCAAAACTTCTTTGTTATTATCCATAATCTGTTACAATGTAATTTAGAAAAGTGTTCTAACCCGAATAATTCATGAACAATGCAGGCTAAATTACTTATTCTTTTCCTGATTTTCAATTCGGGAGAGAAAAAAATAAAATGTAGCGCCTTTTGAAGGCTCAGCTTCTGCCCAGATCTTTCCTTCATGCTTGTTTATAACCCTTTGCACAAGACTTAATCCTATACCCGAACCCTTATATTCTTGTTCATTATGAAGACGCTGAAACGTATCAAAAACTTTATTCGCATATTCCATTTTAAAACCAATCCCATTATCCCTGACATAGAAAATATTTTTCTCACCATCGTTAATTTCACCAATCTCAACAACCGGATATTTTCGCGAAGCTGAGAATTTAAAAGCATTGGAAATCAAATTTGTAAATACAATTTTCAACATAGACTTATCGGCCTTTATAGAGGAAAGCTCTTTCAAAATAAACTCGTGATTCTGATTTTCAATATCAGGTTTTAATTCTTCGTAAATTTCTGCAACCAGGTCTTTAGTCTGAATTTCCTGTAATTCCAGGGATTTCCTGCCCAGTCTTGAAAAATCCAGCAAATCAGTTATAAGGCGATTCATTTTGAATGTATTGGATCGTATGATATTCAGATATCTGTTAGCCTCTTCATCCAACTGAGGTTTATAATCCTCTTCAAGTACCTTGGAAAAACCGTCTATAGCTCTGAGAGGCGCTTTTAAATCATGAGAAACGCTGTAGGAGAATGATTCCAGCTCCTTGTTTGTTTCCCTCAATTGTGCCGTTCGGAGTTGGACTCTCTCCTCAAGTTCTTTACTCCAGTTTTTTAATCTAATCTCTGCTTCTTTTCGTTCAGTAACATCCTTGTGTATACCCACCATCCTAAGGGGCTTGCCATTCTCACTCCTGGAAACCACCGTACCGGTATCCAAAATCCATCGATAGCCTCCTTTTTTCGTTCTTAACCTGTGTTCAGTAGAGTAAGTATCCGTTTTTCCTTCTAAATGATTGTTAAGTTCATGTTCTACAGCCGGCCAGTCTTCAGTGTGCACCAGGCTTTGCCAGGTACCTGCACTTTTAGGTAATTCATCCAGTGAATAACCCAGCATATTCGCCCAGCGATGATTGAAAAAGACTTCCCCCGCTTGAATATTCCAGTCCCACAGACCCAGCTCACCTCCTTCAATAGCAAGCTTCAGTCTTTCCTCACTGATTCTGAGCGCTTTTTCAGCTTCTTTAAGCTGTGTAATATCTGCAAAGGAAGCGATGCGTTCCTTTGTGTCCGGGAAAAATTTTACAGAGTGGTATACGATTCTAATCTCACCATTGGCTCTTTTAAACCTAAACTCATATTCCGTAGGAGGTTTCTTCGACCCGGTACCTCTTAGCCTGTGATATTCTTTCATCCATACCAGATCCTCCTGATGTACAAAATCTGTCCATCTGATTTTGTCTATGATATTCTCCCTGCTTTTGCCATACAACTCCTCAAACTTCTTGTTACACATCTTTATTATTTTATCCTGATCGTAGACTATTGTCGCGGTTCCGGTCGTTTCAAACAAGCCACGGTATTTCTCCTCCCTTTCTGCAAGTTCCTGCTCCGCTTCTTTTCTTTTGGTCATATCGCGGGCAATCAACAACACTTCTTCTTTGTCTTTTTTCTTTATGAAAGAAGAACTTACTTCTACAGGAATCTTTTTTCCATTATCACGGTCAAAAACGGTTTCGTAGATAAATTTATCCTTGTATCCCTTAATGCGCAATTCCTTTCTCTTTTGTGCGGACACATTGTATTCCGAAGGGAGATAATCAAAAATATTTTTTCCTATTATATTCTCCTGTTTCTCCCCGCTAAGGAAATTCAGACCCGCACTGTTCAGGTATAAGATTGTTCCTTTCAGGTCATGAATGCAAATAATATCTTGTGCTGTTTCTGCCAGCACCCGGTATTTTTCCTCGCTTTCCCTGATTGCTTCCTGGGCTTTCTTTCGTTCCGTAATATCCATGATGAAACCTTCCAGGTACTCTACTCCTGTCGGATCCTTTCCAACTTTTTTTCCTCTTTCCCAAATCCATCTTACGGAATTATCGGCTGCAAAAATGCGGTACTCTACTTCAAAATGATTGTTCTCTTTTATTGAGTTCTGAACATTCTCCCACACATTTTGCTGGTCATCAGGGTGAATGATATCAGCGTAACCAAGTTCTTTACTGCTTATAAAGGTAGAGGGCTCATACCCTGTAACTCTCCTGCACCCTTCACTGATGTACAGCATTTCCCAGTCTTCTATATTCCTGCACCTGTAAGCCATACCAGGGAGATTGGCAATCAATGTTTCCAACACCCTGTTGGTTTCTACCAATTTATTCTTTGCCTCTTTAAGTGGGGTTATATCCGTTAATGAGGCTACCCTTTCTTTTGTTTCCGAAACCATTCCAAGATTCAGGTAAATGTTTCTTCTTTCACCTTTATCCGTAATAAAAACAAACTCATATTCTCCTGGTGGATCACCGGTCCTTTCACTTCGTTGCTCATGATAGGTCTGCATCGCTTGCAGATCTTCCTTGTCTACAAATTCAGACCATTTCTTTTTCCCTTCAATTTCCTGCCGGGAAATACCTGCAAGATTTTCAAACTCCTTGTTGCAAAGGGTAATGATTCCATCATTGCCGAAAATACAAATTGCAGTCCCTGTATTATCAAATAACGTTTTATAACGATGCTTCTCTTGTTGAATTTGGTTGTCAAATTTTTGCTGCAATTGTTTTAGTTGCAGCTCTAATTCTTCATATGTAGGCTTCTGAACCATATTCCAGATAGTTTAAATAAAATACGTAATGAAAAACAGAAAGTTTTATTTGAAGATTCAATTAAATGCAAATAAAACCCTTCAGGCTTATCAATATAACAAATTGTAATTTAGTGAACTAATAATAAAAATACAATTTTCTTTTCTGAATTGAAACATAAATACTGAGTTATTTTAATTTTACAGATTTGTTTATTCTGAAATTAGTAAGGCATGCAGGTTGATTTTATAGTTGGAATAACTTTTGACACTCTTTTGGGGTATCTGGCCAAACCTTTTCTTATACAAAAACCAAAGGATAAAGGGTTTTATCCAATTGAAGCTCAAATTAGTGAACATAATATCTCAAAATACGAAACCCTCCTGAATGACAAACAAAAGCAAATATTCCAGATAACACAGGAATACAGTGAAAAAAACCTCTTCAAAATATTTAAGTCTGTAAAACATAAAAATACCAAGGACTTCCTCACTAAGCTGAAAAAAGAAGAAGCAGATAAAAAAATCAGGCCTTTTATTGAAAAAAGACTGGTAAAAATAACCGACATTCTAGGCGAAGCAGATATCGAGGTTTATTTTAAGGATAAGCATCGTTTTATTAACCGGGACAACCGGGTTTTTATTCGTGAAAATTTTGCTGAAACAGTTTTTAACATTATAAAGGACCACCATGAGACGCGATATTTTCTATCGATAAAACAGGATAATAAAGAAATAAAATTGCTGGACACATCCTATACGATCCTTGTAAACGAACCTTGTCGGATTGTCGTTGATAATACACTTTTTGCTTTTCCTGAGCTGGATGCAAAAAAACTACTCCCTTTTTTCAAAAAGGAATACATCACGGTACCCCCCAACTTTGAAAAGAAATGGTTTGAAACTTTCGCTCTTCAAAACATTAAAAAATACGCTGTAAATCCTGTCGGCTTTGATATAGAGAAGGCCAATCCTGACAAAAAAGCCGTTCTCTCCCTTGAGGAAGATTTAAAGGGATTCCCCGCTTTCATTCTTACATTTCACTACGGGAAACATAGTTTTTATGCTTTAGAAAAACAGCAAATCAGTGTTGAACTGGATACTTCAGGAGCTTCATATAAATTCAAAAAAATCACCCGGGATGCAGAATGGGAGAAAGAAATACTTGATTTTCTCAAAAATTCGGGATTAAGCCTCACAGGTGAAAGCCATTTTTATCCTGAAACGGAAGAAAAAACACCTTCGGAACCCTCATCGAAACTACACTTCTTAATAGACTGGCTAAAAGAACACTACCAGGAAATCGAACAATGGGGTATTGAAATCCGGCAGAAATTTTTTTCACAACAATTTACCTTCGAAGAGCCTGCAATTTCTGTTAAAACAGAGGAGAAACAGGACTGGTTTGACATCAAAGCTGAGGTTGTTGTAAAAGGGTTCAGAATTCCGTTTATACAACTAAAAGACTATATTTTAGATGATAACCGGGAAATAAAGCTACCAGATGGAACATACGCCCTTTTGCCGGAAGAATGGTTTGAAAGGTACCCCGATTTATTCAAATTTGGTAAAATCAAAGATAAAAACCTCCTGGTTAATAAGCATCACTTTAAAATTATAGATAATCAGTTTCCCGAAGGTACAGACCCCTATATTAAGCGGTTAAAAGACCTGTCAAAATCATTACAAGAGGAGGCCCCGCCTATTGCCATTCCCTCCCGGCTTGGACAGGTTTTGCGGTCCTATCAGAAAACAGGATTCCACTGGATGCACATGCTTCACAAACATCACTTCGGAGGTTGCCTGGCAGATGATATGGGACTTGGAAAAACAATCCAGGCCCTTACCCTGCTTTCAAAAATAAAAGAAGAAGTGCCCTCAATGCAGGTGGAAACAAAACATTTAAACAAACTCAGACAATTAAACTTTTTCGATAAACAAGATGAAGAAAAACAAACTAAAGAAGTGACACCCACTTTTCTCATTGTCATGCCTACTTCTCTTATTCATAACTGGATGAATGAAATTAAAAAATTCACCCCCTGGCTCTCCATTTACAAACATACAGGAATTAACAGAACCACTCACCCCCTGGAATTCTATAAGTATGATATTGTGCTTACTACTTATGGTATTGTCAGGAATGATTTTGAAGCCCTCTCAAAAGTTTCCTTTTATTATATTATCCTGGACGAAAGTCAATACATCAAAAATCCGGCTTCAAAAATATACAGGGCTGTCAATGAGTTGAAAAGCCATCATAAACTGGTTCTCACAGGCACACCCATCGAGAATTCTTTATCTGATTTATGGGCCCAGCTTAACTTTCTCAACAAAGGATTATTGGGAAACTATAATTTTTTCAGGAACGAATTTCTGATACCCATAGAAAAATACAAAGACCAACGTAAAGAAGAAAAACTCAATACGATAATCAGCCCGTTTATCCTGAGAAGAACCAAACACCAGGTGGCCAAAGAACTGCCTGAAAAAATGGAACAGGTTATCTATTGTGAAATGACTGAAAAGCAATATTCACTATACGAAAGTGAAAAATCGAGAATAAGAAACAGCATTTTAGAGCAAATCGAAAACACGGAAGACAGGAACACCCTCCATATTCTCGACGGACTCAGCAAATTAAGACAAACAGCAAACCACCCCTTGATGATTGATGAAGATTACCAGGGCGAGTCAGGGAAGTTTATTGAAATAACCGACTACCTCGAAAGTTTAATCTCAGAGGGGCATAAAGTACTGGTATTTTCTTCCTATAAAAAGCATTTAAGGTTGGTAGAAAATTACTTACATCAAAACGGAAACAGCTACACCATACTTACCGGAGAAACCTATGACAGGCAGGAGGCTGTAAACGCGTTCCAGAACAATGGCTGCCAGGTATTTCTCATCCAAATCAAAGCCGGTGGGTTCGGATTGAATCTGACAGCCGCTGATTATGTCATGATACTGGATCCCTGGTGGAACCCGGCTGTGGAGGAACAAGCCATCAACAGGGCGCACCGCATCGGACAAGACAAAAAAGTAATGATATACCGGTTTATCAGCCTGGATACCGTGGAAGAAAAAATCCAGAAATTGCAGTCGAAAAAAGCCAGGCTTGCCGAATCCTTTATCAAACCGAAAGAACGACTGGGAAATCTGTCCAAAGAGGAAATACTGGAATTGTTTGAGTGAACGAGGTTATTCTATGTTTGAATAGCCGCTAATGCGCGAATAACTTATATTTCAGGCATCAGGCATCAGGTAACCGGTATCCGGCATCCGGTATCCGCCATCTGGTATCCGCCATCAATTGTTCATTTCTCATTGAATAGCAGCCACTAAAAAAGAAAAACTCAAAGATGCACCAAGAAGCTCTCAACTTCATTCTCAATTCATCATTCATAATTCTTCATTCTTGAATAGCCGCTAATGCTCGAATAACTTATATTTCCGGTATCCGGCATCTGGTATCTGGTATCCGGCATCTGGTATCCGCCATCCCTACTCCCTATCCCTCCAGCTTATCAATCTCCTGCGCAACCTTATAATCTTTATCTGTTACCCGGCCCTCACTGTGGGTTGTGAGTGTAATTTTTACTTTATTGTACGAATGAATGAATACATCTGGGTGATGCTGATAAGTTTCCGCAATATCCTTTACCTTGTTGACAAAATCAACAGCCTGTACAAAATCTCTGAAATTAAACGTCTTGGTAAGCTCCTGTGCACTTTCTTTCCAGTTTTCCATAAAACTTCACTTTTTGATTCACTCATAAAAACAAATCAGTAAAGTCCATTGTTTAAATTAATACTGTCAATATACTGCTCCTTTTAAAGCGTAAAGGAATACGCTGACTATTTGAAATTATTTGATTAGTATCTAATTATATTTGATCAACAGTTTTTTTTAGAAATAAATTCTTGAGAACTTGCAGTAATCCAAATAAGACTGTTAAATTCACAGCATTATTCAGATTAAAGTATACGAAAAAACCAACAAACTCAATATATTCCAGGAAAGTTCCTTGTTTCATGTAAAATAATTTGAGTCAACAATCCTGTATGATAGCAGTTAAACTAATATTACTCGTCTCAATTGGTTTACAGATTACCTCAGCCATCGTTGCGCTCCGGCTAATAAAAACCACAGGCTACTTTTGGGGTTGGCTGGCGCTGGCAACAGCAATCTGCCTGATGGCTATACGCCGCATCGTTTCTTTTCAAAACCTACTATCAGATGGTGCATCCGCAACAGTTAACATCTATGCTGAAATTGTAGCCCTGGCGATTTCCATCCTGATGCTTTACGGAATAATCAATATTCGACCGATTTTACGGTCTTTATATGCTGCCCGGAACAACCTGGAAATTGTGAATCAGAAATTGAGAGCAGAGGTGGTAAAAAGAAAAAAGGCCCAGGAAGCCGCGACCATCAATGAAGAAAAATTTCGTAAACTGGCCGAATTTTCACCCGTATATATCTGGATGTCTGACACAACAGGGCTTTGCACGTATTTCAATCAAAGATGGCTTAATCTTCGCGGCAGAACAATGGAGCAGGAAAAAGGAATGGGATGGACTGACGGGCTACACCAGGAAGACAAAAAGAATACCATCAACAAATATCTCAAGTCTTTTAAAAACAGGGAAAGTTTCGAGCTGGAATACAGGCTTCTCAATAATAACAATGAATACCGCTGGATTTATGATATTGGTACACCCATGTACGATGATAACGAAAACTTTCTGGGCTATATCGGGTCTTGCATAGATTTTACTGAAAGAAAAAAAATGCAGAAAGCATTAAAAGAAAGCGAGGAAAAATTCAGAAACATTTTTAACAATTCACCAATCGGAATCTTCCGCACTACTCCCCGGGGTAAATTTCTCGAGGTAAATCCTGCACTGGCAAAAATGCTCGGATACAATACTCCTGAGGAGGTAATAAATTCTATTCAGGATATCTCAAAAGAAATCTACGTTAATTCTGAAAAAAGAAAGGAGATTGTTGAAGAAGCAGAAATTAAACAGGGAGTACAGAGATATGAAAATGTCTATCGAAAAAAGGACGGAAAACATTTCACAGCCAATTTAATATTAAAAACTGTGAAAGATATCCATGGCAACATTGAGTATCTTGAGGGTATAGTGGAGGACATTACCCATAGAAAAGAGGCAGAACAGAAACTCAAAGAATCGGAAGCACAGAAATCACTGATCCTGGAGACAATGGGAGAAAAATTGTTGTATATGGACACGGATCTTAGGGTTCAATGGACTAACCAGGCTGCCCTGAACCTTATCAACAAAAAGGAAGAAGAGTTTATAAATAAGCATTGTTACAAGTTCTGGCATAACAGTGACGAACCCTGCCCGGATTGTCCGGCTGTTAAAACCTTGAAATCAGGAGAAAAAGAAGTGTCCACAATTCCCCTGGGTGATAAAATCTATAAAGTTCATGCTTACCCAGTAAAAGAAGACAATACAATAAAAGGTATACTGGAAGTTGGTGAAGACATCACGGAAAGAAAAAAAGCAGAAGAAGAGCTTAGCAAAAGCGAAAAGAAATTCAGGATGTTCTTTGATGAGAGCAATGCGGTTAAATTGCTCATCGACCCGGAAACAGGCGCTATTATCCGTGCAAATAAAAAGGCAAAATCCTATTACGGTTACCAAAACCTGGAAACAAAAAACATCCGAAAAATTAACCAATTGACTAACCAGGAAGTGAACCAGGAGATGAAAAAGGCCTACCATAAGAATAAAAATCATTTTCACTTCCGCCACAAACTTGCCAGTGCAGAAATAAGACATGTGGAAGTGCACAGTACCCCACTGGAAATTGATAATAACAGATACCTTTATTCCATTATACATGATATTACCGAACGGGTAAAAGCAAAAGAAGCGCTCCTGAAAAGCGAGGAAAAATTCCGAAAGATTGTCAATTCACTGCCCCAGTTCGTTTCCTTCACGGATAAAAATCTCACATACAGGTTTGTAAACAAAACCTACCAGGAACGATTCGATTTGAGAGAGGAAGATATTATTGGAAAAAAACTTCCGGAGGTTATTGGTGAGGAATCGTATAAAAAAGCCAGACCCTACCTGGATAAAGTTTTTAATGGAGAAAAAGTCCAATACAGAGAGCATTTTCACTACAAAAATGGAATGGATTTGCACATGGAAGGCCTGCTCATACCTACTTACGATGATGAAAACCAGGTTACCGGTTATTATGCCATACTATCAGACATTACACATCTTGTGAAAGCCCGGGAAGATTTGGAAAGATCACACAAACGCATCAAAAATCTTTCAGAGTACCAACAGGACCTGATTGAAAAAGAAAGAAACTACATAGCCCGTGAAATACACGATGATCTCGGCCAGTATCTGACAGCCATCCACATGGGACTTGACTGGATAAAAAAACAAGTGGGAACCCAGAATATGAAAGTCAGGTCGAAAGCGCTCGAAACCATCCAACTAACCAATACTGTTCTTCAGAAAGTGAAAAAGCTTTCTACTGAACTACATCCGAGGATAATTGACGAAATGGGTTTACAGGCAGCAATAGAATGGTATGTCCGTGAATTTGAGCAAAAAAGCAATATTGAATGTCAATTAAACCTGCCGGAAGACGAAATTGAACTGGACAGCAAAACCTCTATAACCCTTTTCCGCATCCTCCAGGAAACTCTGACCAATGTATACAGGCATGCGAAGGCAAACCGGGTCAATATAAAACTTGAAAAGGATGAGAAGATCCTGCAATTAACCATTGAGGATAATGGCAGGGGAATTACAGAAAAAGAAAAAAACCAACCAGGGAAAATGGGCATAATAGGCATGGAAGAAAGGGTTCATATTTTAAATGGCGAATTAAATATTGAAAAAATTCCCGGTAATGGAACACGGATCAGTATAAATTTACCGCTAAAGAAAACAATGTAATATGATTAATGTGCTTTTAGTAGATGATCATACCATCGTCAGGAAAGGTATCAGGCAAATTCTTGAAGAAACAGATGACATTGCCGTGAAGGGTGAAGCTAAAAATGCTGAAGAGATGTTCCAAAAACTTCAGCAGGAAGAATATGACATGGTTGTACTGGATATTTCTCTGCCTGGCAGAAGCGGGGTGGATGCCCTGAAACAAATAAAACAGACTCATCCCCAATTGCCGGTCCTGATTTTAAGCATGTACCCGGAAAACCAATATGCGTTGAGGGTTATGAAATCAGGCGCTTCCGGATACCTTACCAAAGAGAGCGCTCCTGAGGAAATGATTAATGCCATCCGAATAATAAACCGGGGAAAAAGATACATAAATGCTAACCTGGCAGAAGAACTTGCAAACTTTTTAAACGGAGGTTCACGCTCTCAAACCCACCAGAATCTTACCGACAGAGAATACGAGGTATTGATAAAAATTGCCCAGGGCAAATCTTTAACCGAAATTGGAAAACAACTCTCATTAAGCGTTAAAACCATCAGTACTTATCGCTCAAGAATTCTCAAAAAAATGAATATGAAGACCAATTCAGACCTTATTAAATATGTAATGGAAAAAGACTTGCTTTAATTCTACTTTAACAAATTATCTTTTTTGATCAGAATAGATAAAGAATTAAGCAAATAAACGGTATAAAAAATTTGTATTCTAAAACAGTAGTGTCCGGTGAAAAATTGTTTATCCCCTCCGGGGAAAATCAGATATATCCAAACATTTAATCTACAATACTTTATCCGCTTCGCGGAAAAATACTCCGTAGGAGTTAAATTATTGTAGAAAAAGAACCCCAATATATTTTTTTACCTCGTAGAGGTTAAACAAATCGAACTTTATGGATTCTGTTTTGAACTTTACCGGACAACAATGATTTTAAAAGTTACAAAATTTTTTATACCACTAATCATGGACTATGATATTGACTACACCACCATCCTAAAGGATGGGGCTATTCTCATTCACCATATCAAATTTTAGAATATGTTAAACAGAATTAATTTAGAATATGAATAAATAACTTATTAGTATAATCCTAACCTAAAAACATTATTCTGTCGATGTTTTGTATGTGAGAATATTCCTACACTTGTGCCGGATGCTTTCCTATATTTTATTAATCGCTTTTCCTATAACGGAATCGGCTCACTATTCGTAAATTACAAGGATTGCAGCATTCTGACAATAAGTTAACTCATTAAATTAAGCAAGATCCAATACTAATGAATAATGACAATACACAACAGGAAATACCATCCGGGAACCCTGCAAAAAACCCGGTAGCAGAATCCGTTGAGAGCCACCTGGATTTTTCTGTTATTGGAATTGGAGCTTCAGCAGGCGGACTGGAAGCTCTCCAGGAGTTTTTCAAAAATACCCCTGACAACCCGGGCGTTGCTTTTGTCATTATCCAGCACCTCTCCCCTGATTATAAAAGCCTTATGGATGAACTCCTGGCACGTTATACCCATATGAAAATCCACAGGGTTAAAGATGGAATGGAGGTTAAGCCAAACCATATATACCTTATCACCCCGAGAAAAAACATGACCATCTTTCATGGAAAGCTGTTTCTGACCGATCAGGACCATGCAAGAGGAATGAATCTGCCTATCGACATATTTATGAGAAGCCTGGCCGAAGACCAGGGAAAAAATGCGATTGGCGTTATTTTATCAGGTACGGGAAGCGACGGAACGCTTGGAATTCGGGCAATCAAAGAAAATGGTGGAATGGTGATCGTCCAGGACGACCGCTCCGCGAAATTTGACGGAATGCCCAGAAGTTCCATCTCCACAGGCATAGTAGATTATATCCTTACCCCCGGTGAAATGCCCGAAGCCCTTATCAATTATATAAAACACCCCTTCATTCAGAAAACCAAAAATATTGAAAACCAAATCTCCCAGGAGGAAGACTATCTCTCCAAAATTATCATGATTATCAGGGATGTAACGGGAATCGATTTTACCAATTACAAACAAAGCACTATCGTACGCAGGCTTGAAAAGCGTATCAGCATCAACCGGTACGACAATATATCGGATTATGTTGATTTTCTATCCGGTAACAAACGGGAAGTTAACATTCTTTATAAAGATTTGCTCATCGGTGTTACTCGTTTTTTCAGAGATTCAGAATCATTTGCTGCATTAAAGGAGAAGGTCTTTCCTGAAATCATTACAAATGGGAATAATAAAACGCCGCTGCGAATCTGGTCCATAGGCTGTTCAACCGGAGAAGAGGCTTATTCCCTGGCTATACAGATTTCCGAATTCATGGAGGAACATGACATAAACCGTGAAGTAAAACTTTTTGCCACTGACCTGGACATGGATTCCATTGAGTTTGCAGGCGTTGGTCTTTATCCCGAAAACATCATTTCAGATATCTCACCGGAACGGCTAAAAAAATATTTTACCCCGAAAAATGAGGGATACCAGGTAAACGAAAGAATACGCAGTATGGTGGTTTTCGCTTCACACAATATCCTGAAAGATCCTCCTTTCTCAAAAATCGACCTGATTTCCTGCAGGAACATGCTTATTTATCTCAACAACGATGTTCAGCAGAAAATCCTCTCTATGCTTTACTTTGCTCTGAACAAGGAGGCTTACCTGTTTCTTGGAAGCAGCGAATCGGTGGGTAATTTATCAAACGGTTTCACCACTGTTGATAACAAAGCCAAAATTTACAAATATCAACCCGGATACAAACCACCAGTAGCGGAAGCATTTAGAATACCTGCCGTTTCAAAGAAACAACGCGACTTAAAAAATGCAGGGACCTATTTCAGCCAGTCCAAAACCTCGATACCCAAGCTGGATAATATTTTTGATGAACTGCTGAGTGAATACGTCCCACCTTCGGTTATCCTTGATGAAAATTACAACATAGTGCATACCATCCACAATGTCAGTAAATTTCTCACGCTCCCGGTAGGCCAGGTCAGTTTAAACATTCTCAATATGCTGCCTGAAAAACAGGGAGCCCTGGTGAGCAGTCTGTTAAGAAAAGCCAAAAAGAAAAACCAGCAGGTTGTATATGAAAGTATCCGTTTTGAAAACATGGACAAAAAGCCTGTAACAATCAGCGGAAGAAGACTGGACGATAAAAAAACCAGGGAAATTTATTTCATGGTTAGTTTCCAGGTTGAAGAAGAACGGGAACCGTTACCTGATGAAAAAGAGTCGGAAAAGGTAGACCTGGATGACCAGTACCAGGAACGAATCAATGAACTGGAACAGGAACTCCAATATACTAAGGAAAGCCTCCAGGCTACAGTGGAAGAGCTGGAAACATCCAATGAAGAGCTGCAATCCTCCAATGAAGAGCTTATAGCCTCTAATGAGGAATTGCAAAGTACTAATGAAGAACTGCAAAGTGTAAACGAAGAATTATATACGGTAAATGCAGAGCATCAAAATAAAATTGACGAGCTCACCCAACTGAATGCCGACATGAATAACCTCCTGAAAAACACCAATATCGGCACGCTTTTTATCGATAGCAAGCTGCATATAAGGAAACTCACCGATATTGCTTCTGAAATTACCAATATCAGGGATTCAGATGTAGGTCGCCCAATCAACCATATTTCGCTAAATCACGTCTATCCCGGTTTCATAGACGACATAAGCACTGTACTGGACAACCTCCAACCCAATGAAGCAGAAATTTACGGGAAGGACGGTAAATGGTACCTGATCCGGATTATTCCTTACCGAACCGCAGAAAATGCAGTAGATGGCGTTATTATAACTTTTATTGATATTTCCACTCTGAAAAAAGCAGAAGAAGCCATTAAGAAAAGTGAGGAAAAATACAGAAGCCTCTTTTACAGCAACAGAGATGCGATACTTGTAGCTGACAAAAACAGGAGAATTACAGATGCCAATCCTGCTTTGGAGAAACTCTTTGGATACAAGCTGAAGGAAATCACAGGAGAAAAAACATCTACTTTGTATTCCAATGAACAAGATTTTGAGGAAATGGGAAAATTATTAAAAGGGAAAGAAGACCAAAATGGGTTTATAAAGTTAATAGCTTATAAAAATAAAGAAGGCAGAGCTTTTTACGGGGAGACCAGCACTTTCCAGATGAAAGACACAAAGGGAAATATACAAGCAAATGTCGGTCTCATAAGGGATATAACCGATCGTCTTCATGCCGAAAAAAAACTCAGAATATGGGAATACACTGTGAACTCAATTAACGAGGCCATTATCCTGCTCAGTGATGATTACCGGATCTTACAATATAATAATGCTTTTCTCAATTTATTCAATGTCAACGAAAAGGAGATAAAGGAGAAGAAATCTTACGAAATTATTCATGGAACCAAAAAACCACCGGTTCGATGTGTAACCTGCAAGGGGCTTTCTGAAAAAGCTACCGTTCAGAATAAATTTTGGGAGCCCAATCTGAAAAAGCACATCAAAGTTACAGTTGACCCGGTATATGATACAGAAGGCAATTTTGAATTTGCCGTCGAAAAAATTGAAGTTGAACCCGGGGAAAATGGCAAAAAGGACTAATGAAAGAAAAATAAGTCATCAACAAATCTGAAAGTAAAGCAACAATTATGGATATAAACAGCAAAAGCACACAGCTCAGAAAAAAGGCAGAGAGCATATTGCAACAAAAAGGGATTCAGGATTCATCCTTGTATGAGAAAGATCTGGAAACACTGATTGAAGAACTCAGCATTCATCAGATCGAGCTGGAACAACAAAATGAAGAGTTGAAAATAACTCAATATGAACTAGAAATATCCCGCAACAAATACTCAGATCTGTTTAATGAATCACCAAACGGATATTTCATAATAAACAGTGATTCAGTGATTCAGGATGTCAATGTTACAGGCGCTGAAATGCTGAAAACGAAACCCTCCGAACTGCTGAATCAAAAATTGACAAAATACATTCATCCTGACTCGCAAGACACTTTCTATTTTCACATAAAAAAAGTACTCAAGAGTAATAAAAAAGAGACTTGTGAACTTCAACTAAAAAAGGAAAATGAGGATAAGTTCTATGTAATCCTGGAAAGCGTTACAGACAGTGATATCGAAAAACAGGAAGAAAATCAGATTATCCGTTCAGCCATTATGGATATTACTGAAAAAAAGATGCAACAGGAGAAAATCCGGGAAAGCGAGGAGAAATACCGTACCATTTTTGAAAATTCCGGTGAAGGATTCTTTCTGATGGATAGGAAAATCATTGATTGTAATAAACAGGCAGCCACCTTATTTGGCTGCAAAGAAGAAGAACTAACAGGAAAGGATCCGGCGGCAGACCTTTCTCCCAAAAAGCAACCCGACGGAAAAAATTCAACAGAGGCTGGGAAAAAATACATAGAAAATGCACTCCAGGGATACATTCAGCAATTCTACTGGAAGCACAAGACAAAAGATGGTCGTTTATTTGATACAGAAATAACCCTGAATGCCATTGATACCAGGGATGGCAAAAAAATGATTGCCATAATAAGAGACATTTCAGAACAAATAGATCATCAGAAACAGGTTAAAGAGAAAAACGAAGAAATACAGGCTCAGAATGAAGAATACATTTCGCTCAATGAGCAATTAAACAGTACCAACCAAAGACTCAAAAACACGATTGAAGAACTAAAAAAGAGTGAACAAAAATTTCGTAATATTGCTGAAAACATACCGGGTTTGGTATTAAAATATAAACTGAATCCTGATGGTTCTGATGAATTGCTTTATTTGAGTAAAAGCGTCGAAAAGATATATGAGATTCCACATGACCAAGCCATCAGAAATACAGCTTTACTATGGGAACGTATCCATCCGGATGATTTGGAAAGACACAAAGAGTCCATAAAAGAATCCCAGAGAAACCTTTCATTATGGGAAACCGAACATCGGATACAGATGCCCGACGGTAGAGTTAAATGGATTCATGCAAGAGGAGTTCCTCAAAAAGGACACAACGGCAGTGTCATCTGGGATACGCTTGGTGTTGATATCACAGATAAAAAGAATACTGAAATACAACTTTCCGAAGCCAATGATATCATAAACAAAAGTCCTGCTGTGGCTTTTCTCTGGAAAAACAAAGAAAACTGGCCTGTTGAATTCGTTTCCGGCAATGTTTCCAGGATTTACGGTTACGAGGTTGATGATTTCATCTCCGGCAAAGTCCAATACATTGACATTATCCATAAAAATGATTTAGACAGGATAGTAAACGAATTAATCCAATACAGCAAAGATGCAACAGTCAGTGACTTTAGCCATGAATACAGGATAGTTAGTAAATCCGGAGAGGTAAAATGGGTTGATGATCGTACCTGGATCCAGCGTGATTCTAATGGGAATATAACGCACTTTAAAGGCATTATCCTGGAAAGTACGGAAAGAAAAAAAGCTGAGCAGGAATTGCTTATCAAGAACAGAATTTCCAATGCCTTCATTAATACAGGGGACAATAATTTTTATAAAGATGTTTTGGATATAGTTAAAGAAGCCTTTCAGAGCAAATACGGATATTTTGGTTACATTAATGAAAATGGGGATTTGGTTTCTGAGTCTTTAACAAGAGATGTTTGGACTGAATGCCAGGTTGATAACAAAAGCATAGTTTTCCCAAAAGAATCATGGGCCGGACTATGGGGTAAATCGTTAAAAGAAAAGAAAACACTTTATCAAAACAGCGGACTGAAACTACCCAGAGGTCATGTGGAACTTACCTCGGCAATAGCTGCCCCGGTTATGCTGAATGGAAAACTTATCGGGCAGATTGCCCTGGCAAACAAAAAAAATGGATATGATGAAAGCGACAAAGAGCTAATAAACAGACTGTGCAATTACCTTGCCCCTCTCCTTCAATCAAAACTGCAGGAAGAGGAATACAAAAAAAACCTGCTCGAATCCAAAGAAAAAGCAGAAGAAAGCGACCGGCTGAAATCCGCATTCCTGGCCAACATGTCGCATGAAATCCGCACACCCATGAACGGCATTATTGGTTTTACTGACTTATTGAGAAACAACGAATTCCCAAAAGAGAAGCAGGATCAGTTTCTTGAAATCATTCATTCCCGTTCAAAACACTTGCTGCAAATCATAAATGATATTGTCGATATTTCAAAAATTGAAGCCAACCAACTGAGAATAGAAAAGCAGCTTTTTAACCTGAATGACATGATTCATGACCTTTACAATTATTATGCAGCCGAAATAGAAAACACGGAAAACAGCCCTCTGGAACTAAAGATTTCAAAATCGTTCAGTCGCAATGAAAGTTTCGTATATGCCGATATGACAAGGATAAAACAGGTACTGACGAATTTGCTGAGTAATGCGATAAAATTTACGGAAAGTGGCTATATCCTGTTTGGTTACAGAGTAAACAAGGAAAGAAACAAACTGGAATTCTTTGTTGAAGATACCGGCATTGGCATTCCGGAAGATAAAAAAGAAGATATATTTGGACGTTTCCGCCAGGCAGATGAATCTTCCGCCAGAAAATACGAAGGAACCGGACTTGGCCTGGCCATTTCTCAAAACCTTGTTCGCCTTATGGATGGTGAAATTTGGGTAGAATCTATGGTGGATAAAGGCTCTGCTTTTTATTTTGCCATCCCCTTTGAAAAACCTGGTAAAGACCAACCCGTTGAAGAAACAAAGCATTCTGAAATAATAAAGTATAACTGGAAAAACCACAAAATACTTGTTGTGGAAGATGATCCAATAAGTCGTGAATACCTGAAAGAAATACTTGCAGAGACAGGAGCTGAAGTTCTGTTTGCTCAAAGCGGTAATGATGGATACCAGGCATTTATCCAGAACAAAGACCTTTCCATGATCCTCATGGATATCCAGCTCCCCGACAAAAACGGCAGGGAGGTGACCAGGGAAATAAAAGAAAAGAACGACGAAATTCCGATTATTGCACAGACAGCCTACGCCATGCAGGAGGACAGGAAAAATTGCTTAAAAGCAGGATGCATTGATTACATTACAAAACCGATAGATCCCTCTGCATTGCTTTCAATAATGGCTAAATATATCAGAAAGTAGGTACCCTTTAGGTGTCCATACTACTCATCTGTGGGTTTTAATTATTGTAAACGATTCAAAAAATATCAACCTGCGTGTCTGATTAACAAGCTGATAACCATCACAGAAAACAGGTTGCATTCAATATGAAAAAAGGAAAACCCGGATACGATAATCATTGCTCAAACAGCCTATGCAATGAGCCACGACAGAAAAAAAATCATCGCAGCAGGCTGCGATGACTATATTAGCAAACCCATCGATACAAAAACATTGCTTAAAAAATTAAACAAACACCTTACAAACGGTAACTCCTAACCATTATGAATAATGCAATCTTCTCCTAAAAGCGGCGGGTGGCTTTCTTCTATAGTTTATCATTGTTTTTCGGGAAAAGACCAAAACAGAATCCAAAAAGGTCGGACTGCTTAACCTTTAGAAGGGAAATATGATATTGGGGTTGCTTTTCCTGTTTTCCGCATTGGGACACCCAAGAACTGAATCCTTTATATGTCTGTGAGATATTAAACGCGACACATATTCCTAATCGATTTATTGTCTTCAATTCCAATATGGGGATGTATAGTTGTAAGATCGATACTATATTGGCCCTTTATTTTTTCTTTTTTTTCATTGCCAAAAAAAAGAAAGAAAAAAACGCTAGAAAAAATTAGCCTACCTACCCACACACCCACCCAAACCCGGCCGATTTTTTCTGGCCTTCGCGCCCTTTTATCAACAGTTGCCCATTTTGCTTTAGCTTGCCGCATAATAAAATTTTGCCATAAATCAAGGAAGCAGGGAGGGATTTTGGATAAAATATTGTTTGAGTTCCGAT
>CAZPDP010000038.1:0-11454 GCA_964585385.1 uncultured Bacteroidales bacterium
GAATTATGAATTATGAATTGGATAGTCGCGAACTCCTTTTTCTAATGGTAAAATCACATAAATTACTTGTTTGGAATAGTGGAATGATGGAATATTGGATATTACAGGTGTTTTTATTTTTTCGGTGTGTAACTATATCCAGATTGTTGATTTCTGTTTAATGCCTTCAGGTATGTGAATTATAGTCCTGGATGTAATGAAATGAAATCTGGAAAGTGAAAAGCAACGAAGGAGAAATTCCCTTAGGGATAACATTATAGAGCTTCTTGCTTTTTAATTCTTTGCGTTCATGGCGCTTCGTCGGCGGTCTTTGCGTGATACTCTCCAATTACCTATCAGAGCACTAAGCAGGATTTTACAGATAATCTTTGATATTTTTAAAAAGCTACGGAGAACTCAGAGATTCCTCTCTGTGGTCCTCCGTGTCTTCTCTGATTCCTCTGTGGTTAAACTACTAATTTAAATATCCCGAATATCCTGTATGTTTAAAAGGAAACTACCTCATCAGTCACAGAATTTTCTCCTGCAAAAATTCTATTAGCAGCCGGTTAAACTCATTTGGGTTTTCCACCTGTGGACAATGACCGGCGTTTAGAATCAACTGGGCTTTATTTTTCCATAAAGCCGGAATCTCCAATCTGTCAAAATAGGTGTGTCTGATCAACTGATCGCCTTCCCCGTGGAGTACTGCGACGGGCACTTTAATATTCTTTATAATTGTGGCTTCGTCCTTGATGTTATCCGGTGTGGATGAAGCTCCAAGTGTAGGCCGCATGGAAGGATCGGTTTTCTTGATGCTTTCCATAACAACATCGGGAACGGGAGTGTCTTTCAATACAAAAGCTTTTGCCAGCTCATGCATTTCAGCATCTGTCAGCCCTTTTTTAAATGCCAGAGCCAAACCGGGATGTTGGTAATGACTGTGTTCCATTTGCAGGGGCTTTGTGAAGGGGGGAGCACCAAAAATTACCAGGCCGGCTGCATGGTAACTGATTTCTTCCCAGGGATCCATTAACATATGACCGCCCATAGAGTGGCCTACGAATACAGCCTCGTTTAAATCAAGGGCTTTAATAAAATTTACAATAAAATCGTACAATCCGTCATGGGTATATACTTTCCCGGGTTCTTTGGCCCAGTCAGAATTACCATGGCCGGGTATGTCCGGTGCGATGATCCGGAAATTCTCAGACAAAAAATCATCTGAAAACTGATGCGAAAAGGTTTCAGAGGAGAGGGAATTTCCGTGAATAAAAACCAGGGGTCGTTTGTTTGCTTCGTTATCGTAACAAGCTATTTGTAAGCCGTTAATTTGAATGGATTTTTGCTTCATACCGTTTTTCTGGTGAATGTACTAAAAAATCCGGTTATTATCAATTTTCTCTGAGTATTTTGGAAAAGTCCCGGAAAGGGTAATCCCGATGAAACCAATACTCTTCCTGGAAAACCTGAAACAACCTTTAAGCAAGGGTTGCAATTAGACAATTAATTTTTCTGTTTTCTTCGAGTCTTTTCGCCCTGATGACTAAATATACCCTATGATACATCATTTTTAAAATAATTTGACTTACATTTGATAATGAAAAACAAAAATCACTGGCTCTTTATTATAGACGACCCCACCTAAAGGCGGGGGCTATCTGAATACCAGCTATATTGAGCGTTCGTTTTTAAATCGAACTCAGGTTAACTTTATTAAAATTTTGCTTATGAATAATCAAATACAGCCCGATCCATCATGGAGCGGACTCTACAAAGCTGGCGGTGTGTCTGCCATCCTTTATGTAGTTATTGCAATAATAGTTCCGGGCGTTATGTACCTGGTCAATCCCCTAATGAGTGAAATGAAAAGTGGGTTGGATGTCCTTAAATTGATTTCTTCCGGTAAATTTTCCTGGTTGATTCTGCAGACCACTGTCCTGGGAACAAGCTTTCTGGCTATTATAGCATTTGCAGCTTTGTTCATGGCACTTAAGCCTGTCAATAAAAGTTACGCTTTAATTGCAACACTTATAGCCGTTACCTGCCATATTCTGTTTATAGCTTATTATCCTGTTTTACTGGGATTGACCCATCTGGCAGAGAATTTTCAGTCTGCCGGAATGACTCAAAAACTAACGGCTGTTGCTGCTGCCGATGCCCTTTTGGCGATTAACAATGCTTTTAATCCACTCTACGAATCCGTATTTGCGGTGAGTATACTCATCTATTCCCTTGTAATGTTAAAGGGGGTTTTTCAAAAAATGACTGGGTGGCTGGGTATACTGACTGCCATTGCTGCATTTGTTGCTTTAATCCTCTATCCGGTTTTAGGTATTGGTTATTTATGGTGGTGGGTCGTTTTTATGGTCTGGTTTGTTTTGGTTGGGTGGAAGCTTTATCGGTTGGGAAGAAGTGCATCCTCCTCGGTTTAATGGCTGGGAATATACTCAGGAAGGAAATAATTTATCTTTATTTACAGTGCAAAGAAGCTACATGAGCACAAAATTCATTACAAACGAAGAAATGTACAAACAGGTTGTTGAGCCGGTTAGCCGGGCAAAATCTTTTGTCTGGCTGGGGAGTGCTGATTTGAAAGATCTGCACGTACATTATCAGGGTTCTGTTCAATCGTTTTTGAAAGTCCTTAATGATCTGGTGAAGCAAAAAGTAGCTATTCGCCTGCTGCATGCGAAGGAACCGGGCGAGAATTTCAGGAAAAGTTTTGACAAGTACCCGTTGCTTTGGGAAAATATGGAGCGGCAATTGTGTCCCAGGGTGCATTTCAAACACATCATTATTGACGGCAAGCTGGCCTATACTGGTTCGGCCAATCTTACAGGGGCTGGAGCTGGGATAAAAAGCATCCATACCCGGAATTTTGAATCGGGTATTGTTACCACAGATCCCACGATGATTGAATCCATCATGAACCAGTTTGATGAAGTCTGGATGGGCAAGTTTTGTAAAGCCTGTAAAAGAAGGGATTTTTGTAAAGACCCGATTGTATAAAATATACCTGTACTATGAAAAATATTCTATTGGCATTCAAGTACTTTCTATTGGCCTATTTAATCGGAACCCTAGTGGGTTTTGCAACGTTTTACATTCATGAAATGGTGATGTGGATAGCCTTATTTACCATTATGCCTGTTGTATTTGGCTATTTTTTTTAAAATTTATTTAAGCCACTGATAAAAAGAATAAAACAAAAAAAATATTTGCATTTTAATTGTTTATGATATACGTATTGCCTGTAAAACCTCTGACATTGTATTCATTTGAAGGGTCATTGCATATTACTTTTCATAGAGTGAACCACCTGGTATAAAAACCTAATGGTTGCTAATTTAGAATACGAATAAGCAAAATCTTACCAGTTTTTGATACCAGGCTATTTTTATTTGAAATCCAGTTTTTTACAAGAAATTAGAACAGTTTTTATCCAAACATTAACGAATTCATCCTTGTTAACTTTTTCGTGTTTAATGATATTCATGTTCAATATAAACTTATGCATATGAAAAAGTTTTTTACCTTTCTGTTCATTGGTAGTTTATTCTTGCCATTGGCGCTCTCAGCTCAGAATTCATGGTCAGAAGTGGCAACTGTGACTGATTTGCCAGAAAATGTTTCTGATTATGAATTGTCAGGGAATTATCTTATTGCCTGTGGTTCATTTGTTGATGGATTCATAGATGTTTATGATGTTACCAACCCCGTTTCTCCGGATTTGCTGAAAAGAATGGAATATACCGATACGGATTTTTCAGACATGCTTCTTGAGGGAGATAAGTTGTATGTAGTTGGGGAAGATGGTTTGTTTATTTTTGACTTTTCCGATCCCGGAAGCTTCTCCCAAATCCACCATATTAAGGAAGTTCCCGATGACTCTTATTATTATGGCGTCCGTTCAGTTGATTCCTGGGCTATGTACAAAACAGGCGATGTCGTTTTCGTTGAATCTGGCTGGTCGGGTATAATGGCTATGGGTATTTCCGACCCGGCAAATCCTGTATTTTATGATATTGAAGGCCACACAGGAGTAACAAAAGACATCGAGGGCATTGATCACAACACACTTGCTCATATTGATGGTTATAACCTTTATATTGTGGACCATAGCAATTTATCCGACCTGTCAGATGTATCCATAGATATTGCTGGTGATCCGGAGAATCTGGTGCTGAGCAGTGACAAACAATATGCTTACGTTTCCAGTGAAGCTATCTCAGATAAATATCTCACAGTGGTAGATTTAAGCTCCAAAACGGTGCTTAAAGAAATATCTGTTTCTGACTATTCCGCACTGGGAGATATTGCTATTTATGAGAACCATCTTTTTGTGGGAACAAATGATGGTTTTATTGATTTTGATATCACAACACCTACAGATCCTACAATACTTGAAGAGGTTGAATCCGGATATTACGGATCTTCAGATGGGGCAATCGAGGCCATGGAAAATTATGTGTTTTCCCATGCGGGAAATGACATAGTGGTCTATAGTGATGGTGCATCATCTCCTTCTGTAGTTACCCACAATGTAACAAACATAGGGAGCAATTCAGCCACCGGTAATGCAGAAATTACCTCTATCGGTACATCAAACCCAAGCGAACATGGTATTTGCTGGAGTACAGAAAGCTTGCCAACCCTGGCTGATAATTATATTGATGAAGGGGAAGTATCGAATGTCGGTACATTTTCATCTTCTATGACGGACCTGGAAGATTGCCAGACTTATTATGTACGTGCTTTTGTCACTGCAAATGGCACAAGAACTTATGGCAATGAAGTAAGTTTTACAACTCTTGATGGTACTTTACCAGAGATTACTTCAACCCACAACGATCAGACAGTGGATCCTACAGAAAACTGTGAAGCAGTTCTTCCGGATTATACAGGGGATGTTACGGCTACAGACAACTGCGATTCAGATTTGACTGTTTTACAAAGTCCTTCAGCGGGTAACACTATTACCGGAACAACTCAGGTTACCCTGTCTGTCAGGGATGATGCGGGTAATGTGGATGAAATATCCTTTAATGTAGTTGTAGCGGATAATGAAAACCCGGTAATAACATCAACTCATGACAACCAGTTTATGGAGGCAGACGATAATTGTGAAGCCGGTCTGCCTGATTTTACAGGCGATGTAACAGCTACCGATAACTGCGATTCCGAACTGGATATTACACAAAGTCCTGTTGCCGGAACTTTAGTTTCACTTGGTATAAATACAGTTACATTAACTGTAGCAGATGGTGCGGGTAATACGGACGATATTTCTTTTGATGTTACGGTTGAGGATATTACCAAACCTACGATTACTTGCGTTGGAAATCAAAGCATTGAAATAGATGAGTCAGAGACAGGTTACACAGTTTCCGGTGTGGAATTTGATCCGGAATCTTTCGGTGATAATTGTACTATACCAGCTATAATCAATGATTTTAACAATAACTCAACATTGGATAATGCTGAATTTCCTGTCGGTACTACTGCGGTGGTCTGGAAAGTAACTGATGATGCTGGTAACGAAGCTGAATGCAGTTTTGATGTAACAGTGGAAAAAGCAGAAGCCACTCACATTGCTGCACTTGATAAGCTTGGTATTTCCTTATATCCCAATCCAACTACTGATAATATTTATCTGGAAGGTAATTTAAATGATGTGCGATTATCGGTTACTGACATGGCCGGAAATATCCTATTTATGGGTAACTTGAACGGTGTAGCGTATCATTTAATAGACCTGAGCCAATATCCGGATGGAACGTATATTGTCAGAATTGAAAATGAGGGTATCCAGGAATCAGTAAAAATTATAAAAAAATAAATTTCAACCCAAATTGAGCGATTTTCGCTCACTGCCTGCCCCGTACGCAAAGTGTCGGAGACACAGAAATTGTAAGGTTTTTACCTTTCCGACACTCCGTGTACGGGACTGGCTACCCATTCGGTGGAAAACCGGCAATTTCTAAGTTGTTCGGCAGCTGCCGGATAAGTAAAGCGCTTTTTCACTATCCCTATAAAAATCGGGAAACCGCTCAACTCAAGTTCTAAATAATTTTAGCTCAAAGCAGTACCAGGAGAAAGGTACCGCTTTTTTCAATGTTTCTGATTATCCGTTTACCAGTTCCGCCTTGCTGTTGCTGCTATTACCATTACGCTAACACTGCCACTGCAACCAATACTCAATTCACTACAAACCTATCTTCCCATTGATTTTTTTACTAAATTTGATATAACCCAAATGGAGGGATTTTCTCTCAGTATAAACCAACATGCTGCCGTTATGTACCAGAAAACGATTCATCATACCCTGTCAGACGGGACAAACGTTAAATTCACCATCCGCGAAAGAACAATTGAGGGTCAAAAATATTATTATGCCAACGTGGTCAATACTGATTCGGATTCTTATCAGAACTTACCGGAAGAACAGAAAGAAACATATTACGGAACAGAGATAACAGACGACCATCACAATTCTGTGTATTACAAGGATCCTGTGCATCTTCTTAACGACCTGCTTATTAAATATGGTAAAGAGTGGTTGCAGACCGAGAAATAAGGAAGTACCAGGTTAATAATGAATAAATTCGTTTTCTGACTATTCCTGTTATCAAACATATTGGAGCTGTATCCTGCTATTCTAGTATTTTTTGGTAAAATGCTCAGGTTTAATGTGTTATATTTTTATTAATTTTGCCGTTATCGAATAAACAAAAAAATTAAATTTTATTTAATTTGTGAATAATTATTTAATTTTACAGAAAATTTATACCAGGTATAATGCATACAATTGGTGATAGAATAAGGAAAAGACGGGAATACCTTAACATACCATCTTATGATTTAGCCAATGCAATTGGTGTTACCTCCAGTTTAATTTCTCAGATAGAGCGAGCGAAGGCATTTCCTTCTATTTTAACCTTAATGAAAATCGCTGAGGTGCTCCAGACTACCGTAGGGGAATTAATTGGTGAATACGAAACCCTGGTTGCAAATCCGTTATTAAAAGTAGCGGATCGAAAATTCGTGAAGGAAAATGATAAGGGCGCCAGGTTGTATTTGCTGTCGCATCACGATCCGAAAAAAGAAATGGATACATTCATTATTGAATTTGACAAAAATGGCGATTCAACAAATATTATGACCAGTAAGAATCCCAGGCAGGAATTTTGCTATGTTTTAAAAGGAGAAATGAGAGTTGTGCTGAACACAAAAGAATACAGGATGGAACAGGGCGATAGTTTTTATTTTAAATCCAGCCAATATCATCTTTTTTCAAATATTGGCAAAGAAAAGGCTGAAATGCTATGGATAGTCAATCAATAAGAATTAATAGTTTGAATTCATTATAAAATAAGGTAATACTCTAATAAATGGTTGATAACATACATGCAATTATTTTCTCCTTTGTGTATCTTAGAGTCTTAGAGTCTTTGTGGCACTCTATTTTTGCCACGAAGGCACAAAGAAACGAAGTAATCACAAAGAAGAATATAGCAAATATCAACCATTTTTTAGAGTTTAACGTAAAATAATAAATACTTAAAAGGATTAAAAATAAAGTTAAACGACAAAAATTTCATACACTATGGAACAAACAACAAATACAATTTCGGAACAAAAACTGGCCGATTTTAATGAATCCGTAAAAAATACACTGGAAAAGTATCATTTTTCGGAAAAAACCCAATCTATAATTGAAAAGGAAAATCTTTTGCCGGTGGGATTGCTTCAAAGGCTGCACGTGAATTATCCTAAATATTCCGGTATTATCAGGGAAAGAGAAGAAATGTTTCAGGAAAAGAAGCAGTATGCCGGTTTGAAGGGTTTTAGAGAGATTGTTTCTATATTGAAAGACAATGGAATTGATATTGGCTATATTGAAGAACGGGAATTGTTTATTAAGATTTACCGTTTCATGGCCACCCGGCATGTCCTGAATGCCATCAACTGGGATAATTTTGAAAACGATTCCATTTTCCAGTTGGTATTTCCCCAGCCCGGCATGATTCAAAAAAAGACTGTTGATGCATACAAGTCAGCTAAAACGGAAGAAGAAAGAAAAAAGCTGATTGATGATTACATCAAAAGCAACACCAATCCGCACGATGGTAAACAACAACTGAACAAACCCTGGTTCGAAGGCGATGAAGATGAGCTGGTAATTCTCGAGGGCAGTCAGCACAAATATCCCCAATGTCAGTTGATTTTTGATAAAACAACGCAAAGTTGCTTTGCATTCTGTACCTATTGTTTCCGTCATGCTCAGGTAAGGGGCGACGAAGACATGTTCAGCCAGGATGAGATTCAACCCATTCACGATTACATTAAACAACATAAAGAAGTTACGGATATTCTCATCACAGGTGGAGATGGCGGATATATGCCTTATGACAGGCTAAAAGAATACCTTATGCCATTTGTTGAGGATAAGGAGCTTGCTCACCTGAAAACCGTAAGGATTGGCTCCAGGGCTTTAACCTATCTTCCGGAATTCATCTTAGAGGAAGACTACACAAAATACCTCGAACTATTTAAGCACTTAATAGACAATGGAATCCAGGTTGCCTGGATGGCGCACTTTTCAACACCAAGAGAATTGCTGAACCTGCCAACTATCGCAGCAGTAAGAAGGTTGAAAGAATACGGTGTAACTGTTAAGAGCCAAAGTCCAATCATGAACCATATCAGCTTGTTTACAGATGATAAGGGTAATGTGGATGTTGACAAATCGGCTCAAAACTGGATTGACCTGGCAAATATTTTTGCCATGCTGCGTATAGGCTTCCATTCTATGTATCTGGCACGTCCGACCGGCGAACATCACTACTTTACGGTTCCCGTAGCGGAAATCGATAAAGTATTCAGCAAGATTTACCGTTCGCTTCCATCCATTAACAGGCCATCACGGTATATTACCCAGACTTCTTCGGCAGGTAAAGTTTCCATTATTGGAACGACTGAGGTAAACGGTGAAAAGGTATTTGTGCTTAAATTCAACGAATCCAGGAACATGGAATGGATGGATAAAGTCTTCCTTGCGAAATACGATGAAGAAGAAATTACCATTGAAAATCTTAAGCCTTATGAAGGTGAAAAGTTTTTCTTTGAAGATGAATTGCAACAGATTGAAGAGGAAAAGACTAAGATGCTTTCCCAAAAAATGAAAGATAAAAATATAAAACAATAACCATGATCAATAAAATCGAACAATCCCTTTCCGATGCAGTCAAAGATGTGAAAGATGGCTCGGTGATAATGATCAGTGGGTTTGGCGAAGCGGGAAGTCCGGTTGAACTTATCCATGCCCTGATTGACCAGGGCGCCAAAGACCTTACCATAGTCAGCAACAACACAGGCAGCGGACATGTTGGAATAGCTTCTTTAATAGAACACAAGAGAGTAAGCAAGATGATATGTTCTTTTCCCCGGACCACGAATTCAGTTGTTTTTCCTGAACTTTATTCGAAGGGGGAAATAGAGCTGGAATTGGTACCCCAGGGTACTCTGGCTGAAAGAATACGTGCCGGGGGAGCAGGCATTCCGGCCTTTTATACACCAACATCCGTAAATACTCCTTTGGAAAAAGGCAAAGAAAAGCGGGAATTTGATGGAAAAACGTATGTTATGGAATATGGAATTAAAGCGGATTTTTCCCTGGTGAAATGTGAAGCTGCGGATCGATACGGGAACCTGGTCTATAATAAGACCGCCCGCAATTTCGGACCAATAATGTGTACTGCTGCGGATACCGCGATAGTCCAGGCCAGGAGAATTGTTGAATTGGGCGAATTGGATCCGGAAGCTGTTGTAACTCCGGGAATTTTCGTTCAAAAAGTTGTTGAAATAAACAATCCGGTGGATGAATCAAAACTTGTTTCTGAAAATTGGAGGTATCCATGGAATTAGAAAAAAATATGCAAGAATGGACAAAAGGTGAAATGGCCCAGAATGTGGCCTTAGATATTCCTGACGGTTCTTATGTAAACCTCGGAATAGGTTTGCCGGAACTGGTTGCCGATTATGTTCCGGAAGGGCGTGAGGTTATTTATCATACTGAAAACGGTTTACTGGGTATGGGGCCCTTGCCCGAAGAAGGGAAAGAAGACCCTGAGCTAATCAATGCCGGTAAAAAATATGTTACAGCCATAGAAGGAGCATGTTATTTTCATCATGCCGATAGCTTTACAATGATTCGGGGTAGACATATTGATATTTGTGTGCTTGGGGCTTATGAAGTATCTGAAAACGGAGATATTGCAAACTGGTCTACCGGAAAGCCAGGCGCTGTGCCAGCGGTTGGCGGAGCAATGGACCTGGTTGCAGGTGTGAAGAACATCCTGGTTATCACCAAACACACTACAAAGGATGGGCAACCCAAAATTGTTAAGGAGTGTAAATTTCCTCTCACCGGAAAGGGAGTTGTAAAACGGATTTACACAAACCTGGCCATTCTTGATGTTACAAGCGACGGCCTTGAGGTACAGAAATTAGCCCCGGGGGTTAGTTTTGACTATCTACAAGAAAAGACCGAAGCCAAATTAACGATGAAATAATATTTGAAATATCTAATTTGATATGAGTGACAATTTAAAATCAAAGAAGGTAAAATATAAAAGCGAGGAATTATATCAGCAGGCAAAGAATGTAATCCCCGGCGGAGTCAGCAGAAACACAGTATTTCACAGGCCATTTCCGCATTATGTAAGCAAGGCTTCTGGTTGCTATGTGAAGGATATTGATGGAGTAGAAAGAATAGATTTTGCCAATAATATGGCTTCTCTGATTCACGGGCATGCCTTTCCTCCAATAGTGGAAGGAGTTACGGAGCAGATACGAAAAGGAACAGCTTTTACTATAGCTACCGAGCCTGAATTAGAGTTTGCCCAGTTGCTTTGCAAAAGAGCACCCGGGTTTGAAAAAATACGTTTTGTCAATTCCGGGACTGAGGCTGTTATGGCGATGATTAAAGCCTCCCGTGCTTTTACCGGTAAAGAAAAAATTGCCAAAGCCGAAGGCGCCTACCATGGGACCTATGATTTTGCCGAAGTAAGCCAGAAAGCTAAGCCTGAAAACTGGGGAGATATCAATAAACCCAACAGCGTTCCTGTCGCAGTGGGAACTCCAAAAAATGTGCTCAACGACGTGGTCATTTTTCCTTATAATGATATTGAAAGAACCATTTCCATACTGAACCAGCATGCAGATGAAATTGCCTGCGTTTTAGTTGATCCTGTTCCGCACAGGGTAGGACTGGTTAAGGGAAACGAGGAGTATATTGAAGCTCTTTATAAATGGACACGGGAAAACGATGCTTTGCTTGTATTCGACGAAGTTGTGACCTTCCGTGTCAATTATTCAGGCGCCCAGAACAGATATTCTGTAAAGCCCGATCTTACCGCATTGGGAAAAATAATAGGAGGAGGGTTCCCGGTTGGAGCATTCACCGGGCGT
>CAZPDP010000038.1:11554-32530 GCA_964585385.1 uncultured Bacteroidales bacterium
GTGATGACACAGAAAGAGGTGGATGTCTTGTCAGATGCAATGTTGAGAATGTTTAAGCAGTTTAAACCGGAAATCGAAAAAATCCAATAAAAATTAAATCAGACTAATATGAAAGACGTATATACATGTGATGCCTTCAGAACACCAATAGGAAAATACGGTGGGGCATTAGCAACTGTCAGACCTGACGACCTCGCAGCATTCGTTTTGGAAGAAATGAAGAAAAAACATCCCAATATCGACTGGCTGGAAATTGACGATGTTTTTATGGGATGTGGCAATCAGGCCGGTGAAGATAACAGAAACGTGGCTCGCATGGCTTTGTTGCTGGCCGGATATTCTGAAACAATCCCCGGGATGACCATTAACAGACTTTGCGGATCGGGGATGGATGCTGTAGGAACTGCTGCAAGAGCTATAAAGACAGGTGAAGCTGAACTCATTATTGCTGGTGGAGTGGAAAGCATGTCCAGGGCTCCTTTTGTTATGGGCAAGGCGACAAAAGGTTTTGACAGAAAACATCAACTGGAAGACACCACTATTGGCTGGCGGCTTGTAAATCAAAAATTGGATAAAACCTATGGTACGGATTCTTTGATTGAAACGGCAGAAAATGTAGCCAAAGAGTATAAGATTAGCCGGGAAGACCAGGATGTCTTTGCCCTTTCCAGTCAGGAAAAGACCTGGAAAGCACAGGATTCAGGACTTATGGGTGAGGAAATTATCCCTGTTACCGTGCCACAAAGGAAAGCAGATCCTATTGTAGTAGAGAAGGATGAGCATCCCAGAAGGAATACCTCCCTTGAGAAATTAGCGGCGTTAAAACCAATAACCCGTACCGATGGTACAGTAACAGCAGGGAATGCTTCCGGCGTGAATGATGGAGCTGCTGCTTTAATTATTGCATCAGAAGAAGCAGTAAAAAAATACGGACTGACCCCAAAAGCAAAAATACTGGGAATGAGCACTGCAGGAGTGCCTCCGAGAATAATGGGAATGGGACCGGTTCCGGCAACCAATAAACTGTTAAAAAAACTGGACATGCATTTGGATGAGATGGACATCATTGAATTAAATGAGGCGTTTGCTTCACAATCCCTGGCTTGCCTGCGTGAATTGGGCCTTGAAGATAATGACCCACGTGTTAATCAACAGGGAGGAGCCATTGCGTTAGGGCACCCGCTTGGAATGAGCGGGGCAAGATTAGCAACAACTGCATTCCATCAATTACAGCGAAATAATGCAAAAAAAGCGCTCTGCACCATGTGTATAGGTGTAGGACAGGGCATTGCAATGGTTCTTGAAAAAGTTTAGATCGTTTTAACTGAAAATTGATTTAGCCCGAATAATTCATGAATTATTCCTATCTCCGATAGCGACTAAGATTCACTAAAATTTTTTTAAAAAATTTAAGTTCATCTAAGTCGGGGTTAACCTGCATATAATTCATAATCATAAAAATTTATGAATAATGCAGGTTAGAAAGAAGTTATAATTTTTCGTTAAATTCTAAAACATGGTTGATATTTGTCTACAATTTGCTTAGTGGTTGCTTTGTGTCTTAGTGACAAAAAGGGAAAGCCACGAAGAATCTAAGTCTCAAAGATTCACAAAGAATAGCCTCAGCCTTCAGGTTGGGGCTTTTTTAGAAAATTGTACAATAATCATTCTGAAAATTGGATTATATTATTAAACATTTGGTCTTTCTTTTAAAATTCATATTTGATCAGTTTAGATAAATTGAAAAATGAGAAATTCTGATGACATAAAAAAAGCGGCTGAAATAATTCGATCGGGTGACTTGGTTGCATTCCCGACCGAAACAGTTTACGGATTAGGCGCGAATGCTTTCAACCCGGAGGCTGTCGCAAAAATCTTTGAAACCAAGGAACGTCCTTCTTTTGATCCGTTAATCGTTCACATCTGCGAAATTTCTCAACTATCCCCGCTATATAACGGAAATGATGAACGCGTTTTCAAACTGGCTGAAAAATTCTGGCCGGGGCCGTTGACAATGGTTTTGCCTAAAACGAAAGCGGTTCCTGGTATAGTCACTTCCGGGTTAAATACAGTAGCCGTTCGTATGCCTGCCAATCATATTGCACAGGAGCTTATAAAGCAATCTGAGACACCCATTGCCGCCCCCAGCGCGAACAAGTTTGGCATGATTAGCCCGACAGAAGCAGCGCACGTGAGAAAACAATTTCCGGAAATTTTCATCCTGGATGGGGGAAAAACCCAGGTCGGTATTGAATCCACTGTAATTACCCTGAATGAAGATGGCTTCGAAGTTTTAAGACCTGGAGTTATTACGGCGGAAGAACTGAAAGAAATAGTGCCTCAGTCAGAGCATTCAACTCAAAAGAAACAGCCGAATGCCCCGGGGCTTCTTAAATCACACTACAGTCCAAAAAAACCGATGTATATAGCTGATGACCCATGTTTAAGGTATAAAGAACAAAAAAAAGGCGGTTTGATTGCTTTTGGTGTTCCTGGAAAAGACTGCCAATTTGCGAAAATCGAAGTTTTATCGGAATCAAAAGATTTAAGAGAAGCTGCGGTGAATCTTTTCAGCGCCATGCACAGACTGGATGAGGCAGATATAGAGTATATTGTTGCCGAACCTGTTCCTGAAGAGGGAATAGGAGTAGCTATTATGAACAGGCTTGTCAAAGCCGCTTATCCGGGGAAATGATTTAGATTGGCCGCGAATTTACGAACGTTTTGTTTGGAGTATTGGGTATAAATTTATTTCTATTGGAATGAAAAACCATTTACAACTATTGATTTCTGCTAAATGCCGTTAGGCATGTTAATTTTTCAACCCCGGATGCAATGAAATGGAATCCGGGGAGTAAAGCAAAACCAACCAATAAGAATCCCGGAGGGATGACACATTTACAAACTCTTTTTTGAACGCTTTCGTAAGTGATCAGTACAACTTTAATCGCTATATTTGTATCTAAATGAAGGTAATCAAAAGCAAGGAACAACCCACATGAACAACATAAGAACCACCAACATTCTATTACTCATTATAGTAATTCCTCTCATTTTTTATTTTCTGAAAATATTATCCTTCATTTTTATTCCTCTCACGTTTTCTATGTTTATTGCCTTGATGTTTCTGCCCTTAAAAAGATGGTTGAACAGAAGAGGAGTTCCTCATTATTTGAGTGTTTTTGTTGTTGTAATAGTAATTGTTGGCCTTTTGAAGGCAGGTGGAGAATTAATTCAGCTAACAACAAAAGAGATCCTTGCGGACAAAACACTTTTTAAAGAAATAGAACTGAAGATTGTTGATATCATTCTAATGATTGAGGAATTTTTTGGTATTCAGCGTATTGAAGAGGGAAATGTAATTTTACACTACCTTCAGAAAAGCAGTTTGCTGAAAAATTTTGGTTCAACGATAGAATTTATAGGCGATACACTTTCCATTACCTTAATGACGGTTTTCTTTAGTGTGCTATGGCTTTCAGAATCCATTAACTTTCAGAAATTATTGAACCGAACCATTCTCAGGAAAAAATTTTCATCCATTAAAGTGTTTATGAGAATTGAAAACGATATCATCAAATTTATTATCGTTAAATTTTTTGTCAGCTTATTAACCGGCATTGGTTTTACAGTTACATGCCTCATTTTTGATATTAGCTGGCCAATTTTCTGGGGATTATTTGCCTTTGTGTTTAATTTTATTCAATTAATAGGATCCGTTGCGTCCGTTGCCGTTTTAGGATTGTTTGCACTGGTTGAAATGGATCCCACCGGAACGCTTTTGCTGTTTGTGCTTATTCTAATAGGAATTGAAGTTCTTATGGGCGGAGTCCTGGAACCGGTTTTGATGGGTAAATCTTTTTCGATAAACGTTATCACCATATTGATTATGCTTATGTTCTGGGGTTATTTATGGGGTATTCCCGGTTTAATTATGTCCATACCCATCACTGTGTTTTTGAAAATAATTCTGGAACAATTCCCCAATACCCAAATGATTGCGGGCTTAATATCAGGTAAGGAATATCAAATCATTCCAAAGGATTAAGCATGCGTGTATTTTCCAGGCACCCTGGCAGTTTGAGAAACAGCCACGAAAACACGAAGATGCAAAGATTACACGAAGAAGTCGATGAAACGCATTAGACGTGCTTATATGCCTTATGTAGTTTAAAAATAAACCATTCATAGAAATCAGCGAAAATCTGTCTCATCTGTATAATCCGTGTTCTATCTATACAATAAAAAAGGCGGCCTTAAAACCGGCCACCTTTAGTTTATAGTTATTTGATATTACTTACAGTATTATTTCAGATCAAAACGATCCAGGTTCATTACCTTATCCCAGGCCGCTACAAAATCCTTAACGAATTTATCCTGTCCGTCATCGCTTCCGTAAACTTCAGAAATTGCTCTCAGCTCTGAATTTGAACCAAAGATCAGATCCACTCTTGTCCCTTTCCATTTCTTCTTACCTGATTCCCTGTCGTAACCTTCAAATGATTCTCTCGCATCAGATGTGGGCTTCCATTCTGTATTCATATCAAGCAGATTCACAAAGAAATCGTTGGTCAGAACCTCCGGTTGTTTTGTGAAAACGCCATGTTCGGATTTATCAAAGTTTGCGTTCAACACACGCATTCCGCCCACAAGAACTGTCATTTCGGGAGCAGTTAATGTAAGCAACTGTGCTTTATCCACCAGCATATCTTCTGTACATTGACTATAGTGCTTTTTGTGGTAATTGCGGAAACCATCGGCTTCAGGCTCCAGCACTTTGAAGGATTCTGCATCAGTCTGTTCCTCCGAGGCATCCATTCGACCGGGAGTGAAAGGAACGGTTATGTCATAACCGGCATCTTTTGCAGCTTTTTCAACTCCGGCACATCCAGCCAGCACAATAAGGTCAGCCAGTGATACTCTCTTATCACCAGATTGAGAGCTGTTAAAGTCTTTTTGTATACCTTCGAGTGTTTTCAATACCTTGCTGAGCTGTTCAGGATTATTTGCTTCCCAGTCTTTTTGCGGTGCGAGACGTATGCGTGCACCATTAGCGCCGCCTCGCTTGTCAGACCCGCGGAAGGTTGACGCTGAAGCCCATGCTGTAGACACCATTTCCGATACAGAATGCCCTGAATCAAGCACTTTGGTTTTCAGAACTTCAATATCTTTTTCATCGATCAGTGAATGATCCACTTCAGGAATCGGATCCTGCCAGATTAGATCTTCTTCGGGAACTTCCGGTCCGAGGTAACGGGATTTGGGTCCCATATCGCGGTGAACCAGCTTGAACCAAGCGCGGGCAAACGCATCAGCGAATTCTTCGGGATTCTCATAAAAGTGCCTGGATATCTTTTCGTATTCCGGGTCAACTTTTAAAGCTAAATCGGTCGTCAGCATCATAGGAGGATTTTTCTTCCCCTGGATGTGCGCATCCGGCACGATTTCATGTGCAGATTTGTCTTTCGGCTGCCACTGGTATTTGCCGCCCGGACTTTTAGTCAACTCCCATTCATATTCGAAGAGGTGTTCAAAGAAACCCATGTCCCATTGGGTAGGTTTTTCGGTCCATGCACCTTCAAGTCCACTGGTAATCGTGTCAGCGCCTTTTCCTGTTCCGTAGTCGCTTTTCCAGCCCAGGTTTTGCTCTTCGATAGGAGCTGATTCCGGATCGGATCTCATGTGTGATTCCGGAGCAGCGCCGTGTACTTTACCGAAAGTGTGTCCACCGGCAATCAGGGCAACTGTTTCGTAATCATTCATGGCCATCCGTTTGAAAGACTGACGAATAAAATGTGCTGATTTTGCCGGATCGGGTTCACCGTTGGGGCCTTCCGGGTTAACATATATCAGTCCCATGTGATCCGCTGCAAGCCGGCCTTCCAAATTGCCCTGCTCATCATGACGCTCATCGGCCAGCATTTCTTTTTCCGGTCCCCAGTCAATATCTTTTTCCGGTTCCCAGATGTCTTCGCGGCCGCCACCAAACCCAAAGGTTTTAAATCCCATCGATTCCAGTGCAACATTCCCGGCCAGGATCAACAGGTCGGCCCAGGAGAGCTTTTTGCCATATTTTTGTTTAACAGGCCAGAGCAGGCGTCTTGCCTTGTCAAGGCTTACGTTATCCGGCCAGCTGTTTACCGGGTCAAAACGCTGATTTCCGGTAGCTCCACCTCCCCGGCCATCGGCTATACGGTAAGTGCCTGCGCTGTGCCAGGCCATACGGATGAAGAGGCCGCCATAGTGCCCCCAGTCGGCTGGCCACCAGTCTTTGGAGTCGGTCATCACTTTATGGAGGTCATCCTTGACAGCTTTTAAGTCCAGTTTTCTAAATTCTTCGGCATAGTCATAATCTTTCTCCATGGGATTGGACAAGGAAGAATGCTGGCGTAAAATATCCAGGTTTATTTGATTGGGTCCGGATGTATCCGCCTGGTTTTCATTACCAGGATTGTGCGTACCACCTGCACCGGTAACCGGGCATTTACTCATTCTTTTCGATTTGTTCTTCATAGGTTACTTATTTTTATTTAATAATTTTCCTTAAATTTTTATTAGAACATCAATATAAGAAAGAAGTTTTGATATAATCCAGTATTTTGATTCATTTAGAATGAGTTAAAATAACAATGGCTTTACCATTCCACCCGTAATCCCAATTCTGCATCCGTGTGGATTTAATGCGATAGCGGTTTTTGATTTTTGTCATTATCTTATAGGATTTTTAAAAGAAAACGCAGGATAAAAATCCATTGTTTTTAGTTCCTTGTTCTGAGGGGTTTGTAGTTATTTCCCGATACAAAAATTCGCAAAAATATTTGCAAGTATCTCATCTGTCGTAATCTCACCTGTTATTTCGCCGAGGTAATGGAGTACGTCGCGTACATCCATAGCCAGCAGGTCTGTCGGCAGTCCGGTTTCAAGTCCCTCGCGGGCGCGTTGCAGCGACTCGTGGGCTCTTTTCAGGGCCTCATAATGACGGGCGTTAGTGACCATGATGTCGTCCTGTCTTAGCTGATCCAGGTTGGCGGCATCAAGCAGTTGTTCTATAAGTTTTTCGGTGTTTTGGCCGGTTTTGGCCGATATACGAAGGAATTCATCATTCGTCTTTATGGATTCCCGGATGGATTGCTCAATCTGATTAAGCTTGTCAGCCGATTCAACCTGGTCTACTTTATTTAATAAAACCAGCAGTTTCTTGTTCCGGTCTTCAATGCGTTTTTCTACTTTTCGTATGGTTTGCAATACATAGTCCAGCTTCTGTCCGGCATCCACCATCAGGAGTACAATTTTCGATTTGTCAATCTGGTCGAATGTGCGCTCAATGCCAATGGATTCCACTTTTTCCTTAGTTTCTCTTATGCCTGCAGTATCGATGAACCGGAATTCAACGCCCTGGATGTTGATAACGTCTTCAATCACATCTCTTGTAGTGCCTGCAATATCCGTAACTATTGCTTTTTCCTCGTTAAGCAGCCGGTTGAGCAGGGTGGATTTTCCTACGTTTGTATTACCGGCTATAGCCACGGGGAAGCCATTTTTGATAGCATTGCCCAGCTCAAAAGAGTTCAGAAGTTTTTCAATCAGTCTGTTGATTTCTTCCAGCAAAAATTTGAACTGTGAGCGGTCGGCAAATTCCACGTCCTCTTCGCTAAAGTCGAGCTCCAGTTCAATCAGGGAGATGAAATTCAGCAGCTTCTCCCTGAGTTTTTTGATTTCATTGGAAAAACCACCGCGCATTTGCTGCATGGATAGTTTGTGCGCTGCTTCCGAATTGGATGCAATCAGGTCGGCTACGCCTTCAGCCTGGGCAAGATCCATTTTACCATTGTGGAATGCCCGCATGGTGAACTCGCCTGCATCGGCTGTCCGGGCACCCAGGTCAATAAGGAGTTGCAGTACTTTTCGCTGAATGAATAAGGAACCATGACAGAAAATCTCGGCCATATCATCGCCGGTGTAGGAGTGGGGAGCTTTGTAAAGCATAAGCAGAACTTCATCCACAATTTTGTCGCCTTCTTTTATTTGGCCAAAATAGGCCTTTTTGTGCTCCAGTGCATGAATATTCTTTTGTTTACCTGCAGGAAGGAATATTTTATCCACAAATTCAAAAGCCTTGTTTCCGTTGATTCGGATAATGGCAATAGCACCGCTGCCCTGGGGTGTGGATACAGCGCAAATGGTATCTGTGGGGTTATGGGGTTGTTCATTCATTATATCTTTTTTTTGAAAATGCGTTTAAGGAAAATGGTTGATGATATTTCTAACCACAGAGATAACAGAGGATTCCCGGAGAACCGCAGAGCCTGATACTCTGTGTTTCTCTGCGTTTTCTCAGTGTCCTCTGCGGTTTTATATATTGTGGTCATTATAGCAAATAATTTATTAAACTTTTATTACCACAAAATTACAACCTTTCATGTTTTATCATATTGTTTTCTAAATAAATAATTGTCCAACCGGTTATCCGGATTGATATTGTAAAGAATATGAATAAATTGGAAAATGAATCCCCTGTAAGATTTAAATAGGGGTGTTTTCCCTTTGCATTTATACTGAAAAACCTTATTTTTGGATAAAAAGTTAGGCATACTATGAGTGTTCTTGTTAATAAAGATTCCAAAATTCTCGTTCAGGGTATTACCGGCAGCGAAGGTACCTTCCACGCCCAACAGATGATTGAATACGGCAGCAATGTTGTAGCCGGCGTTACGCCCGGAAAAGAAGGCCAAAAACATTTGAGCTTGCCCGTTTACAATACAGTTGAAAAAGCAGTAAAGGAGACAGGGGCAGACACCTCTGTTATTTTTGTTCCACCTCCATTTGCGGCAGATGCTATTATGGAGGCTTCGGACGCCGGAATCAAAGTGGCAGTGACCATCTCCGAAGGCATTCCCACGCAGGATATGGTGAAAGTCAAGGAGTTTTTGAAAGACAAGGATACAGTACTTATCGGACCCAACTGCCCGGGAATCATTACCCCGGAAGAATGCAAAGTGGGTATCATGCCCGGATTCATACATCAGAAAGGAACCATTGGCATTATTTCCCGTTCCGGAACACTCACCTACGAAGCAGTTGACCAGGTGACTAAGCTGGGGCTCGGACAGTCTACCTGCATTGGTATCGGTGGCGATCCTATAATCGGAACTTCCACACTGGATGCGGTAAAATTGCTCATGAATGACCCTGAAACCGAGGGAGTCATTATAATTGGTGAGATTGGAGGGAATATGGAAGCTGAAGCTGCCGAATGGATAAAGGAAAATGCTACTAAACCTGTTGTTGCATTTATAGCCGGTAAAACAGCCCCTAAAGGAAGAAGAATGGGACATGCCGGAGCTATTATAGGTGGAAAGGGTGACACGGCTGCAGCAAAAATGAAAATTATGAAAGATTGTGGCATAAAAGTTGCTGAATCACCTGCAGAAATAGGACAGAAAATTTATGATGCATTGAAAAAGTAAACTATAAAGAGGAATGAACGAAGAGAATAATAAATGGAAAGATAAAGTAATCCTGATTGCCGAGGATGAAAAAATCAATTTTCTTTTTCTGAAGGCAATCTTCAAAGGTACGGGGGCAAAAATTCTTTGGGCCAAAAATGGCAAGGAAACTGTAGAGCTGTGCCGGACTAATAAAAATGTTGACATTATATTAATGGACATCAAGATGCCCGGTATTAGCGGGCTTGATGCTACCCGCCAGATAAAATCGGAGTGCCCCGATATAGCCATTGTTGCCCAGACAGCCTATAGCCTGAACGATGACCGTGAAAAAGCTTTCGATGCAGGCTGTGATGACTTCCTGGCCAAACCTATCCGCCCAAGAAACCTGATGGCTACGGTGGAGCGATACCTCTACTGAGATTGAGATGGCCGCTAATCCCGCTTTCAGACGGGACAAGTGCGCGAATAATGTCATTCCTACGGGATTAATGGTTTATGACGTTGCTTAATCCCCGGATTGCATTTCATTTCATCCGGGGTACAGAGATAACATGCCTGGCGGCATTTATGGCTAAAGGTATTTTACAATTTATTCGGCTATCAAAAAAAGAGCCGCCTTCTCCGGACAGCTCTTCATCTATTCATTTATTTATCTTCAGATTATTTCTTTTTCTTCTTAGTCTGCTGCTCACGCATTTTCTGTGCTTCTTCAATCCGTTGCTGCAGCTTGGATTTCTTGGCCGGCTTTTTCTTCTTTTCCTTAATCTTCTTGTGAATCTTTTCGTCATCTACAAAGTTCCTGATTAACATCGTTTGTCCCAGTGTGATTGCATTAGAGAGGAAGAAGTAGTAACTCAATGCAGCGGAAAAGCCGTTAAAGATGAAAAGCAGCATGACCGGCATCAAGTAAGTGGTAAAGAATTTCATGCCCGGCATTTGCTGACCTGTTCCCGCCATCTGCGAGCTGTTAATTCGTGTTGTGAAAATCAGGGTGACAGCCATTAAAAGTGTAAATAGACTGACATGGTCTCCGTAGGCCGGTATTTCAAATGGCAGGCTTAGTATGGAGTCATACGATGACAGGTCGTCTGCCCACAGAAAGGTTTCCTGCCTGAGCTCGAAGGAAGAGGGGAAAAACCGCACCATGGCAATAAGTATCGGAAACTGCAGAAGCAGTGGAATACAACCACCCATAGGATTAACGCCTGCTTTTTTGTACAGATCCATGGTGGCCTTCTGCTTCTTCATACTGTCTTCTTTCTTTGGATATTTCTTTGAGATCTCATCAATTTCAGGTTTCAGAACCCGCATTTTGGCTTGTGACAGGTATGATTTGTAAGTCAGCGGGAACAAAGCAATTTTAATGATAAGAGTAAGCAGCAAAATAATGATTCCGTAATTGGCGATTGAGTTATCCAGCCAGTTGAAAATCGGGATGATGATGTACTTACTTACCCAGTTGTATATATCCGAACCCAGTGGAACAAGCTCTTCGAACTCCATATCGTAACTTTTCAGTGTCTGGTAGTGGTTGGGTCCGAAATAGAACTTCATGGGTACTTCATACCGGGGTCTGGATTCGTAGGGAACTCCAATTTCTGCAGTTAATCTCTTTAGATACTTCTCTTTATCCTCTATGGTGGTGAATCCTACTTCCGCATTTGCAAAATTATTTTCAGCAACAAGGATTGATGAGAAAAATTGTTGTTTAAAAGCCAGCCATTTCAGTTCTGTATTGATTTCTTCATTCGCTTCGTCATTTCCCCTGGAGCGAATTTCGTCAACATCGTCCTGGTAAAATTTGTATCCAATGGTGGTGTAATTGTTTTCGTTTTTTTCACCTTTTTCCAGGTGGGGCGCATGAGTTATCCACTCAAGGTTAAGGAGGCTTTGCTGGGGTATCACTTCATTCATACCCACAAAACGGATGTTGAAGTCCATCATACTGGCATCCGGTGCAAGAGAATACTCATATTCGATATACCTGTCTTCGCCTGCATTTAATCTCAGGGTAACCGTACGTACCTGGTTAGACGCATACATTGAATCCTGACCCGCTACTTGCTCAAAGTAAAGTTTGTTGGTGGATATCTGTCTCTTATCAGCAAAAAAGTTGAAGCCGAAAGCATTTTTATCACCACTGAAAAGAACCAGGGGATTCTGTTCGTAAGTTTTGTAATCCTTTAGCTCTATGGACCAAAGCCGGCCGCCTTTGGTGGCAATTTTGGCTTTTACTTTATTGTTTTCAAGAGTGATGTGCTTGTCTTCTCCTTCTGCAGCGGTGGCAAAGGAACCATACTTTCCTTTCAGATTTTGTTCTTCGACCTTTTGCACCTCTGATTCCTGCTCCGTTTCCGGTTGATCGGCGGCAACTTGTTTCTCTTTTTGTTGTGTGTCTTTGACTCTTTGTGTGTCGACCTGTTCTTGCTGCGCCTGTCTCAGAGAATCTCTTCTCCTTTTGGCCTGTTCAATCTCTTCTTGTGAGGGTTTGCTGACAATACCCCAAATAATAACAACTAGCGCAATGAGAACCAATCCAATTAATGAATTTCTGTCCATGATATATAGTTATCTGTTTACCTTAAAAATGGGGCAAATATAATTTTAAATGATAAGATTAACAAGAAAAACAAGCAGAATGATTTTGGTTAATTTTAAGAACAGGCTTCCTTTACAAAGGCCACGAAAAGTGGATGGGGATTTAGCACTGTACTCTGGTATTCAGGATGAAACTGCACACCTACAAACCACTTATGCTCAGGCAATTCTATAATTTCCACCAAGTCGGTGTCCGGATTGCATCCGGAAGCTATCATTCCTGCTTTTTTGAAATCTTTCAGATACGCATTATTAAATTCATACCTGTGTCGGTGTCTTTCCTTAATGTGCAGGGACTGGTAAATGGTATGTGCTTTTGTATCCTTTTTGATTTCACATGGATAAGCTCCCAGTCGCATAGTTCCACCCTTTTCAGTAACATTTTTCTGTTCCTCCATCAGGTCAATGACAGGGTAGGGGGTGCGCCTGTTGAATTCCGTGGAATCGGCTCCTTCAAATCCCAGAATATCTCTGGCAAATTCAATCACTGCGCACTGCATACCAAGACAAATACCAAAGAAAGGTATGTTATTCACCCTGGCATATTGGGCGGCAAGAATTTTGCCTTCAATGCCTCTCTGTCCAAAACCAGGAGCGACAAGTATACCTTGCAGGTCTTTTAATTTGTCCACGATGTTGTTTTTATCCAAATCTTCCGAATGGATGGTTTTTAGGTCCACCTTGCATTCATTCACTGCTCCGGCATGGATTAAGGATTCCATGATGGATTTGTAAGAATCAGGCAATTCAATGTATTTACCAACGAGACCTATTTTTACTGTCTGTTTGGGATTTTTTAGCTTATCTACAAATTTTTTCCAGTTTGTGAGGTCGGGTTCATTTTTAGTGGGAAGTTCCAGTTTTTTCATAATGGTGGAGTCCAGTTTCTCCTTCTTCATCATTAAGGGCACTTCATAAATGGTTTTTAAATCCCTTGATTCAATAACTGAATCCATCTCTACGTTGCAGAACTGGGCCACTTTTTTTCGAATATCGTAATTAAGCTCATGTTCTGTTCTGAGAACCAAAACATCGGGCTGTACTCCATTTTCCAGCAATCCTTTTACCGAATGCTGAGTAGGTTTTGTTTTGGATTCCCCTGATGCAGATAGATAGGGGACAAGTGTGAGGTGAATGACTACACTGTTTGAATGTCCAAGCTCCCATTTGAGCTGTCGTACCGCTTCAATATAGGGCAACGATTCAATGTCACCTACGGTACCACCAATTTCGGTTATCACTGCATCGTATTCATACCGTTTGCCCAGCAGCTTGATGTTTCGTTTGATTTCATCAGTAATATGCGGGATAACCTGAACGGTTTTTCCCAGGTAATCGCCCCTGCGTTCTTTGTTGATAACGGACTGATAAATCTGACCGGTGGTAACGTTGTTGTTTTGCGAAGTCACCACATTGGTGAAGCGTTCATAATGCCCCAGGTCAAGGTCCGTTTCTGTACCATCCTCTGTAACATAACATTCACCATGCTCATAAGGATTGAGAGTTCCGGGATCAATGTTGATGTAGGGGTCGAGTTTCTGAATGGCAACTGAATAGCCTCTTGCAAGTAATAGTTTGCCTAATGATGCCGAGATGATACCTTTTCCGAGTGAGGAAGCAACGCCTCCTGTGACAAAGATATATTTTGTTTGTTTAGTCAATTTTGATAAGAATTTTATTCTTCGTCTAGTTGATCAATTAATTTAATTTTTTCTTCAAGCAATTCGATTTCCTTACGGGCATTGTTAAGCTTTTCTTCAAAATCATGGATCATGGAGTTGGCTTCTTTTGATTCTGCTGAAATAAATCCAAGGTTGTTTTCCCATGTCATGATGTTGGCTTCCAATTTCTTAATCTTATTGATGAACTTATCCCGTTCCTGACGTATCCGGTTGTCTGCTTTCGGTTTTTGCTGAATATTTTTGATTTTGCTTCTGTATTTCAGCAATTCTCTCTGGTTTTCATCCAGATTAAGCTTGTTGTACTGGTTATACATGGCTTCGCGGTATTCCTGCTGGACCTTATCTTTATATTTGTATGGCACAAAGCCTATTGAGGACCACCTCTCTTCAAATTCCGCAAGCTTTTCAAGGTTTTCATCTATATTGTGCTCTTCAGGCTTGTAGTTATTGATCTCTTCAACAAGTTCCTGTTTCTTCTTTAAATTATCTTCGTAGCCTTTATCTTTTGTATGCTCTGTATTTTTCTTTTTCTGGAAGAAATGATCGCATGCTGAACGAAAACGTTGCCATACTTCATCGGATTGTTTTTTTGGCACCGGACCAATCTCTTTCCATTCTTTTTGGAGTCTGATAAGTTCTTTTGTAGTTGCTTCCCAGTCATCGCTGTCTTTAAGCTCTTCCGCACGTGCAGCAAATTCCTGCTTTTTTTTCAGATTGTTTTCCTGCCATTCTTTATGCTGCGTGTAGAATACACGTTTTTTAGCAAAGAACCTGTCGCACGCCTTGCGGAATCTTCTGTAGATTTTGTTGTTGTGCTTTTTAGGAGCAAAACCAATGGTTCTCCATTCTTTTTGGAGATCCAGAATTTTCTTTGTGTAATTATTCCAGTCTTTATGCGTCTCGATTTCCATTTCGCCCAATTCTTCAGCCTGCTCACACAGTTTGGTTTTAGCTTCCAGGTTTTCATTCTGCTTTTTACGCAATTCCTTGAAGTATTGCTGGTGCTTTTTGTTGATGACGCTGGTTGCTGCTTTAAATCGTTCCCAGATTTCTTCTTTTTTATCATTGGGAACAGGTCCTATTTCTCTCCATTTGTCGTGGTAGCTTTGCAAGGTTTTGAAAGCATAAACGATATCGTTTTCTTCATCCAGCTTTTCGGCTTTTTCACATAGTTCCAGTTTGGCTTCCAGATTTTTTTTCAGGTCAAGGTCCCGTAATTCTTTATTAATTTTAACATAATCATAGAATTTTTCCACATGGTGATGGTAGGTTCCCCATAAATCTTTGAGTCTGTTTTGGGGTACGGGTCCAATCTCGCGCCAGCGTTTCTGCAGTTCACGGAATTCTCTGAAGGTTTGGCCGAGAGATTCCTTTTTATTAACAAGGTTCTTCAACTCTTCTATAACCTGGTATTTTGCTTCCAGGTTTTTTCTTTTTTCTTCTTCAACCTCTTGATTAACAGATGCTTTCTTGTCTTTGTACCTTTTTAAAAGCTCTTTAAGCTCGTTTTCCAGTTCATCTTTTTCTGGGGTGAATTCTTCCGGATTCCCTCCTTTATTGATGAATTCTTTTTTTCGCTCTTCATTAACCGCTCGCTGCTTTTTATAGAAGGTTGCTTTTATGATTTCAATTTCACGCTTTTTTTGCAGGACATTCTCAGAATCCAACAATTCTTTCATTCTGTTGATAAGTTCTTCCCTGTTGAATGTGGTATAATCCACACCCGGCTTTTCCTGATCCTCCGTTTCATCCCCTTCTGTTTCTTCTTCTTCCGGTTCCTCTTCAATCTGACTCTCTTCTTCAGCCTTTACTTCTGGCTGCTCTTTTTCTCCTACTTCCTCAGAATCAGTATCAGACTGGTTTACTGCACCTTGTTCATTCTCCGTATTTTCCTCCGACTCCTGGGTTTCCTGCTCTTTTTTCTGCTCCCTGTTTTCTCCGGAAGTTTCCTGACTTTGATTTTTTGTTACAGAATCAACTTCGTTCTCAATATCTTGATTCTGCTGTGAGTTGAATTGTTGATCTTCTTGAGTGTCCATACATTGCCTTTTTTCAACGATTTAAAAAATCGTTATGGGTTTTGAATTTCTATTCACATGTTTATTACGAAATTACATAAATCTATAATTATTACCAACTTGAAATTCAATATATAAATTAATTATCAAAAATCAAATGATAACTGCGAATTCAAATACCTCGCAAATATAAAATATATATTGAATTGAAAAAAGGGGTTTTCCAATTAATATTAAGGTAAGTAATAAGAAAAAGGTTGTAGAGTTTTTTAAAACCTTAACCCGATTGTTACTATAAACCTGTTTCTGCTGTGGTCTATTTCTGTTGTTTCATTGAATAATCCGTAAACTGAATCATATAAATATTTTTCTTTTGAGGTCATGCTTCTCATAAAAGTAGCATCCATAAAAAAGCTACCTTCCCTGTATCCAAAACCACCTGAAAATATCTGGGTGTTAGATTGGAAATCTTCGTATTTGCCTGAATAAGGAGACTGATAAAGAGCATAACCTCCTCTCAGGTAAAACTGATTGAGCTTAACTTCTCCTCCGAAGCGCAGATTGTTTGCTGCTGTAAGGGTATTGTTCAGGCTGTCGTTCTCCAATTCAAATAAACCTGCTTCATCCTGGCTAACCAGTTTTGCAGTAGAATAATCCACTCGCTCATAATCCACACTCAGCAGACCGATATCCTTCACTTGCACAGCAACTCCCGTTTCAATTTTCATAGGTGAAACCATGTCAAAGGAAAAGTTGTATTGATCAGACTCAAAAGAATATTGATCGCCATCAAGGTCTGTATTCATGGAGTTATAGAAAGTATATTCAATTTTAAAAAACGTAGGGGTATGAATAGCAGCGCCAATTCTGACATATTCAATGGGTTTGTAAATAGCACCGATCTTAAAGTTGTATCCGGTTCCTGTGTGATTTTCATACTCAGTCAGACTGAATGAATGAAAGCCGACCATATTATCCGCACGCTCCGTTTCTTTATGGGTTCGGGTTAGCTGGTAATTAATGCGCTGAATACCTATTGTAGCTCCAATATAGAGTTTGTCGGAGTAGTTTCCGCCTAAAGAGAGGAAGTATTCTCCATTGCTGCCCTCTTTTGTAATATACTTATTCTGATTAACACCTACTTCGGGGACATTAGCTGTATCTGAATAATTCATTTCATCGGTGAGGGGAGACCACCACTCCTTTATGGTATCCTGGCCGTTATTGACTGTATAAAAGTCGTTAATGAGATAGGTCTGGAAAGCCAGATTTTCATACAGATTTCTGAAATTATCGTATTTTGCATTGTCAAGGTATGTATGAATCAGCGAATAATCTTTGTTGAAGTAATTCGCACTGAAGGAATTGTTATAGTCAGACATCTGGTTGTATCCCAGGCCTAAGTTGAAATTTTTCCACCTGGAGTCGCCTTCAATTTCATACGCTGTGATAAGACCTATATTCTGAAAATTAAACTTGTATTTGGATTCTTCATTTTCGTATCCAAGCATATCGGTTTTATTCAGGTTATAATTCAGAGAAGGTGTAGCAACAAATTGCATTCCACTGTATACACCTACTCCTGCCGGATTTATGCTTAAGGAGGAAATGTCACCGCCAAGAGCGGTAAAAGCGCCACCTAATCCTGTGAATCTTGCTGAACCACCATAGATGTTTTGCGAATTTCTTATGGCCGCATCATACTCGACATTTTGGGCACTCAAATTCAGAGACAAAAAAACCAGTAAAAATGATTGGATAAATATTTTGAATTTTTTCATAGTTGTATACTTTGTTGTATTTAAAAATGCCCCATTTTGTTATCATGGGGCATTACAAAATAATGGTTTATATTGTTTTTATTTTCTTCCTCTGTTACTGGATGAAGAACCAGATGAACGATTTCCTGATGAAGAGGAGTTACCGCTGCTGCCGGATGAGCTATTGGTTCGTCTGATTGTAGAACCACTGCTGTTGTTATTGCTGCTACCGGAATTTCTCCTGATACTGCTGTTGTTTGAATTTCTGTTTGAAGAACCGGAGTATTGAGGTCTTGAATATGTGGATCTTCTTCTTACAGTTGTTGAATTTCCATCAGACCTTCTTACTTTTCTGTCAGATACATTAGTTCTGGTTTCAGTCTGTGGTCTGTCTTGGTACCTGTGATTCACCACAACTGAACGTCGTCTGTCAGCAGCATCAATATACTTTGATAAGGTATTGCTTTGTCCGGTTTCATTGTATCGTTGTGATCTTGCTGTTTCAAGCCTGTTGTAAGTAGATGCTTTTCTTGTTCTTTCTGCATCATCAGATCTTCGGATATAGCGATTAGTAAGCTCTCTGTCTTCATCAGACCGTGTCCTGAGGTTTCGGTCTCCTTCAGATAGGGCTCTTTCATCGCTTACTCTTGTTCTGTTCATATCGCGCAGATTAGAAACTGCTTCGCTTTTGTTTTCTTTTTGCAGTTTTCTTTGAGCAAAATCTTCATCGCCTTCATGGCCAACACGATATCTTTCTCCCGGATTTACTCTCAGGCTTTGGTCGGTTTTACGTTTCTTACTGACGTATCCTACAGGGTTGTTATCATAGTAATAAGGATAACTTCCATAATATCCCTGATAACTTCCGTAACCATAAAAGCTGTTGTAATAGGAATAGTATCCGTAACTTCCATAGAATGGGTAGTGCCCGTATCCAAAACCATAGCTGTAAAATGGTGAGGAGAAATAGGGGTTACCCCAGTACCTGTTATGATAAAACGGATTTCTGGTATTATACCTGTAACCAAATCCCAGGCTTGATGTCATCCATCTGGGTTCAACCCATACATCGCCACCTATTGCCACAATATTGTAGAACATTGGGTCATAGGCATGCGCATACCAATAAGCATCTGAGAAATAAATGTCCCAGTGATTGGCTAACATGTAATTTGGACTGAAAATAGCTCTTTGCCTTCTTTCGTAGGCTTCATCATAACTGTCAACCAATATATCATCATAAGGATTGGAGGAGGCCTTTTCTTCTTTGCCGTCAATAGTGCTGTCCAAATCCATTACAGATTCCTCTTCCAGCATTTTTTCATAGTTGCTGGAAAAATCTTCTGACAGGTTATATGTTTCTTGTTCCTGTGAGGGATTGTAGTACAAGTCGTCAACTGTCCTTCTTTGCTTCATAGTCGTGGAACATGAAGCAAAGACAAGTGCAGTTACAGTTAATATTAAAATATTTTTAAGTTTCATAATTATTTCCTCCTGTCTTCTAATATATAAAACGCAAATATTGTTCCATAATTTTGTGTTTGGGTAAAAATATATTGAATTACCTATTTTTATTATAAGATTTTATTTGTTTATTTTGCGTCTAATTTAATGAAATATTTTTTAAAAAAAATAATGCAAATTTCGTTCCAATATGGCAAAAGAAATAACAAGCAGAAAGGAAAATTATTCTCAGTGGTACAATGATATTGTTACAAAAGCGGATTTAGCAGAAAACAGTCCTGTCAGAGGGTGTATGGTGATTAAACCTTATGGATTTGCAATATGGGAAAAGATGCAGGCTGTTTTGGATAAGATGTTCAAGGATACCGGGCATTCCAATGCCTATTTCCCATTGTTTATCCCTAAGTCCTTTTTTTCCAAAGAAGCATCGCACGTTGAAGGTTTTGCAAAAGAATGTGCTGTAGTGACCCATTACCGGTTAAAAAACGATGAAAAAGACAATAGCATTATTGTGGACCCTGAAGCCAAATTAGAGGAAGAATTAATCGTACGTCCCACCTCGGAAACGATTATATGGCATACTTATAAAGGCTGGATTCAGTCTTATCGTGATCTGCCTATCCTGGTAAATCAATGGGCCAATATTGTACGGTGGGAAATGCGGACCCGTTTGTTCCTTCGAACTGCTGAATTTCTCTGGCAGGAAGGGCATACAGCCCATGCAACAAAGGAAGAGGCCTTAGAAGAGACCAGGAAAATGATTAATATATATGCCGATTTTGTGGAAAACTGGATGGGCGTGCCGGTTATAAAGGGAACCAAAACAGAAGCAGAAAGATTTGCCGGCGCTATCGAAACCTATACCATTGAGGCGTTGATGCAGGATGGTAAGGCGCTTCAGTCAGGTACTTCCCATTTTCTTGGTCAAAATTTTGCCAAAGCTTTCGACGTTCAGTTTACAGACAAAAACGGGAAGCTGGACTACGTTTGGGCAACCTCATGGGGTGTTTCAACAAGGCTTATGGGAGCATTGATTATGGCCCATTCTGATGATAACGGTCTTGTACTTCCTCCCAAACTCGCTCCCACGCAAATAGTTATTGTACCTATTTATAAGAAAGCAGAACAGCTTAGTCAAATTAACGAGAAAGCAAATAAACTGAAGAAAGAGCTTCAGGATAAAGGATACAGCGTAAAATACGATGACAGGGATACACAAAAGCCCGGCTGGAAATTTGCCGAATATGAAAAGAAAGGTGTTCCTGTAAGATTGGCTCTTGGACCCAGGGATATTGAGAACAATACTATTGAAATAGCCAGGAGGGATACCCTGAAAAAAGAAGTGATATCACTGAATGATGTGCACCAAAAAGTAGATGAGCTTATCGAAGATATTCAGGCAGGTATTTACAAAAAAGCACTGCGGTTCAGAGAGGAAAATACCCGCAAAGTTGATGATTACGAAGAGTTCAGGCGAATTATGGAAAATGAAGGAGGTTTTGTCTGGGCCCATTGGGATGAAACCAGTGAAACGGAAGAGAAAATTAAAAATGATACCAAGGCTACCATCCGCTGTATCCCTATGGAGAATGATAATGAAGAAGGAGAATGTATGGTGACGGGAAAACCTTCCAGACAGAGGGTCTTGTTTGCCCGTGCTTACTGAGAATGAACTGCAAATTATCCATAATCTTTATCCCGGTGTTTTGCCGGGATTTTTTCTTGTTTTCCGCATTAATTTGAGACACCCTCATAACTCACTGTAAATCAAATCTAATTTTATGCATTTGGGTGTTCCGTTTTTTTATGAAAATATGCCTGAGTGAATCAATACAAAAAGCAGATATTAATAGCCAGGCCATTAACTGGTATTCGAATACCTTTATATTTGTTTTTTAAACGACTTGTGCCAATACCTGGCAGGAAAGAAGTTGATAATTGTCTATATTTAATCATTGTTGTCCGGTAAAGTTCAAAACAGAATCCATAAAGTTCGATTTGTTTA
>CAZPDP010000039.1:0-31625 GCA_964585385.1 uncultured Bacteroidales bacterium
GAATAATTCTTGAACGGCGAAGCCCTCAACGAAGTTAATTATTCGGGTTAAACAAATGACAGGTCTTAGATGTATTTATTTATTACGAACAATAAATTGATAATCCCATGCCCAAACAGCAAACTGAACATTTGTTTCAGCTCATCAAATCCCTTTCTAAGTCTGAGAAAAGAAATTTTAGACTCTATGTGAATCGCATAAAAAATGGCGAAGGTACCAAGTTTCTTCAGTTATTTGATATCATAGACAAACAGGAAATCTATGATGAAAAAGAAATACTGAAAAAAGCTAAAGACATAAAAAGTCAGCAACTATCGAACCTAAAAGCCCATCTTTATAAACAACTACTGAAAAGTCTTCGCCTTCAATATGCCAATAATGATTCTGAGATAAATATCCGGGAATCCATAGATTATTCAAAAGTTTTGTACAACAAGGGATTATATAAACAAGCATTAAAAAATCTTGAAAAAGCAAAAGCCTTTGCTGAAAAATACAACAAGCCTATTCTTAAACTTGAAATCATCGAATTTGAAAAGTTACTCGAGTTGCAATATATTACCCGAAGTATTGAAAACCGGATTGATGAACTCGCTAATGAGGCCAATGAGGTAGGGCAAAATATTGAAGCTGCCCGCAAATACTCCAACCTTGCCTTGAAATTGTATAGCCTCTATCTCAAAGTAGGTTCAGCCCGGAATAAAAAAGATATGCTGATGGTCAGCCAGTTTTTTTCATCCCAGTTTGACCCGCCGAAAAATATTAACGACTGTTCCTTTTATGAAAAACTCTTTATTTACCAGGCTTATGTCTGGTACTACCACATCATTCAGGATTTTGTGATGTGTTATAAATATTCTCAAAAATGGGTGGATATGTTCCGGGAAAATCGTGAGATGATATACAACCAGACAGATATGTATTTAAAAGGCATTAACAATTTACTGGTTTCACTCCACATGACCCGCTACCACAGCAAATTTAAGCAGGAACTGGATAGATTAATTCAACTACCTGAAAAAGATGATTTTCCATACAATGACAACAATTTGCTTTTATTCCACCTCTTTAAGTATACACACATTATAAACCATCACTTCCTTGAAGGTACATTTTCAGAAGGGGTAAAACTAATTCCCGAAATCAATGATTTCATTGAAAACAACAAAAGAAATTTAGACAATCATCGGATACTCATCTTTTATTACAAAATCGCAAGTCTCTATTTCGGCAGCGGTGACTACAGAAATTCAATCCGGTATCTCAACTATATTCTCAATTACAAGGATACTACACTAAGAGAAGATATCCAATGTTTCTCCAGAATTCTTAACCTGGTAAGTCACTTTGAGCTGGGTAACGACGATTTAATTGAATATCAAGTCAAATCCACCTATCGTTTTCTTTCCAAAATGGATAACCTTCAGCAAGTGCAACAGCACATCCTTGCATTTCTACGAAAACTCAGCGATATTGAACCTTCAGAACTGAAAAGTGCATTTAAGAAATTACTCGACAAACTCAAAACACTGGAAAACAACCCCTTCGAAAAACGGGCCTTTCTTTATCTTGACCTTATTTCCTGGCTTGAAAGCAAAATCCAGGACAGACCTGTTCAGGATATTATCAAAGAAAAGGCTGTCGAGGATAAGGAAAATTCCCGGCATTTTATATGAGTTGATTAAGTTACCTAAGGTAAGTAGTCCGTAAAGACAATCCATCCTCAAACCAGGGGTATATTATTTTCTCTGCATACCCTGTACATCTTGTCCGGCCAGATACTGGCCTGAACCTCTCCTATATGAGCCTTTTCAAATATAGCATGCATAATCTCGATTGCCTGATGCCTGCTCCTATAATTGCCGGTGATAATACAGTTTTTTTCTTTCTTCCTTACCTGGTATATTTTACTTACTGTACTCTTGAGATATTCGAGATTCCTGTTCTCAGTAGATTTAACTCTTTTGATAAAATTTTCTGTAAAGAATCCCTGATAAATTTTACGGCAACCTCTGTTGTATCCAAATCAAGAATTGAATGGTAATTTTGGTATGCAAATAGTTATAAAAAAAAGGCTGTCTCAAATATGGACAGCCTTTTTTTTATTGATTTTTTCTATTTTTCAGGAACATTCTTGAGCGTATAAACCAAGAAATCCCAGAATTTCTGTACTGTTTCGATGTTCACCTCCTCATCGGGTGAGTGTGGGTAATTGATGGTTGGTCCGAAAGATATCATATCCAGTCCGGGATACGCCTGGCTGATAATACCACATTCCAGGCCTGCGTGGATTGCAGTTACCTTAGGCTCTTTACCGAAATTATCTGAGTAAACATCTTTCATCGTCTGGAGAATAGGTGAATCCGGGTTTGGTTTCCATCCCGGATAAGCTCCTTCATGTACTACCTCAGCACCCGCTAATTCAAATACACTGCGCAACATATTACCCAAATCTTCTTTTGCTGTATCCACTGCACTTCTCTGAAGCGTCTGGATTCTAATCTTTCCATCTTGTTCTTTAATAACAGCCAGGTTGGTTGAAGTTTCAACCATGCCTTCCATAGCATCACTCATCCTGATAACTCCGTGTGGACAACCATATATTGCTCTAATAAGGTTATCCTGCGTTGTCTTGTCAATGACAGATGAAGGCATATCGGTTTCCTTCATTTCAATGCTGATGTTGGGTTCCACCAGGGAAAGTTCATTTTTCACTGCTTCAGAAACTTCGTTAACAAAGTTCTCCATTTCACCAACATCTGAGCTGGGTACTGTAACCGTTACAGTAGCTTCCCGGGGTATAGCATTTCGCAGACTTCCCGCTTCAATGCTGGCTATACGAATATCAATACTTTGGTTGGCATGCCATAATATCCTGTTTAACACCTTGTTAGCGTTTCCTCTTCCCAGGTGTATATCAAGTCCGGAATGACCACCTTTTAAACCCTTCACTTCAATATTGAATGCCTTGGAATCAGAAGGCACAGATTCTTCTTTAAAATGGAAAAATGCGTTGGTTTCCAAACCACCAGCACAACCAATGTATAATTCGCCTTCATCCTCTGAATCCATATTAATAAGAATTTCGCCATCCATAAGACCGGGTTTTAATTCATTGGCTCCAGTCATTCCGGTTTCTTCATCAACCGTAAAAAGAGCTTCTATAGGTCCGTGCTCCAGATTTTTGTCTTCCAGCACAGCCATCGCAGCAGCAACACCCATACCATTATCCGCCCCTAATGTTGTGTCTTTGGCTTTTACTACATCACCATCCACATAGGCTTGAATCGGATCATTCTCAAAATCAAAATCTGTATCGCTGTTCTTTTGTGGAACCATATCAAGATGACCCTGAAGGATAACAGTTTTTTTATTTTCATGGCCCGGAGTTGCAGGCTTCTTAATAATCACGTTACCCACTTCGTCTTTGATGGTTTCCAGCCCAAGTTCTTTTCCAAATTTTTCAACAAATTCTGATGCTTTGGCTTCGTTCTTTGAGGGCCGGGGAATTTGTGTAAGACTATAAAAATGTTTCCACACTGGTTTGGGTTCTAAATTTTGAATATCACTCATTATTGAGTCCTCCGTAATTTTTGTTTGATCGTTAATATTTAAATTTATTCTTCTTCCTGTAATTCGTTGAAAGTAATATACCTTTGTTCATATAGCTGGGCTAAAAATTTTGTGACACGATCCTCAACTTCCTCAAAAGGCTCTAGCTTTTCTCCTAAATCATCTTTGAGTTTATCACATATTTGCTTCACATTCCTTTCTCCGTCTATTCTAAGCCAGGTAGCTGTCCCCAGTTCATCCAGATAAATCGTGTAATTTTTCTTTTTGCCGGGCGCTATAACAAAGTCTCTTAACCATTTCTTTTTGAATTTGGGTACTTTGAGATAAATAGTGCCGTTTTCCATCTCTTCATGATCGTGTACCCTGAGTGGATGCAAATCCAGAAAATTCGCATTTTTTAAGATGCTCCTTCTCTTAAAAAAATTCATTCCCATAAAATTATCTCTTTCTTTGAAGTCCAAATTTATGAAAAAAAAATTGGGATATTGAAAAGCTCAATATCCCAATTTGTTATATTATCTGTCATTCATTATTCCTGTGGTTGTTCGGGTACGTCTTTGCTTTTTGATTTACGCAAGGGTATCCTTACCAAAATAATTCCTATAATAATGAAGATTGCAATACTGGTTAGGAATGAAGGATTAGCCATTCGCCAAATTTCCACCTTTCCAAATGCCAGTCCGGCAAATAAGAGACCAACAAGTGCCTCACCGGCAATCAAACCAGAGGCAAGCAGGATGCCGACATTATCGGCTTTTGCAACTTGTTTTTCAGAATGTTTTCGCCTTTTCTGGTAATATTGGAGAATTCCTTTTATCATACCACCGATAAAAATTGCAAAAGTAGTTTGTAACGGCAGATACATACCAATAGAAACAAGCATTGGGCTCTTCACTTGCATCAGGATGAAACCAACACCCATCAGCATGCCGGTTATGATAAGCGCCCAGGCCATTTCTCCTCCAATGATACCCTGAGTTAATATTGCCATCAGACTGGCTTGTGGCGCAGGAAGTTCCTGACTACCAAAACCACCGTCGTATCCGAGTTGTTTACCAACTTCAATATCGCCTTCGTGAAGAATAAAAAGAGGTATAAAAAGAACAGCAGCTGAAGCAATTACACCAATTACGTCCCCTACCTGCATTTTCCATGGTGTACCACCAAGGATATGCCCGGCTTTGAGGTCCTGAAGCATCTCACCGGCCACAGCAGCAGATACACAAATAATTGCAGCAACAGCCAGTGTAGATCCTACACCACTTTCCCCTTTTACACCCAGAATAAGCATTAAAAGGGCTGTTACCACAACAGTTGATATTGTAAGACCACTAATAGGATTGTTACTGGACCCGATAATACCAACGAGATACCCGGATACTGCAGCAAAAAAGAATCCAAAGATGATCATAACAAGGGTAGCAACAAGGGCTGTAATGAAAGTTGCATTAAAAATAAACGTGGTGATCAGAAAAGTAGCAATACCTGCGGCAATGACACCAATCATTATCCATACAAAGCTGATATCTTTTTCAATTCGTTCAGTAGTTTCTCCGCCCTGAGCTGATTTTTTCAGGTCCTGAACAGAGCGTGAAATACCCTGACTAAGGCTTTTACGCATACCCCATAGCGTCCAGAAGGTTCCTACTAACATACCTCCTATGGCAATCGGACGAACAATCGTTTTCCAAATTTCAGTGATCTGGAACATCGGATCTTTAACTGTTGCCATTGCTTCATTCATATTTGCTGCCAGATCCATGTCGACAAGATATTTCCCCCAGGCCTGAAGGTCAATATTCGGACCCACAAAATATAAAATGAGTGGAGTTAATAAACCCCATGCGATAATACCTCCACTGAAGTTCAGTGAGGCCAGCTTTGGGCCAATTATATAACCAACACCAATATAAGCAGGCTTTAAACCAGGACTGCCAAGCAAAATACCTCCTTTTGCTTTAATGGCTTCTCCAGCACCTGTTATAAATTGTGTTTTAAATTCAATAAATTTTCGGTATACAGGTAAAAATATCCTGAACTCTCCAAGAGTCTTAATTAAAGCACCAAGACCCATGGCCCAGAACAGGTATTTTGATCCGCTTCCTGTCTGTCCTGTTTTATGTATTTCTGCAGCAGCTAAAGATTCCGGGAAAGGCAGGGAAGCATCGTTAGCCATTACTCTTCTGAGAAGGGCTACGAACATAATACCAAGAATACCACCGGTGACCATTATCAATGCAGAAATAAGATAGTGACCCGGTGTATAGAATTCAGGCCATATTCCACTGATAAAAAAGGCTGGCAACGTAAAAATGGCGCCAGCAGCAACTGATTCACCTATCGAACCAACCGTACGGGTAAAGTTCTCTTCAAGGATTGTTCCTTTAAATGCTCTCAGGATAGCCATGCCAATCACTGCAGCAGGATAAGTTGCTGCAATGGTCATACCGGCTTTTAATCCAAGGTAAGCATTTGCGGCTCCCAGTATAATGGCCAAAATCAGACCAATGATGAGACCGCGAATCGTAAATTCCGTCATTTTTGTTTCCGAGGAAACAAAGGGTACATGCTTTTTCTGTTCTGCCATATTGTTGGTTTTTATTTAGAAATTAAACATTCTAAGATTTACGAAGCGTAAAAGTAAGAAAAAATTCCTTGAAGCAATGAACCATATACAGATTCCCATTGACCATAATTATTTATTCATATTGTTGCCTTTGAATATACTGGGATTAGAATTTCTAAATTTTTTAAAACATATTTGTCAAGAATACGTTATATTAAATATTCATCTATTTCTATATTTGCATATCAAAAATTCTTTTTATGAAAAAGCTGATAATTTTTGCAGTCGTTATTCTTTCAGGGTTAAACATTCAGGCCCAACAAGATAAGGTCAAATGGTACAGTTTTGAAGAAGCCATTGAAATGAACAACAAAAATCCACGCCTGGTATTAATTGATGTCTATACAGATTGGTGCGGGTGGTGCAAAAAAATGAAGAAAAACACATTCAATCATCCGGAAATAGCTGAATATATCAACAAAAATTTCTATCCCGTAAGGTTTAATGCTGAAACGGATAAAAAGGTCACTTTTAAAGGAAAAAGTTATGTTAAACAAGGCAATAAAAGCCGAAGTCCTCATCAATTGGCTATCGCTTTGCTTCAGGGTAAAATGTCATACCCTTCAGTGGCTTATCTGAATGAGAAGAACAAGCTTATAACTGCCGTTCCCGGCTATTACGGACCAAAGGACATGGAATCAATCCTTAAATATTTTGTCCAGGAGGCTTATAAAAAAGAATCATTCCAGGACTTTCAGAAAGACTTTAAACATACTCTGGTGAAGGATTAGTCCTCTATTCCTTCTGTTGATAGTATTCTATAATTTTCTGGTCATTCATATATTCCAGGGGAATCCGGATAATTTCTCCATATTGAAATATTTCCAGGTACTTCCTGGCAATTGTTTTGTCGGCAAACTTCAGCCTAATCAATGATTTTGCCGGAATTCTATAGAAAAACTTCGAATCTTTTGCAGCCATTGTTTCATCATCAAAATACTCCGCCAGCTTTTTGGTATCACTAATTGTATTGAATTCGATCCAAACCGGTGTTCCTTTTTGCATTTCGGAATTTAAAAGCCCTTCATTTGAAGAAAAGCGGAAAAGTATATCGGGTTCTCTCAGGTTTTTTGCAGTGGGTGTCCAGTGCAAAGTGTAATTAATGGTATCTTTGAACTTTTTACCTGTGAATAGGTCAAGATACCGTTCTTCTATCGAGTTCATCTCATTCACTGCTGTTTGCAGAGCTTCACCTTCAGGATAATAATCTCCCATGCCAGAAATAAGCTCTATCCTCTTTTCTCTTATCATAAAAATAAAATTCGCAGCCTCCTGCGCTTTTTCATCCAGGTTCTTTTGCAGGGTATAACTTTCTTCCACAGGAACCTTTGCATATAAGGAGTCCTTCCAGACACTTTTGTAAACGGTGCGGGTTTCCTCGCCAACAAATTTTTTCACACTTAACTCTTTATAATGAATCCGGCTCAAATGGTCTTCCTCCTTATAAAAATCTTTTTTTGACACTGCAGTATAATTCTCTGTCAATGGTAAGATCCATCCTTTTTTTGTAAAATTCTTATCTTCCAGAGAAAATCTGCCCTCTGGTTCAATTACATACAGGTGATCGAAATCAGCATCCGAATATTCATTGATTTCAATATCCTCCAGTTCCCAGTAGGTATTCAAATTATGGGGAACCTGGCTCAAACCAAGCAATTCCTCACCATGCTCGTGATATGGTCCAGGCACAACTGTTGTTTTTACCAACCTGATGTTGAAAAAAAGTTCAGTCTTGGGTAAGGCATAAACTACACCTCTTTCAACAGGTTCCTCGAAATTTTCAGCGGGTGTCACACTTGTAGTTGCCCTTTTCTGTGTTTTACAAGCCTGAATCATTAATAGAGCAATTAAAACAATTGCAAATCTTACAAAAAGCTTTTTCATGAGTGTAATTTTTTAAATGCAGCACCAATTGAATCAATAACATCGGAGGCTATCACAGCCTCTTGTCCATTTCTTTCAGCAGCGATATCACCGGCTAGGCCATGCAGATAAACTCCTAAAATCGCTGCCATATAGGGCTCATACTTTTGACCAACCAATGAAGTTATCATCCCTGTAAGCACGTCACCACTTCCACCAGAGGCCATCCCGGGATTACCGGTTGTATTGAAATAGCAACTGCCATCCGGTAATGCTATGCTCGTATTTCCTCCTTTAAGCACCACGATAACTTTGTGTTTACTGGCAAATTCTTTTTGAAGATCAATCCTTTCATAATGGTTTTTTACTGGCTCTGTTAACCGTTCAAATTCTTTCGGATGAGGGGTAAGAATGCTGTTTTCAGGGAGCAATTCAAGCCATTCTTTATTTTCAGAAAGAATATTGAGAGCATCTGCATCAAGGACCAGTGGTCTCTCCTCTTTTTCAAGAAGGGTATGAAGTGCCTTCTGTGTATTAGTTTTGATCCCCAGGCCGGGCCCTGCTCCCACATTTGAAAACTTACTCAAATCAGGAACCTCAGAAAAGATAATCTCTGAAATGTCAATACTAATCATAACCTCAGGAACGGTTGTTTGCATGATATTATAGCCAAGTTTAGGCAGATGTGCTGTTACAAGACCTGAGCCGGTCTTCAGCGCAGCTTTTGCAGCTAATACCGCAGCACCCACTTTTCCATAGCCACCGTTAATTAATAAGATATGTCCAAAATGTCCTTTATGAGCAAATCGTTTTCTGGTGATTAATTTCTCTCTCAGAAAATCTTCAGTTATAAGATAAAAGGGTGAATCAATCTCGTTAATCTTTGTTTTGCTTAGCCCGATGTCAAGCACATGCCATTCCCCCACATAATCTTCGTTCTCAGGAAATAAAAATGAAAGACCGGGAAATTGAAAAGTAAGTGTATAATCAGCTTTGAAAATACTTTCGTAATCATTCCGGGAATTGTCCTCTCCAAAAAGACCAGAAGGAACATCAATGGCAATCTTAATAGCATTCAAAGAATTAAGATGCTTAACGACTTTGGAGGGAAATCCTTCCAAAGGTCGATTCAGACCAGAGCCAAACAATCCGTCCAGAATGATTTCCCCTTCTATTATTAAAGGTAAACTTCCGTTTTTCTCAATTTCTATAATCTCAACCTTTCCTTGCTCTTTAAGCCTGTCATAATTTACCCGGGAATCCTGAGAAAGCTTATCTGAAATTTTGATCAGGTAAACAGTTACTTTAAAACCATTTTCAGCAAGCTGACGGGCGATAGCAAGCCCATCTCCACCATTGTTTCCCGGACCGACAAATATATTTACAGGTATACCATTTGAAAAATTGTTTGTAATCCATTTGCTGCATTGCCCTGCAGCTCTTTCCATCAGGTTTACTGAATGAATCGGCTCGTTATCAATGGTATATGCATCCACTTCTTTGACTTGTGATGATTTCAATATCTTCATCATAGTGTATGAGTTTTTTACAAAAATAATAGCTTCTTCCGGGATTTGAAAATTAGCAGTTCAAAAACAATCATCACATCCTTTGAAAAAGATTATTGTGTTCAAGAATTCTATAAAGATAAATAAATTCGGTTTAGATCTTAAAGTGTAAGGATATTAGATTGCAAACGACTGTGTTATTAAACCAATAATACTTGTTATGAAAACTTTATTGTCTATCATACTAATATCTGCAGGAGTTTTTTTGGTATCCTGTGAGGAAAGCAACTTTACAGGCTCCGGAGAATCAGCCAGTAATAATGACAGTTCTTCTTCAGATAACAACAGCACCTGGAGTATCCCTGAAAATGAAGTGGTGGATGGAGGACCGGGAAAAGACGGAATTCCTTCAATTGACAACCCCCAGTTTATTTCAGTCGACCAGGTAGACTTCCTTGAAGAAAAAGATCTTGTGCTTGGCCTTAAAATTGGTTCAGAAATTAAAGCTTACCCCCATCCTATTCTGGACTGGCATGAAATTGTAAATGATGAAGCAGGAAATAGCAAGGTAGCCATAACATACTGCCCCCTAACAGGCACTGGTATCGGATGGAACAGGAAACTCAACAATAAAACCACCACATTTGGGGTTTCGGGTTTACTTTACAATTCGAATTTAATTCCATACGACCGGGAAACAGATTCCTATTGGTCGCAAATGCTTATGGAATCGGTTAACGGAGCTATGAAAGGGACAGAAGTTAGCACATATCAGGTAATTGAAACTTCCTGGGAAACATGGAAAAAGATGTACCCCGGGTCAGAGATATTGTCAACTAATACAGGTTATAACAGAAATTACGACAGGTATCCTTATGGAGATTATCGTACAAGTTCGGGTATCCTTTTTCCTGTGAACCCCGAAGATAATAGACTATTTGAGAAAGAGCGCGTTCTGGGTATTATTTCGAATGATGATGCCAAAGTTTATCGTTTTCAATCCTTTGAAGATTCTACCCGGATTATAAAGGACAATTTTGCGGGTAAGGATTACCTGATTGTTGGCTCAAACGATGATAACCTACTGATAGCCTTTAATATTGAAGACCAGGTCCCATCCGGAGAAGAATTAAATATGCGACCCGTTCAGAATTCTTTCCCAATCATTATGGAAGACTCGACAGGATCGAAATGGAACATCTTTGGAGAAGCCATTTCTGGTCCTAATGAAGGCAAAAAACTAAAAAAAGCGAATTCCTACATTGGGTTTTGGTTTACCTGGGGTGCGTTCTTCCCGGAACCGAAAATTTATAAAAAATAACTTCAGGAATTAAGAAAAAACTTATGTTCAAATTTTTGTACATATTTTCCGTTTTAGTTTTGCTAACTTCTGGTTTAAAAGCTCAAACCTGCTGTTCAGGAGGAATACCCATTTCAGCCAATATTTCTTTTGAAAACCAAACGGGAGATACCTGGCAGATAGGTATGGATGGAGATTTTAATGCACTCTATACATTAAAAGACGGTACGCAGATACTGAATGATGATTCCAGGCAAAGAAACATCTATTCAGTTCTTCTCAGGGGTGGCTATAATATCACTGAAAATACCGTGGCGGGTATTATCCTTCCCTATATCAGACAAGAAAGAATTATTAAAGCCCTGGGAACCGAAAATTATGAATTCACTCAAGGGCCGGGAGATATTATTCTATTTGCACAATACCTCCTTCCTTTCAGCAATTATCAAAACTCTTTCCAGGTTGGGCTGGGTTCCAAACTTCCCACCGGCCCCTCCAATTTGAAGAATCAAAACAATATTTCTTTTAATATGGATATGCAGCCAGGAACCGGTTCAGCTGACTGGCTCTTATGGGGATCAATTGACAGAAACTTTACAAATATACCAACTATGACCTTCTCGACTCAATTTCTATACAGGCTTAATGGTGTAAACAATAGCTATTTGGGTACAGAAACCTATCATTTCGGAAATGAATGGCAAATCATTGCTGGTATAAGCAAACAACTCATGATTAAATCTGAAATTTTCAACACTTCAGCATTCATGAAGGTAAGACAAATGAACAAAAACAATATAAATGATCTGAAAATACAAGGAACCGGAGGATTATGGGTTTATATTATCCCTTCGGTAGTGTATAAAATGTCACAAAACATAAATCTATCTGTAATTCCCGAAATACCTGTATACACTAAACTAAATGGTACACAATTAACAACATCGTTCCGTATTAAATTGGGAATTTCATATCAAATTGGTGGCTTATTTAAAACCGAAAATACTGAAATAGAGAATCTTTAATAATCACGTAAATATTTACCCATACGTTTATAATGATCTACTCCCATCATCCGTCAGTAGGAAAATAAAAAAAGATTTTTATATTTGCTTCTCTTTTATTGAAACAACTTAAATTAAATAACTAAAAATCAGCAAATTATGTTTAAAGGACATCCCAAAGGGCTTTTTGTAGCCTTCTTCGCGAACATGGGAGAACGATTCGGATTCTACACAATGATGGGTATCCTGGTCTTCTACCTCACAGCCAAATATGGCTTAACCGAATCTAATGCAGGTGTAATTTACAGTGTTTTCTATGGTCTTATTTATGCCCTGGCCCTTGTGGGTGGCCTTGTTGCAGACCGCACAAAAAACTACAAAGGAACCATTTATGTCGGTCTTGTCACGATGCTGGCCGGCTACCTGCTTATGACCATTCCAGGTTTTGGACTGATTTTCACACTGATTGCATTATTTGTTATTGCATTTGGTAATGGTCTGTTCAAAGGTAATCTACAGGCAGTTGTTGGTCAGTTGTATGATGACCCAAAGTATTCACCACTCAGAGATTCAGCATTCAGCGTATTCTATATGGGTATTAACATAGGCGCTTTGTTTGCTCCTAGCGTGGCAGCAGGGATCATTAACTGGTTTATCAAATCTCAGGGCTTCCTGCGAAACAACGAATTACCATCATTAATTCACGAATTCAAAGAAGGAGTAATTTCCAAGACGGATCTGAACAGTATGCAGGTTCTTGCTGAAGAAGTATCGGGGCAACCCGTCAGTGATATGGCCACTTTCGCCAATCAATATCTTGATGCTTACAGCACTGGTTTTAATTACGCTTTCGGAGCGGCTGCTGCAACCATGATCATTTCATTCCTGGTGTTCACTTTCTTCAAAAGAATGCTTCCTGATGTGAAAAAAGCTGAAGAATCTGCTGAAAAAGAAGGTAAACCCGTTGAAATGTCAAAAGCAGAAACCAAACAAAGACTTACAGCATTATTCCTTGTTTTTGGTGTGGTTATTTTCTTCTGGATGGCGTTCCACCAAAATGGTCTTACAATGAACTTCTTTGCAAGGGACTACACAGAAACTTCTGTGGGTCCGGGAACCTACCTCATATTTAATATTTGGTCCCTGCTTTCTATAGTTATTGGCCTGTTTGGACTGATATCGCTGTTAAAGAAAGATGCTTCAGCGAAAGAAAGACTTATTGGGGGTCTGGTAGCTATTGGCGGTGGTGTAATTGCCTACCTGAAATACCAAACCAACCCGGAATCCAATCCTATTTCACCTGAAATATTCCAGCACTTCAACCCAACCATGATTGTACTGCTTACACCTTTGGTAGTAGGAATGTTTGCATGGCTGAGAAAGAGAAACATGGAACCATCAGCTCCGCGTAAAATTGGTATTGGTATGATTATCACAGCTATCGGATTTGCTATTTTAATGATGGGCTCCTTTGGCCTGGATCCATTCTCACAATTAAGCCCGGATTCACCAAGAGTTAGCTCATACTGGTTAATCAGCACCTATTTCACACTTACCCTTGCTGAATTATTCTTAAGTCCGATGGGTATATCTTTTGTATCAAAAGTATCTCCTCCAAAATACCAGGGTTTGATGCAGGGTGGCTGGCTGCTGGCTACAGCTCTCGGAAACCAGATGCTCTGGGTGGGTAGTTATTTCTATGAAAGAATTCCAATCTGGCAGGTTTGGGCGATATTCATCGTTCTTACTTTTATTGCCGCCGGATTTATCTTCTCTATCATGAAAAAGTTGGAGAAAGTATCTTAGAAATAAATAAAATGATTATGAAAAAGCCTGTATCGATTAGATGCAGGCTTTTTTCATATAACAACTCAGGTTCCCGGATTCTTGCAGTAAAACTAATTTTTTGCCTTACTTTTAAACGCAACCCTTTTAATTCCATCAAACTTTTGTCTAAAGGAATTCCGAAAAGAGTGTACTAATCAAGGCGACAAAGAGTTGATAAGTATAATGTTAAGTTATATTGATTGAGAATTGGCTAGTGAAAAAAGATTTTTATATTTGTTTCTCATAATGGAAATCATTAATTACTAACTCAAAAACAATGAATTATGTTAAAAGGACATCCTAAAGGACTATTAGTGGCATTTTTCGCTAATATGGGTGAACGCTTCGGCTACTATACCATGTTAGCGATTTTTGTTTTGTATCTCCAGGCCAATTTTGGTTTTAGTGCAAGTCAGGCAGGAGATTATTATGGAGGGTTCCTTTTTGGTATTTATTTTCTTCCGATTCTCGGTGGTATAATTGCAGACCGGGTATTGGGATACGGTAAAACCATTGCACTGGGAACCATTGTTATGTTTGTAGGTTATATGTTATTAGCCTCACCCGGATTTTTTGAAATGGAAGGTAAAATAATCATTATCGTTTCACTGTTTGTCATTTCATTGGGTACAGGTTTCTTCAAAGGTAACCTTCAGGCACTAACAGGTAAATTGTATGATGATCCAAAGTATGCAGCCAATCGAGACAACGCATTCAATATTTTCTATATGGGAATTAATATTGGTGCTTTCTTTGCTCCTCATGCTGCTACTGGAGTTGTAAACTGGATGCTTGGTGGAAAAAACTTTGAATATGAAAGTACTATTCCTCATCTATCCAATCTTCAAGCAACCCCGCATCCATTTCTGGATAAGATGACAGGAACACTCCAGGCCAATTTTGAAGGCATTCAGACCTATACCGGAAAGCTTCAGCATTTTATGAGTGAAATGAACTTTGCCGGTGGCCTGCAGGAATTCATCACAGAATACCCTACCACACTTTCAAAAGGATATAGTGGTGCTTTTGCTGTAGCAGCAGTAAGTATGCTGGTTTCCCTGATTATTTTTACAGTATTCCGTAAATATTATAAGCATGCTGACGTAACTGAAAAACAAAAAGAAGCTCAAGCAGCTAAAAACGGAACAAAAGCTGAAACTGTTAAGATGTCTAAAGAGGAAGAAAAGAAGCGACTCATTGCTCTCGGTCTTGTATTTATCACTGTTGCATTCTTCTGGATGGCTTTCCACCAAAACGGATTTACTCTCACAATCTTTGCAAGAGACTTTACCGTTAGTGATGTAAGCAAATTTGACTACCTGTTCTTTGATTTACGATCATTTTTACCTGTGCTGGCAGCTATTGGTGGCTTAATACTCTTATTGCGCAGGAAATCATCTGTTAAAACAAAGACAATCGGTGCAGGACTTACAATTGTTGGTACTGTTCTGGCATACTGGGCCTACACTACATTCGATCAGAATCCAAAGATTGAACCACAGTTATTCCAGCACTTTAACCCAATCTTTATTGTTTTCTTAACCCCATTGATTGTTGGTTTCTTTACATGGCTCAGAAAGGGCGGAAAGGAGCCTTCATCGCCAAGAAAGATTGGTATAGGTATGTTCCTCACAGCCGCCGGTTTTATTGTAATGATGACCGGAGCCCTGAAACTTCAGTCAATGACAGGTCTCAGCCCATACTGGTTAATCGGAACGTACTTAACGCTTACTGTTGCTGAGCTTTTCCTCAGTCCTATTGGTATTTCTTTCGTTGCCAAAGTGGCTCCACCCCGATTCAGCGGACTTGCTCAAGGTGGCTGGCTGGGTGCTACCGCCATCGGAAACTTGATGGCCGGACTGGTTGGAAAACTTTGGGATATCGTTGAAATCTGGCAGTTCTTTGCACTATTGGTTGGTTTAACCATCCTGTCAGGTATTTTCATTTTCTCAATTATGAGAATACTGGAAAATGCAACAAAATCAAATCCCGAGAAATAATTATTAACTTAAAATTGAAAGTAAATCTATGAAAGCTCGTTTAACCGTTATATCAAGTCTTTTAGCATTCATGCTCCTTATGACAGGCTGCGCTAGTGAAACACCTATGCAGGACCTGAAGGATGCTGCTAAAGAGATAGAAACAATTGAAAAACAATCCCAGGATATACAGAATAAGGAAGAAGCTTTTACAATCCTTCGAGATCTCAACGGCGCTATGAAGAATGTAAGAGAAGCTGTTCTTGCTCTGGATAGTAAATACAAAAACATGAAAACAGGAAGCGAAGAATATAAGAAAGCAAAAGAAAGCGAGGAATTCAAAAATACTATGGAAGAATTCAACAAAATCAATACAAGAATTGATTCTTCGCTGGCAAATATCAGTAAAAACCTCGAACCATACAAAGACGATCAAGAGGTGAAAAAGATGCTGAATAAACTACAGACAATCCTGATTTCACGTTAGCACTAATATTAAATTAAGAATAAAAAAGAAGGCTGTTCCATTTCAACACAGCCTTCTTTTTTTTATGAATCTAAATAAAAAAAATCCTATGATTTGTCATTTCTTGTATGTAAGCCACATTCTTTTTTTTCGGGCTCTTCCCACCACCATCTTCCGGCTCTAATATCTTCTCCGGGTTTTACAGCTCTTGTACATGGTTCACAGCCTATACTCGGATAGCCCTTATCGTGCAATTCATTATACGGTACATTATGCTCCTTAATATAATCCCAAACATCTTTTTCGGACCAATCGTACAATGGATTCACTTTTATCATCTTGTTTGCTTCATCCCATTCAACGGGTTTTAAGTTCAGCCTTGTTATCGATTGCTCCCTTCTCAAGCCTGCTATCCATATTTTATAGCCTTTAATAGCTCTTTTAAGGGGTTCAATTTTCCTGAGGTAACAACATTGTTTCCTGTTGGCCACACTTTCATAAAACAAATTTATCCCTTTTTCTTTCACCATCTTTTCTACCTGCTTATAATCAGGAAAATATACATCAACCTTAATGTTGTAATGTTTACAGGTCTTATCTATCAAAGTATATGTTTCTTCAAACAGCCTCCCGGTATCCAGGGTGACAAATTTAACCGCATCCTTATCGGTCTTAGCAATCATATCAGTTAAAACCTGACCTTCGGCACCCAGACCTGTTGAAAATACAATATCTCCTTTGTAATTTTTAAGGAAATAGCTCACAATTTCCAGTGCAGAAGCTTCTTCAAGCAACTTACCTATCTCTTGCACTTTCTCTTGATTCGCCATAAAGAAAAGTTTTAGTTAGTAGCAAAAAGTAAAAAACAAAGAAACAAATATAGACATATATATTTTTTTTGCAACAAATTCCTTTCAAAACTTTAATATAGGGAAACTCCAGTCATACAACTTATGAACCGTTTCAATCTACTTAATATCAGAAAATAACTGCAATAGCCAAAGTCAGTGGAAAATTTAGAATAAACCAGAAAGGGTTAAAGGGATTAAAAATTAAATGATTATATTTGCACCCTTTAAAAATCCAAAATCTACAATAAAGTTAATTACACCTAAATATCTCATTGTCTAATAAAAAAATACTTAAAATGAAGCAGTCAATATTGCCTCCCCATGGAGGAAAAGGATTAGTAAACAGAATTATCCCCGAACTGGAAAGAGAAAACCTCGTTAACGAGGCGGAAAATCTTAATAAGTACAAAATATCAGATGCTGACCTTTCTGTATTTTACAGGATTGCGGACGGCGCTCTTTCACCCCTTGAAGGTCCTATGAACCAGGATGAATTCAATAAAGTTCTGGAAGAGGAAGTAATGGAAAGAAATGGAAAAAAATACGCATGGACCATACCTTTAGCATTCCCCATTCATAAAGATGAAGCCGATAAGCTACAAAAAGGCGAAACTGTAGCAGTTGAAAATGAACGAGGCGAAATAGTCGGTACCATTACAATTGAAGATATCTATCCCTTTGACAAAGAAAAATATAACACATCTGTTTACGGAACAGAAAGAACAGATCATCCGGGAGCCAGAATTTTCAACGAAGATTCCCGCGATTACCTGATTGGAGGAAAAATATGGGCACTCCCCCAACCCAAAAATCCAAGTTTTGGGCAGTACATGATTACACCTGCTGAAACAAGAGCCCTTTTCAGCAAAAAGGGATGGGATAGAATCGTAGGATTCCAAACCCGGAATGCACTCCACAGAGCGCATGAATATGCAATGGTTTACGCTGCTGAAAAATTAACCCGCGAAGGATATTTCACAGGAACCGTATTAAATCCGCTGGTTGGTGCAACCAAATCAGACGATATCCCCGCCGATGTAAGAATGCGCACTTACGAAGCGCTCATTGAAGGAAAATGGATTGGTTACGGAGATAAAGACGAAGAACTCTGGAAAGAAAAAGGATACGACCTTGACGACCAGATGCTCCTCATCGGTCTGGATATGAAAATGTTCTACGCAGGACCCAAAGAGGCAGTAATGCACGCTATTTATCGACAAAACTATGGATTCACAGACATCGTTATCGGAAGAAAGCACGCCGATGCTCCTTTTGACGACGGAGAAGCCATCTGGGGAGACTTTGACGCACACAATATTTTTGATAACCTGAAAGGTAATCTTGAAATCCAACCTGCAAAAGTTGGTTTTGCTGCCTTCTTTAAAGAAATCAACAGAGTTGGTTTAATTAAAGAATTCCAGCCTAGAGGTTATAACTCTGTATTCATCTCAGGTAAAGAAGTGCGAAACAAACTCAATAATGGTGAAGATGTTGATGAACGTATCCTTAGAAAATGTGTGGGTGACATCCTTAAAGAATATTACCTGTCAAAGCAACGAGTGGAAGAACCTAAAGAAGAGAAGCAAAAAAGTTCCAATGTTGTTTGGCACGATACAGTAGTTTCCAAACAAGAAAGAGAAAAGAAAAACGGTCATAAAGGTGTTGTTGTGTGGATGACAGGTCTGTCAGGTTGTGGTAAATCTACAATTGCTACGGAATTACAAAAAAGACTTTTTGAAATGAGCTGTAATGTATTCATTCTGGATGGTGACAATGTAAGACACGGACTGAACAGCAACCTTGGTTTTTCACCCGAAGACAGGGAAGAAAATATCCGCAGAATTGGTGAAGTAGCTCACCTGTTTGCTGAAGCGGGAACTATAACTATTACTTCATTCATCTCTCCTTATGCGAAAGACCGTGACAGAGCAAGAAAATTAAACGAACCCGGAGATTTCCTTGAAGTTTATGTTAAAGCTCCGCTTTCGGTTTGTGAGCAAAGAGATCCAAAAGGTCTATACAAGAAAGCCCGCCAGGGTATCATTCCTGAATTTACGGGTATTTCTGCTCCTTACGAAGAGCCAACAAATCCTGAAATACTGATTGAAACAGACCAGTTAAACCTTGAGGAATCCGTTGAAAAGATAATCAACTACATGAAAGAAAATAAAATCATCAAGGAAAAGCAACTGGCTAAGTAATAATAAATCGCACATCTGAATGAAAGGCTGTTCCTAACCGGGACAGCCTTTTATTTTTTCAGCAAAATGGATGAACCAATAATCATAAGTCCTCCCAACAGAACATTCCAGGTAAGCGTCTCATTGAAAAGGTATATACCAAAAATTATCGCACTGATAACCTCAATATAGGCCATAAAAGAAGCAGTGGAGGCTTTTATGTTTTTTAAGGCAGAAAAAAACAGCCCGTAACCAACAAGACCCACCAACAAAGCATAAACCACTGCAATAATACTTTTATCCAATTCAGGTTTTTCAGGAAAAACAATAAATACGATTGTAAACACCACTGCTCCTATAAAATTCTGATGAAAAACAATACTCCAGTTTGAATACCGGGGAGCCTCTCTTTTGAACATAACCACAGTGACAGCATAAATCAATGAAGATAAAAGCATTGCCATTGTACCAACAAATACTTCATTATTAAAAGAAATCTCTTTATCCAGGTGGATAAAAATGATGCCCGCAAAGGCAAAAACCAGTAATAATATGTTTTTAAGGGGTAAGGGTTCAAATAGATAAACACGGCTCAGCAACACCGCAAATAAAGGCCAGGTATACAGGATAATTACAGCATTTCCTATGGGTGCATTCAGAAAACCGATGAAATAAAAAACAAGGCGAATCACATTGAGGAAGGAAGCTATAATTAACACGCGCGATGCAATTTTTAGGGTCTTTAAGTCTTTGAAACGGGTAAAAACACCGACCAGTATTACCGGAACAACAACTCTGAAAAAGCTAAGCACAAAAGGATGAAGATCGAGATATTTAATAAACACTCCGCTTGAACCCCAGATAACAGCTGCCAACAAGATTTTTAAATAAGAAGGGTTTAATTTTACCATAAGTAATTTTTATCAGCTCTTACTATTTAAAGGAAGTGTTCAATTTTAAAATTGATTAAATTTGTCAAAAATAACAATATATGAGAAACCTCCTAATCTGGCTATTATTTATCCCCTTTGTTTTTTCCTGTACAAGCAATAAAAATCAGCATCCCGGTAAGACGGTCTTTCGATACAATGAATCCAAAGGAATTGCTACGCTTGATCCTGCTTTTGCAAAAAGCCAGACTCTAATATGGCCAGTTCATCAGCTTTTCAACGGACTCGTACAGATGGACCGGAGATTAAATGTTAAACCATCCATTGCCAAAAGCTGGAAGATTAGTGAAAACGGACTGGAATATACTTTTCATCTGCGGAATGATGTATATTTTCACGATCACGAGCTATTCCCCGGTGGCAAAGGCAGAAAAGTTACCGCCCGGGATTTTGTTTACAGCATCAAACGAATTTATGATCCCAGGACCGCTTCCCCGGGAGCCTGGATTTTCAACTACCTCGACAAAGAAAAAGGACCCAAAGCTCCCAATGACAGTACATTAAAAATATATCTTAAAAAACCTTTCCCTGCATTCCTGGGATTACTTACAATGAAGTATTGCTCCGTAGTTCCCAGAGAGATTATCGATCATTACGGAAGGGATTTCGGACACCACCCTGTGGGAACAGGTGCTTTCAGGTTCAAAATTTGGAAAGAGGGAGAAAAACTGGTATTTGTAAAAAATGACAACTATTTTGAAACCGACACAACAGGGAATCAACTCCCCTACCTGAATGCTGTGGCCATCACTTTTGTGACAGACAAGCAAAGTGAATTCATGGAGTTTATCAAAGGAGATCTCGACTTCCTTTCAGGGATTAATCCGGCCAACAAAGACGAACTACTGACTCGCGGAGGAAAACTCAACCCCAAATACCATAATAAAATCAAAATGATTACCCAGCCCTATCTGAATACCGAATACCTGGGCTTTCTCATAGATACCTCACTAAAACAAGTCAAAAACAGCCCTGTATCGAATAAACATATAAGACAGGCCATCAATTATGGATTTGACAGGAAAAAAATGATGAAATACCTGCGAAACAACATTGGAACCCCCGCCAATGAAGGGTTTATACCTAAAGGTTTACCCACTTTTTCACCAGATAAAATCGAAGGCTACAGCTATAAACCTGATAAAGCCAGGGAACTGCTGAATAAAGCCGGTTATCCAAAAGGAAAGGGTTTGCCTGAAATTACTCTTACTACAACCGATGATTACCGGGATCTTTGTGAATTTATTCAACATCAGCTTTCTGATATCGGCATTCATATTAATATTGAAATTAGCACAGGAGCCACCTTCAGGGATATGGTTGCAAATTCCAAACTGATGTTTTTCAGAGGCTCGTGGATAGCTGATTACCCGGATGCAGAAAACTACCTGGCTCTTTTCTACAGCAAAAATTTTAGTCCGGGTGGCCCCAACTACACTCATTTTAGCAATTCTCAATACGATGAATTATACGAGAAAGCTCTTAACACAATGAATGTAGATAAAAGAAAAAAACTGTACTTAAAAATGGACCAGATGATTGTCGAGAATGCACCTGTGGTACCATTATATTATGACCAGGTGGTAAGATTTACGCATGAGAATGTTAAAAATCTTGGCAGCAACCCTATGAATTTGTTAACGCTTAAGTATGTCAAAAAAGAATAACATTATATTGATTGCTGATGCCGGATCAACTAAAACAGACTGGGCTATAGTTGAGGGTGGGAAGTTTCTTTTCACTCAAACTAAGGGCATCAATCCTTATTTTGATAATACTGAAACAACAGCAGAAAAAATTGCTGCGAACCCTGTTATTTCAAAACAAAAGGACCATGTTGATAAAATATCTTTTTATGGAGCAGGTTGTTCAGACGAAAAAAGAAATAAAGAAATCAGCAATTATCTGAAAGATATTTTTATAAAAGCCAGTATTGATGTTCATTCTGACATTCTGGGTGCGTCCAGGGCTCTTTTCCAAAATAAACAAGGAATTGTTTGCATACTTGGTACAGGTTCCAATTGTTGTCGCTACAACGGTAAGGAAATTACAAGATGTTCGCCATCCCTTGGTTATCTTGCAGGAGATGAGGGTAGCGGAAACTACATGGGTAAAGAATTGCTGCGAAGCTATTTTTATGGTAAACTGAATTCGGATCTTGCTCAAAAGCTTGAAAATGAACATCAAATGAAAAAAAACGTTGTCCTGCACTCGTTGTACAAGGAAAACTTCCCTAATCTTTATCTGGCCGGATTTACCCCTTTCATACACAATAACAAAAATCACCAGGATATCAAAAACATCATAAATCGAAGTTTCGATGAATTTTTTACGAACCATCTGGTCAGAATAGCCACAGAATCTTATGACAAAATTAAATTTACAGGCTCAGTTGCATGGTATTTTCAGGAAGAACTTAAAAATATGTGCGACAAATACAGCTTAAATTTTCATGGAGTCATAAGGGCTCCTGTTAAAGAATTGGTTCAGTTTCATCAAAAAGAATTTGAATCAGATAAATAATTCAAACTATTTTATTACTTTTAAGATAAATAGAAGAAAAAAGCAGAAACCATTATGTGGACAAGTGTAATTATTGATGATGAGCATAAATCCCGGGAAACACTAAAAAAAATCATCGAACGGTACTTCACAAACCAGATTAGCGTTGTATATCTCGCAGAATCTGTAAAGGAAGGTGTATTCGCTATCAACAAATACAATCCCCGCCTGGTTTTTTTGGATATAGAAATGCCAGAGGAAAATGGTTTTAAGCTGTTTGATTACTTTGACTATTATAATTTTGATGTGGTTTTTACAACTGCCTATAAACAATATGCCATCGATGCCATCAAATGTTCGGCCCTGGATTACCTTCTAAAACCCATTAACTACATTGATCTGAAAGAAGTGATCAAAAGACTGGAAGACAAAGAGAAAAAATTAACGCCCCAGACTCAGATAGAAGCCTTTCTTTCAAACATTAGTTCAGCTACGAATGAATTCAATAAAATTGCCCTTCCAACCTTTGAAGGTTATGAACTCGAAAAGGTAAATAACATCATTTACTGCCAGGCTGAAGAAAATTACACAAAAATATACACCAACCGCAATGAAGTTATCATGGTGGCCAAAACACTAAAAAGCATTGAAGAACTATTACCTGATTCAATGTTTTTCAGAATCCATAAATCTTACCTGGTGAATCTCAACTATATCAAGTCCTACAACAAGTCACAGGGATATAAAGTTATCCTTGAAAATGGAATCAGGCTTGATGTAGCTACCCGCAGAAACGATGAATTTGTTAAAGCGCTTACCAGAAAAGGGAAAGAAAATTAAAACCTTTCACCTCCCTCATCATACAAAGCATATAAGTATAAGTTACACATAACTGTTTAAATAATTGTGCAAAAACATAAACAAGACTTACAGATGTTGCACAAAAGCATTGATAGTTATTAACAAGTTTTCAACAATATATTAACAATTTCAAAACTTTATATTCCCCACAGGCTTAACTAGTTTTTAAATTAATAAAATGATTTTTGTCATGTTGTAAACCAACAATTGTCATGCTTTAATTTGTTATAAAAAAATCAGTTCTATATATTGCACCGCAGATTTAAATTTTCTTTAAATCATTGTTAACCTAAACCATTTAAATTCTTATTTATGAGAAACAAAACCATTACTCTTTTCTTATTGTTCCTTTTCTCTGCAGCTGCTCTTTTTGCACAGGAAAGAGCAGTAAACGAAGACGGAAATTTTAAAGGTATTATCCGTGTAAAACTTCAGAATGAAGTAGTAAAAAAACTGAACAACCTCCACCAGAAGGCAGGAGACATCAATCAGTTGTCAAGCGAACAAAGGGCTTATGTAAAAACAAACATCCAGGAACTGGATGAAAGAAACAGCCATTACCAGGCAAAAACTTACAAAAGGGTTTTTCGCCACGCAGGCAAATTTGAAGAAAGACACCGTGCATTTAATCTGCACCGTTGGTATGAAATTGAATTTTCTGCCAAAGCCTCAGTATCAGAGGTCGTTAAAGAATTTCAGAAAGCAGAAAGCGTAGAAATTGCCGAACCGGTTGCACAAATGCATTTAACCGGCATCCAGTCAAAAAAGAAAACAAATTCGGAAAAATCATTATCCAGTGCGCCTGATGATCCTCGTTACGACGAACAGTGGCATTACAACAACACAGGCCAGACAGGCGGGACAACTGATGCAGATATTGACCTTCCGGAAGCATGGGAAGTTGAAACAGGGAACTCCAACGTAATTGTTGCCATCGAAGACCAGGGAATTGATTATGATCATCCGGATCTGGCCGGGAATATGTGGATAAATTCAGGTGAAACTCCGGGCAACGGAGTGGATGATGATAACAACGGTTATGTAGATGATTATTACGGATACAATTTCGGTGACGACCAGGGTGAAATCACTCCTGGTGATCACGGTTCACACACTGGCGGGACAGTTGCTGCCGAGACCAACAACGGCACAGGTGTTGCCGGTGTAGCAGGTGGAACAGGCAGCGGTGACGGAGTCAGACTCATGTCTATCGAAGTTTTTGGCTCTTCTAATCAAGGAGGGTTTGCCGAAGGTTTCACTTATGCTGCTGATATGGGTGCTCACATTTCCCAGAATAGTTGGGGTGGCGGCGGTGAAAGCCAATCTATAAATGATGCAATAGACTATTTCATAGCGAACGGTGGCAGCACAGGAAGCCCCATGGAAGGCGGTGTTGTTGTATTCGCAGCAGGTAACGATGACGTTAGTAGCGGATCCAGTACATGGCCGGCCCAGTATGAAAGTGCTATTGCTGTAGCAGCAACCAACCACGAAGACAAAAAATCTTACTATTCCAACTATGGCACTTGGGTCGATATCTCAGCTCCGGGAGGTGAAACGAACTCATCAAGCCAGGAAGGTGTTCTGAGTACCATTGACGGAAGTTATGACTTCTACCAGGGAACCTCAATGGCATGCCCGCATGTATCAGGTGTTGCAGCACTTATCGTTTCAAATCATGCCGGAAACATTACACCTGAAGAAGTGCGCAATAGATTACTACAATATACCGACCCGATAGATGATCTGAACCCTGATTACACAGGAGAACTGGGAAGCGGAAGACTGAATGCTTATGCTGCTATTACTGGTGAAGCGCCAGCTCCTCCTCCAGCGAGTTTCTGTACTTCAAAAGGTAACGATGCTTCCTATGAATGGATTGCTAAAGTAGAAATCGGTGATTACACAAACAGCTCATCCGGTCAGGGTTACACCGATTTTACTTCTGAAACTATTGAACTTACTGAAGGCCAGTCTTATGATATAACCTTAACTCCAGGATTCTCTAACTCTTCATACGATGAGTACTGGAAAATCTGGATTGACTATAACAACGATACATCTTTCACAAGCGATGAGCTGGTTTACGATGCGGGTTCATTGTCCAGCACCGCCGTTTCAGGAACCATATCGCTTCCTTCCGGTGTTACCGGTACCAAGCGAATGAGGGTATCCATGAAATACAATGGCGAGCAAACTCCTTGTGAAACCTTCGATTATGGTGAGGTTGAAGATTACAACGTAAACATTACTTCTGGTGGTGGATCAGATACCGAAGCGCCTACTGCTCCATCCAATCTTGCTTCTTCTAATATTACAGAAACAAGTGTAGACCTTACCTGGGATGCTTCCACAGACAATGTGGGTGTGGATCATTATATTGTTTACCAGGACGGAAGCTCAATTGGAACTACTGCCAACACATCGTACGGTGTTACAGGCCTAACCGAATCAACAACGTATACATTTACTGTAAAAGCCGAAGATGCTGCGGGTAATGTTTCTGATGCAAGCAACGCTCTGGATGTAACCACACAGAGTTCAGCCGACACAGAACCTCCAACAGCGCCTACTAACCTTGCTTCATCCAATATTACTGAAACAAGCGTAGACCTGACATGGGATGCCTCCACGGATAACGTTGGTGTAGATCATTACACCGTTTTCCAGGATGGTAACTCAATCGGTACAACCGCAAATACTTCGTACAGTGTAACAGGACTTACAGGAGCAACCACCTACACTTTCACAGTAAAAGCGGAAGATGCTGCCGGTAATGTTTCTGATGCGAGTAATGCACTGGATGTTACAACCAGCGACGGAAGCGTTACATATTGTTCCTCACAGGGAGAAAATTCATCCTATGAGTGGATATCCAAGGTTGAAATCGGAAGCTTCTCCAATAGCTCTGATGCAGCTGGATATACTGATTTCACAGGACAAACAGTAAATCTTACTGCTGGTGAATCAGTAAGCATCACCCTGACACCCGGCTTCAGCGGAAGCTCATACAGCGAATACTGGAAAATCTGGATTGACTACAACCAGGACGGTGATTTTGATGACGAAGGGGAACTGGTATTCGATCCGGGTTCCATGAGTCAGTCGGCTGTAAGCGGAACCATGAACATTGCTTCTGATGCCAGTGGTACAACCAGAATGCGTATTACCATGAAATACAATGGAGCGCCTTCACCTTGTGAAACATTCAGTTATGGTGAAGTAGAAGACTATACGGTTTCATTTGGCGAACCAACAGCGCCAACAACACCAACAGGTCTGACATCGACAAATGTAACCAGTTCAGGCTTTACCATGACCTGGGATGCTGTCAGCAATGCTTCATCCTACAATGCACAGGTAAGAGAGCAAGGAGCTTCAACATGGACAGACTACACGGGTATCACATCTACATCATATGATGTTACTAACCTGAATGCTGAAACGACTTACGAATTCAGAGTACAGGCTGTAAATTCCGTAGGTTCAAGCAGCTATACAACAACGCAAACGGTAACAACTAATGCTGTTAGCTTAACTTACTGCGACTCATACGGTGAAAACACCAATTACGAATGGATCGACCTTGTAGAACTGGGATCAATCAGCAACCCAACCTCATCAGATGGAGGTTATGCTGATTACACAAACCTATCTACCGATTTGAATCCGGGTTCCAATGTAACAATATACGTTAGCGCAGGATTTGCAAGCAGCAGTTACACTGAGTACTGGCATGTGTGGATTGACTTTGACCAAAGCGGAACTTTCGACAGTGACGAGGAAATAGTAAGCGGTTCATCCAGCAGCGCTGACAAGCTCTCAGCAAGTTTTGACGTACCATCCGATGCAACCCTTGGTCAAACAAGAATGCGTGTTACCATGAAGTACAACAGTGCAGCTTCCCCTTGTGAAACATTTACTTATGGTGAAGTTGAGGACTACACTGTTAATATCACAACTACTCAGAATTACAACATCACCGAATTTGCTGATGCCAAACAGCTGAGTAACGAAAAGGGAACGAATAACATCAAGGTATATCCTAATCCAGCATTAAATAACATAAACCTGGAAATTAATGCCGGTACCAGAGAAGGTATGGTAGATATTTATACTGCACAGGGTAGTCTGATGAAGTCTGTTCCTATAAATGGTGATTTCAAGCACATTGATGTTTCGGAACTTCCTTCAGGTGTATACTTTATCAAAGTACCTGATGCAAGAGAACCGTTTGTAAAACAGTTTATCAAACAGTAGAACAATTTCCATAAACCAATAAAAAAGAGGAGTCGAAAAACGGCTCCTCTTTTTTTTATTTCAGACATTGAGAAAATCTTATATCAAAGATTTCATCTTCATCATCTGGATAATCAGATCTACTATTTCTTCACCAGAAAAAGATTTGACGTTAAAAATAATATCATAATCCGTATCGTCTACTTCTTTGCCTGCCATATCATTTTGCAGTTGTTTTCTTTTTTTGTCAATTTCGAGCGTATATTCCCTGGCTTCTTTGGTGTTATAGTCAAACCGGTCTTTAACCACTTCTACTCTCCAGTTTAAAGGAGCTATAAGACGAACATGAAAAGACTGCTTAATATCTTTTGTAATGGATTCACCGCCTCGTCCAAGAATTATCGCATTTCCCTTAACACCAAAAGTATAAATGACCTTTTTTATGGTGTTCCTGATTTTTCTGTCGCTTTTATAATACTTGCTTGACAATGCTCCAAGAACTTCATCAATGGCACTTTTCTTCTCATATTTAAATACATATTCTATCTGAGAAGGATGTAATTCAAGCTCTTTTGCTGAATGCTCCAGGATTTCTTTACTCAGCACGCTCCATTTTCCTTTGGCTTTCTCTCCCAGATTTTGCTGGTTCAGCCGTGTAGCTAACTTATCAGCAAGAAAACGACCGGAACATCCAAATTCGCGAGAAATTGTAACAACCGGGCCGGGTTCTTTATGCTCCTGGATTTGTTGTTCATTCTCCTTATGTCTTTCTTCGAGATACTTTTGCAGAATATTCATAATTAAAAATTTATTTATGATTTTTCAATTTAACAAAATTTGAAATGTTATTCAATATAATGAATAGCCATCTTAATAAAATACCCCGAGCCTCAATCATTCTGAGGAGCTTTCAACAGAAGCCCTTACAGCAGCTGAAGTAGAAGCTTTAATAACTACAGAGCACACTTCTTTAATGGTCAGGTGAATCAAAGGATTGTTCTCAAATTCCCTCGTTAGTTCTTTAATCCGCTTTTTCCCCTTTTTATACTCAGCCCGGGATGAGAAAAGGACTCGAGTTAACTTTGTTGCTCCCAGCAGACTAAAAAGCATAAGACTCTTTGGATCAATCCCGGTTTTCCCTTCCACTATATTAAGTAATTTTTCTCTCAGTTCATTTTCGGGTCTTTCATCAATAGTAGGATACACACTATAGGGAAACAAGCCCAGAATTTTTTTTCTTTTTTTTGTTAATATTCCTCTTTCCATGAGGTCTCCAAGCAGTTCGTAACGAAGCTTTTTCCATTTTGAAGCCACCCGGTTTACCCAGAACCGAACTTTATGGTTTTTTCCTGCCGAATGGATGGACTCAAGAATCTCGTCGAGGTAACTGGTTCCTGTCGAAGAACTGTCGATAACATAAACCCTTTTCTCACGGATTTCAATTTTGTTCTGAATGGTGAGTTTCATCAGAGTTGCCCCGGCCAGTCCGTGGTTGATTGCTAAAGAATCGGTAAGGAATTTACCTTTTTTGTTGTCGAGCGCTAAGAGCAAAAAGCCCTCAACAATATTTAATTCCATAAGTTACCCCTTCGTTAGTGCTGATAGGGTAAAGATATAAAATATTCCATTGAAATAAAACTGGTTTCACAAAATGGAGCCTCAGCCGGTCATTCTTCGCTTCCCCCCTGCCCTGCCTATGGCATGAGCGCCATAGCGATTCCGGATTTTATCCATGGCCTGGTAAAGATTCACGGTCTGGCTGGTATCTTCAAAGAGGCTGAGTTGCTGGGTCCCCCGCACCAAATGGGTAAACTTAACTCCCAGCAGCCGCAGCAGCATCCGACGGCTGTACAATTTGCGGAAAAGCTCCTGTGCTGTTTCAATCAGGGCATGATCAAAAGCGGTATACGGAATACGTTTCTGCATGGTCTGGGTGTCATAATTGGAATACCGGATTTTCACAACCACACAGGATGTAAGCTTATTTTCTGTGCGCAGCCGGTAAGCCAGCTTTTCTACCATAGACACCAGCAAAGCGTTCAACGCCCGGACATCAATCGTATCCCGCTCAAAAGTGCGCTCCGCACTGATGGATTTGCGCTCCGAGTAAGGTTTGACAGGCGTAGAATCGACACCATTGGCTTTTTTCCAGAGGACGATGCCGTTCTTTCCCAGAACGCTCTCCATCATCTCCACAGGAACCATGCTCAGGGTATGAATGGTTTTGATGCCCATTGAGCGAAGCAGGTAGTAGGTTTTGCTGCCAATCATGGGTATTTTCCGGATCGACAAAGGATTCATAAACGGCCGGATGAAAGAAGGCGGAACCTGCAGCTGTCCATCAGGCTTGGCCTCTCCCGTAGCTATTTTGGAAACCGTTTTGTTTACGGAGAGACCAAACGAAATGGGCAGACCGGTATGATCGTATATCGCTGATTTCAGTTCTCTGGCCCATTTCAGCGTACCAAAAAACCGCTCCATACCAGTCAGATCAATATAATGCTCGTCAATTGAGGACTTTTCATACAACGGTGAGCGTTCATCAATAATTTCGGTGACCATGTGCGAATACTTGCTGTACAGGTCCATATCGCCGCGGATAACGATGGCATCGCCGCAGAGCTGCCGGGCCAGGCGCATTGGCATGGCAGAATGTACTCCAAAACGCCGCGCCTCGTAACTGCAACTGGCCACTACCCCCCTGTCCGAAAGTCCTCCGATAATAACCGGTTTCCCAACCAAACGGGAATTGCGCAGGCGCTCCACCGACACAAAAAACGAATCCAGATCCAAATGCACTATGCTTCTTTCTCTTTCCATACAGCCAAAATTCTTTTCTTCTGTTTTGATTTTGAATAATTTTATTGTATTTTTGATTAGATTATAATCAAAATTTAGACTATAATTTAATCATTTAGACAAGAAAAACCAAATAAATTGAAATCGGTTTAGCGTATTGGAAACAAAAACACAACAACCCATTCAACCTATGCACTTTGGCAAAAACATCAAGTTGCTGCGCAAGCGAAGGAAAAAGACCCAGGACGATGTCGCCCGGTCTCTTAATATAAAGCGCTCCACCCTAAGCGGATACGAAAACGAAGTGGCCCAGCCCGGCATCCAGGCACTGATTGCTTTCTCCGAATATTTCAATGTAGCTGTGGACACCCTCATAAAGGTCGACCTCTACTCCCTGGACGAAAGCCAGCTTTCCCAACTGGAAAGAGGATATGACGTGTACCTGAAGGGGACCAGCCTGCGAATCCTCACCACCACGGTCAACAACGAGAATGAAGAAAACATAGAACTGGTGCCCGACAAAGCCAAAGCAGGGTATCAAAGGGGGTTTGCCGACCCGGAATTCATCAAGGAACTCCCCACGTTTCAACTGCCTTTCCTTCCCAGGGAAAAAAAATTTCGAACCTTTCAGATCCAGGGCGATTCAATGCTACCTATTCCCGAAGGTTCTTACATCACCGGGGAATTCATCCAGAACTGGCTGGAAATAAAAGACGGCGAGGCCTGCATCATCCTGACGCTGAACGAAGGAATCGTCTTTAAAATCCTGGAAAACAAGATAAGGGAGCAGCACATCTTACGAGTACATTCCCTGAATCCGCTTTACGAGGCCTACGAAATTGATGCAAACGAAATAAAAGAAATATGGAAGTTCCGCCATTACATCAGCAGCGAACTCCCCGAACCGGAAATTCCACAACAGCAGGTCATCCGAAAAATCCAGAACCTGCAGAAAGAGGTGGCGAATCTGAAGAAGAAGCTCTAACTTCAATGGCAATAGGCAATTATGAGTTAGGAATTGAGAATTGAGGAGAGTTGTACCCCTAACATTCCAATCCACCAGCTTTTCTCACTTTCTCCCATTCTCACCCTCTCAT
>CAZPDP010000040.1:0-8836 GCA_964585385.1 uncultured Bacteroidales bacterium
TTTTTACAACATTAGATATCTGTAAATCAATAAAATAGATAGTTTATGTATACGGGAGGTTAGGAGGGATAAAGATACCTCAAACCGATATAAAGAAAATGTATCCCGTTGATGTAAAAAAATCATTGATAATGAATATTGGTTTGAAAACCCGCAGGCTTCCCGTTATTTTTTTGCCAGCTGGTCAATTGGATATGCAATGGCTGTGTAAAAGTTTCCTTTATATTTTCAAAACAGCGTAAATCCTTCATTTCTGTCGCCTTTAAAGGGCCTTAGGTTCCAGGATAACTGAATCCCTGCGAAAGGCAGGATAATACTTTCCCAATTGTTTGCCATTGAAATTTGATGCAGGCTTTAATGATTGATGCACAGGAAATTATGTTCATTATGGAAGTAGATCTTTCCGGAGGCTCAGAATCCATTTCAGGGTTTTTTCAGTACATAGCTCCAGTATTCATAAGTACCGTTGGAGAGGTGTCTTAAACTCTTATCAGTTCGCCCACCAGGATATATTTGGTAAGGGTTGTTAGAAATATCATGGAGTTGCTTTTTTGTTTTACTGCTTGAATGTATTGAATTTTCCTCTATGTTCGCAATAATTTTGTCGGTCATATCTTTTACGCTTACTATTTCAAAACCAATATCAATCAGCTGATAACAGATTTTATCCACAAATTCTTTTTTTATCATATCCGTCATAAGAAAATGGCCTCCACGTGTTAATACCCTGTATACTTCATCGAAATAATTTTGTGTATTGATAAAGGATTGAATGAATTGTACATTGATTACAACGTCATAAGAATGACTAGGGAATGGGAGATTTTCGGGTTCTCCTTTCATAAATTCCAGGCCTGGAATGTTATAATGACTTTTACAATATTCGATACTTTTACCGGAAAGATCGATGCCTGTATATTGTTGAGGCATATAATGCCGGTATATATAGGATGCTCCATTGCCACGTCCTGAACCAACTTCTAGTATTTTTTTGTTTTTTGTTTCAATAAAAGCAATCAACTGCTTATACAATTGTAAAGTGTTTTTATTTTGGGAGTTATTTTCTGACTGAAATTCCGGGCTATTTTTTGGGGAGTTTTTATGCTCCTGGTGTAAATAAACCGAAGAATCACTTCCGGCTATTTTCTCATGGAGTTTGAATCTGAGCTTTTTAGTTTTCTTCTTAATGCCGGAAGAAATATGAAAATATTGTGCAGGTAAAATCAGTTTGGTATACATTTTCAGGTTGTGTTTCAAAAAAGTTCAAGAATGAAATTACAACTGTTTAAAGAAATACACAAAGATTAGTGGCTAAGACCACAAATTTGGGATATGTAAGAAAAGTAATTGGTGATTGCTGATTTCGGCTGGTGAATGTTATTCATCCCTGAACTTAGGTATGGCCTCTTTTATGCGGATTAAGTATTGTCTTGAGACGGGTAGGGGGGTATCTATCCCCTTAAGGTCAATAAAATAACTATTGTACTTACGCTTTACTTTCTGAGCAAAATCCATATTCACAATATAAGCCCTGTGGCAACGCAAGAAGTTGGGAAAATGATTTAACTGGATTTCAATGTTTTTTAAGGTGTTTCTCAGTAATTTATATTTTATGTCTGAATTGTGTCGATAGGTTATTTTTACATAGTTATCAGCAGAACTAATAAACAGGATATTTTTACTGTACACTTCCAGCTTTTCTTTTCTGTTGAGAGATTCCAGGGCTATTTGTTTTTCATTGTCTTCCTCGGAAAATGTTTTTATTCGTTCCTGAAGCATTTTTATCTCTTTCCTTAGAATCTGGTTCTGATTTTTCAGATCCTGGATGAGGTCATTGATGTAAAATATAAGGGGAGGTATAACGGAAATAATGAATATTTTGAATACGAGGTAGAAGCTCGTTTCTGCTTTTCCCACATATCTTAAATAAAAAGTAAAAGCCACAGTGTTCAATACTATGAAGAAAAGGCCGCTGTAAAATGAATTATCAGCTAACTGAGTGTCTCCCGAGATTAGTTTCCGGATTTGGCCTGCAAAAATATAACGGGAAAAAGAGACCAGGATGAATACAATTGCACCTAGTCCTGCAATAAAAATCAATTGGTCGTTAAAGTGAAGTTTGTTTAAATCAAAGGGTTGAAAGAACAAAATAAAAAGGAATATACTAAAGCTGATTCTGGACAGTAGGTTTAATTCGCTTTTGAAATTCTTATACCAGTTGCTTTTTGTTTTGTTTTCAGTTTCTTTTCTCATCCATAGGATATGTTAGAAATACTCTCTGAAATTTCCTGCAAATATAATGGAATAAAATAATCATGCAGTGCCCGGATGAAATTATCACTGCGAACACTGCATGAAGTTTATTCATTGAGATCCTCCTGTATTTCCATCAATTGTTTCTTTATTTCATCTATTTCACTGACTTTTTTCTTCAACTCTTTATTTTCAGCTTTCAATTTTTTGATTTTATTATTCAGTTGTTCAATGTATATATGTGCCTTTTCCAGTTCTTCCAGTATTTGTTCTCTTCTCTGGGAAATATCATACCCTTTCTGCTTTTTGATATCTTCAGCGCTGGTAACCGCCGGGAGATGTTTGTTTTTCCACATGAACTCTGAATGTTCTTCGATGGACTCCAGTTTGTAATTTTCATCAAAAACGAAATCAGATAATATTGTTCCGTCATCAATAAAACTACCATCTGTAACGCGGATATCTCCCCCTGATACTTCAAATTTGCTTTCCGGGTTGGTCGTTCCAACACCCATATTTCCATTCATAATGGCCATCACATTGGAGGAACTGACTTCAATGACAGTTGGTTCCAGAGGATTATTCAGCCCAAGCGCAATCCCAAAAGAGCCATTGCCTGACACATTCAGGTAGGGTCCCATGGCAAATGAGCCATAACCGCTGACTGTGGAATTAAAACCTGCCACAAACGTTCCCTGGTTGCCTGCTGTTACATTCTGGCCCAATGCAAAAGAAGCAAAACCTTCAGCATTGCTGTTATCCCCTATAGCCATTGAGAAGTTTCCCAGTGCAGAACTTTCTCTTCCCATAGCCAGAGATGCTTCTCCTCCTGCAACAGTTGAATGTCCCATGGAAACAGAATATTTCCCTGAAGCTTTTGTAACATTGCCCATAGAGGTAGCAAAATCACCCGTTGCCCTGGTATAATATCCCATAGATAAGGAAGCGAATCCCTTCGCATAAGTAGATTTGCCCATAGCCATAGAGAAGGTCGAGTCGGCTATAGAGCTGTCACCAATGGCGATTGAGAAAGGAGCCAGTGCTTCTGTTTCTTTTCCGATTGACACGGATGATTGTCCTCTGGCAACAGTAAATCCCTCAATGTTTGGAGGAACGCCACCCAACGCAATAGAGTGGTCTCCTATAGCCCGGCTTTTTACACCAAAAGCCAGTGAAGATCTGCCTTCAGCCCGGGTTCTGAAACCCATTGCAGTAGAAAATATTGCACTGGCTTCTGTAAGAAGACCGGAAGCTGTAGAGAATGCACCCGATGCAACAGTTTGATTTCCCATAGCAAAGGATGAAGTGTTGGTTGCCTTGGTTCCCATACCGATGGCAAAGGAATAATCACCACCTGCAAATGCGGGCTGACCGGTCGGTTCACCAGTGGCTGTGTCACGTCCTATAGAGCCAATGGCATAAGCTCCGGTTCCTCTTGCGTAAGCATGATCACCTATAGCAAATGAAGTGAATCCTTCCGCCCTGGCGCTGTCACCAAATGAATAAGAATTCTGACCTATGGCATTGGCAGCATTACCAATTGCAGTTGCATTATCACCTCCTGAACGGGCCTTATAACCAAGAGCGTGAGAATAGTTACCAACTGCCTTGGATTCAAAACCTGTGGCTACAGAGTTGAACCCAACGCTGTCAGGACTTTCTATCAGTACTCTACCTGTAAAGAAGGCTTCCCGCTTCGGATACCATAAAACCATGGGTTTGCTTGGGTCTATTGTATCTGCCGAGCCGCTTCCTGAAATATTGAAATAATCAGACATACCTTTACTTACTGTTCGTCCGCTTACGGCAAAACCACCCACGCGGCCTTTGGCCTGGTCATTGATGTATATCCTTGTACTGTCTGTGTTTGCAAATAATATTTTATTGTGTCCTTCTTTGTTTACTGTCCGGCCACTTACAGCAAATCCCCCGACTCTTCCTTTGGCCGGTTCGTTAACATAAACCCTGGTGCTGTCTGGAGTAACCCTCAGAAAAGCATTTTCAGCATTTTTATTCACAGTCCTGCCGCTCACGGCAAAACCACCCACGCGACCTTTCTTGGAGTCATCAACGTATACTTCTGCACCGTCCGGGAATACTGCAAATACAGGCTGTCCCTGGCTGTCCTTTACTACAAAGAGTGTGTCCGATTCCGTAAAACTTGCGTCAGCCCTGACCTCCAGTTTAGAATTGCTTCTTTGGCTGCCTACGCCCACCCTTCTGTCGAGAAAATAAATTGTGCTATCATTCATTTTCCATAATGAACTGTCATAGGGTAGTTTAATTGAATTACCATCTGAAATTACCAACATATCTTCCTGCTCATCGTATGATAGTTCCTGAATCTCATTGGAAGGGTCTGCGTCTGCATCGTCCGTGTTGGCTGCATCCCTGGCAAACAAGGCATACGGGACAGAAAGCAACTGACTTGTTCCCATGGTAGTAAAGTTATCACCACCTTCCGGGTCTAATTCTACTTTCAGCGAAACCGGTCCATTTTCCCAGGGGACGTTTGCCATTTCACCGCTAACTACATCTCCTTCTCCAATTTTAAGGTTTACCAACCCCATTGAATTTGTGGTAACACTATGAGTTTCACTATAAACTAATTCTTCTGAATCAGAACCAACCAGAATGCTGAATTTTAAAGAAATATCCTGATTTTTAAGAGTTTCTCCTTCGGAGTCGCGAATAACCGACTGATAGTTAAAACTTTCCGGGCTTTGGGAGTGAATACTGGGTATCCCGGCCACCAAAAAGGCGAATAAAAGTATAATCCTGCGCATATTTTAGATATTTTATTGTTTTATGATTTTAAATGTCTGGAATCCTTCAGGTGTGACAATTCTTATAAGGTAAGATCCGGCTGCGAATGATTCCATATTCAGGATGTAATTTTTTTCGGACACATTTTTTGTCAGGTATTTTTGTCCGTTCATATCATAGAGCTCCAGGGTGTAGCTGTCAAATTCAAGCCGGCTCATATAGATATGCAATTTGTTTTTTGACGGGTTCGGATATACATCAATATCCATATCAAGACTGGCTGAATTCCATAAACCATTCGAAACAGCCTCTGTTAGGGGTTGATGAAATCCCTGGGTTAAAATGATGCTGGAATTACTAAATGTTTCGGTTACTGTTTCTCCAAGGGTCCAGCTAATACTGACATTTGAATTTTCAAAAAAGTCTCCACCTGAAGAGATTACAGTGGGGGAGAGAGTTTGAGCGTTTCCTTTTACTAAACCAGTTAGCAGAAAGAATATGAAGAGAAAGGTTAATTTTTTCATGGTTATCGTTTTATAAAGCGAGTTATCATTATATATTTTCCACAAGATAAGAAGAATTGCTGTGAGATGCAATTTTGATTAAAAAGGAAGCAGTATCAGAGTTAAGATGCTGAAAAACAATGATTGACGAATGAATCGCGAGAGTTATTTTAAATAAATTGAAGAGATTTGTTTAAAATTAGGTTTGGTGGTTAGGATTAATATTTTATTTCTCGCCTGCCCGACCGAAGTCAGTCGGGCAAGCAAATAATAAGCCTGGGGCAGTATTTTTTCCACTTCCTGAGCGATCATACCAAAGTGAGAAGAATGTGTCTTTTATTTGAGCTTAACGATTTTATAGGTTTTCATTTTGTCGTTGTTCATAATCTTCAAAATATAGGTACCGGCAGGAAGGTCTTTCAGTTGCAATTGCTGGTACTTTTCAGTGATAAAATCCTTTTTGATTAGAACTTTTTCCCCGCTTAGGGTGAACAGTTCAACAGTAAGGATTTCGCTACCCTTTCCTTCTATGTCAATATTTACAAATTCACCCGCCGGGTTTGGATATACATTAACTTTCATATCTGTGAATTCTTCTGTGTTTGTAGAAGTTACCGTTATATCTCCCTGGTGAAAGCCTTGTGTAAGGGTAATATCTCCGGAGGAAAATGTTTCTGTGACCGGTTCCCCCAGAGTCCATGAAAGAATTATGCCGTTGGTTTCATAAGATCCTCCTGAACTGGCTATGATCTGGGGTGTCAGTTCCTGCGAATATCCTGTAACAGATAGCAACAGGAAGTGAATTAAAATGAATACAAATGGTTTCATACTGTTTTGTTTTTTTAGTTACCCTGGTTATTGTTCTTCACTTTTTAATTTATCTATTTCAGCTTTTAAAGCTTCTATCTGCTTTTGCTGTTCTTTTATTGCTTCTATCAGAACCGGGGTGATTTGACCATAATCAATGGCTTTCTCCCCGCTCTCATTAGTTCTTACCGCTTCCGGTATGTTTTTTTCCAGGGTGGTTGTATGAATACCCAATTGTTTTTCAATATGGGTTTTGGTATCCTTCTCTTTCATTGGAGTATATACAATTCCTTCCAATTGTAGAATTTTATTCAAAGGCTCTGTTATTCCGGTGGATTTGGTTTCTCCGGATTTAGCTGCCGGTACCCACCAGCCCTCTGAAGCATAGGCATCACCCAAAATATAGAGTTCGAATATGCTGGTGTTAAGGTAATTGATACCTATTTTTCCGTTAAATCTTAACCTGTCGTTGTAAAAATCACCATATATAAGGGCAGATGAAGAGGTGGCTGTTGAATTCTCTATATAAAGCTTGTTCGATCCGGACTCATTATATCCTGCGCCATAGCCAAGGAAAACGTTTTTATCTCCTCCATAGTTATCATATCCTGCAAATGAACCCAAAATTACATTATCTGAGCCACTGGTATTGTATCCGGAAGCATAACCTATAAACACGTTAAACGAACTGTCAATACTACTACCTCCTGCAAAGGCACCCAACATAGTATTATATTTCCCTCTTCCTAAATGATAACCTGCCTGTTGTCCCAAAATAACGTTTTGATCTCCTTCAGTCAGATAATGACCGGAATGTGTTCCTATAGTTACATTGTAAGAACCTGATGTATTGCCTTCTCCTGCACTTCTGCCAAGAAATACATTAGATAAACCGGTTTCGTTATTATCTCCGGCAAGCGTCCCGATTATTGCATTGAAACTACCCTCTGTATTGCTTTCCCCTGCCTGCTGTCCAAGAAATACATTTTGAGATCCTGTAGTGTTATGCTTTCCGGCCCAGGTGCCGAGCATTACATTGAAGTTACCTTCTGTATTGTACAGACCGGCAAGTTTGCCAATAGCCACATTGGAGCGTCCGATTGTATTCGAGAAACCCGAACTATCGCCGATGAAAACGTTATAGCTTCCCCATTCATTAAAATAACCGGCTTTATTTCCCACAAAGATGTTATCAATCCCTTCATCGTTTGTATAGCCTACTTTATAACCCAGGAAGACATTTCTGTCTCCTGTTGTAGTAGAATAACCTGACTGGTATCCGAAGAAGGAGTTATAAGCCCCGGTTGTAATGCTATGACCACTCTCATGCCCGATGAAATAATTTTCCGGTGACAGGTTCAGGAATTTGGAGGAGGTTCCTTTTGTTGCACTTCTTCCGCTTACTGCAAAACCGCCCACATTGCCTTTTCTGTAAGCATCGTTTACATAAATCCTTGTGCTGTCCGGTGTAACTTTCATAATATCAAAATCGCCTGCTTTTGTGGCGCTGCGGCCACTCACGGCAAACCCGCCCACAGTGCCTTTCGATCCTTCGTCAACATATATTTCCACACCATCGGCGAATACTGCAAATACCGGTTGTCCTTCTTTGTCTTTAACAAGGAAGAGGGTATCTGTTTCTGTGAAATCTATGTTGCCTTTCACTTCAAGCCTTGAATTTGGTTTATCCACACCAATACCAACATTACCTGCGGTATAGTAAATATCCGAACCATCCATCGACCATAAGCTGCTTCCGGAAGCAAGATTTACAGTATTTCCGCTTGATATGGAGAGTTGATTGTTGTCCAGGGTCAGGGTCTGGTTATCTGTGTTGTCAAGATATTTGGACAGGTCGATGTCAGTTGCGCTTGCGTTCATGGTTATTGAAAGAATATCGCTTACCAGTTCGAGGTCCTGGATTTCATTTTCCGGGTCCGGATCAGCATCATCTTTGTCTGACACAGTTCCTGCATACATAGCATAAGGCACGGTAAGCAGTTCGGATGTTCCCATTGTAGTGTATGACGAACCACCCTCTGTATCCACTTCTATTTTTAAGTAGAAAGGTCCTGAATCCCAGGAGATGCTGCTGATACTCCCTGAACTCGCGTTTCCTTTACCTACCTGGAGATTGATTACCCCGTAATCATTGGATGTTTTGGAATGGGTTTCAGAATATACGGTAGTTCCTGAACTGGAACCCTGCAATATACTGATACGAAAGCTGATGGATTGGTTGGCCAGAACTTCTCCCTGAGAATCCCGGACCACTGCCTGGTAATTGAAACTGGTGGGCACCTGTGCAAAAAGGATAATACCAGTTACCAGCAAGATTAATGTTAGTAGAATTCTTTTCATTGGATTTGGGTTATTTAGTTTAGTTGATTGTTTGAATAGCCGCGAATTCGCTAATAATTATTGTTCTATTGTTTCATTGTTCCATATTAGGAGTTAATTGAGTTAAGTTGCTTGCAATGCCACTGCCTATTGCTTCTTCTTACTTC
>CAZPDP010000040.1:8936-30884 GCA_964585385.1 uncultured Bacteroidales bacterium
TACTTCATTCTAAATTCCTAATTATTCATTATTTCATTGATTCACTGTTGATTTTTAGCTAATACTGCAACTGCTGCCGACTGCTTCCCTCTGCACTTGTACCCCTCTAACTCCCCTACAAGCAGGGGAGAACCCCCACCCACCTGAGATATAAGTCTGCCTGTTGCAATTACCACTATCTCCTTAATTATCAATTCCTAACTCTTAATTCTTAATTCCTAATTCTAAATTCCTAATTCTTAATTGTTCATTGCTCTCTGCTCATTGCCTCCAGCTTCTTAATGATCCACTCAATTTTCTCCTCCTTTTCCTCATTATCTTTTTCCATTTTTTTCATTTTAGCTTGCTGTTCAGAGATAACGGCTTCCTGTTCTGCTATCATTTTCTGCTGTTCCTGCATTCCTTTTACCAATAGCGGTACCAACTCTGCATAATTGATACCCAGGGTTTTATTCTCGTCATTACCCTGATGAACCACTTCTTTAACAATATCGTCCACTTCCTGGGCAATAAGACCCAGTTTCTGTTTTTCGTTTTCTTTTCCTTTCCAGTTGAAGAAAACAGGCCTTAGCCTCATAATATCGATTAAACCGTAGGTCAGAGCAGAAATGTTTGATTTTAAGCGGATATCGGAAGTCTGTATGGTTCCGTTTGTGGCATAAACTTCAGTCCATCTTTGTCCTGAGGTACCCAGTGAGTAGGAGTCATCAGTCCCGGGTGTAACGATTCCATTTACAGTTAACCCTCCTCTGTTTAGCAGCATGTTACCCAGTGTATCCAGCTCAAGGTTTGCATTCCATCCTGTTTCATCATAACCTACCAGTTTAAATTTATGATGATCCGAACTGTGGGTTATTTGCCAGACATTTTCCACGGGTGAAGTATTTTTGGATACCAGCGCTATAGTGGCATAATTAAAATCATTGTCAGTTCCGTATAGTTTTATATCAGCTCCTGATTGTTGTGGAGAAATGGTCAAATCGTATTCCGAATCAGGATTTCCACCTATACCTACATTGGCGTTGAATCGTAAATCATATAGATCAAAATCTCCGTATATTAGACTTTGAGTAGAATCTGCGTTCCAATTGGAGATATAAAGTTTTTTTGATCCTGTTTCATTAGCACCTGCTTCATTTCCTATGAATACATTATTGTTTCCATTGTTATTTTGGGAGCCTGAACCCGTACCAACGAATACATTACCTGAACCCTGGTTGTTATGGCCGCTCCAGTCTCCAATTATGACATTGTTATTACCTGTATTCTTATTTTCCCCAGCTCTGGTTCCTACAATAACATTTTGAAAACCTGTCATTTGTCTACCTGCTCCCATCCCGATGATGGTGTTTCTGTATCCGAGGGTATCATTATCACCTGCCCATGCTCCAACAATGGTGTTTTCATATCCGTTTATATTAGCTTCTCCGGCATGCAGGCCAATAAAGGTGTTGTTGTATCCGCCTACTGTCTTATTCCCGGCAACTGAGCCAATAAATGTATTTCCAACAGAAGATTCATTGGATTCTCCGGCCAGCCATCCGATAAACACATTTTCACGACCCGTGGTATTATTGAACCCGCTTTTAAAGCCCATAAATACATTGTCATCTCCTGTGGTATTATTGTAACCGCTATGGTTTCCTACAAATACATTGGAATTTCCATACGTATTGGTATATCCGCTTCTGTTTCCAAGAAACACATTGTCATAAGAATTGATGTTGTTGTACCCGGTTTGAAAGCCAATAAATACATTGTTAAAACCACCCACACTGTTAAATGCTGCCGAGTTCCCTATAAACACATTATTTTCACTCACAGTATCTATCTGGCTGTCATTGAATCCCGCATAAGCTCCAAGGAACACGTTTTTATGACTCGATTTGGCATGGCGTCCGGTATTGTCGCCCATAAAAGTATTGCAACAACTGGAATCTATGGATTCTCCCGCAGCAATTCCTATAAAGGTATTGGAAAAGCCTGCGCTATTCTTCATCCCTGCATACGTGCCAATGAAAGTATTGGCAAATCCACTCGTCATTTCCATACCTGTTCTGAAACCCAGGCATACATTACCCCAGGAATCGATGCTGTTCTTACCGCTTGAGTTTCCGATGTATATGTTTTCGTTATTGGTTGTATGGCTCATCCCAGCTTCCAGTCCCATAAAAATATTGTTCTGGCCATCGACATTTGAACGGCCGGCAGCAGAACCTAAAAAGATGTTGTTGTTTCCGGTTTGATTGGAGTATCCGCTTTGAAAACCAATAAATACGTTGTTGTAGGATAGTTCGTTGCTGTACCCTGTCCGGTAACCTATAAACACGTTGGAGTTTCCGCCTATGCTGTTATATCCTGCATCGTTTCCAATCATAACATTGGAATAGCTTTCCACATCCGACTGTGAATTGTGGTAACCTGAATAAGCGCCCATAAAGACGTTGTTATAACCTGATTTTACAAGATATCCGGCATGATCGCCGATAAAAGTGTTGCAGCAACTTGTATCCAGCGAATAGCCTGCTTCAATACCCATAAACGTATTGGAAAAGCCTGTAGTAACAGAATATCCTGTACGGGCCCCCACAAATGTATTGGCGCTTCCGGTGGTTGTGTTGAGTCCGCTGTGGAAACCAATATTCACATTTCCCCAGGTTTCTGTACTGTTGAAACCCGCGAGGTTTCCTATAAAAACATTATGCCTCCCGGTTTGGGCTTTGAAACCGGCCAGGTTTCCCAGGAAGATATTCATAAAGCCGGAAGTATTGCTGTAGCCTGCTTTATTTCCAATAAAGAGATTGGCTTCTCCGTCAGTATTGCTGTTTCCGCATCCCGTTCCTATAAATGTGTTGTAATTGCCGGTCGTGTTATAGAATCCTGTGGAATCTCCCACAAAGGTATTGTTGCTTCCGGCCGTATTGCTATAACCGGAAAAACTTCCAAGGAATGTGTTAAATACCCCTTCGTCGTTTGAATATCCTGCCAGGTAACCCAGAAAGGAGTTGTAATTTCCAATAGCATTGGTGTAGCCTGTTTTGTATCCCAGGAACAGGTTGCCTTCACCCTGCAATGTATTGTAACCGCTTTGATAACCGATAAAGGAGTTGCTGTTTCCTTCGGTGAGGTTAAGGCCGCTTTCATAACCCATCACTGAGTTATAAATACCGGTGGATATGTTGGAGCCACTCTGGTGACCAATAAAATAGTTGATGGGAGTAAGGTCCATAAAAGTGGCCGTACCCTTGGTGGCTGATCTGCCGCTTACTGCAAAGCCTCCAACATTTCCCTTTGAGGAGGTATCACTAACGTATATTCGTGTGCTGTCTATGCCTGCTTCAAATATTTTGCTCAGGGATCCTTTGCTTGCAGTTCTGCCGCTCACAGCAAAACCACCTACATTGCCCTTAGCGGATTCTTTGAAATAAATCCGTGCACTGTCGGGTGTAATTCTCATGTATTCATCTTCTATGGTTTTGCTTGCAGTTCTGCCGCTTACAGCAAAACCACCCACGCTTCCTTTGGTGCTCTCATTTACATATACTTTCGCTCCATCCGGGAAAACGGCAAAAACAATGTTCCCGTCTTTATCTTTGACCGCAAAGAGTGTATCGGTTTCGGTAAAAGAATCGTCTGCCTGAACTTCCAGTTTTGAATTTGGGCTTTCTCTTCCAATTCCCACGTTTCCACCCTTATAAAAGATGTTGCCGTTTTCTGTTTTCCATAGGTTTGAAACGTAAGGCAGGGTAATGCTGTTGCCCTGATCGATAGACAGGACATCCCCGTCTAACTGAAGGTTCTGGATTTCGTTGGTTGCATCGGCATCCGCATCATCTGCATTAGTGACAGTTTTTGCATGCAGCGCATAGGGAACAGAAACAAGCTGGCTGGTTCCCATCTCACTGTAATCCGAACCTCCCGCAGGATCGAGTTCTACTTTCAAATAGTAACTATTATTTCCCCAGTTAATAGAGTTGAACTGTCCCGTAACTACGGAACCTTTGCCTATATTTAAATTAATTAATCCCGTTTCATTGGTCGTAGCAGAATGTGTTTCACGGTATACCACACTGCCGCTTGAACTGGACTCAAGAATAGAAAAGCGCATACTTACCGATTCATTTGTAAGGATGTTGCCTTCGCTGTCCCTGGCAACTGCTTGGTATTTAAAGTTTTCTGGCGCCTGGCCAAAAGTTAGGAATACCAACAAACTTATTAATAAGGAAAGAACTGTTTTTTTCATTTTTGGTTAAAAAATGGTTTGGAAAAACAAGGTAAGTTATTGAATTTGAAGAAGAAATTCCAATAAATGAGTAAAAAGAATTGAGAATTAATTATGAACAATGAATAATTGAGTTGCAGTTCCAATAGACATAATATAGCGGCGCGATTTATCGCTTCTTTGATTAACCTTCAAATAATTCCGCTTAGCGGATAAAGGATTGTAGCATAAGTATCAGAGCAATCTCTCTTTTTCCCGCAGGGAATAAATTTTTTTATTGTACGAAGTTTAAGTTTTTACAAGCTGGGCGATTCAGTGAATTAACATAACCTAACCTAACGGTGTTTTAATTGATAAAACCCAAATTGCCCCGTACACGAAGTGTCGGGGACAAAGAAATTGTACAGGCTACCCATTCGGTGGAAAACCGACAATTTCTAAGTCATCCGGCAGCTGCCGGATAGTAAAGCGCTTTTTCACTATCCCGGTAAAAATTGGGAAACCGCTCAACTTAGGTAAAACAAAAATGATTTAATTGTAGGCGTTCATTTTTACATAATGAAAAGTCTGTTGCTTAATATTTTTTATATCTTCAAAATTCGGAAGAGCGTCGTAAATTTTTTCAAGGTAATTGTTTTCAAGTAATACCTGGAAAGATCTTTTGTAGTTTAAATCATATATCCAGCCGATTTGCAAAAGCTTAAAATCATTGAGTGTTTTCAGGTTTTTGAGATCCACCAGTCTTTCCTTTTTGATATCCTCAATATTGACAGGATTCATTGCAGGTTCATCGGGTAAATCAAGCTGTAGCGTGTTGTTGGTTTCGCTATTCTTCTCGCAATAATAATCTGTTACAATTTTCCATATATCCAGTTTATCGGAATCTCGCAACAATTTGACGAAGGTTTCTTCTTTTGCGGTTAAAGTAACGGGAACTTCTTTTTTGTTGTGGTTATATACTGATGTTAGTATTAAGTCTTGTTCTTCTTTTGGCAATCCTTCCAGCAGGTTTTTTTCTTTTATCACTTCCGTGCTTAACCAGGCATGGTTGACTGATTTTTTATCAGAGAATGTACCGTATTCCTCGAATTGTTTAAATCGGCCTATATCATGCAAAAGTCCTGCTGTCTCAATTAGTAGCTGATCGTTATCGTTAAGATGAAGGCTTTTGCCTAAATCACTTACATTTTGCCAGACTCTGATGCTGTGGTTTCTTTTTAGTTCGATATTTCTCTGGAATGCAGGATCATCACTGTGAAATTGGGCTGTATATAAAGTGAAAAAGTCTTTTATTCTGTTAAAATCTTGACTGGTCATGGTTTTGTATATTTTTGGCCTACGAAAATAATAAAAATTGTCTCCCGTTTTAATATAGTGTAATCTATTAATATACAATGATTTATTAAACCTGATTTATCTCATAAAAATATTTTACAATTTTCGTAGATTTGTAATGATAAATATAGTTAAACCTTAAAATTTAAGAATTATGCCAAAAGGATTCTTTAAAGTTCCAAAAGCTAAGAATGAGCCGGCACGGTCCTATGCCCCGGGCACAAAAGATCGTGAAGAGCTGAAAAAGGCCTTAGAAGAACTGAAATCAAAAGAGCTAGATATTCCAATGATCATTGGAGGAAAAGAAGTCAGAACGGACAATAAAGTTGAAATCAATCCTCCACATGAATTAAAACATACCTTAGGATATTATCACAAAGGTGATGAAAGCCACGTAAAGATGGCGATTGAAGCAGCTATGGAAGGGAAGAAGAAATGGGCTGCTTTACCCTGGCATGAAAGAGCTGCTATATTCATGAAAATAGCAGACCTGCTTACAGGTCCGTATCGTTATAAAATGAATGCAGCTGCTATGCTGGCTACTTCGAAGAGTTGCCACCAGGCAGAAATTGAAACGGTATGTGAATTTGCAGATTTCATGCGTTATGGTGTTGAATTCATGTCTCACATTTACGACCAGCAGGTTTATTCACCAGACGGTATGTGGAACCGCGTTGAGTACAGACCGCTCGAAGGTTTCATCTTTGCACTGACTCCGTTCAACTTCCAGGCTATTACAGCAAACCTACCTGCAGCTCCTGCTATGATGGGTAATACTGTAGTTTGGAAGCCTTCTAAAAATAACCTTTATGCTGCAGCCATGATCATGGAAATATTCCAGGAAGCTGGTGTTCCCGACGGTGTTATCAACATGATTTTCGCCAGCGGACCAACTGCCGGAAAGGTTGTATTTGAGCATCCTGATTTTGCCGGATTCCATTTTACTGGTTCAACTGCTGTATTCCAGCAAGCATGGGGTGAAATTGGTAAGAATATTAAGAGGTATAAGACTTACCCGAGAATTGTTGGTGAAACAGGTGGTAAAGACTATATTTTCGCTTCACCAAAAGCTGATGCTGATGCTGTTGCTACAGCTATCACCCGTGGCGCTTTTGAATACCAGGGACAAAAATGCTCTGCTGCTTCAAGAGTTTATCTGCCAAGCAACCTCGCTGACCACATCCTCAAGGGTGTAAAAGAAGATGTAAAATCTATCAAAGTAGGATCACCAGAAGATTTCTCAAACTTTGTTAATGCTGTTATTGATGAGGCTGCCTTTGAAAAGCACTCTGCAGCTATTGACAAAGCCAAGAAAGATGATAATGCTGAAATCGTTATTGGTGGGGAGTATGATAAGTCTGAAGGTTATTACATCTATCCAACAGTTATCAAGACAACTGATCCTCACTATGATACAATGGAAGAAGAGTTGTTCGGTCCGATTGTTACCGTATATGTTTACGACGAGAACAAAGTAGAAGAAACACTTGACGAACTCGACAACACATCCATTTACGGACTGACAGGAGCAATCTTCTCACAAGACCGCTACGAAATTGAATGGATGACTAAGAGATTACAGCATACAGCAGGTAATTTCTACGTCAACGATAAGCCTACCGGCTCTGTTGTTGGTCAGCAACCATTCGGCGGCGCACGCGGTTCGGGAACAAACGACAAAGCAGGATCATACCTGAACCAGATTCGTTGGGTATCCCCAAGAAGCATCAAAGAAACATGGGTGCCACCAAAAGATTACCGATACCCATTCCTTGAAGAAGAATAAGATTGATAAATTGTTGATATCTGGGGGAAGTTCTCGTTTGAAACTTCCCCTTTTTTATGTTACATTTGTCTTGAAAAGTATTATTAAATGGATACCCTCCAGCACATATTAAAAAAACTGCTTCCCATCATCAGGAACAAGTATGTTATTACCCTGCTTGTTTTTCTTGTCTGGATTATCTTTTTCGATCAGAACAATCTGCTGGACCGGGTCCATAAAATGCAGCGCAACAACAAGCTTACCCAGGAAAAAGAGTACTACCTGGAGAAGATAAAGAAAGATTCAACCAAATTACATCAGCTTAAGACAGATGAGGAGAACCTCGAAGAATTTGCCCGGGAAGAGTACTATATGAAAAAGGACAACGAAGATATCTATATTATCGTGGAAGAGGAAGATTAAATACTTGTCTGGATTTCATGCCTTTCAATTTCTCTGTATTTTCTCAGCAATTCCAGTGCATCATTGCTTTGACAATCAAAGCCCAGGTACTCCAGGAGAAGCTTGGCCGCTTCAGTGATTTCTGTTTTATCTTCCTCCCCGGGATGGACGAAATGCATAAACTGTATGATTTTTAATCCGTTGAACCAGTGAAAAAATTGCTTTCTGAATGTTCTTTCTCTTGCACAATTGGCATTCAGCCTGGTCAATTCCTTTTTATAGTTAATTCTGTTTAGAAATTCAACAAGTTCGGGTGTTTGTTTATAAATCAGGTTGTCAAACTGGTCTGCATCTGCCTTGAAAAATTCTGTAAGTGAATGTTCAAAAAAGGTCTTAAGGTCTGTGAAATACTTTGGATTGTAAACTTTGTATTCTGGAGCAGGATCCTCCGAGAGTTTTTGTACTACCGGACCTGTCCCGAATAAAACTCTGTCTGACGGCCGTGGTGAGGGATAAACGCAAGTGGCATTGACTTTATGTATGCTCCCGAGCTGGAAGATTTTATTCAGGAAATAGAAATCCTCACCGGCTTTTCTTTTGTTCATACCTCCTTGTTTGGCGTAGGCATCAGCTCTTACAAAGAATGCTGAACCGATGGTATGGAAAGGGTAGGGGAACCCGGAATAAAAGAGCCCGAGATTGTAAAAACGCAGAAATAATTCATAAAGTCCGGCAGCCCTGTAATGCTCGGGTTTGTATTCAGTTCCTTCCAAAGGATGTTCAAATCGCAGAATGCCTGCATTTATTTCCTTATGGTTATTAACTTCCTCCTCGATGGTTGTGAAGTAGTTGCTATCCACCAGGCAATCAGCATCCAGGGAAATTAAATATCCATCATGCCTGCCTGCCTCCTTCAATCTTAAAAGAGCGGTATCCATACCCATTTTTCTTGCCAGCCCTGCCCCAGCTTGCTTCTCTTTAAGGTTGTCAATATATACCGGATAAAAACTTAGTCTTTCATGATTGTTGGACTCCGACCATTTTTTTGTAACCCTGTAAGTTTCCATGTTTTTTTTAAGTATTTCTTTGGGTGTGGTTTCCGAAGCATTAATGACAATAATAACTTCTGCAGGCTTCTCCGGAAGAAAGGCTTTTTTTAGTGACTGCAGAGTAGTAAGCAGATTGTCCTCATGATAACAGGGAATAACAACGATATATTTTAAGTCAGGGTTAGGGGAAGTTTCAATATTGACAGGCAGAGAATTTTCTTTGTCCAGATATTTGCTCAGAATGCTCATTTATTGGTTGAGTTAAACCGAGAAACGATATATGAGAAACAATACAAGGATAATCATAACAAATCCTGCAAAAGCAAACAGGGATATTTTCATAGTCTTTCGTTTCCTTAAAAAGAGGTGCAGGCTCTTTATGCCTTTGGCTGAATTTTCAATTCTGTAAAAGACGTTATCGTTTTTGGGTATAATGGTATATACTCCGGATGTCAGAGTATCAGAAAACTTGAGATTATCCTGACCGGAAAGAATTACTATTTCGGTATTTCTGTTTATTTTCTTGATTTTGTTGATGAGTGCAAAATCTTCATTCTCTTCCAACTGGTCCGAATCAATGATGATTACGTGTATTTTATCCTTTTTATCCGGGATCTGATTGGATTTATAAATCTCAAGAAATTCATTTTTATCCTGGAACAAATCAATTTCGTAATCGGGATCGGAATTGAGCGAGCGACTTACCTTATTGGCAAAGTTGGTATCACTGTCAATGATAAAAAAATGCAGCAAGTATTTAATTTTTTTTGGATTCTTAATATTCACCATAGAAAGAGAATGCATTAATTATCTATTGACAAAAATGAATAATTTTTTGAATAATTTAACATTTGTCCGGTATAATTTTCCGGATAATGCAATTTGATGTCCGTAATATTATTCTCTTTATCATACTCCGGGATATACTCAGGATTAATAAATCCGGTAAAGGGAGGGATGTTAAGTTTTTTATATCTTTCCAGTACTTCATCATGTAAGGCACGGTCAACCAAGGTTCCGTATTTTTCTACAAGATTTTTTGCTTCTTCGTAATCGCCCTCCGATTTAATTCTTTGTATTTCAGATAGAAGGATGCCGAACAATTCTCTTAGTTTTTGATGATCCCGAATGACAAAATAGGTTTTTTCCCCTTCTTTTTTCTTTTCAATAATATTTTTTTCCTTTCCTTTTTCCAGGCACCATGATGCAATTAGCTGCCGGTTTTTCATATGAGCTTGTTCGAGATTTTTACCCTTTTTTATTTTGGTAAGCTGAGTCATCAATCCATTTCGAATGTAAGCATCGTACTGTGCTTTCGCAGCTTCTTTACCTGGAAGAATCCCTAATTCTTCAAGTTTATCATCCATCATGTAATAGAGGGCAAAAAGGTCGGCACGGGCCTCCTCTATAGGAGACTGGTAATTTTTAAGCATTTCCGCTTTTATACCCGGTTTTAATTTTCCTGAACCATGGCCCAGGCATTCGTGAAGGTCGGTAAGAAGGTTGTTGGCCTGGAAGCCATATTTTTTGTTTCGGTTGATTTCTTCATCCGACCAGGCAAATTCTTCGGTCAGCCCGCTTTCAGACATTGTTTCATGGTGAGCAAGAGAGATGTTCTGCAGGGTAATAGATTTTGAACCGTGTCTCTTCCTTATCCAGTCAGCATTAGGCAGATTTACACCGATAGGGGAGGTGGGATAACTTTCACCGCCCAGCATAGCTACATCCACTACGGTAGCTGTAACACCCGTTACCTCTTTTTTCTTAAACTTATTGTCTGTGGGAGCATGATCTTCAAACCACTGGGCATGGTTGCTCAGTATTTTTGTTCGCTCGGTAGCTTTTGTATCTTTCAGGTGAACAATCGATTCCCAGGTACCCTTAAGTCCCAGTGGATCACTGTAGGTTTCAATAAATCCGTTGATAAAATCTGCTTTGCTGGAAGTGTCTTTTACCCATAAAATGTTGTATTCATTGAAGGCCTTTAAATCTCCGTTCTCATAATAATGGATAAGGGAAATCAGCCATTCTTTTTGCTGGTTGCTTTCGGTATAATTCAAAGCTTTCTTCAGCCAAATGAGAATTTGTTTAATGGCCTGGCTGTACATCCCGTTTTCATACCAGGTTATTTCTTTCAATGTGCCGTCTGAACCGGTCAGTTTGGTGTTCAAGCCATGAGACAGCCTGGGCTCTTCTTTAAATTTTTGATTATAAAATGCTTCAGCATCCACTTGTTTTACATTTTCATAAAAATTTACTGCTGAGCTCATAAGCATGTCATCTCCCGATTGAGATACACCTCTGGGAGCAATTTGAGGGTTGAAGAGTAAGTCAGAGAGTTTTTCTTTTGCCTGCGCTTTTGAGTTATATAATTTGTCCAGCCCCTGATAAAATGTGTCTTCAATAAGCTGCTTTAAAAAATCTTTATTGAACCCGGGTTCAATCTTTTCCCTGGAATAGGGATGGTGAATACCATTTGAAAACCATATTTTCTTTAGATAAGTGTGAAATTTTTTGAATTCCCCGGATTCCCTGTCCCCTTTATGTTTCTCAAAAATTGTTTCCAGGCTTTTTCTTATCAACAGGTTGAATTTGTAGTTTTGGTCATAGATAATATCCCTCCCGGCAAGGGCAGCACGTGATAAATAATAAAGCAGGATTTTCTGATTTAAAGGAAGGTTTTTAAAGGGTACAAAACGGTAACGTAAAATTTTAACATCATCAAATGTGTCTACTATGTTTGAATTGCTCTTATATGTGGGTTCATCCATAATATTTTATTTAATCGTCGAGATTGATCTTATTTAATCTGAGGTCCAGGTCAAAATAGGTATTCCAGATACCTTTTTCATATTTTAAACCATCGTAAGAAAAATCAGGACCATAGAACTCATACTGTCCTTCATATTTTGCACTTGAGGGAGATAGGTGATCATAAACAATCATTTCCTTGTCCTCTTCATACTGCAGAGTCATAGTTGCAAATTCGCTGTATTCAAAAATAAGTCTGTTGCTAATATTTTCCCTGTTTTTAAATATGGAAGCTCCGAAAACAGGTTTGTTTTTTTCATCGAAACGTAAGACTTCAACTATTTTTTTGTTGGTCAGGAAATCGTTAGGATCATAGCCAAGCAGCGTGTAATTGGTTTCATCAAAACGTGTTTTAACAGGTATAATATTATAGTATAAAGCCCCATACCAGTTTGGATAATTGAGAATAGCCGCCTCAGGTTTTTCAATGGAATCCGATTTGTCTTTTAAGCGGTAAGTATATATTTTATCCTTCTTTTTGTCAGGTTTGTATTGGATGTAACAATGAAAAATATGCTGTCCGTTTTCAAGGGGAATATTCCAGTTGTAAATTTTAAGTTTATTATCAGGAGCAATCAATATCCCGGCATTTTCTACAGAGTCAAATGGATGATAAAAAGAATTTTCGTTTTTCACTATCCCTTCGATGGTTTGTATGATATTTTTATTGATTCTGAAGCGTTCGCTATCATCATCAGCATTTGCAAGGGATTGTAGTCTTTGGCTGAGGAGTACCTCCTGCTTCATTAAAAGACTGTCTATATCCTCTTTCTGACTGAAGCCGCAAAAAGAGGTTAAGCATCCTAAAAAAAGTACAGTTAATAAATATATCCCTATCCTCATAAACACGGGTTTTTAAGATAATTTACAAAGTTAGCACAATCAATATGAGATAAAAAACGAGTAAATATCTAAATTAAGTATAACACCCGGCTTTTTATCAAAACCTGTTTAAAGTTCATTCAATGCGTTTTTGATTCTTTCGATGGATTCATCTATTTCATCTTCAGCAATAATTAAGGGAGGGGCTATTCGGAATGCATTCGGTTTGAAAATGAACTGATCTGTAATAATTCCATACTGGGCCAGTTTTTTGAGGGCTTTCCTGGTTGTATCAGCATCTTCGAGCTCGACAGCCAGGAAAAGACCTGTTCCCTGAATATTTTGGATTTTGGGGTGCTTAAGTTGTTTAAGGTATCTTTTGCCTTTTTCTTCCACCCCTTCCATCAATTTTTCCTCCAGAATTGTTTTCAGGGTTGTGTGCGCTGCAGCTGCAGACACCGGATGTCCGCCAAAAGTTGTAATATGGCCTAGTCCGGGATGCTTTTTAAGGGCATCCATAGTAGATTTTGATGAGATAAATGCCCCGATAGGCATTCCACCACCCATACCTTTGGCTATGGTTATAATATCCGGAATTACTTCATATTTCTGGAAGGCAAAAAGACTGCCGAGGCGACCAAAACCTGTCTGTACCTCATCGAATATCAGTAATGTTCCAGTCTCATTACATCGTTCCCTGAGTTTGCTGAGATATTCTTTTTCGGGCAAAATAATCCCTGCTTCAGCCTGGACGGGTTCCACAATTACACAAGCAGTGTTTTTCGTAATCTGTTCCAGGTCTTCTGCATTATTGAATCGAATGAAGCGTATACCGGTAAGCAAAGGTCTGAAAGGTCTTCTGAACTTTTCATCTCCCATTAGAGATAGAACTCCCTGTGTACTACCGTGGTATGCCTTATCTGCAGCAATTATCTCTGTTCTGCCGGTAAATCGCTTTGCAAGTTTTAAAGCTCCTTCGTTAGCTTCACTGCCGGAATTCACATAATATATATTGTCCAGGTTTTCAGGGAGGTATTTGGTAATAAGTTCGGTAAATTTAACCTGGGGATATTGAACCATTTCACCATAAACCATAAGGTGCATGTGCCTGTCGAGCTGATCTTTTATAGCTTCAATTACTTTAGGATGCCTGTGTCCCACGTTGCTGACTGATACACCTGATACCAAATCTATGTAATCCTTACCATCTGAGTCGTAGAGATAAATCCCCAAAGCCTTCTCAATTTCAAGTGCTAAAGGGTTATCCGAAGTCTGGCCAATGTTTTTAAGAAAGATTTGTCTGTGAGTTAACATGTTGAAGTGGTTTGATATGTCTAATACAGGTTGTTAAGAGAAAGTCAGAAATGACAAGAGCTGCAGCCGGGAGAACTGATTTTTTTCCCGTCAATTTCTCTCCTGCATTTAATTTCCTCTGCTTTGGCGCAAATAATGCCCATTTTACGCATTTCTTTGTTGTGCCCGATTTCAGTTTCAGGAAATTTTCCATTCTTTTGCAAAATCATGCGAATACCGAGGAAGATCCCTGCAAGGCCTACTAACAAAATAGCTGGTAATAAAAGTTTTAAAAACATAGATGCTTTTGCATATTTTTGACAAAAGTAATGAATTTTAATGAATTCATTTTATTTATTTATTTGGTTTGATAGATGAGAGAGTTGATTTTGAGTCGTTAACTTGAATTTAATTTTTTAACTCACTTCTTATAAAATTGAATTTGATTTTGAATTTCAGTATCTTGTGTACATGTTTTATTAATCCCTGTATTATGAAATCAATTAAGCTTGTCCTGGTATTTTTTATTGCCGCTGGTTTCTTTTTGACCAGCTGTGAATTAGAACCCGATCATTCTATTCGTGTAAAGAATGATTATGGTGAAACCATAAATAGTGTAACAATTGGCTCTGTGGAATATGGAACAGTTCCCTCAGGCGAAAAGACTGAATATAAACCTGTAGAGGAAGGAACCCATGATTTATCCGGTAATACGGACACTGGCACTTTGTCAGGAACTGTTTCAGTAGAAGGAAATGGGGAGCATAATTGGACATTAACTATCACAACCGAAGGCAACGTGGAAATCGAAGAGGATAAGTAAATTCTTGTATTAACAAAGTATTCAGTATATCCTTTTTCTGGTTTTCAGACTTTTTCCCGGATCTTTCCGTTTCGGTTCACTAAATTTTTTTCAAACAGGCTATCCAAGTCGGTATCGCCTTCGCGTAGCCTCTGCGGCGGAGCAGGGGGTTAATACCACCTTGCTTTACAGGCTCTGCATTTAGCGAAAATCACTCCATTGGGGTCATAATTTTAAATTCATGAAAAACTCTTTATTTTGGAATCTTTGATAAAAATTTTTTTATCAAAGTGGTTTTATATACATTTGCATGTTGAAAAACATATTCTAACCTGATGAAAAAAATGAAAGAGTCCAGGCATGTTATTGACAGGATGCATGTTTTTTCTGAATTAACTACAGATGAAAAGGAATTGCTTAAAGAAAACAGCACCATCTCTTCATACAATAAAAACGAAATTATTTATAAAGAGGGCGATAAACCTACGGGGTTGATTTTCCTGGCAAAAGGCAAAGTCAAGATTTTTAAAGAAGGAGTTGGGGGAAGAGAACAAATAGTGAGAATGGCTAAGCCTAGTGGATTTATTGGTTTCAGGGCATTGTTTGCCAAACAGAACTATCTTGCAACAGCGCAGGCAATAGAACTTGCAGAGATTGTTACTATTGAGAAAAAGTGCCTTTATGATGTACTTGAAAAGAATGGTCAGTTTGCTTTGAAAATCATCGAATTCCTTGCCTCAGAGCTGGGCTTCTCAAATACACGTACAGTTACACTTACACAAAAACATATTCGGGGAAGACTGGCTGAATCATTGCTATTTCTTCGGGATACTTATGGATTTGAGGAAGATGGAGAAACGCTTAAAATTTATCTTTCACGTGAAGATCTGGCCAACTTGTCCAATATGACCACATCCAATGCAATTCGCACCTTGTCGGCATTTTCTCAGGAAGAAGTGATTGCTCTGCAGGGAAGAAAAATCCGTGTTCTGGATATGAATTCGCTGGAAAGAATCAGTGAACTGGGTTAGAAAATAATAATTATACCCTGGAGCTTATCGGAGATCATTAATAAACAGGTTGATATTTAATCGATTTAACTCTCTTCAGAATAAATTATATCCTTTACTTTTCTTGTTATTCGGTTGGTCCCCGGCCTGTTGGTATGGCTTAGAATTATGATGGTGTTTGTATCCTCGATAAACCTGATAATTCCTGTTCTGAAACCATTCCATTTCCCGTAATGATAAACTGCCTGGTGGCCGTCATAATCTTTAATACGAAAACCAAAACCATAAGGGTAGTTATTGCCGTTTTTGAGTTCAAGCATTTCGAAGGCTTCTTTTTTGGTGTCTTCTGAAACCAGCAGGTTCTTATAAAGCGACTGGTCCCATTTAAACAGGTCTGTGATGGTTGAATATACGCCTTTATCTCCTACAGTTCCGTCATTCACATTAGGGGAGATATTCCTGTAAGTTCTTCCCCATTTATAATATCCATTAAGAAGCTCCGGGTGTTTATCCTGGTATGCGCTACACATAACTGTGGAGTTTTTCATATCCAGAGGTTCAAAAATATTTTCCCTCAGAAAATGATCAAAACGCTTACCCGATGCCTTTTCAACAATAGATGCAAGGATTACATATCCTGTGTTGGAGTATGAAAAACGGGTTCCTGGCCGGAAATACAGGTTAAGTTTATGTTTGGCAAGTAAATCAATTACGTCATCGTTATAAGGGGGGCTATTTTTATTCCAGTGATGCTCAAGAAGCCACATATAATTGGGTAATCCTGCAGTGTGATTGAGAAGCATTCGTATGGTTATACCTTCGTAAGGGAATTCAGGAAGGTATTTCCGGACAGTGTCAGAATATGCAATTTTGCCCTGTTCCTGGAGCATCATGACAGCCATGGCTGTAAATTGCTTAGTAACAGAAGCAAGTTGAAAAATTGAGTTGTCCTTAAGTTTGGTCTTCTCATTCGGATTAGCATATCCTATGGACTCTGAAAAAATAATTTTGCCTTTCTCAGCGACCAGAATATTTCCCTGGAATGTATAATAATCCTTGTGATATTCAAGAAATGAATCAATTCGGTTGATCTTCTCTTTATAAAGTAGTTTTATCAGGCTATTCTCATTAATATTGGCATTACTGGCGGAAATAGTTCCTTTGTAAGACAAGGGCGGGGAAGATGTGTAAGATATTGGTAATAAAAATAATAGGAATACAAGAAGTAGTCCGGTTAATGTTTTAAGTATCTTATTTATAGTGGGTTTCATTGTTTGTACATTTTAAAAAGGCGAATGTATAGCAAATTCATGAAAAAATCAAGAGCTGTCCTGAGATTTGAACTATTTCACCTATGATTTTAGAATGATTTCTTAATTGGATTGCCTTGTATGTGTTTGGTTTTTAATAGATTGATTGTCTTGATTATATATTGACCCAGGTTTTGCATGAAGGCTTTTATTTTTTTTAAAGGCTAAAGATCCGCCTTAAAAAATTATTGAATTCGTCCGCAGAGAAGCCTTCTCCTCTTTCTTCTTCTTTTATTAGTAAATCTCCATCTTTTTCACTCATCTGAAAACTGAATGAATAATCTGCTTCTCTTGAAGTTCCCATTTTTCCAAACCGGAGGTCGTGCACAACCAGTTCTCCATTCTGCTTTTCCACTTTATTAAATAGTGTACATAGAACAGTTTTTTATAATGGAATAGCTGCATTTCATTTGGAATTTCTTGATTACTTTTGCAAAAAAAATATACACCAGTGGGACGAAGAAGAAAAAACCGGATAATCGAAAATGTTCGAATCAACGATATTGGTTCTGAAGGAAAATCCATTGCCAGGGTTGAGGGACAGGTAGTTTTTGTAACAAAAGCTTTGCCAGGGGATTTGGTAGATTTGAAGATAACCAAAATGAAAAAGAGTTACATGGAAGCTTTGCCGCTTCGTTTTCATGAACTGTCTGACATGCGTGTCAAGCCTTTTTGTAGTCACTTTGAGCTTTGTGGTGGCTGCAAATGGCAGGATTTGCCTTATGAGGAACAATTGAAATACAAACAAAAGCAGGTTACGGATAATTTCGAGCGTATTGCTAAGGTTGATATTCCGGAAATTCGTTCTATTCTGCCTTCCCCAAATGAAAGGTATTACAGAAACAAAATGGAATTTACCTTTTCTGCTGTCCGTTGGCTTGAAAAGGAGGAAATGGACACTCCAAAAGCAGAAAAAGAAACTCGTGGTGTGGGATTGCATATTCCGGGCCGCTGGGATAAGATTGTAGATATTCAGCATTGCCATCTCCAGAAGGAACCTTCAAACGAGATTCGAAATACTATACGGGAATTTGCTTTGCAACACGATTACTCTTTCTTCGACCTGCGAAAACAGGAAGGATTTTTGAGAAATCTTATTATCCGGATCTCCTCAACGGAAGAATTGATGGTGGTACTTGTATTATTCTATGATGACGAAGAGAAGCGGAATAATATACTGAATTACATAGGTGGAAAATTTCCACAAATAACTTCCCTGATGTACATGATCAATCCAAAAGCCAATGATTCCATTTATGATCTTGAACCGAAACTTTTCAAGGGAAGAGATCATATCTTTGAAGAGATGGATGGATTAAGATTTAAACTCGGACCTAAATCCTTCTTTCAGACCAATTCTCTTCAAGCCAAACAGTTATATAATTTGGTTAAGGATTTTGCCGGTTTGTATGGAGAGGAGGTGGTTTATGACTTATATACCGGCACAGGTACTATAGCGAACTATGTGGCAAAGAATGCTAAATCAGTAGTGGGAATAGAATCTGTTCCTGAAGCAGTAGAAGATGCCAAAATAAATGCAGAACTCAATCAAATTCATAATGCTGATTTTATTGCCGGGGATATGAAAGATATATTGAACAAGGACTTCATATTAAAATACGGAAAACCCGATGTACTTATCAGTGACCCACCAAGAGCGGGAATGCACAAAAATGTAGTGAAGAATATACTGGAGGCTTTGCCCGATCGGATTGTCTATGTCAGTTGCAATCCGGCTACTCAGAGCCGGGATATCAATATGTTAAGTGAAAAATACTCGGTTGATAGAATTCAGCCGGTGGACATGTTTCCTCATACCTATCATGTTGAGAATGTAGCTTTATTGAAAATTCATCAATAAATGGAAGACATTCATAAAAAGAAAAACCATTTTCATAAACCTTTACGGGGGATTTTCGTAAGCCTTTTTCAAATGAAGCTAAGACTTCTTATACTCATTCTTTTGCCTGCGCTTTGCTTTTCACAACCAAAGGCAAAACATGATTCTATAATGAAAATTATAGATGAAACTCATCTGGATAGTGTCAAAGCAAAGAATTACCTGGAGGTGGGAGATTTGTATCAATATTCCCAGCAGGACTCAGCTTTAAAATATTACAGAAAAGCGCTAAGTATTGCAAAAAGTTCCAACTATAAAAAGATAGAATCCAAATGCTATAATTACATCGGTATTATATTTTTCTATCAATCTGAGTTTGATACTACAATCCATTATTTTAAAAAATCCCTTGATCTGAAAAAGGAAATTGGTGATAAGGCTGGAATGGCTAATAGTTATAATAACCTGGGCATCATAGCTAAAAACAGAGGAAATTATGCTAAAGCCCTTGAATATTATAATGAGGTCCTTGATATCCGCAAAAAGCTTCATCCTTCTACTGCAAGTGATGAGGCGCGTAAGGAGTCCCTGATTAAAATGGGGGATGCCCTGATGAATATTGGCAATGTAAATTACAGCATGGGCGATTACCCGGATGCCCTAACAAACTATAATGAATCCCTGGCTTATTATGATTCGGTATCCCATCAGGAAGGGATTTCAAGTTGCTATAACAATATAGGAAATATTTTTGAAGAACAGGAAAATTATGATAAGGCCATTGAATATTATCATCAGGCGTTGGATATAAATTTAAAGCTTAATGAAGTGCGGAATCTTGGCACCATTTATAATAACATCGGTGAAATCTCTCTTAAGAAATCCAATTTGAAAATGGCCCGGGATTATTTCATGAAGTCATTGAATTGTAGGGAGCAAACCAATGATAAGAGGGGTATGTCAGCAGTATATTCGAATCTTGCCATGGTATACTATAAACAAGAGGAATATTCCGCTGCTTTAAATATGATCAACAAAGCCCTGAAAATCGATTACCAGATAGGTGACAAAAAGGGAACGGCAGAGGATTTGAATTACCTGGCCAGAATATATACTGCACAGCATAAATATAACGAGGCCATCGATATGGCTAATAAAAGTCTTGAAATTTCCAACTCCATTCAAGCGTTGCTTCAATCCAAAGAATCTCACAGGCTGCTTTCTATAGCTTATGAAGAACTGGGAAATTATAGTAAGGCCCTGCAAGAGCATAAATTGTTCAAAGATTTGGATGATCGCTTATTCAACAAAGAAAAACATGAACAGATTGAGGAGCTGGAGCAACAATACCAGGCTGAAAAGAAACAGCAAATGCTTGAAAAACAGAAGGCTTTGGTTAAAAAACAAAAAGCAGAAATTAAACAACACAAAATTACTCGCTATTTTTATACGGCCGGTAGTATTTTTTTATTAATAATTAGCAGTTTAATTTATTGGAATTACAGGCTGAAACAAAAAGCCAACAAAAGACTGAATGAAAAAAATGTTGAGATTGAAACACAGAATGAAGAACTCCAACAACAAAATGAGGAAATCTTAAATCAGAGAGATGAATTACAAAAACAGCGTGATTTGGCTAATTCTCAGAAAAATGCGATAGCTGTTAAAAATGACGAGATAACATCAAGTATTCAATACGCCAAAAGCATACAAACTGCGGTATTACCGCAAAACTACTACATCTCAAAAATCCTGCGGGACTATTTTATTTTATTTAAGCCTAAGGATATTGTGAGCGGTGATTTTTACTGGTTTAGCAAGAAAGAGGATAAAATTATAGCAGCTGCTGTCGATTGTACAGGTCATGGAGTTCCCGGGGCATTTATGAGCCTTCTGGGTATGTCTCTTTTAAATGACATTGTGGATGAGATTCGGGACATAAAGGCAAACGATATATTGAACATCCTAAGGACAAGAATGATTCAGGCTTTGCATCAAACTGATCTCAACGATGAAAATCGGGATGGAATGGATATTGCACTTGTGGTTTGGAATAAAAATACGAATATGATCCAGTATCCCGGTGCTTATAATTCTCTATACCTTGTCAGGGAAGGTAAGCTGATAGAATATAAACCCAACCGGATGACAATCAGTATCAGGAGTAAGTTGGATAAGTCGTTTACAAATAATGATTTACAAGCTAAGCCCGGTGATATGGTTTATCTGGCAACAGATGGGTATTCCGACCAGATTAGTGATAGAACCCACAAAAAAATGACCCGCCAGAGATTCAAGAAATTACTCGGTAAAATTGCGGATAATGATCCGGCAACACAGAAGAACGAACTTAATTCACATTTTGAAACCTGGAGAGGAGATTATGAACAGGTAGATGATGTTCTCGTGGTTGGAATAAGAATCCCGGAAAAGTAATTAGCCGGTATACCTTATCCCTTAGCTTAATCTCATTTTTTATGCATGAGAGGGTGGCTGTTTTTAACTCAATTATTTTTGTTTGGGTGCCTTTCGTTTTAATAAAACTGTAAAAAGCGGGCAAAGAATTTTTAAATTCTGAAAAATCCGGATACTGACCTTGTGGTAAGGTCTTTGTCTTTTATCGATTCGAGAAAACTTGCTAGTTTCCGGTTTGCTTTTTCATGGAGTTCATTTCCTGGATTGAGCGAAAAATGTTTGATTTCAAGGTTGTTGTTTTCACTTAATATTACAGCTCTTTCAAGAGCATTCTTTAATTCCCGGATATTTCCGGGCCAGTTGTATTTTTGCAATTGTTCAATGACACGTTTGTTAACTGTCAGAGCGGGTTTATTATACTTCTTTTTCAAATGTGCGAGAAAATACTCTGTCAGCTCAGGGATATCCTCCAATCTCTCTCTCAGAGGCGGGACATGAATTTCGAATGTATTAATCCGGTAAAACAAATCCTGCCGCGACCCTGCGTTATGAGTAAATGATCGACTTTCAGTCGTAAAAAATACGAATAAAGAACCGTCCGGTATCCTGCTCTTTCTGCTGGGTAGGATATTTCTATTTCCGATTTGCTGCTTTTTGGGATTGGGTTGCGCATATATGTATTTAACCTGCCTTTTTTTAACTCCCGTATACATAAACTATCTATTTTATTGATTTACAGATATTTAATGTTGTAAAAAAACTGTATTTTTCGGTCATATCAGAAATCCACTTTTTTATTCCCTTCGGTCATGAGATCGCTTCGCTTAGTTGTCTCCCACACAAAAAAGTTCCACCTGACCGGCCACTGACGG
>CAZPDP010000041.1:0-30595 GCA_964585385.1 uncultured Bacteroidales bacterium
ATTCTCACTCTCACACCCTCTCATCCACGCTTCTCCAAAAGCAAACATCCGATGAGAAGAATACATCGGATGTTACTGTGAGGCTAGTTTTTGAATTATCTCTGAATGTTAAACGTCTTTAATTTCTCCTCCGCCAAAGATGGCCATGCCTTTAACGATCAATAATTTTTCTTCTCCTGTGGATTCCTTTTTCTCGTATCTTCTCTTGTCTTCAAATCCTCCGAAGATGGAAGTTACTTCCGTCTTTATTTCCCAATGCCTGGGAACAATCAGGGTTGAGCCTCCAAAAAGTGAAAACATATCCAAAACATTCTCTCCCGGCGCCAGCTCTGCATCCAGCAGGTTAATTTTAGAACCGCCCAGGATAGAAGTTACTTTGCCTCCCTTGAAGGTCCGAGAGGTTATCTGGCGATCGTTTCCGCCCAAAATAGCCACGTCATCAATATAATCCTTATCCGAACCCGATTGGTTGTTGGCCACGCTTCCGAAAGATTTTACCAGTATGATAAGACCAATTCCGATAAACAATGCAGGCCAGAATATTTCATGAAAATCAACCGAAAAATTGGCTACCCGGGGAACCCAGAACACCGCACCGATAAGCAGCAGAATCCAGCCGGTAGTATTGCTGCTCTTTGTAAATAAAAAGATAGCGCCAAGCACAATGAGCAACATGGGCCAGGTGAAAATCACCCTTTCCAGTTCATAGGGGAATATGTTTATGGACCTTGCTATCATTGCAAGACCAATTAATACGAGGATAACACCGAGTATACTTCTGCCGTGTAGTTTGTTTTCTGCCATAGTCAAGTTTTTTTTGTAAAAATAAAAATTTAGCCTATACGCTGCAATTTATATGCCGAAATATTCCTTTTTGGATGATAGATGATTGATTTTGGATGGACACATCTGAGGAATGTCTTATACTTCTTAACAATGAAGCAATGAAATAATGATAAATGAACAATTAGGCCAATTTATGATTCATAATTCTCCATTCATCATTTTTCATTCTATATTCTTCATTCAAAATTCTCCACATTTGGGCCAATAGCCAGGTCGTCTGTAATCTTCTCCAGACCGGGGCGTTCGTAATAAAGAAAGAATATTCCTGCCAGGGGCAAAACTAAGATCATCGGGTCGGTGGTCAGGATAAAGCCGATTAATGCTAATACGGCCAATAAGAAGTAGACAATCAACTTGGTTTTATAGAGCTTTGCATAACGCCTCAATTTTCCCTTCAGTTCATTCTTCCGGGACATTTTTCTTACTGTCTGGCTTACTGCATAAAACATCAGGGGTATGGTTCCAAAAAACAGGACAAACAAAACAGTCTTGATAATGAGCCTTGACTCTCCTGGCAATTGCATTGAAAAATCCAGCAAGGAAGTTAAGAATACACTAATTACCAAAAGTATTGAAACGCCTACTATTCCTCGTTTTGAAAGTATTTTGAGGGCTTTGTAAACGAGGTTAACCTGTTTTTCTTCGGTTTCCATATTAAATGGGTTCAATGTGTGTGTTTTTCAGCCATCCCTGACTTCCATCTGCCAGTCGAATTTCATACCATTCTCCCATCTTTTCTTCCAGATAGACTTTGGTTCCTTCGTGGATGACAAATAATTCGGTTCCGCTTTCTGCCGGTGAACTTCTGACGGTTACTTTAGATGAAAAGATGATAGCCTGCTGATTATTGGTTATATCCTTTTTTTGCTGAAATGCAAAGGCAAAAGATGCCACGGCAATAATTAACGCCAGTATACCGGTCCAGAATGAGGTTTTCTTAAGTCCCAGCCGGTTGGAATACAAGTAAAGCGAGAACAGTACTAAGAACAATATAAAAGTTACCATGCTTACAACGGCCCAGGTATCGGAAGAAAATATGTCGACAAAATTCCGGAACCACCGGGTGAGAAAAAATTCTGGTATTTTTTCAATTTTATCGGTCACCTGCTGCCTGGCAAGCTCAAGGTTATACTGGATATCATCATTCTGTGGTGCCCTTAACCTTGCTTTTTCATAGTTCAGAATAGCCGGTGCCAGTTGATAGGTTTTATAATAAGCATTACCCAGATTATAATAGATTCCCGGGGCTTCCTTTCCTTGTGCGAGAATCCGGTTATAAAACTCTATAGACTTCTCAAATCGTCCCTGTGCATAGGCCTGGTTGGCTGAATCCAGGATAGTCTTTACTTCCTGACCGTAGGAGGTATTAAGACTTATAATAATGGCAATTGTTATGAATCCTATTCTTTTCATTTTCTTCTTTTTAAGGCTATTTCAGTTTCTGCTGCAACTTTGAAATGACCCCGATAGCTTCCCTGTAAAGCTCATCCATTCTTGATTCATCGGAAGCCGGAGCATATCGTGCATATTCGCAATCATCAATCAGGTTAATAAATTTATCTGTAAGTTCGCCCTCAATATTCATCTTTTCCAGTTGTTCCCTGGCATTGTCCCTGGAGAGTTCGGAAACAGGAATACCGAGCTTATCACTGAGATAGCCCCAGAGGGCCTTCAGGGTTTCTTCATAGAAGTTTTCCTTATTGCCTTCATCCAGGTGCCTTGAAGCTACTTTAAGTCGCTTTTTGGCAAATTTATTCGCTTTCCTGTTTTTAGCCAGAGCGACATTAGCATTCTCTTTCGCTCTCTTTCTCTGGAAAAGGAATACCACTACAAAAACCATTATGCCAGCAATATAAACCAGGTAAAATTCCAGTGAGCCAAATACGAACGAACCTTTCTCTTCAATAGAAAAGTCTTCAGTTTTAATATATCGAATATCGCTGCCTATGACACTGACATCTTTCCTGTTATAAGAACGCGAAACAGCCACACTGGTATCCGCTTCCCCTTTTGCAACCTGCAATGTAAGTGGCCCGGAATTCAGAGTCTTATATTTTCCTGCTGATAAATCAAAATAAGTAAACTGAATGGAAGGTATACGATATTCCCCTGCATGTCTGGGAACAACAGGATATTCATACTCTTTAAACCCAACAGCTCCCCGTTCAGATACATTAATGTCCGAATTGATTTTGGGATCATAAGTTTCCAGATCAGGTGGAAAATCGATTTTGGGAACATCCACCACTTTCAGGTTCCCGCTTCCCGATACTTTAACCGTCAGGTTCACCGCTTCATTGGTTTTTACTTCAGACTTATCGAGCGAAGCTTCCAGCTTGAAGTTACCGACACCCCCGGTGAAGTTGGCCGGCTGACCGGTTGGCAGCGGTTTCACATCAACCGTCACAGGTTTACTGGCGAGGGGCATTTTAACATTCTGGTATCCTCCGAAAAAATCGTCGAAAAAACTTCTCGACTGAGAATTGACTCTTTTCTGCACAATACAATCCACTTCAAATGGATCGATGGTAATCTCTCCTGTTTTTTGAGGAAACAGGATATATTTCTTTAACACACCGGTACCATAAATTTCCCCGTTAATATTCTCTTTCTGAAGTTGCCTGAGAGAGGGAGTTTCTATCTCCTGTTTGAAAAACCCTTTAAAATCGGGAAATTTTACATTCTGAAGGTTGGAAATGCTCATCTTGGAGTAAATCTTGATGGTCGCAATAATGGGCTCTTCCCGGTATACATTTCGCTTATTCAATAACACCCTTACAAATAACTTATTCCCGGGATCCCCGGTCTCGGTGGTTTGCTGATCCTGCTGCGCCTGTCCGGCAGAACCCCCTGAACTACTTCTGCTTTTGCTTTCAATGACCTCTATCTGCAATTCATTCGAACGATAAACTTTTTGACCCACTTTAATTTTTGCATAGGGAATAGTAAATTTTCCTTTTTTGTTTGCCTGCAGGACATAGGTATATTGGAGGGTATAATTTTTCGTCATCTTGCCGTTTACAATGCTCACGTTGGTGCTTGTGGATGTACTTGGTCCGGCAAGTACAGAGAAATCCGTAATCTCCGGCGGGTCAAATTTATCCACATCTGTATTTACAGTGTATGTAAGCCGGAATTGCTGCCCTTCTCTCACGACATTGGGCGCTTCAGCTTTAAATGAAACATCTTCATCTGCATGAATCAGATGAACCTGTGTCAAGAGAGTGAGTATAAGTAATAAAGTCTTTTTCATTCCAGTTGTGTTTACCAGTCTTTAGTTGTTGATGTTGTCTCTGCCTGTTTTGCCTTTTTCTTTTTCAGTTTTTTCTGAAGCTGCTTCTCATCATTTTCAAGTGCCTGCAGCAATCGCTTAGCATCCTCTTTTGATATTTCAGGTCTCTGCCCCTGCTGTTGCTGCTGTTTTTGGTTCTGCTGGTCCTGTTGTTTCTTTTGCTGCTGATTTTGCTTATTCTGGTCTTTGTTCTGTTGATTCTTATTTTGTTGTTGATCCTTGTTCTGATTCTGGTCCTGGTTTTGATTTTGCTTTTTCTGTTTATTTTGTTGCTCCCTGAGTTTTCTTAAAGCATAAGTCAGGTTATGTTTTGTTTCTATGTCATCCGGATTATATTTCAGCGACTGTTTATATGCCTCAATACTTTCTTTCAGTTTGTCCTCATTTAGCAGAGAATTGCCCAGGTTGTGGTACAAACTGGCGAGTTTATCTTTGCTCACCTCTTTACCGGCCAGCTCACTGAATTTTTTGGCTGCCTCCTTGTATTTTTCCTGCTTATAAAGGGCATCCCCGATATTAAAATGCCCTTCAAAATAATTGGGCTTCTCTTCAATAGCTTTTCTGTAGGCTATCTCGGAATCTGTATAATTTTTTTCTTCAAATTTATCGTTTCCTTTTCGTACATATTTCCTTTCCGACTGGGCAAAAACTGCTGTAGTAATCAAGACACCCATTAATATAACAAACCCTTTCTTCATCATAGCTATTCCTTTATTTTAAAAAGGTTATACTTTATCAGTTTCCTGTTTTTTCTTTCCAGTATCATCAAATCCACAAAAAGGAAAAACAATGCCAATCCAACCAGGTATTGAAAACGATGCTCAAAGGCAGTATACACCTTTGATTCTATTTCCTTCTCTGTCATTTTATTAATTTCTCTGTACAATTCATTAAGACCTGTGCGGGCATTGTTTGCCCTGACGTAAGTTCCGTCGCCTTCTGCTGCTATTCTTTTCAACGTAGTTTCATCCAGTTTACTAATCACAGTATTTCCTTCCTGGTCTTTTTGATATACCACCTGCCCGTTTCTTTGCCGGATAGGTATGGGTGATCCCCGGGTACTACCCATTCCTATGGTGCTAATTTTGATCCCCTGTTCATTTGCTTCCTGAGCCATTTGTATAGGATTACCCGTGTGATTTTCACCATCAGTGATGATAATCAGCGCTTTCTCCAGCTCACTCTCTGGATCATAAGAGCGCATAGCCAGTTCAATTGCTGAACTAATCGCCGTTCCCTGTTTGGGAACAATATCGGTATTGATGGTGGACAGGAACATTTTCACAGCTGAATAATCTGTTGTAACAGGTACCTGAATATAAGCATCTCCTGCAAAAACGATAAAACCGATCTTATCATTATGCAACTGGTCAATCATTTTTGAGATGGAGCGTTTTGCCCGCTCCAGGCGGTTGGGTTCGATGTCTTCGGCCAGCATACTGTTGGATACATCGAGGGCAATTATAATTTCAACACCTTTACGTTTTACCTTCTCCAACCTGGAACCAAACTGGGGATCAGCAAGGGCAAAAATAACAGAAGTAAGAGCCAGAAGAAGTAAAATGAATTTGACAACCGGTCTGACTTTGGAAACATACGGCATTAGCTGGGAAATTATACTGGTATCTCCGTATTTCCTGAGTGCCCGCTTCTTCATGTATCTCGCCACTATAAACAGCACTATGAGTACCGGGATAACAATTAAAGCGTACAATATTTCTGCATTTCCAAATTTAAACATAATGCCTTTCCTTTTAAGGAATTGTCCTCAATACTGTATATTTTAAAACCAGTTCAATCAGTAAAAGAACCCCCCCAATCAGGGCAAACCAGAAGAACTCTTCATTTTTCTGACTGTATTCCTTTACCTCAATTTTTGACTTTTCCAGTTGATCAATCTCCTGGTAAATGTTTTTCAGTTTTTGATTATCCGTAGCCCGGAAGTATTCTCCATCTGTAGTTGCTGCTATTTGCTGTAACACCTCCTCGTCAATCTCCACTTCCATATTCCTGTACTGAACTCCATAAGGCGTCTGTACCGGGTAGGGAGCAGAGCCTCTACTTCCCACACCGATTGTGTACACCCTTATATCAAATGTCTTAGCTATTTCAGCTGCAGTTGCAGGCGCAATAGAACCTTTGTTGTTTACACCATCAGTAAGAAGAATCACCACTTTACTTTTTGCATCGCTGTCTTTCAGCCGGTTGACGGAAGTAGCCAGTCCCATTCCAATGGCAGTTCCGTCTTCAATCATTCCGCTTTCCACATCTTTGAAGAGGTTGATCAGAACAGCATGATCAGTTGTAAGCGGACACTGCGTAAAACTTTCCCCGCTGAAAACCACCAGTCCAATCCTGTCATTTGGCCTGCCTGAAATAAACTCGGTAGCTATCTCCTTTGATGCCTCAAGCCGGTTGGGTCTGAAATCCCTGGCCAGCATACTGCTGGATATATCGAGTGCCATAACAATGTCTATACCCTCTGTGGTTACATCTTTCCAGCTTCTTGAAGATTGGGGCCGTGCTAACGCTGTTATGAGCAATGCCAGGGCAATCATTCTTGAAGCAAACAGCAAGTGTTTCAGGTAATATTTAAAAGAACGGCTTGCATTTCTCAATCCCAAAGTTGATGAAACCTGAAGCGTAGCTTCAGAATTCCGGTTTTTCAAAACATACCAGACAATAGGTGGTATGAGTAAAACCAGGAGCAATAAAAATTCCGGATTTTTAAATTCATCAAAACCAAACAAATCCATCATTCTTCAGTTTTCTTTTGAGTTCCTTCTGATTCTTTGTTCTCTTCTGCTCCGGTTTTTTCAACCTCTTCCTGTTTTGTTTTATCGACAAATTCATAAGCTATATCCAAACTCTTCTCGTTTTCATCCGGTTCCGGACACCCTTTAGCAAACTTAACGAGGTCGGCCCGGTGCAGAACGTCCTCCAGTTTTTTATACAGCTCATCATATCTTTCAAACCCTCTGTTATTCAATGAATCAAGTATTTCATCCGTGGTTCTTTCCAGGGTTTTTATGTCGTACCGAAGCCAAAGATATCTTCTCAGTATATCCGTCAGTCGGGTATAGTAGAGTTTTACCTTATCATTTTGCCAGAGTTTCTCCTTTTTCAATTTCTCAAGTTCCCTGTATGCAATAACATGGGCCGGTTCTTTAGGTTTCTGGTATTCTTTCTCTGTTTCTCTTTGTCTCCTTTTCTTCAGAAAATATATAATAACCAGGACAATAATAGCAAGGCCAAGCAGACCACCCAGATAAGGCAAAATCTCAAGAAATGTAATGGGAGCACCATAAGGTTGTTTGATGTCAAAGATGGACTTTGTTGTATCCACAGTCACTGTCTGTACCAGCAGGTTCACTGGAAAAGACCTGACGCTGTCCAGCTTGTTATTTTGCTCGTAATGAAATGTAAGGGATGGTATTTGTACCTTACCTGTGTCGAAACTGGTGACAAGGTATTTTCTGCTAATCCGGTATCTGTCCTGTTTCTTTATTTTGAATGTGTCCGGTTGTTCCGATTCAAGTACTTCAATTTGTTTGGGAAGTTTCTTTTCTAGCTGTGGGGGATGAAACCAGACTTCTTCAGGCTGATAGAAATCCAGGTGGAGGTAAACCTGATCACCTATCAAAATCTGACTGGAATCCAACCTGGCATCGACCTTTACAGTTTGAGCCGCTATATTCGCAGAGGCACAAAAAAACAGGATGGTCAAAACAAATAAATGGTAATAATTGCCAAATCTTCTGATATCCAGCATCTCTCTATCTTCTTTTAAATAGGTTTATCAAAGGTTTTACATAATCCTGACCTGTAGCAATGGCTACATAATCAACGCCAGCCTGGGTAAAAGCGGTTTTGATATTCTGATTCGTCCGTTTCCACCATTCTTTATAATTTTCTCGCACCGCTCTGCTGGAAGAATCCACCCAAATAGTTTCTCCCGTTTCAGCATCCTTCATATTAATGACTCCAACCGTTGGCAACTCGGTTTCTCGTTTGTCATAAATCTGGAGGCCAATTACATCATGTTTGTTATTGGCTACACGCAGCGCTTCTTCATAATTTAATTGGTAACTTTCATTATCCTGGTCAAAAAAATCAGATATCAGGAAGGCTGTACAACGTTTCTTTATGGCATTTGTCAGGTATTTCAGTGCTTCAGAAATATTGGTTCCGGAAGAATCCGGGGTAAATTCAATCAATTCGCGAATGATCCTCAGGATATGTTTCCTTCCTTTTTTTGGAGGAATAAACTTCTCAATTTTATCGCTGAACATGATCATCCCAATCTTATCGTTATTCTGTATGGCAGAAAAGGAAAGAACAGCAGATATTTCTGTAATCAGGTTCTTTTTAAGCTGCATCTCCGTTCCAAATACACGGGAATTGCTGATATCCACCAGAAGCATCACGGTCAGTTCGCGTTCTTCCTCATAAATCTTAATATAGGGATGATTAAAGCGGGCCGTTACATTCCAGTCGATATTCCTTATATCGTCACCGTACTGATATTCTCTTACCTCACTGAAGGACATACCCCTACCCTTGAAGGCGCTGTGGTATTCCCCAGCGAAAATATTTCTGGAAAGCCCCCTCGTTTTTATTTCTATCTTCCTGACCTTCTTTAATAATTCCGATGTATCCAAAAGTTTTACTTTTTAATTGGACTCGTTTTTATTGTAAAAAACCACTCTCTTTTATCCAGTTCTATAAGATAATTGAGTTCAGAATCTTCTCTGTAATCTATCCAGGTCATATTTTTTTGGTACTCGTAATTGCTGTTCAAAGAATCCTCGAAACTTTTTAACAGCGAATAGTCGCACATCAGTTTTGTGTATTTGCATTTCCCCTCTTCATCAAGAATGAACAGCATTGTTTTTGTCTGGTCCACATTTTCAAATTTCAAAAAATGATATTTTCCTGTATTGACCTCTTTTGAGAAGAAAAACTCCTTCTTGCTTTCCTGCATTTCACTCTTTATCTCCTCAATATCGCTGCCTATGAAATGCTGACTAAAACCTACAGAAACGGATAATAAACATAAAAGAACAGTTAATAATGAAAACGTTTTCATAATAAATTGGTTAATTGGTATAAATAGCGCTATCTCCCTTTTATGGGACTTCTATGGTATTCAGTATTTCTGTAATGATGTCTTCACTCATTATATTTTCGGCTTCTGCTTCATAGGACAAGCCCATTCTGTGTCGCATCACATCATGGCAGACAGCCCTGACATCTTCCGGTATCACATACCCTCTTCTTTTTATAAAAGCATAAGCCTTTGAAGCAAGTGCCAGGTTGATGCTGGCTCTTGGAGAACCTCCGTAATTAATCATACTTGAGAATTTTTCGAGCTGGTATTTTTCAGGGTACCTTGTAGCAAAGACAATATCGAGTATATACTTTTCAATTTTTTCGTCGATATACACTTCCTTAACCACATCCCTTGCCTTGATAATGTCTTCGGGACTTAATGCCTGGTTGGCATCGGGAAATTGCTTAGCCAGATTCTGACGAACAATCAGTTTCTCCTCCTCAATCTTTGGGTAGTCAATCACTACTTTCAGCATAAAGCGATCTACCTGTGCCTCGGGTAAAGGATAAGTACCCTCCTGTTCAATCGGATTTTGTGTGGCAAGCACAAGAAATGGCTGTTCCAGTTTAAAGGTTTCCTCACCTATTGTAATTTGTCTTTCCTGCATGGCTTCAAGCAGAGCACTCTGAACCTTGGCAGGAGAACGGTTGATTTCGTCAGCCAGCACAAAATTGGTGAAGATTGGACCTTTCTTAACCATAAATTGTTCTTTTTTCTGACTATATATCATGGTTCCCAGTAAGTCGGCCGGAAGCAGATCAGGGGTGAACTGTATCCTATTAAACTTAGCATTGATGATACTGGCCAGCGTATTTATTGCTAACGTTTTAGCCAAACCCGGAACACCTTCCAGTAAAATGTGACCATCAGAAAGCAAACCAACCAAAAGACTTTCAACCAGATGCTTCTGACCAACTATAACCTTATTCATCTCCGCGTTGATGGTCTCTACGAAGGAACTCTCCTGAAGGATGCGTTCATTTAGCTCTTTTACATTAACAGTCTGCTCCATAAGGATTGAAATTTTTAGAAATAAATTTTAAAACATTCAAATTAAACCAATTTATTTGAGAAAAAAAAAGCGTAATCACGGTTCAATAATAGAATAATATTTTGTTAATAAATGTTAAATAAGTTTAAGTTTTATTAAGGTTTTGTTTGGCTTAAAGGCAATTTTCTTAACGCTCTAAAATTTATATTTTTGCTGAAAAGAAAACAACCTGTGAAACGATACTTTATCAAACTGGCATTCAAGGGAACCGAATACCATGGATGGCAAATTCAACCCAACAGCCTGACAATACAGGAAGTAATGAACAATGCTTTGAGTACAATTCTTCGTGAAGACATTAATGCCATCGGGGCCGGGAGAACAGATGCCGGAGTGCACGCTTCCTGTTTTTATGCACATTTTGACCTGCAGAACAAATCAATAGAAGATAAAAACCACCTGGTTTTCAAGCTGAACACTTTCCTCCCTAAAGACATTGCCGTATATGATATTTTCCCCGTAAAAAACAAAGCCCACAGTCGTTTTGATGCTTTGTCAAGAACATACAAATACTACCTCACCAAAATTAAAAACCCTTTTAAAAGAGAATATAGCTATTTTTTATATGATAAAGTTGATGTCAAAAAAATGAACGAAGCCTGCGCTATACTTTTCGACTACTCCGATTTTACAAGCTTCAGCAAGTCGAACACACAGGTAAAAACCAACTTGTGTGATATCTATTATGCCGAATGGACAGAGGACAGTGAAGAAATTCAGTTTACTATCCAGGCCAACCGCTTCCTTCGAAACATGGTCAGAGCCATTGTAGGAACCATGCTTGATGTGGGAAGAAGCAAAATATCTCTTAAAGAATTCCAACAAATTATTGAAAGCAAAAACCGCTCAAAAGCTGGCTATTCCGTTCCTCCAAATGGCCTTTTTCTCGAAAAGATAGAGTATCCTGAACATACTTATATCTGATTTTTATATCTTATCAGATTCAAAAAAATTATTAAGAAAAAGGAGTTTCGCACATTCATAAAAATTAATATCTTAGCAAAACCTAAAGAAATATAGAGCCATGAAAATACGCCTGTCTATTGCTAATAAACTCATTCTGGGTATTACTGTAATCATTCTTGCCATCCTGCTTAACAGCTACATCATTAATAATTCACTAAAAAAAAGCAGGAAAATCAATCAAACAGCCACCGAACTATATGTTCCTTCTGCTTCCCATCTGAATCAACTCTATAGTGAAATCAACCACTCCAAAGCATTGATAAGAAGTTGGGTGTTTGCTAATAAAGATATTGAAACACGCGAAAAAACAAGGCTCAGACAGCTTCACAAACATCATTTTCCTGAATTAAACGAAAAAATTTCAAAACTTTCATCGGACTGGCCGCAGAAAGAGCAAGCAAAATACGACACCCTATATCGTGCCATAAAGGATACCCTTTTTGAACATCATCAGGAGGTAATGGACAAATTAAACACAGTAGACAGTTATAAGGATACAGCTCTTGTCTCAAAAATGGCTAAAAAAGTTAGTGAAAACGGTAAGATTATGACCTTAACCAACCGAATTTTGCTTGACATAAATGAACTACAGACCAGTATGCAGGAAAAAGTTGAATCCTCCAGAATTCAACTAAGTAATATTTTCGACCGTTTTGAACGCTCCATTTTGCTATTAGGAATCACACTTACTGTCATTTCTATAGTAATAGCTCTCATCCTCACCCGAACCATTACCTCCCCGCTGAAAAGAATAAAAAATGTCATTTTCGACATGTGCCGGGGCATTCTACCGAAAAAGAAACTCAAAGAACCCAAAAATGAGATTGGTGATATGTCTGCAGCCCTGAATGATTTGATTGACAGCTTCAGAAAATTCACCACTTTTGCAAAAGAAATCGGGCAAGGGAATTATGATGTAGAATTTCAGCCTTTAAGCGAAGAGGATGATTTGGGGAATGCTTTACTTGAGATGCGTGACAATCTGAAGAAAGCCTCCGAAGAAGAAGCCAAACGTAAAAAAGAAGACGAACAACGCCACTGGGCTTCGCAGGGAATAGCAAAATTCTCTGAAATTCTCCGGGAAAACAATGATAATATTGATGAGCTCTCCTATCAGATCATACGTAATGTGGTTAAATACACCGATGCCAGTCAGGGTGGACTCTTTATCATAAACAACGAAGATGAGGAAAATCCCTTCATAGAACTGAAGGCAGCCTATGCGCTAAACAAAAGAAAATACCAGGAAAAACGGATAGAATTTGGAGAAGGGCTTGTTGGAAGAGCCGTTCAGGAGGGTGAAACTATATACATGAATGAACTGCCTGAGGATTACATTAACATTACCAGTGGTTTGGGAGAATCCACCCCAAGAAACCTGCTGATTGTGCCCCTTAAAGTGAATGAAGAAGTCTATGGAGTTATAGAACTGGCTTCTTTCAGAGAATTTGAAAAGTATCAAATCGATTTCATTGAGCGAATAGGTGAAAATATTGCCTCTACTCTTTCCTCTGTTAAAATCAATATGAGAACCAACGAACTTCTTGAACGAACGCAGCAGCAAGCAGAAGAAATGAAAGCACAAGAGGAGGAAATGAGACAAAACATGGAAGAATTGCAGGCTACACAGGAAGAGTCATCAAGAAGAGAGAAAGAGCTAAAAGAAAAACTGGATAATTGTCAGAGCAAACTCAGAAAATTTATGGGGGAAGATGAAAATGAGCAAGAAGGCAATAAAGAATGACGACTAGTAATCATCTGATTAACACAAAGTAAGGGAAAGATTAAAAAGGATAGATTTTAATATACCTCGATAAGTTTAAACGGAACATCTATGATGGATTGGTAATGCTTACCCAACTCCAACACAGCTTCATCGTCCTCTTCATAATACCATTTAATTTCACACAATTTCCCGGATTTATGCATCTCTTCAATCATGTGCAATAATTCCAGCAAGTACTTTGAAGAACCACTGTTTATATATTCTAACTGGATGCTTACGGTCGTTAAATCTTTGGGATCTTTGAAATAATCTTTAACCCATTGAATCACACCAATAAAAAATTCCTCAGGATTTTCAGGGATAGCTCTTCCTGATATAATTAAAGTACCCTCTTCTGCACTAAATTTGATGCCGGGGGTTTTAATTGTTTTATCAATTTTAAGGTCATCCATAGTACAAATATAAAATAAATTATTCATAACGTAAAGAAACAATCGGGTCGACCCTCGCTGTTTATTAGCTGGCATCAGTCCATTTAAGAGTCCAACAAACAAGCAAAGTAGAATTCCGGGAATAATTTAGGTCCGGGAAATAATAAAATAGTTATTCATAATCAACGACACCAGGTTTCCAATGACTATCCCTGTTATTATAATGCATGCTATTCCCCTAAATGTCTGATAAAAATGGATTCAAAGTGAAATTTTTATGTTTTCCTTTAAAAATATAGTAAATTTCATGTGAATAAACTCAACCGTTGGTCTTGTCATATTAATAAATAAATGGAAAAAACAGGTATCTGTTTATTCAGAATATTTTAAAAAAATTTAGGGTATGAAAAGAAATCCAAAATTTGGAAGAGAAAAAGTTATATCCCATTTTTGACTTTAATACATGAAATTTGTAATTTAAGGTTTTCACCACAATCTCATTAAGTGTAACACTAAAAATTCTAAACATTTAAAAATACCAATTGTAACAATTAAAGAAACTTAAAATTATGTTTGAACCAAATTCAGTTTATGCAAAAATTGCTTATGATGCAATTTTGCTTTATGTTAAGGCAAAAACAAAATTAAATAAGTCAGAATCTGAAATACCTGATGCCTTAAAATTGAAACTAGGTTGTTATGTAACAATTTTTGATGATGAAGGAAATATAATAGGCAAATATGGGAATACGGAACCCCAAAATAATTATCTGTTTCATGAAATAATTGACAATGCAATCAAAGCTACCCAGGACACCACTCATTCAGGCCCTCTAAAAGAAAATCAACTAAATAATATCTCCATCCAGGTAGACGTTCTCTCACAATCAAAGAAACTGAAGGATATTAATATGTTAAAACCTCATAAGCATGGTTTAATTCTTTTAAAGGAAGATGGTGAAAAAACTGTAATTTTCCCGAATGCGGATAGCATTAAAAATTCACAGGACATGATTAATAAGGTCCGCGAGGAAGCAGGTGTTTCAGACGAGGATAAAATGGAAAACCTGAACATACAGCACTTCACGACAACAAAATACAAATAAGGAATTACTATGAAGAACGCACTTGCACTGACTATTAGTGGAAGAGTACAAAATGTTGGATTTCGCTTTAGTACAGTTCGCAAAGCAGAAGAAAATGACATAAAAGGATTTGTCAAAAACCAGATAGACGGAACAGTATATATTGAGGCTGAAGGCGAGACGGTAGCACTGAATAATTTTGTTGCCTGGTGCCATGAAGGACCGCCTTCAGCAGTAGTTGAAAATGTCTCGAAACAGGAAATACCAGTTCAGAATTTCAGCCGCTTTTCCGTTAAATAAAAACATAGCCTATGCGGGAAGCTTTGTTTTACAAGAAAAAGGAAGGGAATGCAGTCAAATGTTACCTTTGCCCCCACAATTGCATGATAAAAGACGGGAAACGGGGAATATGTAATGTCCGTAAAAATTACGGAGGAACCTTATACTCGGAAAATTACGGACAGATGACAGCTTTGGGGTTTGATCCCATTGAAAAAAAACCTTTGTACCATTTTCATCCGGGCAGTATTATACTTTCGGTAGGAAGTTTTGGATGCAATTTCAAATGTGACTTTTGCCAGAACTGGCAGATTTCCCAATCCACAATTGAAGAGATAGGGCGAACCCATAAACATAGTCCCGAAGACATTCTGAAAATTGCTCTGAATCGTAAAGACAACACAGGTATTGCATATACCTATAACGAACCCGTCATTTATTACGAATTTATGCTTGATACGGCAAAGCTGGCCAGAAAGAAGGGACTAAAAAATGTGATGGTCACCAATGGTTTTATCAACCCTGAACCACTGGATGAGCTTGTTGATTATATAGATGCTTTCAGCATCGATCTAAAAGCTTTTACCGAAGAATTTTACAAAAAATATACTTCATCAAGGCTTGAACCAGTGAAGGAAGCTCTAAAACAAATCAGCAAAAATGGTAACTTCATTGAAATTACAAACCTGGTCATCCCCGGTTTAAATGACAACGAAACAAAGTTTAATGAAATGGTACAATGGATTAGCGAAGAACTGGGCAGGAAAACCGTACTTCATATTTCAAGATACTTTCCCAGTTACCATTCCAACATACAGCCCACCTCAATTGAAACACTAAACAATCTTTACAGTCTGGCTAAAGATCATCTGGATTACGTTTACCTGGGCAACGTTTCGTTAAGTGAAGGCACCGATACTTATTGCGATAAATGTGATGCTCTGCTGGTTTCCAGAAGAGGCTATCATACAGACACAAAAGGAATTGATGATAAAGGGCGCTGTAAGAATTGCACTAATGAAGTATTTCGAATCTAAAAGAAATAAATTGATATAGATAAATTAAAAAACCAAGCCAGATGAAAACAAGGAATCCAGTTGTAGCAGGCCAATTCTATCCTGACACCAAGGATGAGTTATCTTCACTTATCAATGATATTTACCAGAAGGAAAAAAATTCTATTGACACTACTTATTCCGGCAAAAATATCATAGGAGGTATTGTACCTCACGCGGGATATATGTTTTCTGCCTACCAGGCCATTCACTTTTTTGAAAATTTAAGGCAGCATCCTAAACAATTTGATACCATATTTATTGTGAATCCCAGTCATACAGGAATGGGAAACCCCATTGCTATTGATGATAACGATTACTGGCGTTCCCCTCTTGGAGAGACGGCTATTGATAAAGAGTTTTCTGATGCTATGAACATACCTGTATCAGAAAGAGAGCAAAAAGGGGAACACAGTGGAGAAGTCATGCTTCCGCTTCTTCAGCATTTTCTCAATTATGATTTTAAAATTGTTCCTGTAACCCTTACCCATCAAACTTTTGAAAATGCCAGCCAGGTAGCACTTGAAATACATGAGGCTAATAAAAAGCTCAAAAAGGATATTGTAATGGTAGCTTCATCTGATTTTTCCCATTTTGTACATCCTAAAACCGGGAAAAAACTTGACCAACTTGTGATAGATAAAATCCTGGCCTGGAAAAGTCATGAAGTTGAGCACGTTATACAATCCAACAGAATCTCTGTATGTGGATATGGTCCAATAATGGCACTTATGGAGTTTTCTAAACTTCAATCAGATTCACCCAAAGTAAATATACTCAAAAAGGGAAGCTCAGGCGATGTAATTCCATCAAATGAAGTAGTGGATTATGTGTCTATGATTTTTTATACAGAGTAATGCGCAAACAAATTCAGGTTTTGATTGCACCGCGATTTTTCCTTATATTGTAGACAAATTATCATAGGGATATGAGAGAAAAGCTTATACAGTGGCTGGAGAGTCACCTCGAACCTTGTATGTATAATAAATTTCTGGGTGTTGAATGCCCGGGTTGCGGACTTCAGCGATCCTTTATCGAACTTTTAAAAGGCAACATTGCTGAAAGTTTTCAGTTGTTTCCAGCTCTCATCCCTGTCCTGTTTATGTTCTTCTACCTCATTGTCCACCTGATATTCAATTTCAGAAAAGGAGCCGATATTTTAAAATATCTTTTTATTATTAATGTTGGAGTTGTAATAATTCACTATATTTTTAAACTAATTCATTAAAAACTATTTGCTTATGGAAAATACAACTACAGAAAATCAAGGAAAAAAGCCTCAGGAAGGCGCAATACAACCCCTGCCAAACTCGACTGCAGTTCTGGTTCTGGGTATTATTTCAATCGTTTCAGTATTTTGCAGTTATGGTATTTTTGGTATAGTGCTCGGAATTATCGGACTTGTTTTGGCGGGTAAGCCTATGAGTATGTATAATGAAAATCCGGAGGAATTCTCAGAAGCATCCTTTAAAAACCTGAAAGCAGGAAAAATATGCTCTATTATTGGGCTAAGCTTAGGCGGATTACTTATATTGGCAGGTATTCTTGCCATTATTGGAATTTTCGGAGGCCTTATTGCACTCCTGCCATTCCTTAATGAGCTAAATATTGATATGATTACCCTTATGATGATGTAAATTATGAATTTTATTGTTTTTATTAAGATAAAAGAGGGCAAGTATTGTCCTCTTTTTTATTTTTGCAACGTTGATTTTAGTTGAAAGATATATATGATGAATCTGAATAAACGAATTGAGGCTTTTGCTGAATTAGGCCGGGTATTAAAGAGTTTTGAAACGAAACAGTACCAGGAATCATACAAAATATATTACGATTGGCTCAATCATGCAATGCAGAAAGCTGAGGAACAGAATCCCTGGTTTACTCAGAATTTCATTCTAACCGCGTTCAATAAACTAGGTTCTACCCTGGAAAAAAACAAAATTGAATACTGGTTAAAACAATATTCGGAATTAAAAAAGCAAAAACAAGCACCCAAAATAGTAGGTATAGTGAATGCCGGAAACATTCCCCTCGTTGGTTTTCATGATTTTCTTAGTGTACTGATAACCGGAAATTTTTACCAGGGTAAACTGTCTTCCAAAGACAAAGAATTGCCTAAAGTTATCCGGGATATCCTGATCGATCTGCAACCGAAATTCAAAGAAAGAATAGAATTTAAGGAGAATAACCTGGAAGATTTTGATGCCATAATAGCCACCGGCAGTAACAATGCCTCCCGGTATTTTGAATACTATTTTGGAAAATATCCGCACATCATCAGAAAAAACAGGAGCAGCGCAGCAGTTCTTACAGGAGACGAAACGGCCGAAGAGCTAAAAGCTTTGGCTGATGATATCTTTCTCTACTTTGGATTAGGCTGCAGGAATGTTTCGAAACTCTATGTTCCGGAAAATTACACTTTCAAAAAGCTTTTTGAAAATTTAGACCACTATGAATACCTTAGGCAACACCATAAGTATGCCAACAATTATGAATACAACCGGACCATTTACCTGATGAATAAAGTACCACACCTGGATAATGGTTTTCTTCTGCTAAAAGAAGATTTTGGCTTTTCCTCACCCATTGCCAATCTTTTCTATGAAAGTTATGCAGATTTGGACAGAGTAAGAGAAACCCTTGAAAATCAAAAAGAAAAACTGCAGTGCGTGGTATCAAAACCTGATATTATTAAAGGAGCCATCCCTTTTGGAAAAAGCCAGGAACCCGATCTAACGGAATATGCAGATAATGTGGATACTGTAAAGTTTTTGCTATCACTAAAAAAATAAGGAATTGATGCAAAAACACAAACATCTTATCGTGATAACGGGGCCAACAGCTGTTGGTAAAACCAGTTTGTGCCTTGAACTGGCAGAAGAATTCAACACAGAGATTATCTCAGCAGATTCCCGTCAGATGTTCAGGGAAATGAACATCGGGACAGCCAAACCAACAGAGGAAGATTCAAACCGGATCAAACACCATTTTATTGACAACCTATCCATACATGATTTTTATACCGCGGGTATGTTTGAACTGGATGTCATCGAATTGCTAAACAAACTTTTCCGGGAAAAAGACCAGGTAATCATGACCGGTGGCTCCGGTTTATATATTGACGCAGTTTGCAATGGAATTGATGCCTTGCCTCGCATTGAACCCCAAATTCGCAGTCAACTTATCCGGCAATACGAAGAAGAAGGCATTGAAAGTCTTAGGCAAAGCCTCAAAGTCCTCGATCCAAAATCTTACAATACCACCGACTTAAAGAATCCTAAAAGATTATTAAAAGCATTGGAAATCACCATTCAAACAGGAAAACCTTATTCTTCATATCTTACAAAGCAAAAAAAAACCAGGTGGTTTAACATCATCAAAATCGGTTTGAAAAGAGACAGGCAGGAACTTTACAAAATTATTAATCAGCGTGTGGACAATATGGTAAAAAAAGGCCTGGTGGAGGAAGCCAGACAATTACACAAGCAAAAACACCTGAATGCACTAAATACAGTAGGTTATAAAGAACTATTTGATTATTTTGATGATAAAATATCTTACCAGGAAGCTATACGTCTAATCAAAAGAAATACCCGACGGTACGCCAAAAGACAAATGACCTGGTTTTCGAAAGACCCGGATATGCAATGGTTCCAACCGGAAGAAAAAGAAGAAATAAAGAAATATATCCGCACAATAATCGCCAAATCATAAAATTTTCTCCTGTATCACAAGAACTTAACTCAATTTTATAATTAAAATCATCGTTTTAAAAAATTTTTCAGTGATATTTATGTTTGATGCCTCTGATATAATCTGTGGCAGAAATAATTGTAGCCTTCTATATCACGATATAACAAGGAACCCCAAAATATACATTTATGTTCATTTTTCAAATAGATTAAAATTCAGGTATGGTAAGGAATTGAGTAAAGAAAATAAAAACTGCAATCAATGAATACCACAAACTGCAAACAAAATTCGGTTTTTAGAGTTTAAACTTATATCTTAACTGAAATTTGCTTATATGTTGGTTGACTATCATATTCATACCTCTCTGTCCGATGGTAAGGGCAAACACGAAAAATTTGCGGAGAAAGCTGCGGAAAAGAATATAGATGAAATCGGCTTTTCTGATCACTTTTCGATTGTTGATACCAAATGGAATACCAGTGAAAAGGATATCCCTTTTATGAAAGAAAAAATAGAAGAGCTGAAAAATAACAATCATTCACCGGTCGCTGTAAAATTCGGGGCAGAAATAGATTATATCCCGGGTAAAGAAAGAGAAATTGAAAACCTTATCAACTCGCTCCCACTAGACTATGTGATAGGTTCCGTGCATTTCATCGGGGATTGGAATTTCGATACATCACCTAAGCAATTTAAAGGAAAAAACATCGAAGAGTTGTATAAAAAATACTTCAACCTGCTTACTGAAGCTGTGAAAACGGGTTTTTATGATATCCTGGGCCATGCCGACCTGATAAAGAAATTTGATCACCGACTGGACTACACACCGGTGGAAATGTACAGACAGGTAATACAGACAGCAAAAGCGTATGATGTGGTCATTGAACTCAATACTAACGGGCGAAACAAACCCTGTAAAGAATTCTACCCGGATAATTCTTTTATGAAGATGTGTTATGAAAGTGATATCCCTGTTATGATAAACTCAGATGCCCATACTCCCAACCAGGTAGGGCAATACTTCGGTGACGCCGTCAAATTGCTGAGAAGTATAGGATATTCCGAAACGGCAACTTTTACCAGGCGGAAAAGGAAGATGGTACAACTCGTTTAATACTAAATTTCTTGTTTGATTTTTGGATGCCGAACCAAAAACCAGTCAGCTGTATCTTGCTTATAATAGAAGCTGTAAAAATATTTAGCATTCGCGGCTATTCAATAATTAGCAATAGAAATGAACAATAAGAAATTTATTCCCTTTTTTTTAAATTTTTCTTCACCATAAATCTCAGTGGTCTGATAATTCTCGTCATCAACCGGGTATCTTCAGTAATGATCTCCGCGGTTCCCTGCATCTCCTGTGAAAACTTCAGTTTCTCACCGTAAAAGGTGGTCAATCCGTTGGGCAGACTCACTTCAACTGTGTAGGCATTATTTTCCGGAACCAGAGAAATGGACCTCACAATGCCTTTTACCATGCCATATTCCATTGGTGGATAATTTTTAAAGCTGATGTTTACCTGCTGTCCTTCTTTCACTTTCCCGGCTCCCTGGAAGGACATAGAGATTTTTCCAATGATTTTTCCCGCGTTTAAAGGAATAACGGTCATTATACGTTTTTCGGCTTGTACAAATTGATTTTCGCTCCAGTATTTTGTAAAAGTTACTTTCCCATTAATAGGCGATTCGAGGTAATAATTACTTTTCCAGGTATCGATTGCGGCTTTTAGGTTATCATAAGCCTCCATAACAATAATTTCTAACTGATTTTTCTGCTTTTCATACTGCAGCTCCAGCTCCAGAATATTCTGTTCAATCTGTGAAAGCTGAATTCTGGCACTGGATAGCTTAATTTCCACCTGTTCCAGTTCAGACTGCTTTCTTATCAACTGGGTTTGAGATTTTTCCAGCTCAGCTTCCGGGATAACCTCCCTTTCAAACAGGATAGAGTCTCTTGAATACTGCTTCCTGGCCAGATCATATTCTCTTTTGCTCAATTGTTGCTGGTTTATCAACTTTCTATAATGTTCTCGATATCCTTCCACTTCATTATTAAGCATCTCAATCTTTTTACTGTGGTAACCCAGTTTTTGAAAGTGGACATAATCCTCCAGCTTTTTTATAAAAGAAGAGTAGGTAGATTGTACCTCGCCCAGGTTATAATTTTTATCGAAAAAGTCAAGCCTGATTTCTTCTTGTGTAATTTTATTTTCAAAATTCTCCAGTTTTTTATCTAATGTAAGAATATCCTTATAATAACCGGTATTTTTAATTACAGCCAATGCCTGACCCTGATTTACCCGCTGCTGGTCTTTAACGAAAAGGTGTTCAATTTCTCCTGTTTTTCTTGCAACAATGGGTGCAGGAGGATTTTCTGTGGTTACCATAACCCTGGCAGTCACCACATCAGGATAGCGGAAAAACCAACTTCCCACAAGAAAAATCACCACTATAATTAATATAAGAGTAATTCCCCAGCGTATCATCCACCCCGGAGGCCGCCCGAGGATTTCCTGGACCTGCTCGGAACGGAGATTGAGGTTTTTTGTTTCGCTTCTTGACTTATCTTTGTTTGTGCTCATAGTCTGTTTTTTTCTTAGTTTTGATAAACTTTTAAATCCTTATTCCATGCACAATAAAATAGTTTTCACTACCTTCAGATTTTTCTTAACCTAGTAGTTTGTCCTATCTACTGTACTCACTGCCTACTTACTGCCTACTGCCTACTACTCGCAACTCACCCTCCCAACTCCAACTGATTCTTCACCAGCTCATAATAAGCACCTCTTTTCTCCGCTAATTCCGTATGCGTTCCTTGCTCCACGATTTTTCCCTTATCCAGTACCACAATCTGATCTGCGTTTTTTACCGTACTTAGCCTGTGGGCCACAATCACCACTGTTCTTCCTTCAAAAAACTGATCCAGGTTTTCCATAATCACTTTTTCATTGTTAGCATCCAGTGCGTTGGTTGCTTCATCAAAGAAAATATATTCCGGTTTCTTATATACAGCTCTCGCAATTAAAATTCTCTGTTGCTGGCCCTGTGAAAGTCCGATGCCATTCTTACCGATTTTTGTATTATACCCCAGGGGCAAAGATTCAATATAATCCTGAATGTTAGCAGTTTTCACTGCATGAAGCAGTCGCTCTTTATCTACCGATTCATCAGAGACGGCAATATTGTTGGCAATAGTGTCTGAAAATATAAATCCATCCTGCATAACAACACCGCACTTATCTCTCCACACGCGATTACTGAAATTATTGAGATGTATATCACCTATTCTGATAGTTCCTTCCACAGGCGGATAAAAGCCAAGAAGCAGTTTAATAAGTGTCGTCTTTCCTGACCCGGAAACACCGACAATAGCAGTCATTTTCTTTTCAGGTATCTGAAGGTTCACGTTTTCCAAAACATATGGAGAATGTGGTCCTTCATACTGAAAATAAACTGAATTCATATTCAGATCTGCCTTTTGGGGAAGGATGGATATCTTAGGTGCACTCCAGTCTTCTTCATCTTCCTTATTGTGAATCTCTCCCAGACGCTCCAGGCTAATCTTCGCATCCTGTGTTCTGTTCATAAAGCTGATCAATTGCTGAAGCGGACTGTTAAGCTGGCCAATAATAAACTGGACTGCCAGCATCATACCCAGGGTCATTGAACCATCTATTACCGCTTTTGCAGCTAAGAAAACGATGATTACATTTTTGACCTCGTTTATGAATACACCCCCGGCCTGCTGATATTGCTGAAGAGATAATCCCTTCATATTTACCCGGAACAACTTTGCCTGGATATTCTCCCATTCCCAGCGTTTTTGTTTTTCGCAATTCTGAAGTTTAATTTCCTGCATACCTGTAATTAACTGTATAAGGTTACTCTGGTTGTCCGAAAGCTGGGCAAAACGACGGTGATCCAGCTCTCTTCTTCGCTTCATGAAAAGGATAACCCAAAAAACATAGAGTGCGCTACCTAAGAGGAATATACCTAAAATCTTCATATTATAAATAGCAAGTACTATACTGAAAATGATAAGGTTCACAAATGAAAACAGGGTATTCAGTGTATTGGTGGTTAAAAATGATTCAATACGCCGGTGATCCTGGATTCGTTGTATCAAATCCCCAGTCATCTTGGTATTGAAAAAGGCTACAGGAAGCCTCATAAGTTTCATAAGAAAATCAGAAATAATGGAAATATTGATTCGGGTACTCAGATGCAGTAAAATCCAGCTTCTTATAAAATTGACACTGGTTCTACCCAGAATCAACACTAACTGGGCAACGATTATAAGCGTGACAAAGTCCAGGTCCTGATTATTAATACCCTTATCAACAATGGATTGAGTAAGAAAAGGAAGAATGAGTTGAATCAGGCTGCCAATAACCAGTCCCAGAATCAACTGGATTATAAACTTTTTATATTGAGAAAGATAAGAAAGCAGAAATCCAAAACCTGACTTATTCATTTTTTCATCTTCCTGCTTGTAAAAATCAGGAGTCGGTTCCAGAAGCAAACAAAGCCCTTTATCCTTATCCCCTTCTCTTGTGGAAGCCCATCCAGCCATAAATTCCTTTTTTGGCATACGCATTTTTCCTCTGGCTGGGTCAGATACATAGACCTTTTCTTTTTTAATTTTATAGACCGTAATAAAATGATTTTGTTTCCAATGAGCTATGCAAGGTAAAGGAGCTTCTTTTACCAGTTGGTCCCAACTAATACGAACTCCCATCGTACGAAAACCTATTGATTCGGCAGCATCACTGATACCTGTCATTGAAACGCCTTCTCGGGTGATATAACTCCGGTCTCTGAGAGTTTGTAGCGTATAATTTTTTCCATAATATTTTGCAATCATTCTCAGGCAGGAAGGACCGCAATCTGTTGCATCGTGTTGCTGGTAAAATGGAAATGATGACATAATATTCTAATTGATTAAAAGAAATAATATCATTGGAATATGGATTACATATCTAAACACTATTTTTCTTCTAAATATAAAAGAAATTAGTCAACAGACATTAAATTCCAGTAGGTAAATTAAAAAAAAGCCTTATTCCATAAATTCCACTTCCCCGCAAAAGACAGGATTATCAAGGAGAATATTTTCGAGCCGGAACTTCATCATATGATAAAAGGGTATTTCCAGCCCGTCAATCATCTTAAGGTAGTTATCATCCCAAAAAACTTCATCTATATAATGGACGTTTACAATCCAGCATTGATGAATTCTGCTAAAATGCAGTTCTGGTAGCTTTTCCATAACTTCAGTAATAGGCTTGTTGATCTGAACCTCCCTGTTGCCCGTCAGGCAAATAATAGTCCAGTCTTCATCAGCCATGCAGCAGGTGATATCCTCGGGAGAAATTGAGATTAACTGCTCGTAAACCTTAAAAATTAATCTTCTGGAGTAAATCATAAGTTTGATTTTTAATTATACCTTCATTAGTTAATCTCAAAAACAGCCCAAAGGTAACCTAAGATTTGCAACTTTTTTAAAGAAAGCAGCCTATTTATAAAAATTAAAAATAATATCCTCTGATTATCAACATCTAGATTAAAATATAATTTGTCTCCATTTTTGATTTACTAAAAAAAAATTGCAAAAATATAAACCCCAAATTTAAAAAAACACAAAACATTTACTCTAAAAAGTTCATGTTTTAATAAATTTTTATAACCTTTAACGGGCAAATTAAGTCCAATAGAGTATTGAAAAGAGCTCCATTTATACCGATTATTCTTGCATTTATATCAGGTATCCTGATCGGTAATACTTTTAATATTGAATGGCAGGCTATTGTATTTACTTTATTTTTAAGCTTGACGATCGTTTCCATTTTCAGGTTACTTCCATTAAAAACAAAGTTCTTTTATGAAAAATACGTTACTCTTTTTTATATTATCAGTTTGATATGTGCCGGGTCCATTATTTACAAATACCAGGTAACAAAAAAACCGGAAATCAGTTCCCGGGAAGAAACCTACACCGGATTTATTCTTGATATTCCAAGAGAAACTGAAAAAAGTGTAAGCTTCACAATAAAGTTAAAAGCGAAAAAAGAGGACAGCAAATGGACAAAAAAGGATGTCAAAATCCTTACTTATATGGCAAAAGACAGTAACTCTCTGCAGCTTAAACCAGGAGATTGTATTATCTTCAACAGTTATATCAATAAAGTCAGGAATTACGGAAATCCGGAAGAATTTAACTACAAGCGACACCTTGCCATACATTCTATACATTATCAAACCTTTATATCCAGTAATAAGTGGAAAGAACTCAAACAGGCAAAGTCGAATTCTCTGATAGCCCTGTCAAATTCTTACCGGCTGCATCTTATCAACCGATTGAAACATTCCAAACTGGATTCCAATCAGTATTCTATAACTTCAGCGCTGGTACTTGGCTATAAGGATTTGTTAAGCCAGGAAATAAAACAAAAATTTTCCTCATCCGGAGCTGTTCACATTTTGGCTGTTAGTGGATTACACGTTGGGATTATTTACATCCTGCTGTATTATGCACTAATTTTTCTGAACAGGTATAACCACACAAGAATTCTTAAAACCTTCATAATACTCCTTATCCTTTGCATTTATGCTTTCCTGACAGGGCTTTCGCCTTCGGTATCCAGAGCAACCCTTATGTTTTCAATTGTAGCAATTGGTAAAGAACTAAGAAGAGAAACATCGGTATTTAACAGCCTGGCTTTTTCAGCATTCATCTTGCTGGTTATTAATCCTAAATTACTGTTTTCGGTTGGATTTCAGTTATCCTACCTGGCCGTAGCAAGTATTGTCTTTTTTCAGCCAAGAATATACAGATTGGTGAATCTTCCCGGCTTACCAGATAAACTCTGGCAATGGCTTACGGTTGCTCTCGCCGCACAAATTGGCACTGCTCCCCTGGTTATCCACTATTTCAACCAATTTCCCAACTATTTTTGGTTAACCAATTTCATTGCTATCCCCGCAGCAGCGGGAATTATCATTTTTGCTCTGCTTTTCCTTATTTTTCAGCCCATATCTCATTTTTTAAGCGCTATATTCGGCTGGATGCTAAGAAAGGTTCTTTTTGCTTTAGACATCTCACTTGAAACAATAAAGAACCTTCCTTTATCAGTATCTGAAGGCTTATGGCTCGATCAAATACAGATAATAATAATATATGCAATGATTCTTTTTATCAGCTTCTTCATAATAAAAAAAACTGCAAGGTATATTATGACAGTAATGGGTTTCCTGGTTTTACTTCTTTTATGGGATATTCATCAGAGAAAAGAAGAAAAAAGGACACACGAATTTTTGGTATACAATGTTCCTAACCAAAGGGTATACAACTACATTAGTCCGGAAAAGAATTTGGTTTTCACAGGAAAAGAATCAAAAAACGGCGAAAAACCCATAGAAAATCTACATTTCTTTACAGAAGGTTATTGGTTTTCAAAGGATGCCCCGGAACCGGTGTATCATCCTTTAGAATCAGAAAAACAAACCGCACCAGGCTCCAACAATGGTTACTATCTAAAATATAACTTCATGAATTTTTGCGGTTTAAGAATTTATGCTCCCGAAAAACCTATACCTTCTCGATTATCTGTAAATGAAAAGATAAGTTTAGATTACATAATTATTTCTGAAAAAACAAACACTTCCCTTGAAAGGATAAATACAATATTTAGGTATGAAAAAATAGTTCTGGATTCTTCAATACCCTATTACAAAAAACAACAATGGGTAAAAAAGCTACAAAGTAAAGACATCCCTTATTTTGATGTGGCAGAAAAAGGCGCCTTTCGAATAGAATTCAATCAAAAAAATGATAAAAAAATTTGATTATTACCCAACAAGCTTTTTCTTTGCGTAGTTATACTGAAGTTGAAATTTTTACGTATATAGATTCTAATTTAGAAATGTATGAGAATCATAATAGCCGGAGCAGGTGATGTTGGGACCCATTTGGCAAAAATGCTGAGTAGCGAATTACATGATATTATCATCATCGATCACGAGGAAGAACATGTCAAAGGAATCAATGCCACACTTGACATTTTGACTCTTACCGGTAAAGCTACATCTTTTGAAACTTTAAAAGAAGCTAATATTAAGAAAAGCGATCTGTTTATTGCTGTTACTAATTCAGAAGAAGCCAATATAACAAGCGCCATCTTAGCCAAAAGACTTGGAGCAAATCAAACTATTGCCCGGGTGGATAATCCGGAATACATACGACCTATCAATAAAAATCATTTTACCAGTCTTGGTATAGACCATCTGATATACCCTGAAAGAATTGCCGCCAGGGAGATAACAGGAATGATCAGCCAGGCAGGTACTTCAGAGGTAGTAGATTTTACCGGCGGGAAATTATCGCTTTATGTAATTAAACTGGAAGAAAATGCGCCCGTTATTGGCAAGACCCTGATTCAGGTAATAGATGAAATTAAAGATTTTGATTTCAGAGCTGTAGCTATTACAAGAAATTCTGAAACTATCATACCCAGGGGACTGGATACTTTTAAAGTAAACGACCTGGTTTACGTTGTCACCAATCAGGCAGGCATAAACAACGTGTTGAAGTATTCCGGCAAAAAAAGAAAGATGGACGTCAAACATGTTATGATTATGGGTGGCAGCCGGATTGGAAAAAGAACAGCCCAGGCGCTGGAGAACAGGATGAATGTAAAACTGATAGAGAAAGACAAGCAAAAAAGTGAATATTTGGCAGATGAATTGAACAACACGCTGGTTATCAATGGCGATGGGCGTGATGTTGAATTATTGAAGGAAGAAGGCCTGGAAACAATGGATACTTTTATAGCAGTTACCGGCAGTTCGGAGACTAATCTGTTATCCTGTCTGCTGGCTAAGAAAATGGGGGTAAAAAAGACCATAGCAGAAATTGAAAATATTGATTATATAAGTATTGCAGAAAACTTTGGAATCGATACAATCATCAATAAAAAATTGGTCACAGCCAGTCGTATTTTTAAGTTTACAATGAGCGCCGAGGTTTCTACCATGAAATGCCTTACCGGATCAGATGCAGAAGTGCTTGAATTTGTTGCAAAACCTAAATCAAAAATAACCAAAGGCAACCTTCGCGAAATAGAATTTCCAAAAGATGCTATTGTAGGAGGTGTAATAAGAGGTAACAAAAGCTTTATTGCCAAGGGGGATACCCGTATACAGCCCGAAGATCGCGTAGTCGTATTTGCCCTGCCTACTTCTATTAAAAAGGTTGAATCTTTTTTTAATTAAATCCCATGATCAACTTCCGCGTCATATTCAATATTCTGAGCTTACTATTGTTGGTTGAAGGGATATCTATGATTCTTCCCCTGGGTGTTTCCCTGTATTACCAGGAGCCGGATATGTTTGCCCTGGCTATGGCTGCAGGAATAACAATTATAACAGGCGCTCTTGGATGGAAATTGACTCATAAGGATGAGAAGACTATCAGTAAAAGGGAAGGATTTCTTATCGTCAGCCTTGTCTGGGTTGTTTTTTCACTTTTTGGCTCCATCCCTTTTATTATAAGTGGCTACATTCCCTCTTTTACCAATGCCTTCTTTGAAACCATATCAGGTTTTACAACTACAGGTGCATCAATATTAAATGACATTGAAAATCTGCCGCATGGGCTGCTATTCTGGAGAAGCATGACCCAATGGCTTGGAGGTATGGGAATTATCGTATTATCACTTGCCATACTTCCTATCTTCGGGATAGGAGGTATGCAGCTGTTTATAGCTGAAGTCCCAGGACCCACTCCGGATAAGTTTCATCCCCGGGTAAAAGAGACTGCCAAAAGGTTGTGGGTGATTTATGTGCTTTTTACTGTAGCAGAAATTATTCTTCTATATGCAGGAGGTGTCAGTCTGTTTGATTCAGTTTGTCATGCTTTCACTACCATGGCCACAGGAGGTTATTCAACCAAACAGGCCAGCGTTGCAGAATTTTCACCTTACGTGCAGTATGTAATCACATTTTTCATGTTCCTGGCCGGTACGAACTTTGCCCTATCTTACTATGGACTGCATTTTAAGTTCGGGAAAATATTCAGAAATGAAGAGTTTAAATTTTACGTATCCTTTCTACTGTTTTTCACCGTTATTATTGCAACCTTTTTATGGATAAATAATACATACAGCTTTGAAGGATCCTTCCGTCATGCTGCTTTTCAAGTCGTATCTATTACCACCACTACAGGGTATGTCACGACAGATTACCTAATCTGGATGCCTTTCCTTTCGGTTATCATATTCATCCTTATGTTTCTGGGAGGATCGGCCGGTTCAACCGGGGGAAGCATTAAGATTGTCAGGGTAGCTCTTTTAATGAAAAACAGTGTAATGGAGTTGAAACGGCTAATTCACCCTAAAGCTATCATACCTGTAAGGTTCAATAAAAAAGGAATTGACCAGCAAATTATGACCAACGTTCTGGCCTTTGTCGTATATTACATGATTATTACAGGAGTTAGCACAATTGTTATGGCTTCTATGGGATACGACCTGGATTCATCTATTGGGGCAGTTGCTGCAAGTTTGGGTAATATCGGACCCGGTATCGGAGCTGTTGGACCTGTTGAAAACTATGCACACATACCGGTTTTTGGCAAATGGTTTTTGTCTTTCCTCATGCTCTTGGGTCGTCTTGAGCTGTTTACAGTGTTGATACTTTTCTCTCCTGCCTTCTGGAAAAGATAACTCATACAAAAGCAAAAGAGGCAATCTCAAAAGTAAAAAAATGCGTTCACGCAAAGATCACTGACGAAACGCTAAGCCCACAAAGTATTATGGTTCGTCAAATTAGACTTTGCGTGCCTTTGCGAAAATCTTTGCAGACCTCTGCGTGGATACATTAAAGCATCTTTTGAGACAACCTCTTTAACCTGCATTATTCATGAATTTTTAAAATATGAATAAAATGCAGAGCCTGTACCGCAAGGCGGTATTAACCCCTTGCTCCGCCGTAGCGGCTACGCGAAGGCGATGCCGACTTAGGTGAACTTAAATTTTTGAAAAAATTTTTAGTGAACCT
>CAZPDP010000042.1:0-30464 GCA_964585385.1 uncultured Bacteroidales bacterium
CAAAGGAAGAAGTAATAATATTTAAGTTATCAACCATATATTAGAGTTTCACCAACATTTTTAAATAAGAAATAATTCTAAAGCCTTTAAAATAAGGTGTTAAGTTTTTATATAGCCTTTATTTGAAACAGTTAGAAAAGCTTGTATCTATATGTATCAGACCATAAAACCGATTGCTCCGAAGCTGAATGTTAAATAAGAATCTGACGCTACTTTCAGGGCTCTTATTTAAAATATATTTGAAAATACTTGTCAATTAAGCTTTATACATCCAATAACACCGGGTGCTTATTTAAAATGATAATTATAAACATAATGCACGCCGGGCTTGTATTATGACAGGTTATTTTTCACAGAAAGGAATCTATATACTTATAACCAGATCAAGGTGACCCCTGCAAAGTGGGGGCTGAATGACTAATTATTAGATTTTTACCAAATTGTTTAACACTAAAACAGAATATTATGGAAACTTTAGAGAAAAAGAAACAGAAAGAAATGAAAACGAAAAGTTCGAACTTTTATCAAAAACAATACCAGGATGAATTTGTGGATCTCTGGGATGATTTGATTAATTGGGAAGGACGCACTAAAGGCGAAGGCGATTTCTTTATCCAGGAGTTGAAAGACCATAAAGTGAATAAAGTTCTGGATGCAGCCACAGGGACTGGCTATCATTCTGTAAGACTGACAAATGCTGGTTTTGAGGTGCATAGTGCAGATGGCAAAAAGAATATGTTAGCAAAAGCTTTTAATAACGCTAAGAAAAGAGATATAATTCTCCGTACTATTCATTGTGACTGGAGAAATCTTACCGAAAACATTCATGAAACGTATGATGCTGTTATCTGTCTTGGTAATTCCTTTACACACTTGTTCCGTGAAGAAGACAGAAGGAAAGTGCTAGCTGAATTTTATTCTGTTCTTGAGCCAAATGGTTTATTGATATTGGACCAGAGGAATTACGATATAATGCTGGAAAAAGGATATCAAAACAAGCATAAATATTATTATGTCGGTGATAACGTGGAAGCTAAGCCGGAATCCATATCGGATGAACTCGTTCGGTTCAGTTATAAATTTCCTAACAATTCAGTGCATCACCTGAATATGTTTCCATTGAGAAAAGAATATACTCAATCTTTGATTAAACAGGCCGGTTTTCAAACTGTTAAAACCTATGGTGATTTTCAGGAAACCTATAAACAGGATGAACCGGATTTCTTCATTCATGTAGCGGAGAAATAAAACTATGCATTTCTTTTAAAGTATGTTGAATTACGAAAATTAAAAAGGAGTAACGATGATTAAGACGCATATATTAGGTTATCCAAGAATTGGAGCTAAAAGAGAAATAAAAAAAGCATGTGAGAAGTACTGGTCTGGTAAAATCACACTCCAGGAGCTTGTTGAAACCGGAAAAGAACAGCGTCAGTACAACTGGGCCCTTCAAAAGGAAGCGGGTCTTGACCTTGTTCCGGTTAACGATTTTTCTTTCTACGATCATGTTCTGGATATGATTATGGCAGTGGGAGCGATACCCGACAGGTACAACGATCTGGAGAATTTTGATCCACTTGATTTGTATTTTGCCATGGCTCGTGGATATCAAAAGGGCAATTACGATATCATTCCCATGGAAATGACCAAGTGGTTTGATACCAACTACCACTATATTGTTCCTGAATTTAAAAAGGATCAAAAGTTTGAATATTTCTCAGATAAAATTATTGAGGAATACCGGGAAGCAAAATCGTCCGGCGTGAATCCCAAGCCGGTAATTACCGGCCCGGTGTCCTTCTTACTGCTGGGAAAGGAAAAAGAAGAAGGTTTTGACAGGATCGACCTGGTCGATTCCTTGCTGCCTGTTTATTTTGAGATACTTGAAAAGCTTAAAAAGGAAGGCGCAGAATGGATCCAGTTTGATGAACCCTTCCTGGCAATGGATTTAAATGACAAGCAGAAAGAAGCGTATAAAGATGTGTATACACGAATCAGTAACCGTTTTGCCGGTTTGAATTTTTTGATTGCAACTTATTTTGAAGGACTCCACGATAACACCGATCTGGCCGTTTCATTACCGGTAGAGGCACTACACCTTGACCTGGTAAGAGCGCCGGAACAATTGAAAGATGTATTGGGAAAAACACCCAATTCGTTAATGCTTTCATTGGGAATTGTGGATGGAAGAAACATCTGGAAAAATGATTACAACCATTCCCTCGGTATCATAAAAGAAGCAACACATGTAAAGGATGAAAAGCAATTAATGGTTTCAACATCCTGTTCATTGCTTCATGTGCCTTATGATCTTGACCTGGAAGACGATGAAAAGGCTCTGCCGGGTGAAGTGAAGAACTGGATGGCCTTTGCAAAGCAAAAGCTGGGAGAGGTGAAAACCCTCGCTCTGGCCTCAGACATGAAAACTTTACCGGAGGTAAAAGATGTTCTGATAGAAAATAAGGAAGCGATTGACAGTCGCAAAACTTCAACCAGAATCCATAAAGAATCAGTAAGTCAGAGAATCAGTGCAATCTCCGGGGAGATGCTCAAGAGAGACAGTGAATTCCAAAAAAGGAAACAAATTCAGGGTTCAGAGCTCGATTTACCGGAATTTCCGACTACTACCATCGGTTCATTCCCACAGACTAAAGAGGTAAGACAACTGAGGAGAAAGTATAAGAAACAAGAGATTTCTAAAGAAGAGTATGAAAATAACCTGAAGGAGAAAATAAGAGAGGTGATTCAAAAACAGGAAGAAGCAGGCCTTGATGTCCTCGTTCACGGAGAATTTGAACGCAACGATATGGTTGAGTACTTCGGTGAACAATTGGAAGGGTTTGCTTTCACCAAGAACGGCTGGGTTCAGAGTTATGGCTCAAGAGGTGTTAAACCGCCTGTTATTTACGGTGACGTAGAGCGACCTGAAGCGATGACAGTCAAATGGTCAGCCTACGCCCAATCCTTAACCGATAAGCAGGTGAAGGGCATGCTCACAGGGCCCGTAACCATACTACAATGGTCATTTGCCCGTAACGACCAGCCGAGAAAAGATACAGCCTTCCAGATTGCACTGGCCATTAGAGATGAGGTTAAAGACCTTGAAGAGGCTGGGATTAAGCTTATCCAGATTGATGAACCGGCTTTCAGGGAAGGACTACCGCTCAGGAGAAAAGACTGGGAAGCTTATCTTGAATGGGCTGTGAAGGCTTTCAGGCTGGCTTCATCAGCAGTGGAAAACGGGACTCAGATTCATACACATATGTGTTATTCTGAATTCAACGACATCATACACAACATTGCCGACCTGGATGCCGATGTGATTACCATAGAAACATCCAGATCGCAGATGGAACTGTTGGATGCCTTCGGAGAATTTAAGTATCCGAACGAAATCGGACCCGGTGTTTATGATATTCACAGTCCGAGAATTCCTTCAACTGAAGAAATGGCCGAATTGATGGGGAAAGCATCCAAAGTGATTCCTAAGAATCAGTTGTGGGTGAACCCGGATTGTGGCCTGAAGACCAGGAAATTCGAAGAAACCTGGCCTGCACTTGAAAATATGGTCCGGGCGGCTAAAAAGCTAAGAGCATCCAATGCGAAAGAAGTTGCTAAGTAATGTTGGTCTCCATTTAACGCAATTTCATAAAGCGACTGTCTTTCAATTTAGGTTTCAACCCTGAAGGGCAGTCTCTTTTTTAATACTTATGTGATTTCGACTTAACAGATTTTATTTATATAGCTGGTATTCAGATGGCCAAAGATTTCGTAATGGGGTTATGTCAAACTTAATACCTGAAAAGATTACCTATAACAGATATAATCGAATTTGATATCCAGTAATTCCTCCAGTTGTTTACCCGAGTCGAACATGTCTTCATCACCTTCCTGGTAATTCCAGGTCACAGTAAGCTCCTTTTCTTTAATTTTTAATTTGGAAAGTAATTGTATCATTTCAAGGAGCATTTTAAAAGAGGAAGAGTTGAAATATTCGAGGTCAAAGGTTACATTGGTCTTTTCCGGTGCAGTATCCACATAATCTTTCACCCAGTTGATAATTGGGTAGTAGAAATCTCCTGTATTTTCAGGTAAGGAGTGCCCTTTGAAAGTGATAATTCCGTTGGGGGTGTCAAGAATTATTTCAGGTGTTCGTTGTGTCCCGTTCACTTTAACGGACTTTTCACCTTTTATTTCCTTTATATTATCCGGGTCGATGTAACTGTAAACAGTGTCTTTCATTGGTCTCGTATTTAGGGTAAATTTGAATTTACCTATTTAACGGATACTATAAAGGTTAAGTTAGTGAAATGTGGGTGATCATATCAAAAAAATTGATGAATCCTTTAGAAATTGGGATGAAATACCCTCTGAGCTTTTATGAGATTAAGGGTTGCTTACCCCGGCTTTTTCAAATGATGCCATTTCATTGATGAAATTTACTGCTGAAACGACTATTGGATAGGCCACGGCTGCCCCGGTTCCTTCGCCAAGTCGCATGTTCAGTTTCAGTAAAGGATTTGCATTAAGGTATTCAAGCATTTTTCTGTGACCTTTTTCATCCGATTGATGGGAGAATATACAATATTCCAGGGTTTTCGGCTCAATTTTATGGGCCACCAGAAAAGCTGCTGTAACGTTAAATCCATCTACCAGGATTGTCATGTTCAATTCGGCAGCTTTCAAAAAGGCGCCTGTAATCATGGCCGTTTCAAATCCACCAAAGTGAGCGAGTAAAGATAAAGGAGAACCGTTGTCATTGTAAAGATTGAGAGATTGTTCCAATACAGCTTTTTTTTTGCGGACCCCTTCATCATCTAGGCCGGTTCCCTTACCTACACAGTTTTCCAGGTGTTCGCCGGTGATTGTATGCATAAGCAGGGCTGAGGAAGAAGTGTTTGCAATGCCCATTTCACCGAAACCTATTACATTACAGCTTTCCTCATGACATATTTTTACTGCTTCTGCACCCTTTGCCATTGCTGATCTGCATTGTTCTTCAGTCATGGCCGGGCCATTCAGGAAACTTTGAGTTCCATGGGCAATTTTGTAATTCAGAAGTTTTTCTTTCTCCCGGTAGGTGAATTCGCCTTTTACCCCCGAATCAACTACTTTTACATGGATGTTGTGTTGCTTTGAAAATACATTGATGGCTGCTCCTTTGTCAATAAAATTTAATACCATTTGCCGGGTTACTTCCTGGGGAAAAGGACTTACTCCCTCGTTGGCGATTCCATGGTCTCCTGAAAATACTATGATGTTGGGATTTCTCAATTCCGGCGAGTCTGTTTGCTGGATTAAACAGATTTGCAAGGCAATTTCTTCAAGTTTGCCCAGAGATCCGGGTGGTTTGGTTTTGTTATCTATCTTATGCTTTATTTTGTCCTTGATTTTCTGGTTGGGTTTCGATATAGAATAATTCATACTAATAGATTTATTTGATTTTCGTAGAAATTCCTGATATCATCAGGTATACTGCTTCTGCTTTTTTGGCTATATATTGATTGGTCCATCCCTGCAGGTCATTGAATCGCATTTGAGTCAGGCTGTTTGGGTGGGCTCCCATACCCAGTTCATTTGAAACAATAATGAATTCGGCATTCTGCTGTGTCAGGTAATCAATTTCCCTTTCAGCTTCCTGGAGTGATTTGTCAATATCCTGTTTGTTGTCGTAAAAAAAATTCGTTAGCCAGAGGGTAATACAGTCTATTACAACAATTTGATTATTGAAACCATGTTTGCTGAAATATTTTTCCTCTTCAAGGGTAATCCAGTTATCCGGCCTGTCCTGTTTATGTCTTCTAATCCTCCGGGCATGATCTTTATCCCATATTCTTGAAGTTGCAAGGAAAATGGGTTTTTGCGATTTTTCTTCGGCCATTTTTTGCGCAAGGCTGCTTTTGCCACTTCTTTGGCCGCCTGTTACCAGGATTAGCTTTCCCATTCTCTGCAGGTTAAGAATTCTACATTGTAGTGATGGTCTTTGATATGCTCTACTCTTATAAGTATATTATAATGCAGCTTTACAGAAAAACCTTTGTTTACAGGCATCTCCAGGATGTAAGCAAGAAGGGATCGGAGAATCCCTGCATGAGTGATAACCAGTACTTTATCATAATCTTTTTGAATCAGGTCGTCCCAGAAAACCTTCGCCCTGTTGTATAAATCAAGGTGACTTTCCCCGTTGGGTGTACGAGCTTCTACAAAGTTTTTCATCCATTTTTCAATTTCTTCCCGGTTGATTGTATTCCAGTTTCTCATTTCCCAGTCTCCGAAATTCATTTCCATTATTCTTTTGTCTTTCTCAATAGGTTGCTTTTGGGCTAACTCGTGTGCCAGTTTTTCGCACCGTTGCAGAGGACTGGTAATGATTTGATCGAGCTCATTGAGGGGAATGATTTCTTTTAATTTGGCTGCATTTACCCTGAAATCCTCATGAACTAAATCAATATCTGTATGTCCGTAAAATGTTTCCTCCGGAACATCCGGTCGCGTATGTCTTAACAAATAAATTATCATAATATGCTACTTTAATTTACAACAGAAACTATCTCATCTAACATTAGAACAGATAAGTAGAAGGCAAGTTCAGTAAGTTGCTGCATCGCCCCCAAACAGTCTCCTGTATATCCGCCAATCCACTTTTTCAGGTAACGGGCAAAGAAGAAATATACCAGGTAAATAAAGGGTATTGTTAAGAAAATATACCAGGAAGGGAAAAGAAATAAGGGTATCACTGCTGTTATAATAGCAAGAAGTAGTTCTTTGGTTTTAAGTTTTTTTCCCAGGGGTTTAGACTTGCTTGTTTCATCATCCCTTACATATTGATGAGTATAAATAAAGTGCGCAGCAAAATACCGGCTGATAGCATGTCCTGCAATAAATACCATTGGGAGAAAGTTGCTGTTGATTTCAGATAAGGCAACGAATTTAGAAAGCAATAGGAAAAACATGCCAATCATACCATAAGCTCCTATCCTGGAATCTTTCATTATTTGAAGAATGCGCCTTTTGCTCCAGCCCCCTCCGAAACCGTCGCACACATCGGCAAATCCATCTTCATGAAAAGCGCCTGTAAGCAATATGGAGCTAACCATGGCTGCAATAACAGCCAATTGCAATGGTAAGATGTAATTGACAGCAAAAAAGACCAATCCGCTGGATAGTCCAACAATCCAACCCATCATGGGAAGGAACTTGCTGCTTGAGTTAAGGTATTTCTCAGAGTAGGATAGGTTCTTGCTCACCGGTATCCGGGTAAAAAACATAATAGCAGTCTGAAAAATGTTCCACTCCCTTTTGAATTTCATTACGATTTCTTTTTCTTTCCTTCTCTGAGTTCTTTATCCGGGTCGGTGTTGAATTTTTTTAAACATTCCAGGCAGAGGCATTCTGCATACAGTTTGCCAATAGCTACCTGGGCATCTTTGGTTAAATTGAGTTGCATGCAATCACAGTTGAAGATGTCATCTGTTTTGCATTCAAACTCTTGACCGCAATGAGGGCAGTTTTTTATCATGCTATAAAGATAAAAAAGCTGCGGAAAAAAAACATAAGGGGAATTATGAGTATGGATTTATTTTTCCGCAGCAATTATAATCTACTCAAATACCACAGCATTGGGTGAATACCCTACCTGTAACGAATCCAATAAGTTATGGTTTTTATCGTATCGGTACATGAAGCCTTTGCTTTGAGTAGATACAAGACATAAAATGTTTCCGTTTTCAGGATTTATATCGATCCCGTAAGCGTTTTTTTCAATTGCCGGGGTTCCGGGAATTTGAGTGTCATCAATACTCATTGAGTAGATACCATCGCCTCCTTCGAAGTAAAGGTTTCGTCCTTCTGAATCTATTGCTAAAAGATAGTTTCCGAAAGAAGTAATGCTGCCAACTTCGAAAGTCTCGGTTTCATAGGTAGAAGTGTTGATCTTCATCAATTGAGCATCGTAAGCGTAAGTATCCATATTATAAGCTCCTTTACAGTAAACCCATACATTGTTATCCACATCTTTTACAATATCTGTGGGGAATTTCCCTACTTCAACCGTCTCGGTTACTGCATCATTATTTACATCTATTACGCTTACTGTATTACCAACAGAAAAACCTCCGGCATTGGTTACGAAAACTTTATCATCAACCCTTACCATACTTTCAGGACCAAGGCCTGTTTCAATGGTATCCATAATTTCATAATCCACCATGTCAATTATCAGGACCTGTGCATTCTGACCATTAGCAGAACTTCCATCGGTCAGGTATCCTTTTGTATCATCGATGGCTAAGAATTGTCTTGGATAGCTTAGGTTTTCAAGTACACCCATAGTTTCAAAGGTTTCTTTGTCAACAATTTCCATTTTTTTGGAATTATTTACAACGAGGAATCCCTTATCCTTGTAAAAACTCAGGTCCTGTACAATGTCACCCAAATCCCTTCCATTCTGCTGTTTGAAATAGGTATTGATTATTTTACCGGAATCAGGGAAAAATTTACCGACTGAACCATTGTTTGATTGAAATTGACCTTCATTCACCACATAAGCGACAGTTGTCTGATTTGTGGTATCCTTGTCGTTAGTTTCAGTATTATTGTTGGCTTCTTCTTCACAGGAAATAAGTCCTGCTGCTAAAATAAAGATAATCGCAAAGTTGAGAATTCGTTTTACTTTCTTCATAACATTGTAAAGTTTTAGATTAAAAAAGATTTAAAAATTTAACATTCAGTTTTATGTAATAAGCCCGGCCGGGCATGGGATAATTTGCTATAACCTGGTATTGATTGTCAAAAATATTTTTAACGGTGAATTGAATATTTCCCTTTATGGTTTTGAGTTGAAAATCCCTTCCCAGAAAGACATTAGTTGTAAAATAGCCGGGAAGTTCAGTTGAATTGTCTGCTGATGTGTATCGTTTACCGGTATATTGAGCATCAGAACCCAAAAAGTATTCCGAATAGTTTATATGCAGGAAATTTTTAATACTATGACGCGGGGTATATCTTAAAAATGCATTGTTTAGGTGCTCGTTTTCTCCATCTTTCTTTACCGAATGGGTATACGTATAGATGGACTTATAGTTGATATCAAAAGGCTCCAGCCGGAGAATAAGGTCTATGTTCGACTCGAGCCCCACAGTCTGAACTTCCGATGTATTTATGGCATGCCAGTATGCTTCTCCTGTCTTGGGCACCCATTGAATGAGATCATTTATCTTCGAGGCATACGCAGTGACCTCAGCTGAGATATTATGACTTCCTTTTTTCTGCTCCGTAAACTGTAGCCCCAACTCTCCTGACCAACCATGTTCAGGCCTGATTTGCTCATTTCCCCCGGGATTCCAGTATTTATCATTGAAAGTGGGCACCCTGTATTTTGTTGAAAAATTGGACCGGACATACAGCATATCAGTCAGTAATGTGTACTGAAGCCCCAGACTGAATTGAGGTTTGGGGTTTGTGTAATTGTTGAATTGCTGTCTTATAGATGCATTGGTAACAAAACGGGGATACTCAAGTTTCATAGCTGCAATTAAAGAGGCCCGGTATTCTGTGATGGTTGAATTATAAGCCTTCACATCGGCAGATAGCAAGGAGTATTGTGAACCGAAATCAAACGTTATATGATCGGAGAAATAGAGCCTGTAGTTGGCATCATTCAACCATTTTTTTGTCATAATAGGTGAATAAAGAGAATAGGAAGTTGATTCCGGCGATTCTTTTTCTGTATAAAGCTGGTAATTGTAAAAGTAACCGGTTTTGACCTGTAAAGAGGAATTGTTGAAAACAGAATTCCATTTAACGTAAGCTCTTAATGAACTGTCTTTCTGGGCGTTTGTGCCGGTGGAATATTCTCCCATAAGAGATGGGATTTTTTTCTCTTTGTGTTGATACCAGACACCTGCTTCCAGCTTATTTCTATTGTTGAACCGGTAAAAGAGATTTTGCATCAGGCCGTGGTTTTTCAGGCTGTTATGTTCTCTTATTTCAAGCGGGTTTCCGAATTTCTGGGTATCTATGAACTTAAAGTCATTGTCTGCCTGGTGATAGATTCCACTGATTTTGTATTTGAATGCATTATTTCCCACGAGTCCCTGAAGGTTATAACGCTGGTTGTTCCAGCTCCCATATTCGGATGATACAGAGAGGGAGTTCTTTGTTTTCCAGTCCACATTATTTTTCATATTGATGTTTCCGCCAAATGTTCCGCCTCCATAGAGGGAGCCTGAAGCGCTGTGTGTCACTGTGATTTTGTCCATAAATTCGGTGGGTGAGCGGGATAAATCACACTGCCCCAGGGTAATGGAATTTATGGGAAAACCGTTCCATGTTAGAGAGGTGTGGTTTGAAGATGAACCCCTGAGACTTGGTACAGCGAGTGAACCTGAGGACCCGTAGGATTTTATAAAAACCGGGGTTGCACGGGAAAGCAATTCATCAAGATTGGAGGAAGAGGTACATTGGAGTATGGTTGAATCTATTCTCGTTTTTTTCTGGTCTTCTCCGTAAAATTCGTTACGATTACTGACAATTTCAATTTTCTCAATATTGTGCACTTTTTTAGACAGAGGAACAAACTGCGCCCGGGATTTATCAGGAATCAGCAGCAAGAGCACTGCTGTTAAACTGATAAGAAGTATTAAGTATGTATTGAGTTTGTAATGATTCATTTCCCGAAAAGCTTCCATTTGTTTGTACACAATAGTTTTAAGCTGATACTTATTAATGCTTCATCACAGCTTTTGCGGGAATGGTAAAGAAAAGAAATTTCTTCTCTCCACCATAGCCTTTCACCCGAAAGCTATGATGCTCAGGTTGTGTTGGCAGGTTTCCTGGCTTGTTCCTTGTTCTCTTTTCAGAGCCGGTTTTACGGCCTTCCCATCCGGAATCTGCCGGACAGTGGCAAAGGGTGGTAAAACCTTCAAGGAACTTACAGTAGCGGGTACTGCTCCGGAATCTTCCATCTGTTTTGGAATCACCGGATTCCCTTTTAAAAAGGCATACAGAAAATATGCCTTTCACCAAACACGGTTGCAAATGTAAAGAATTAAATCATGTTTCCAAATTTTTTAAATGATTAATTAAGTTTTCTACAGAACTTGTTGTGAAATCCTTTTCTTTTCTGCTTTTTAGAATATAGTGAATGGAACCGTTTTTATTGATTTCAATTTTAAGGTCCGGATTTTTCCCTTCGGTGTACCCGTTTCTTGACAAGGCGTTAAGTAACCAGTTGTATTCTATTCCATCCCCAATGATTTCGATTTTTCTGGCATTGGCGTTGGTTAGCTTAAATGTGCCGGAATAGTTATCAAACCGGATGCCTTTTCGTTCGAAAAAATGTTTGAATTCGTTCGACAGAATTAGATCCTCTGGCATACCGCTTCTGAAGTTTTCATTTTTTCCCAGAAGCCATATCTTATCTGCAAAGCGGACAGCCTGTTCGAGGTCATGGGTGGACAGAAGTATTGCTTTGTTTGTTTCAGTGGACAGTTTATGGAGCAGTTGCATAATCTCAATCCGGCTGGGCAGATCAAGATAAGCGGTAGGTTCGTCAAGCAAAATAATAGGAGTTTCCTGGGCCAGGGCTTTGGCAATCATGGCTTTTTGTCGTTCTCCATCGCTGAGCTGGTTTACCAGACGATTTTTCATACTTACCAAACCTACAGCTTCAATGGCATAATAGATTTTTTTGAGGTCGGATTGGGTTAATCTGCCAAAGAAGCCTGTATAAGGGTGTCTGCCCATCGAAACCAACTCAAAAATAGTCATATTTCCTACGTTGGCATGATCGGTCAGTACAACACTGATGAGACGGGCCAGGTCCTTTTCTTTAAAAGCTTTTATATCCTGGTTGTCGAGATGGATATGTCCTTCGAGCAGGGGGTGAAAGCCTGCAAAAGTGCGAATTAGCGTTGATTTTCCGGAGCCATTTGGACCCAGCAGGCAGGTGAATTCACCCGGCAACAATTGCAAATTCAGGTTGGGGTGTAAAATTTTACGGGTATGGTTTTTTGTCTTGTAACCGATAGCCAGATTTTTTGTATATAACAGATGGTGTTCCATAATTTTCACTTTAAATGCTTAATTTAAGCTTTCTTTGTTTTAAGATAACAGATATCACAATAGGAGCGCCAAATATTGACGTCACTACATTGATGGGCAGGGCACTGTCGAATCCCGGCAGTTTGGAAATAAGATTACACAATAGCGCCAGCAAAATGCCGGTTAGGATTACTCCTGGAATCAGAAATTTATGATTCGATGTTTTGAAAATCATTTTGGTAATATGGGGAACGGCTAGTCCCAGAAATACTATGGGACCGCAAAATGCCGTAATGACTGCTGTAAGGATGCCGGTGGTCAGAATGATAAAAAAGCGGGTCCTGCCTACGTTCAATCCCAGGTTCGTGGCGTAATTTTCTCCAAGCAGTAATATGTTAAGGGGTTTCATCAGGAGAAATGACAAACCCAGCCCGATAAGAATCACCGGAATGAAAATATTCAACTGATGCCAGGCTACATTGGAAAAACTTCCAAGCCCCCAGATAGCATACGAGTGAACAAACTTTGACATGCTGTAATATTTAAGCACATCCACCAGGGCGGAAGTGATATATCCTATCATGATGCCAATGATGAGCAGCATAGCATTGTTTTTTACTTTTCTGGCAAAGAAAAGAATGAGAAACAGTGTAGCAACAGCTCCAATGATTGCAGCAATAATAGATGCCAGGTTTCCGTATAGATTCAGGGATGAAATACCGATATTTGCTCCAGCAAACATCATAACAAATGCCACTCCCAGACTGGAACCAGCGCTAATACCCAAAATTGAAGGGCCGGCAAGGGGGTTTCGGAATAGGGTTTGCATCATGAGTCCACCAACTGCAAGGCCACTCCCGGCCAGACTTGCTGTGATTGCCTGGGGTAACCGGGATTTTAGTATAATCTTGCTCCAGGCTGTATTTTCACTGCCCAAACCAAAAACAATCTTTGTAACTTCTCCTAATGGAATATGAACCGAACCTATCGCCACATTCAACAGAAAGACCACGATAATCAGTCCGACAGACAAAATTATCCAGGTAAGTTTTCTGTTAGATGTGTGATTTTCAGTATTCATGGGTTCTTTTTATTTTAATTTTTCATAAAACTTTGGAGTGTAATCAGGTAATAGCTGCGGATGAATCAGATGAATGAAATCGGCTAGCAGTGAATCCGGTTCCAGTATTCCCTCTTCATAATAAGGTTTTTTCGCTGTATTACAGAACAGGATTTTTTTTCTCTCAAAAGCCTGAAAATCATTGTAATGAACATATTCTGAAGCCAGTTGCTTATAAGAATAGTCCCCGTTAAAATTTTCTTTGATGGCCCAGAATTCTGAATCTTTGGCCTTCATGTAGACAGTTTCAAAGTCCAGGGGCAGCGAACCGCTGCTCTTATTTTCTTTCCAGAGGTAATCGGCGCCTGCATCTTTAAATAGTTTGGCGATATAACTGTTTCCTCCGGGAACATACCATACCTGTCCAATCTTTTTTCCAGAAAAGATGGTAGGTTTATTTTTTGCATCGCTGGCAAGGTTCTGAAGCCGTGAATAGTTACTGGCAATACTATCAAAAACATGATTTGCTTTCTCTTCCTTGTTGAAAAAATAAGCAATAAATTTTATCCATTCTGCCCTGGCCAGTGGCGTGTTTTCCATATAACTGGCATTAATAGCCAAATTTACACCGACATCTGTTATCTTTTCATAGCGGTTGTCTTTGAAAGGGGCTACCAGGAGGATTTGAGGATTAATGTTTAGTAGTTTTTCAACATTGATGTTGTGAGAAGGACCAAATTCTTTTATTTTACCTTGTTTTATTTTATCCAGCACGGTGCTATTTTTTATATATTTTCTCTGGGAAACACCATTTATTTTGTCAAGAATACCTAGTTTTTTTGCATAACCAATGTGCGTGGTAAAAGCAATTGCCATTGATTTAACAGGAACTTCAATGATGGTCCCGTCTGTTGGAGTAATAACAGAATCTTTTCTGTCAGTAACCAGAATGTATTTTTTCAATACCCTGGTCGTGTCATAGGGGTTTTTTACTGATACCAATTTATACCCTTTCTTATATTCTACGGAAAAGAGCTGGGCATATTCCGGATAACTTTGAGTAACTATCCTGGTATCGCTTTGGTAGTTCGCAGTTTTGTTAGTGGTGTCAGCGCCTTTATTCTGACAACCGAAAACGATCAGTAAAAACAGTGCCGGATTTAGATAAAAAAGTTTATTCATAGTTGACGCTTTTAGTCCCGAAAGCATTTTGTTTTTGGCAGGTTTTCTGGCTTTCCTCGGTTTTGAAGGCCTTCCCGTCCCGAAATTTCGGGTCAGTGGCGGGGATTCAAAACCTTTTTGGAGGATTACAGCTGCGGGTACAGCTCCGGACTATGACTTTAACCTGTGTTTTTCGGGTTGAGTCATCACCGGATTCCCTGTTAAACCATAATGGTACCAAAAATCAGTTGCAAAGGTAGGGAATAAATTCAGAACATAAAAATCAAATATGTATTTCATTTTAAATTCATCAGGAAAATATTCTGTACGAATTATTTAAATATTTTAAGCCTTAGTTATGCCATGCAGTAATAAGGAACTCTTATAAAAATTTGAATTTCAAATTGTTATTTTTATTTGTTCTAAACGTATAATCCCCTATCTTTGATATTGCTTCTGAGTAACAGATGTTTTTAACATGATTAAAATCAGTTTTTTGTTTAAATTATTGTTATACAGTTGTATATTGCTTTTTTAACTCTATCTGATGCTAAATATAACAGATAAATCACAGGAGAATTTTGATGTTATAAATTATTTATAGATATTTGCACTGAATGATATTTTGAGTTGTTTATATAAAATTAATAATCAGGAGTTTAGGTAAAGATGCACAAAAAATTCTATAGAAATAATTACACTCGATTGCCCTGTTTATCTCTGGTTTTCTACAATATTCATAAGTTAAAGAAAGATTTCCCTATACTGAATTTTAATAGGTTTTAGCGTTTTATTTTTTTTACAAGAAAACAAGGTACAATCAAATAATAGATTTGACAGAACATATTATGTGATATAAAATTTTAAAGGAGGAATTATGAGTATGGATTTAAGTAAAATTTCAGAAACACTTATTGCCGGAAAGGTTGATGAGTTAAAAAAACTTACTGAGGAAACCCTTAATTCAGGAGCTAATGCCGGAGACATTCTGAACAAAGGATTATTGCCTGGAATGGACACCGTCGGTCAAAAATGGAGAGACGGTGATATGTTCATGCCTGAAGTCTTGAGATGTGCCAAAGCCATGAGTAATTCCATGGATATTTTGAGGCCTCATTTGGCAGAGGGAGATATGGGTAATGCAGGTACCCTGGTTATAGGAACCGTTGCAGGAGATTTGCACGACATTGGTAAGGACCTGGCAGCTATGATGTTTGAAGGTGCTGGTTACAAGGTGATTAATATAGGAATAGACCAGCCAAACGAAGCTTTTGTAAAAGCCGTTAAAGAGCATAAACCTACTGTTTTAGGTATGTCTGCCTTATTAACCACCACAATGCCAAGAATGGGTGAAGTCATTAATTCTCTCAAAGAAGCCGGTATACGTGACCAGGTAGCTGTTATTATCGGAGGAGCACCTGTTACAGAAGAATTTGCTAATGAAATCGGAGCTGACCTCTATGCTCCTAATGCCGGTAGTGCTGTCGATATCACTAACGTGTATTTTGATAAGCAAAAGAGTTAATTTTTTAATTCTCATAAAATTATTTGTCTTATTCTGAGCAATATATGGTTTGTTGCTCAGAATAAGATTTTACAGTTACGTTCAAACCTCTTTAAACAAAAAGGAAGGATATTTCTATGAAGATGAACCAAACCATTAATAAATCCACCCAATTTCGTGTACTTTCTGAAGATCAGATCGAACAGATTTTTTATTCTGCTCTGGAAGTTCTTGAAAGAACGGGAGGAAATATTTACCATGATGAAGCCCTGGAGCTGTTCAAAAACAGCGATGCGGTAGTTCGGGGTAATAATGTTCGAATCCCCACAACCATGGTAGAAGAAGCCTTGAATTTTTATCCCCGGAAGATTAGTCTTAAAGGAAGGAATGGGAAGCGCTCCCTGCATCTGCAAAAAGATACCGTAGCATTTGGAACCGGTTCGGATTTGCCTTTTACTTATGACAGAGAAACAGGTAAAAGAAGAAGAACCACATATAAGGATGTCAATAATGCTGCGAAACTGGTGGATGCCTTATCGCACTACGACTTTTTTATGTCTCACGGAATCGTGAGCGATGCACCTAATCCACAAACATACGACCGTCATCAGTTCATGGCTATGCTTGATAATTGTACCAAACCTATGGTTCTTACCAGTGTAGATGGAGAAGGACTTGAAGATCTCTGGAAAATGGGTTGCCTGATTCAGGGTGGCGAGGAAGAGTTTAAACTGAATCCTTTATTCGTAGCCTATATTGAACCTATTTCTCCTCTGAAGAACGACAGAACTGCAGTTGAAAAGCTTCTTTTCGCTGCAGAAAAGAGGATACCGGCAATGTATACCCCGTGTCCAAGTTCATGTGCTACTGCCCCAGCCACAATTGCCGGGATGCTTGTTCAGTCGTTAACAGAGACGTTGCTTGCTACAGTACTCTGCCACCTTAAAAATCCGGGAATGCCCCTGATTATGGGTGGAGTAACTACACTGCTTGATATGAAAAAATCCACTTATTCATATGGCGCCCCGGAATTGTCTTTGGCTTCTGCAGCCAATACGGATATTGCCAAGTGGCTTAACCTTATTATGTTCTCCACAGGAGGTTGCACCGATTCAAAGATTCTCGACGAACAGGCTGCTGCTGAGCAAATGATGAACCTTTTCTACGCTTATCTTTCCGGTGCCAACCTTGTTCATGATGTGGGATACATTGACCATGGTACCAATGCATCACTGGAAAGCCTCGTTCTGAACCAGGAGATGATGGGAATGGTAAAACAGTTCGGTAAAGGAATTAACACAGATGACGATCACCTGGCTCTGAATCTTATTGAGAAACAGGGGCCTGGTGGAGAATATGTTACAACAGATCACACTTTTGAATACTGGAAAGAATGGTATAGACCTGACCTTCAGGATAGAAGTGATTATGAGACCTGGCAGAAGAATGGTTCCAAAACCATGGACCAGCGAGTAAAAGAACGAACTGATGAATTACTGAAAAACCATCAGCCAGAACCCATCGATGAAAAATTGAAATCTGAACTGCATAAGATCATTGAAGATGCTGATAAAAGGCATTCTTAATGGATTCATTCTTTCGAATCATTAAAAAATTTGACCATGATACAACGAACAAATTATAAAGTACAAGAAAGTCCACATTTCCAGATTCTTTCTGAAGATCAGAAGGAGAAGATATACAATGGCATGATGCGGACTTTGCAGTATACTGGTGCTAATGTGCACCACGAGGGAGCAAGGGAAATTTTTAAAAAAGCCGGATGCAAAGTGGATGGTGTAAGAGTCTATTTCCCTCCCGAAGTAATCCTTCAGGCTTTATCCACCGTTCCCCCGGTTACGGAAGTTTTTCCCTGGGATGGTGATGAATCCAAGAAAATCACTATCGAAAAGAAACGAAGCTATTTTGGACCAGGTCCGACTCCCCCAAATTTTATTGACACAGAAACTTTAGAACGCAGGAAGTACATGCGCAAAGATGCGTCCCTGGTAGCCCGCGTTTGTGATGCACTCCCCAATATGGGTTATGTGCAGTCTTTAGGTTCCATCAGTGATGTAACCAATGGGTTGGCTGATGTTTATGAGTTTGCTGATATGGTGAGAAATACAACTACACCCATTATGAGCTGGGCATTTGGTCGCGAAGGCGTGCATGAACAACACCGCATGGGCATTGCTATGGCCGGTGGTGAAGAAGAGTTTAAGGCCAGGCCCAATTTTATCTTTTACGGTGAACCGATTTCTCCCCTTGTAAGCGATTACCATGCAATTGACAAAGCTATGTATTGTGCGGAGCACCGTATTCCACAGGTCTACAGCCCATGCGCTATTGGAGGTGGAACGGTTCCTGCAACTCATGCCGGGCAACTGATAGTGGCACTGTCTGAATCAATGGTGGGAGTTATCGCTGCTCAGTTGATTAGCCCTGGAACCTGTGTGATTATTGGTGGCGTTCAGTCTATCCTGGACATGCGTTACTCTATTTATTCATACGGAGCTCCTGAATTGAGCCTTCTGAGTGCAGCTCACACCGAGGTTGTTCATTATTGCGGTTTGCCCATGTATTCTACTTCAGGTTGTACTGATACCAAAAAAATGGATATGCAGTCTGCCCTGGAAGCAAGCTTGTCAATCAATGCAGCTATGATGAGCGGTGCTAATTTCGTTCACGATAATGGGTATACAGAATCCGGCTTAACCGGTGATATTTTCCAGACTGTGATGGACGATGAGATCATCAGTATGGCAAGAGTGATTGAACGTGGTGTAGAGGTGAATAAAGAAACCCTGGCTGTGGATGTGATTGAAAACGTCGGGCCGGGTGGTCACTATCTTTACGAAGACCATACAATGAACCACTTCAGAGAATACTGGATGCCCACTCTAATGGACAGAAACAGTTATGAAAACTGGCAGGAGCAAGGTGAAAAGACACTCAAAGAAAGAGTTCTTGATAAAACAAGAGACCTGATAAAAAATCACGCAGGTCCGAGAGATAAAGTGCCTGCCAAAGCGGATGAGGAGATTGAAAAAATTCTCAAAGAATCTGAAGAACGAATCAAAAAAGAAGCGAAAACTAAAGCTTAATAAATTAAAAAAACAGAAAGCCGGGCTTTTTGCCGGTTTTCTGTTTGTAACGTATTAAAACAGGAATAATAATGAACCGCTACGTCATAGGAATTGATACAGGAGGAACCTTTACGGATGGAGTCTTGCTTGAGTACGACTCCAGAAAAGTGGTTTCTGCTGCAAAATCATTGACAACCAGGGATGACCTGAAGAAAGGCGTAATAAAGGTTCTGAAGAAACTCAATATACGAAGCGATTTTGAGATAAAGCTCGTGGGAATATCCAGTACACTGGCAACCAATTCGGTTGCAGAAGGAAAGGCCAGGAAGGTGGCTTTGCTGTTGATTGGTTATGACCGGGAGTTGTTAGAAGGGTACGGATTGAACAAGAAGCTATCTACAGAAGCGATTTCCTATTTTAATGGAGGACACAATGCACAGGGTGTGGAATTGGAGTCCCTTGACAAACAAGCAATAAAAGAGTGGGTTGAGGAAAATAAAGACAAGGTAGACGCCATTGCCATTTCAAGCTATTTTAGTCCGCTTAACCCGGAACATGAAGAAGAAGCTTTCAGAATAATTAAAGACTATTCCAATGTCCCTGTTGTAATGGGGCATCAATTATCCACAAAACTGGATTCTGTGAAAAGAGCTGCTACTGCTTCTATTAATGCTTCATTGGTTGCTGTTATGCAGGATTTTATTGAAGCAGTTCAGAATTCTCTTAAAGAACTCAAAATTAATGCTCCCCTGATGATTGTCAGAGGAGACGGAACTCTCATGCCTTATACAGATGCGGTTCAAAAGCCTGTTGAAACAGTGCTATCGGGTCCGGCAGCCAGTGCAATAGGAGGCCGGTTTCTCTCAAGAAATGGCAGCTCCCTTGTTATCGATATGGGAAGCACTACAACAGATATGGCGCTTGTTCAGGACTCAAGAGTTGTGGTTTCGGAAGAAGGAGCAAGGGTGGGAGAGACTGATACAGCCGTTGAGGCTGCCAGAATAAGAACTATCAGTGTAGGTTGCGACAGCCGAATTAGTTTTAACGATAAGAAAGAAATTGAGATTGGCCCCGAAAGAGTAAGGCCTCTTTCACAGATTGCTCTTCACCACGAAAATGTAGCAAAAGAAATTGAATCCCTTCAAAATAGTACTGTTATACGCAAAAACTCTTATGACATTGAATACTGGTATCTTCACAAACCACTGCAAGATTCTGAGTATAATCAATTATCAGAGAAGCAGAAAATAGTAATTGATATCATTCAGAAGCCCAAAAGATTAACAGATATTCTTTCAGAAGCAGGGGTGTATCACCCTTCACACCTGGGAATGAACGATTTGATTCAGCAGGGTAAGGTTGAATGTTCATCGCTGACCCCCTCTGACCTTTTGCATGTTGAAAAAGCCATGGACCTTTGGGACAGGGAAGTAGCTAAAATGGCCACGGATTATTACTGCAATGTTATGGGTTACGGGAGGAAAGACTTCATTGATGCAGTATTCAAGAAGATAATAGATGTTATTGTGGAAGAAATTATCATTTTCCTGGCCTGTCAGAATACCAATCCTTCAGATATGCCTGCTAATATTGATGGTGAATGGGGGAAATGGATGCTGCATGAAATCCTGTACAGCAATAATAACTATTTGTCCATTGATGTGGACAGCAGGTATCCGGTAATTGGAACAGGCGCTCCGGCAAGGCATTTCTTAAAAGAGGCTGCCCGATTGGTTCATACCAAATTTATTCTGCCTGAATACGCTGAAGTGGCTAATGCTGTGGGGGCTGTTTCCGGATCAATAACCGAGATCAGAGAAGCTATTGTTTTTATAAGAGAACAGGATGACCAATATGCTTACATAGTAAAACATGAAGGAAAAAGCAGGCATTTTGAGGAGTTTGTTGATGCCTGTGAATATGCCGAAGATAAAGTACGAAAGCTTTCAAGAGAAGCTGCCATTGGAGCGGGAGCATCCGATCCCTACATCGAAGTGGAGAAGAAAGTGGAGGGTTCTTTGACAAGGTATATTTCCAGAGCAATTGGAAATCCGAAATTATCAAACAAGCAGGAATTCGAAGAAAAAGAGGTAGGTGTATGAATACAATCATTGCATGCGGAAGCATAAAACCGGAACTGGAGAATTTTAAGGATGACGATAAAAATATCGTGACAAGGTATTTGCCGCAGAATCTGCATCGAACACCACATAAAATGAAAGATATAATACAAAAGGTGGTAGAAAAAGCAGAGGAGGAAAGTGAAAACATAATTCTGGGATATGGTTTATGCTCAAATGGGGTTGTAGGAGTTAAGGCCCCCCGGCAAGGGTTATACATTCCCCGTGTGCACGATTGTATTGCTCTTTATCTTGGCAGCAGGGATAAGTATTTTAAAATTTTCAGTAAGTATCCCGGCACGTATCACCTGACAAAAAGCTGGATTGATAATCAGAAAGATCCGCTGGGACTCGTGGAAAATGAGTATTCAGAAAGAGTGGGAAGAGAGCTGGCTGAGGAAACTATGAAGACAGAAATCCGGAATTATAAATATATTAGTTATGTGAGTACATTGTCAGGTAATAATGATCATTACAGGCAAAGAGCAAAGGAAAACGCCGAATTCTTCAATAAAAAATTTGTTGAATATGAAGGGTCAAATGATTATTTCAGAAAAATACTTTATGGACCTTATGACGATAAAGACTTTATATATATAAAACCTAATCAGGAAATTACACAAAAAGAATTTTTAAAATAGGAGGAAGATAAAATGCAAATTGTTGGTGAGTTAATTAATGCAAGCCGAAAAAAAATCAGAAACGAAATCAAAGAAAAAAATTACGATGAAATTGCCCGTGTAGCAAAGGAACAGGCAGAAAACGGAGCAGACTTTATTGATGTGAATGCAGGAATTTTTGTTGGAGAGGAAGAAGATTATGTAAAATGGTTGATTAATACAGTTCAGGAGAATGTTGATGAGCCCTGTTGTATTGACACCCCTGACCCGAAAGTGCTTGAAGAAGCAGTGAAGGTTCATAAAGGAACTCCTATGCTTAATTCCATATCGCTTGAGTCTGACAGATGGAATAAAATGATTCCCGTTCTGAGAGGAACAGATATGAAAGTGATTGCTTTATGCATGAGCGATGAAGGCATGCCCTATACCAAAGACGACAGGATGAAAATTGCAGATAAACTGGTTAATGGTCTGTTGCAAAATGATGTTAAACTGGAAAATATATATGTTGATCCGCTTGTTCAGCCAATCGGTTCAGGCGACAAGTTTGGCGTAGAGTTCCTGAATACAATTGAAGCAATTAATGAGAAATTTCCTGGAATCCATACAATTTGCGGATTGTCAAATATTTCGTATGGTATTCCCAAACGCAAATTTGCCAATCAGACTTTTATGGTTATGGCGATTACCAAAGGTTTGGATTCTGCTATCATGAATCCCATGGATAAAAAGATGATGGCAAACATTATTGCTACTGAAACGTTGCTTGGAAGGGATCCTTTCTGTGAAAAATATATGAATTCCTTCCGCGAAGGAATGTTCGAGTTTTAATTCCAAATAATAGGTTATACTGACTAAAAACGAGGAGGTTATTATGTCTGATAAAAAATATTCCAAAGAAGTAGAAGTAGCGCGAGAATATTATAATAGTGAAGATGCCGATAATTTTTACTACAGAATATGGGGCGGTGAAGATCTTCATCTTGGAATTTACGACTACCCCGAAGAAGATATTTATACTGCCAGTAGAAGAACTATCGACCGGATGGCAAGTTATGCAGATAAAATAGACGAGAACACCAGAATCATTGATTTAGGTGGCGGTTTCGGTGGTTCTGCCAGGCACCTTGCCAAAAAGTTCGGTTGCCAGGTTGTTGTGATCAATCTGAGTGAAGCAGAAAATGAACGGGGCAGAAAGATGAACAAAGAACAGGGATTAGACCATCTGATTGATATTATTGATGGGAGTTACGACGATGTTCCCTACGATGATAATTCATTCGATATTGTCTGGTCCGAAGATGCTATTCTGCACAGTGATGACAGGGAGAAAGTCATGAAGGAAGCAGTCAGGGTTCTTAAACCCGGAGGCGACCTGATATTTACAGATCCAATGCAAACAGATGATTGCAACGAAGAAGTACTTCAGCCTGTTTACGATCGCATCATGCTTTCTTCTCTAGGCTCTCCGGGATTTTACAGGGAGACTTGTAAGAAACTGGGGCTTGATGAAAAAGCTTTTGAAGAAATGCCGGAGCAACTTATAAATCACTATTCAAGAGTATTGAGAGCTACAGAAGAGAATGAAGATAAAATAAAAGATTATGTTTCAGAGGAATACAGGGAAAATATGAAAAATGGTCTCAAACACTGGATTAAAGGTGGAAAAGAAGGCAACCTAACATGGGGTATTTTCCATTTTAAGAATTAATATGTGAAAAGTAAATTAATTATTAATTTTGAACACTTTAACAACAATTATTAACAATAAAAATTATAACAAATGAGCTATTTGGATAAGATTGATGAAAATCTTGATTACAAGGTAAAAGACATGAGCCTTGCAGAACTAGGCAGAAAAGATATAGAACTTGCAGAGCATGAGATGCCCGGATTAATAGAACTAAGAGAAAAATACGGTAAGGATAAGCCTCTGAAAGGCGCTCGTATTACAGGCTCTCTGCACATGACAACTCAAACTGCTGTATTAATTGAAACACTGATTGAATTGGGCGCAGATGTCCGATGGGCAAGTTGTAATATTTTTTCAACCCAGGATGAAGCTGCTGCGGCTATAGCCAAAACAGGTGTGCCCGTTTTTGCCTGGAAAGGTGAAACTCTTGATGAATACTGGTGGTGTACAGCCCAGGCCCTTTCATTCCCCGGGGGAAAAGGACCGAACCTGATTGTTGATGATGGAGGTGATGCCACTTTAATGGTTACTCTAGGCAAACAGGCAGAAGACGATCCTTCCATTTTAGATAAAGAAGCTGAAGCCTGGGATGAGCAAGCTCTTATTCGCAGACTGAAGCAAATCCAGGACCAGGATAAAGACAAATGGACAAAAACCGCCAAAGAACTCCAGGGTGTATCTGAAGAAACCACTACAGGAGTTCACAGGCTCTATCAGAGAGAAGCCGATGGTTCATTGCTTTTCCCCGCTATCAATGTAAACGATTCTGTAACCAAGTCCAAATTCGATAACAACTACGGTAACCGTGAATCATTAATCGATGGTATCAAGAGAGCCACCGATATTATGATTGCCGGTAAGACAGCAGTTGTTTGCGGTTATGGTGGTGTTGGTAAAGGTTGTGCCCAAGGACTGGCTGCTTTCGGAGCAAAAGTAATCGTTACCGAAATTGATCCTATTTGTGCGCTACAGGCAGCCATGGAAGGCTATGAAGTAAAGAGAATCGAAGATGTGCTTGATAAAGGAGATATCTATGTTACTGCAACCGGTAACAAAGATGTGATCACTGTTGAACACATGAGAAAAATGAAAGATAAAGCCATCGTATCCAATATTGGACACTTTGATAATGAGATACAGGTAGAAAAGCTTGAAGTGCAGGATGATGTTGAAAAAATCAATATAAAACCCCAGGTCGATGAATATAAATTCACAAAGGACGGGCATTCCATTATTCTTCTTGCACAGGGACGTCTTGTAAATCTGGGATGTGCAACAGGTCATCCCTCATTTGTTATGAGTAATTCATTTGCCAACCAGGTACTTGCACAAATTGATCTCTGGACAAACAAAAGAGATATTGGAGTTTACAGACTGCCCAAGAAACTGGACGAAGAGGTAGCTCTGGCACACCTCAAGCATCTGGGTGTTGAGTTAACCACGATTAACCAGGAGCAGGCAGACTATCTTGGTGTTCCCAAAGATGGGCCATACAAATCTGATCACTACAGATATTAATTTATACTTTATACTCAGGTCAGACCCTTTTTTATCGACCTGGGTATATTTTCTTTTTTAAACTATAAAAAACATTAAATCATGCCATATTTATTTACATCTGAATCCGTGTCCGAAGGACACCCTGATAAAGTTGCGGACCAAATATCCGATGCAATCTTAGATGAATTACTGAAACAAGATCCAAACTCAAAATGTGCTGCTGAAACATTTGTAACTACCGGACTGGTCATTGTCGGTGGAGAGGTGAAAACCGAAGCTTACGTTGATGTTCAGGAAATTGCACGCGATGTGATAAGACGCATCGGTTATGTAAAACCCGATTACCGCTTTGATGCCGATTCATGCGGAGTATTAACTGCCATTCATGAACAATCACCTGACATTAGCATGGGAGTGGAAAGAGAGAAAGAAGAAGAGCAGGGAGCCGGTGACCAGGGAATGATGTTTGGTTTTGCTACCAATCAAACAGAAAATTACATGCCTCTTCCTGTGGATATTTCTCATCGACTTTTAAAAGAGCTTGCTGAGATAAGAAAAATCGAAGGCGAAATGCCTTATCTCAGACCTGATTCCAAGGCTCAGGTTACCTTCAAGTACAACGATGACAATTCACCATTAGGAATTGATACCATTGTTGTTTCTACTCAGCATGATGAGTTTGTTAAATCTACAGACGATACGCCTAAAGCACGAAAAAAAGCTGAAAAGGATATGCTCGGCAGGATAGAAACAGATGTAAGGAATATCCTGATTCCGAGAGTTATGGAAACGTATCCAAAAGAAATTCAAAAATTCTTTGAAACCGATTTCCGTCTGCTGGTGAATCCAACTGGGAAGTTTGTAGTTGGTGGACCGCATGGTGATACCGGATTAACAGGAAGAAAAATTATAGTGGATACCTACGGAGGACGTGGTGCCCATGGTGGAGGTGCATTCTCAGGTAAAGATTCCTCAAAAGTAGACCGTTCTGCCGCTTATGCAGCCAGACATATTGCAAAAAATATGGTAGCCGCCGGTGTAGCCGATGAAATTGAGGTTCAGCTTGCCTATGCTATTGGTGTTGCAGACCCCGTTGGAATTTACATTGGAGCCCATAATTCAAATGTAAATCTTAACCATGAAGAAATGGCAGTTAAGGTGAGAGAATTATTCGATCTCCGCCCAAGCTCTATAGTTAAGCGTTTCGGACTGAAAAACCCAATTTTTGAGGAGACTGCTGCTTATGGCCACATGGGAAGAAGACCCGGTAAAAAAGTAGTCTATATCAATGGTAACAAAAAAGAAGTCGAAACTTTTGCATGGGAGAAGCTTGACTATGTGGATGAGATCAAAAAAGCATTCAACCTGTAATTAATAATGGATATTGGAAAAGTCCCAAGAGTATCTGGTCACTTCCGGATTTTTGGGACTTTTTTTTCACTAAAAAGAATAATTTTATGGAAAAAGTATTAGGAATAGGAAATGCGTTGGTGGATATCATGACTAAGCTGGATAATGATAATTTCTTAAAAGATTTTAATCTGCCTAAAGGAAGCATGCAACTAGTTGAGCAAGACTTTGCAAAAAAAGTGGAAGCAGCCTCCGATAAATTTGAAAAACATCAATCCAGTGGGGGATCAGCTGCCAACACCATACATGGATTGGCAAGGCTTGGATTGGAATCTGGTTTTATTGGGAAGGTTGGAGAGGATGAACTGGGTGATTTCTTTCATAACGATATGGAAAAGAGTAAAATAAAACCTTTTCTTCTGAGAACTAAAACCGATAGCGGAAGGGCTGTTGCGTTAATCTCACCTGACTCCGAAAGAACTTTCGCTACTTTCCTTGGAGCTGCTATTGAACTGTCACCAGACGATTTGAAATCGGAATTCTTTCAAGAATACAAATATCTGCACATTGAGGGGTATTTGGTTCAAAACCATAAGCTTCTTAAGAGAGCATCCGAACTGGCTAAAGAAAACGGTTTAATGATATCTCTTGATCTGGCTAGTTATAATGTTGTTGAAGATAACCTCGATTTCCTAAAATCATATGTCAGGGATTATGTAGATATAATCTTTGCAAACGAGGAAGAAGCCAAGGCATTTACAGGAAAAGAGCCGGAAGAGGCTCTTGACGAACTGGCCTCACAATGTGAGATAGCAGTGGTTAAAGTAGGTAAAGAAGGTTCTTATATTAAAAGCGGAGATAAAAAATATAAGGTAGATCCAATAAAGGCTAATCCTGTAGATACAACAGGCGCCGGGGATGCCTACGCAGCAGGATTTTTGTACGGCCTGGTTAAGGGTTTTTCCCTTGATAAATCAGGGCAAATTGGCTCCTTGCTTGCAGGAAAAGTGATTGAAGTGGTTGGAGCCAAGATGGATGAGACGAAATGGAAAGAAATTTACGATTTGGTTAAGTAAGTTTGGATTGCCTCGAATGAGCGAATACATGGGTTAATGGAATAATGGAATGCTGGAATAATGGAGTGGATGGCGCAAATTAACAGATAGGAATAAATTTTCGATTATCTGCATTTCGGATCCTCCAGTCCCATTGACCCAATATTCCAATATTCCAAAGACTTATCATTCGCGGTAATCCCCTGCTAAAAGTAAATCATCCCACCGAAATATATTGTACGCTTTGAATAATAGAGTTCCGAGGTTTCCGTGTAGTTGAAATTATAAGCTTTTCCTCTTACATTCTCATAATTCAGCAGGTTGCTGACATTAAAAAAGGTTACTACCGACAGGTTTTCGGATACAGGCCAGACTTTGGATGTGCTTATATCCAGCTTCAAATAATCGGGCAGCCTTGTCCGGTTGTTCATATCACTATGCATGGGCTTGTAAACATCCAGGCTGTTGATGTATTCCCGGCTGGTGACAGGATGAAAGAAGGTGCCCTCCCTGTATAATAGTATGAGGCTTATATCCAGGTTGCTGGAATGCTGGTATTTGACACTTCCCCTGACATAATAATTGAGGTCATAATCAGAGGAATAGGTTATATTATCGTTTTTCCGTTTTGCATCAATGAATGTATAGGATCCCTGTAACCTCAGTTTGTTCTTGAAAAGGTAAACTTTAGAGAAAATTTCAGCTCCTTTTACCTCTTCTTTTATTTCATTGAATTCGGTATTTTTTGCAAAAACAGCAGCAGTCAGTTCAATATCAGAATTTTCCAGCTTATAATCCAGCGAAACCTGGTCGCTTCGGAACAGTGTTACATCGTCCAGTTCTGCATTTGGCAGAGCATAATTGTGATATCTGCCTAAGGAAAAATTCAGAGAGTGGTCTGACAGGAATGTATAATTGAGATTCCACTGACCACTGAAATAATCTTCCATTCCCTCTGAAGGAATGTTTTTCCTGATTCCCAGTCCTGTTATCCAATTTTCGTTGAATTCGTATTTACCATAGGTAAAAATTTCAGTCAAATCAAGGTTTCTGCTGTCCTCAACATCAGTCGATGGGTAACTTTTCCCAAGGGCATAATCGAAGACAGGGAAAGTGCCATCCATTTGCTGATATCTTGAATCAAAAGAAATACCTGTCTTTACGGAAAATTTCCCGGCATACAGGTGATGGTTGGCATTCAGGTAAATATCCCGTTTGTCCATATCAATGCTGGTATTTCCATAGGCATATTTTTCGTTGCTGAGACTTAAGCCTGAATTAAAAGTGAACTCCCCATATTTTGTATCGCTTAGAAAATTGAAGACAGAAAAGTTGCGTTTTTTTCCCTGGTCCAATTCACCATTAAAGCTCGGGTGGCGGTAATCATAACTATATCCTTCAATGTTGCTGTAGTTGAAAAATTTTACCCGCATTGAGTCACTGATTTTATGAATGGCATGAATTCCCAGGTCCCCGGAAAAAAAGTTGTTGAGTTCATCGAGTGCGGTTTCGTTTACTCCAATCAAGCCCGCTGAAGGTTGGTAGTTGGAAAATATATTCAATCCTGTATTTGGACTCAGACGACGGCTGATTTGCGCACCAACATTTGCCAGTGAAAGGCTAAGACTGTTCTGGCTGGTTTCGGGTATTTTGTTCTGACTTTCAATTGCAATTAAACCGGAAGAAGCATTCCCGTATTCCAGCGGCGGATTGCTTGGGAACACATGCATACGTTCTACAATAGCTGTATTGAATATACTGAAGGTTCCTATGCCATCCAGCTGGGAGAATCGTACCGCATCGTATATAGGCACATCATTGAAGAATATACCCGTTTCTGCCGGACTACTTCCACGCAGACTGATGGTTGCTGATTCATCTGTTGTTGTTGAAGCGGGCATGGAATTTATGGCCAGTACCGGGTCAGCTTTTGCTGTTGGATTCAGGTAAATATCCAGCTGCTTCATTTGTTTTATGGTAAATTCTTCGGCTATAATCCTTTTACCGGTTATTACGGCTTTTTCAATCTTCTGCGCTTTAGGCTCAAGGTAAATTTTACCCTTTTGTATGGCATCTGTTGCTCCTATCACTTTTTCTTTGAATCCCACGAAGGATATGATTAAGCTGTCTGTAGCGGGGGAGTGGAGTTGCAATGTAAACTCTCCATCAACACCTGCAGAGGTACCCGTAAACGGATCCGATTGCAGAAAAATGTTGGCGCCCGGCAGTGGTTTATTGGTTGATTTATCTAATATAACTGCTTTTATCGTGTTTCCAGGGGTTCCCTGTGCATTCAGGTTTTTTGTAATGGTAAAAAGGATTGAGAGAATTAAAATTATGAAAAATAATGCTGTATTGCGTACCATAATGCTTTCCTTTTTTTATTGGTTTATCTTTTTATTTAACCTGGGCAAAAGTTCGTCTTTTACCCATCCAAAATCAGGTTCGAATTTTACCACTGATTCAAAGGTCTGAAGCGCCTTTTTATATTGTTCATCTTTTACATAAGCTATACCCAGCCATGCCTTGGCATTAATATACTGCCAGTTGTTTTGGTACAAAGAAGAATCCCGTTCGAAAAGATCAATGGCTTTTTCATAGCTTTCTACAGCTTTGTCGATCCTTCCTCCAAACATTTTTGGAGTGTGCAGCCTGGAACCAGCCTGCTGAATCCAGGCTAAAGGTTCGGTCTTATCATATTTTATCGCTTTGTCAATATGCGCATTGCTTTTGGGTCCGAGAAACATTCCTTTTGAAGGAGTGAAAGCCATTTCTGTACTCAAAATTCCCGCTTTTAAAGCGTGAGCAGCTGACCACCTTGGGTTATACTTCAACAGGGTATCAATATTCTTTTTAGCTTTATCGAGATAAGCCTCAAAGACCTCCTTTTTTTCATTGGCTACGCAAGCGTTGAGCAATCCGTACTGAATCACCGCCAGGTCGAAAAGCTTCTGCATATCATGTGGATGTTCCTGATACCTTGTTTTTGCTTTTTTTTCTATAGCCTTCCATACACTCACGCTGTTGGTTAGATAGGCTTTGTATGAACTTTTCCTGAGATATTCACTGTTTTGACCATTGATTGTTCCAGTGATAATAATACCTATCGTTATCAGAAATACTGTGGTTGTTGTTTTAAGTGTATTCATAAATAATTCTCCTGATTTATTTTGTATTAGTAAAGTAGTTTATTTTGTAAACTATTTTGATAAAAAATTTTCGTTAAATTCTAAAACATGGTTGATATTTGGCTATAACTCTCTTTGTGGT
>CAZPDP010000043.1:0-30441 GCA_964585385.1 uncultured Bacteroidales bacterium
AACCACAAAGAGAGTTATAGCCAAATATCAACCATGTTTTAGAATTTAACGAAAAACTTTTATTTTTATACCCAAAGAGGTATAGTAAAATACAATATAGGCTGGCTAGATGAAATTCCAGCAAGTAAAGCCATTTTAGAATGTTTCAGACGCATAAAAGAGTTTATTATGGAATTTGAAAAACTTTAATTTTTTGGTTATTAAATCATAAAAACTAAAATCAGACACTACCCATTTGTCCAGCTAGCAATCGTGGCCTGGTCGGCTCCGGTTACTTTTGCCGGTTATAATGTTAACACGCTGCCACCCGTCATCCACCCTGCTGTTTCAAAGGACGCTGCCAGGCCATTTATATCTATTTTTCACACTTATTGCATAAAAATGCTCGGTTTTCATGGGCTACGCTTAAATGAACTGATTGCCTGTGACATCCAGGTTGAGATCAGCTGATATGAGCATTTTATATGAAAATCGACTTATTCCTCTCAATATAATTTTTGAGCGATGCCGGCTTTCTGCCTAATATCTTCTCAATACTATCCGATGTCTGAGAAACCTTTCCTTTTTTGATCTTTCCAAATACGGCGATCATGGCATCGATATAATCTTTTGAGAATCCACGCTTCTCCATTTCCATCCTGTAAGCTTGATCATCCGGCTCTTTGTATACAATATCCTTGTCCAGAACATCTGAAAAAATATCAGCAACCTTATGGAGGTCCATAGCCTCCGGGCCTGTGAGGTATATGGTTTCTTTGTTGAATTTAGATAAATTCTCAATTACTTCAGCCGCAACCCTGCCAATATCATGGGTGTCTACAAATGGAGCTTTCCCTTTTCCCGTTGGCAGAAAGATTTGGTGCTGATCCCGGATATCTTCCTTTTGATACATTTCAAAATTCTGCATGAAGAAGTTACCGCGCAAAAAGGTGTACGCTCTGCCGCTATTTTCAATGATGCTCATAATGTTGGGGTAAGATGCAATAAAAACAAAATTTTTCACCCCATAATCAATGGCTTTCTCCACCAAGGGTACTAATAATTTTTCAGCGCCCGGTGTGGCTGAAGGACCACACAAAAACAGGGTTTCAACACCTTTGAGGGCTTCGGAAAACCCCGTCGGGTCTTTGAAATCGAGGGGTGTAGTTTCGGTTTCGAACCCGAACTTCTCAAATGCTTTTTCAGCATCTCTTGTTGCAGCCGTAAATGGAATCCCTTTCTCATGCAAAGCTTTTGACAGTGGTAAACCAATATTTCCTGTTGATGCCGTCACCAAAATTTTAGATTTAGTCATATCCATTTCTTTTTTACATTTTAGGCATGAATAATTTCTATTAAATTGATACGTTAAACTCTAAAACATGGTTGATATTTGCTATATTCTTCTTTGTGATTACTTCGTGTCTTTGTGCCTTCGTGGCAAAAATAGAGTGCCACAAAGGCTCTAAGACTCTAAGATACACAAAGGAGAAAATAATTGTATGTAAGTTATCAACCATTTATTAGAGTATTACCAATTGATAAAACAAGCGGGAAAATGTTCTACCATCTTTTTGTTGCAGGTTAGTTACACCCAAATTGAGCGATTCTCGCTCACTGCCTGCCCCGTACACGAAGTGTCGGGGACAAAGAAATTGTATGGTTTTCACCTTCCCGACACTCCGTTTACGGGACAGGCTACCTATTCGGTGAAAACCGACAATTTCTAAGTCGTCCGGCAGCTGCCGGATAAGTAAAGCGCTTTTTCACTAGGTTCAAACCGCTCAACTTAGGTTACATATCCCTAACCGCGCCAATTGATTTCATTTGATTTACGGCTTTCTGCCGCAGCTTTCTTTTCTACCTCCAAAAGGTTGGTTGTTATTTTATTTTCCTTTAACAGGGCTGCCATAAAAACAGTATTATCCACAAGTGTTCTCTTGGTTCGGTTGGTATATAAATGCTTGCTTCCTTCCGCATCCAGGTAGGAGGGGCCAGGACCGGCCGGACCAACCCAGTAGCAATCGGCTCCGGGGGGAATAGTACAACCAAAGCGATACAAGCAAAAGTTTATTGTTTTTGCACAGAAATGTCCGCCATCCTCGGTTCCGGTTATTACTGCGCCACCTACTTTATTATACAATGGATACTGACCGTTCTCCTTATTTCCTTCCGAATAAGTACCCTCCAGGCGTTCAAATACCCTTTGAGCAACTGAAGAAATATTCCCAATCCAAATAGGAGTACCAACAATAATAATATCTGATTCCTTTATTTTTTCGAGTATTAAAGGCCATTCATCACCATTACCCATGTCTGATTTCAATCCTGAGGGAACATTATAATCAATAACTCTTACAAACTCACTTTTTATGCCATGTTCTTCTTCATATACCTTTGCTACATCATCACATAAACCTCGTGTATGAGAAACTTCAGGACTTGGTTTAATGGTGCAATTCAGAAACAATGCTTTCAGATTTGAATAATCATTGTTGGACGCTTTTCCTGTTTTTCGTTCTTTGTTTGTTACCATAATTTGTTACTTTAATTTTAATTTTTAACCAAATTGAGCGATTTATATAATTATGACTTTCTATCGAAGAAGGCTTCAATTTCATTCTTAACATTGTCCCACTGCCTCTTATCACCTTTCATAGCCTGGTAAAGCTCTTTAACTTTCGATAATCCAAAATTTTTGACCTGTTCAAATTCTATATGCGGAGGTAGTGATAACTCTCCAGGGGTTACATGGGCATTAATAATGAATGGTTTTTTAGATTTTTGCGCTTTCTCTATAGCCGGAATGATGTTTTTTACTTCACGAACATTTTCTCCATCCCCACCAATATTTTTGGCAAAGTTCACAAAATCAAAATTTTTGACTCCCAGGGCATCATAGTTTGGAGCCAGTCCGGCTTCTTCCATTTCAAGCTTCACAAAACTCAGTTCTTTATTATTCATAACCACGATCTTAATCGGAAGGTCATATTCAACAGCGGTGGAAAAATCCTGCAGAGCCATATTAAACGCTCCATCACCCACAAGTGCCCAGACCTCCCGTTCCGGAAATTGCAATTGCGCCCCAATTGTAGCAGGTAAACCCACGGCCATAGATCCATGATTAAAGGAGCCAATAATTCTGCGGTCCGAATGAAAATTCATAAAATTGGTGGACCAAATAGCCGAGGTACCGGTATCAATCACAAATATGGCATCATCAGAAGCAATATCGCTAATTTCTCGTGCCACAATTTGAGGATGGAGTATGCTAAAGTCTTTTTCTCCATCTGAGGTTTCACAATTATGTTGTTTCCATTCTACAAATTCACGATTTAGTTTTTTGACAAATGCCTCATTCCGCTTAGGCAAGCATTTCTCGTTAAAATATCGAACCACATTTATGATATCGCTATGAATACCTAATGTAACTGATGTACGGTTGCCAATATTCTCCGGCCGAATATCCACCTGTATAGTTTTTGTTTTTTCTGGTAAAAACTGGGTGTAGGGAAAGTCGCTACCCAGCATTATTAAGAGGTCACATTTCATTACAGCCTTATACCCTGATGGATTTCCAATGAGGCCCGTTGTGCCAACCACATTTTCACTGCTGTGGTCAAAGATATCCGAAGCCCGGACGGTATGGGTAATAGGAGCTTTTATTTTTTCCGCAAATTCGAGCACTTCTTGGCGTGAAGAACGGCAACCCGCCCCGGCTAAAATTCCCACTTTTTTTGCGTTGTTTACAAGATTTACCGCTTCCTCTAACACTTCGTTGGATGGTGTTACTACAGAACTTGAGCGATAGACCGGGTGTACAAAATCTTGATTTTCGGCTTTCATTTCAGCGATATCAGCAGGCAATTCTACCCTGCAAACGCATTTCTTGTTTATGGCAATGCGCATAGCTCGCAAAATAACTTTCGGAGCTTCCTCGGGAGAACGAATGATGGCCTGATATTCACAGATGTCATCAAATACCTTGTTTAAATCTACTTCTTGAAAATAATTGGTTCCGAGGTATTCTACAGGTACTTGTCCCGTGATAGCCAATACCGGCGACCGTTCTTTTTTGGCATTGTATAAGCCGTTGACCAGATGCAGTGCTCCCGGACCTACAGTGCTGGCGCAAACACCAATGTTCTCATTCAGTTCACCTTGAGCAAAAGCAGCAAAGGAGGCATTACCCTCGTGCTTCATCTTAATCCATTTAACCTTATCCTGTTTTCCGAGTGCAACAACAAGGGGGTTCAATGCGTCACCCGCCACCCCAAAGATATGTTTCACTCCTTCGTTTTCGAGAATTTTTAAAAGTTGTTCTGATACATTCATATAATTTCTGTTTTAATTTGAACCCAAATTGAGCGATTTTCGCTCACAAACATTAAAATAAACCCAATCCCCGTTTTTCCTCTATAAACAAAAATTCCTTGTATCCTTATTGCAGCACACCTGGTTTATCATTGTAACTCCCTGATTTAACAATAATATTAAACAATTGTTTATGCCTGGTTATCTGCTAATTTCAAAAATAATGAAAATTTATTCAGGAGGTTAGGATTGTTGACAGAAATTGATAAATGTTGACGGAAGACTGTGCTCAACTCCCCTAAATAATCCTGGTCGGCTCCGGTTAATTTTGGTGGTTTTAAGGCTTTTGTCATTCTTGATTAATCTGGCTGATATATTCCAGGGGAGAAGTACCAAACAATTCTTTAAAGGAGCGATAAAAATACGTACGGTTTTTAAAGCCCGTTTTGTAAATAATTTCCGATACATTAAGGTCTGAATTAAGCAACAAATCAGCGGCTTTTTTTATCCTTAGGTTTTTAATGAAACCATGCGGGGTAAACCCTGTAAGCGCCTTCACTTTACGATAAAGTAGTGTTCTCCCCATGTTAAGATGCATGGCCAGGTTATCGGCATTCAGGTTTTCATCCTCAATATGCTGTTCTACATATTCATAAAGGGCCTTTACAATACGTGCATCCGTGTCATGCAATTGATTTAAGGGTGGCTGCATGGATGGGGTGGTCGATTGAAATGCTTCTCTTATCTTATTGCGTCCCTCAATAAGTTTCCTGACTCTTACTTTGAGGTGCCTCGGATCAAAAGGTTTAGGGATGTAACTGTCTGCACCCGACGCAATTCCTTCGATGCGGTTTTCCAGTTCACCTTTGGCTGTCAGCAAAATTACCGGAATATGACATGTTCTCCAGTCTTCTTTAATTTTTTCCGTCAGTGTAAGCCCATCCATTTCGTCCATAATAATATCGCTAATCACTATGTTTACCTCTTGCGAATTCATGATATCCAAAGCTTTGGTACCATTAAGGGCTTTTAATACGGCATAATCCGGTTGCAGGATGTCTGCTATCAAATCAAGGATTTTTTCATTATCATCTACTACCAGAACGGTCTCCTTTTGTTCATCATCAGAAGCCGGCATTGAAGTGTTGAAATCGACATAGTCGGAAACAATAAATTCCTCGCTGGCATGTTTATGTAGTTGAAGCTCATCAATTACCGTATCCCCCGTTTTTTCGTCTTCCGTATAAAAGGTTTCTGAAAAAGGAAAAACTACAGAAAAGGTTGACCCTTTATTTTTAGCACTTTGCAGACTTATAGTACCTTTATGAAGTTCTACCAGGCTTTTAGTGAGCGAGAGACCCACGCCTGAACTATCAGCCATTTCCTCCTCATGCCTTTCCGGATGTTTTTGATGATAAAACCGGTTAAAGATTTTTTCCTGATATGCCTCTTCAATTCCCTCTCCTGTGTCAGATACGGAAACATGGGCATAATTACCCTGAAAATCCAGGCGAACGGTAACCGAGCCATGCTTATAAGAATACTTAATGGCGTTGGAAATCAAATTCAGAAAAACCTTTTCCATGATGTGTGCATCAAACCAGCCCATTGCGGCTTCCCGGGGGGTATCAAAAGTAATTGTGACAGATTTTTCCTGTGCATAATGTTCAAAAGCATCTGTAAGGCTTTTAAGAAAAGCCGAAAAGTTATCGTATTTTACTTTTAATTTAAAATGGCCGGTCTCCACTTTCCTGAAGTCGATTAATTCGCTTATAAGATGCAATAAACGGGTTGCATTGCTGTATATAGAATGCAGATAAGGCATAAGCGCCGGATATTTATTTTTATGCTCCATGATCTTAGCTGCCGGTGCCATAATAAGAGTAAGCGGTGTACGGAACTCATGTGCGATATTTGTAAAGAAGCGGAGCTTATACTGGTTCATTTCCTCGATCTTTTGCATTTTCATGCGTTCCATTCTGAGATTATGGCGAATTTGCATTCTACGCTTGATGATATAGGCAAACAAGATCAGCATTCCGATTATCAGGATTCCATAAACAGCATAAGCCCAGGAAGTTTTCCAGAAAGGAGGATGTATTATAATCCCTAACGTGCGGGCGTGTTGGTTCCATATACCATCTTCATTTGTCCATTTTATTCTGAACTGATATTTTCCTGGTTGGAGATTTGTAAAAGTGGCTTCATTGCCCTTTCCATTAATTATTTTCTCCTTTTCGGCATCCTGCAATGAATAAGCATACCTGCATTTTTGCTTGTTATGATAGTTTAAAGTAGTAAATGCTATTTTAAAATAATTTTGGTTATACTGCAATTCAATATTTTCATGCATATCAATATTCCCTTTGGGGAATGTAATTCCGGTTTCACCGGGGACCAGTAACTTAAAATCAGTAATAGCCAGGCGCGGGAAATAATCCGAATCCCGGACAGAATCCGGGTAAAATTTATCAAAGCCATCTACCCCCCCAAAGTAGAACATGCCTGAATGTTGGCCAACACATGCAGCACCGTCGGTAAATTCATTATTCTGCAAACCATCCGATTTGTAAAAGGTGCGCACCGTGCTGTCAGAAGGATTCAGTTTTACAAGTCCATTATTGGTACTCAGCCAAATATACCCATTACTGTCTCCTAAAATAGAATGAATGGTATTGTTGGGTATACCAGGTTCGATATAGTGGGTAAACCGATGAGAATTGCCTTTTAACTCAAGACGATTAAGGCCGCCGCTGGTGCCAATCCAAAGTACATTTTCAGAGCTTTTCCATAAACTTAATACATCGTTGTTGTTAAGCGAATTGCGGTTATCCGGATTGTTCTGAAATGCTTTTAGCTCTCCCGTTTCCTTTTGCAACCGATACAACCCTGCACCCCGTGTTCCGAACCATATTACACCCGGTTTACTTTCAACCACAGAATAAATAATATTGCTTTGCAACACAGCGCCTTCCTTCATACCGGTATGATAGCGGCTGTAATTCTGCAGTCTGTACTGCCCGTTGCCTGTTTTTTTTACAGACAAACGAAACAGCCCGTATCCACTGGTACCTACCCACAAATCGCCTTGTCGTCCCTGCATAATTGCATAAACCAAACCGATATCTAATGGACGGTTGTTAGTAAAATCCTCAGGAAAGTGAAGGATATTTCCGGTAGATCTTTCATACATATCCATGCCTTCCCCATCCAGGCCCATCCAGATATTTCCATATTTATCCTCTTCAAGCGATAATACGGCATTATTCGTAAGGCCCCGGCGGGTATTGTATACCGTTGTAGTTCCCGACTGCTTATTGATAAAATTAAGGCCGTCCCCGCGTGTACCAACCCACAGATTCCCTGTTGAATCTTCATAGATTGCACGTACCACATTATGGCTGATCTGCCCTTTGTTTAGTGGTCCTTTGCCGACTGAATGGAAATGATTATCCTTCATGATATACTTGTAAACACCATCGCCGTCTGTACCTATCCATAACAAATCAGGATCAGTTTCCACAATTGTCCAGATTTTTAATTGCTTCTCGCGAAGTTGCTTAAGGGGTTTGTGTACAAGTTGAAAAGGACGTTTCCTGTTCGGATGAAGCTTAAAAATATGTCCGCCATCAGTGCCCCCCCACAAGTAATTGCCATTTTTACTTTTTGAGAGCGAAGTAATACGAAAGACCGTAGTGTCGACCTTGTAGCTTCTGTAATTTTCGCTGTTTAAATCCAGGCTTAGAAGTCCACCTTGCTGAGTGGCAATAAATAAAAGGGGGGCTTCCATTTGCCTGAAGAACCAATGGTGCTCGTAATCGTATTTAATCGAATCAGGCAAATGAATCTTGTGTTCAATGCGCCAGTATGCATTTTGGCTAAGGCCGTAGAGGGTTCCGTTGCTTTTAAGTATCCACAGGAGGTTGTCAACAAACCATGCCCCCTTCACCTTTTTAAGAAATCCGGGATGCCCTTTTACCCTTATCGGTTCCGAAAATTGGTCACTGCTGTAATTAAATGAGCGTATACCATCCCCATATTTATTGCACCATACGGAGGAATCCGGATCAAGGAAAGCATGATAGCGATTCTCCATATATTTTTCTGATGAATCGGTGGTTAAATAAGTACGAAATGTTTCGCTGCTGTCATTGTATAAGTTTACCCCGTCTTCCGTAACAATCCATAAATTTTGTTGTTTGTCCTCCAGAATGTTGCGAATAATATTGTTACTTATGCCCCCCTCTTTAAATGCTTCCGGTTTGAATACCTTGATGTTACTCCCGTCGTAGCGGTTCAGACCATCCCACGTACCCAGCCAGATAAAATCCTCTGAATCCATATAAACGGAGGTAACTGCGCTGTTGGACAAGCCGTCAGCATTCCCGATCCTGTCCATTCGCCAGTTTTGTCCATAACCCTGTATGAAAAGAAATATAAAGCAAATATGTAAAAGCGGTTTATGGCCCATGGTTTAAAATATAGTGACGAGCAACTGTAATCTCTAATACGTAATATAAAAAAAATTGTTGATTTTACCAATTTCCGGGCAGGAAAAAACCGGCGGCAACAAAGTTTTCAGGAGCAAGATTTAAACAGTTCGGTTATTCAATTTTTTCTCCCGTTAATGAGGCTGTCTAAAAAGTTCTTATGAGACTAAATCTGAAAATCAAGCTTTGCCCCTGATCCGGCAATTGCCGGAAGGCTTGATTTTCAGCAACTTCATCCGGCATTTGCCGGACAAGGGGCAAAAAGTTACTGAAAATCTTGTTTTATTTCTTTTTAGACATCCTCACAGGCTCTGCATTTTATTCATATTTAAAAAATTTATGAATAATGCAGGTTGACCTTCATAAAAAAAAGTTGTAGATTTGTATAATTAAGTCCAAATTTTGTCCTGTCCACTGTAATCTTTCCGCATACGCAACTATGCATAAACTCATGTTTATCAGCTAAGTATTCTTAATTTATCAATTAAAAACCAAAAAAGATGAAGCGAATTGCATTGTTGCCTGTTGCACTGTTAATTATTTTTGTATTAACAGATTCTCAAACCAAAAACTGGACTTTTGGTCCCTTTGTTAGACCAGAAGGAGTTAATCCTATCATCACCCCTGATAGCCAATCCTATTTTCATTGTCCCATGCGCGACAGTATGCTGTACTGGGAATCCATGGCTACGTTTAACCCGGCGGCAGTTGTAAAAGACAACCGGGTACATGTACTTTACAGGGCAGAAGACCTGACGGGTGAGATGAAAATAGGCGGTCATACATCCCGGCTGGGTATGGCTGTTTCAGATAATGGGCTGGATTTTAAACGATTAAAAGAACCCGTGTTTTATCCGGAAGACGACAACCAAAAGCAGTACGAATGGCCGGGTGGAACTGAAGATCCACGTATAGTGGAAACCGGGGATGGAACTTATGTAATGACTTATACCCAGTGGAATCATAAAACACCCCGTTTAGCCGTAGCTACATCAAAAGACCTGGAAAACTGGACAAAACACGGACCTGCTTTTGAAGATGCTTATGAAGGCAAGTTTAACAGCATGCACACAAAATCAGGTGCTATAGTAACCAAAAGGGAAGGTAACCAACTGGTTGCGCAAAAGCTGGATGGGAAATACTGGATGTACTGGGGGGTACCGAAAATTTATCTTGCCACCTCCGGGAATCTGACTGACTGGAAACCTGTAGTAAATGAAGATGGCAGTCTTAAGCCCGTCCTGCAGCCCCGTGAAGGATATTTTGATTCATGGCTGGTAGAGGCAGGTCCGCCTGCTATACTCACCGACCAGGGTATCCTGGTAATGTATAACGCAGGAAACAGCGCCGTAAACGGCGATCCTTCAGTGCCTGACAGTACCTATACAGGAGGCCAGGCGCTTTATTCAGTTAAAAATCCTGCTAAACTGAAAGCCCGTATCGATAAACCTTTCATTCAACCTGAGGAAGAATTCGAAAAATCAGGGCAATACCCCAGCGGGACTACTTTTATTGAAGGATTGGTTCCCTTTAAAGATAAATGGTTTATTTATTACGGCACCGCCGACTCAAATGTTGGCGTAGTTTTCTGGGAACCTGAAAAATAATGCTTCTTATTAATATACCATACCATCCGCCCGGGCATCCCTCCTGGGCGGATTTTCTCATATTTTTGGTATATAAAGAAATAAACACAGGTACCTTCAAAAAAATTAGTATCTTATGTTATAAAAAATTTAGTATGAAAAAGGTATATCTCATTGCTACGATCCTTTTAATGCCCATTTTGATTGAGGCTCAGCAAATTATTCCTGACCGCATCGGGCAAATGCCTGACAGACCGGAACCTTATAATATCCGCAATTGGAGCAAAGTGGCCCATAGTTATGATTCGCTGGTATTTGATACTTCATTGACCGGAGAATACCTGCCATTAACGGTAATTGATGAATCCGGGATAAACTACGACCATCCGCATATTGGTATTGCCTCTTATGTTGGACAAAATCCGCAGGAAGTTGCAGAAGCGATCAATTACTTGCCTGCACTGATAGGGGCCTCGCTCAACGGTATTGACAAATCAGATCAATTCGGTCAGAATTGGGTGTTCATGGCCGGGGATTTCTTCAACCGGGCCAACGGAGAAAATATCTATTTGAATCAATACTCCGGAAGCAGTGGCAACGATTGGTGGTACGAAACCATGCCCAATGTTTTCTTTTACCAGTTGAACGATCTTTATCCCGAAACCGGGCATTTCGCTGAACAGTTCACCAAAGTTGCCGACCGTTGGCTTGAAGCGGTAAAGGCCATGGGTGCAAGCGCTACTCCCTGGCAGGTACCTTATATGAACTACCGTGCCTGGGATTTTAAACAAATGGCGCCGCTGGAAAGTGGGGTAAAGCAACCTGCTGCCTCAGGAGCAATTGCGTGGATTCTTTATCATGCCTATTTGGAAACAGGCAATAAAAAATACTTGACCGGAGCCGAATGGGCGCTTGAATTTTTGAACAACCGAGAGCAAAATCCGGTTTATGAACTGCAATTTGCTTATGGTACATACACCGCGGCACGTATGAATGCAGAAGCAGGCACCAACTATGATGTGGATAAAATGGTAAACTGGTGTTTTAACCAGGGAAGTCTCAGGGGCTGGGGCATTATCATTGGCCAATGGGGCAACTACGAATGTTCCGGACTAAGAGGCGAAGCTTACGACGAAGGAAATGACTATGCTTTTTTGATGAACGGCATTCAGCAAGCAGCAGCATTAGTGCCGATGGTACGTTACCAGGAACAGTATGCCAATGCTATTGCCAAATGGATGCTCAACCTGACTAATGCTTCTGCCTATTTTTACCCGGGTTTTTTACCTGCTGACCATCAGGATAACGAAGAATGGGTCCTTGCTAACACCCAGGATAGCTGCATCGCACACGAGTCGATGCGGGAGAGCCTGAACGGTAAAAGCCCCGTAGCTACAGGCGACGCAGTGAATGGCGGATGGGCTCCCACCAACCTCTCCCTTTACAGTTCATCTCATGTAGGTTATCTCGGTAGTTTAGTGGAAAAAACAGATGTAAAGCACATTCTGCGGATAAACTTAACCAGTACGGATTTCTATTCACGTTCCTTCCCTGCCTGCCTGATACGGAATCCGTACCAGCAAGATACGAGCATTACCATTGTTACAGATAGCATTGTAGATGTTTATGATGCCCTTGAAAATCAAATCATTCTTAATGATGTTTCAGGGGAAACCTCCCTCAGTATTCCTGCGGGGAAGGCACGGATGCTGGTATATTTGCCGCCGGATGCCGAATTGAAACAAAAGGGCACAAAAACATTCGTTAACAATATATGCATTGATTTTGCAAACGACGAAGAAATCAACGACCGGCCGCCCCGGATAAAAGCCCTGAAAGCCCTGAAAAATCCTGTGGAAAAAAACGATTCCCTTTACCTGTACTGCACTGCAACTGATCCTGAAGGGCACTCGCTAACTTATAGCTGGCAACGAGATGGAAATGAAATTCAGGGAAATTCCATACTTGCTGACAAAGCGCCGGATGAAGCCGTAAACATCATTTACAGCTGTGTAGTAACGGCTAATGGTAAATCTGATACCGCCTGGCTTGAATTGGAAGTGCTCGAAAAAATTCCGCATATCCCTGAAATCAAAAGTATCCGTGCTGATCCGCGTAAAATGGATTTGGGCGGAACCACTTCATTGGTTTGCAACGTATTTGAAAAAAACGGGGATGTGCTTTCTTTTCACTGGGAAAGTGAACACGGCCAGTTGACAAGCGATGGAAGCACTGCTAACTGGCAGGCACCAGAACAGGAAGGCAATTATACTTTAAGCTGCACTGTTTCTGATGTGGATGGCAGTACCACCGATAGTCTGTTGGTAATGGTACGCCGGTTAAGCGATATGGAAATGGGTGAGCCCGTACTTTTGCTTCCTTTTAATGGAGATACCCGCGATCACAGCCAGTATCAGCAGGAAACAACAGCAAACAGTATTACCCTCGTTGCTGACAGTCTTGGAAACCCTCAAGCAGCAGCAAGCCTGAACGGTACATCATCCTATATCCGCATAACCAATGATTCCTCTTTGAAATTCAGTGAAGAACTGACTGTGGCAGGTTGGTTTTATCCCTTGCAACAGGAATACAATGAAACCTATCTCGTTTCGCATGGTAGTTGGGAAAATCGCTGGAAAATATCTTACAACCCCCCATACCTCCGCAGTACCATCAATACAACAAATGGGATATTGGACCTGGATATGGAAACACCTTTGGAAAAAGAGCAATGGCATCATTTTACTGCAGTGTATACAGGTGAAGAGATGGAATTATATCTGAACGGAAGGCTAAACACCTTTACAGCATTTAGCGGCGCATTGAATCCCAGTACTCTGGATATGACCATCGGTAAAGCCCGCCCGGACCAGGATTACCATTTTCATGGTTACCTGGATGAGATCGTGGTTTATGATCACGCATTACCTCCTTCCGCCATTAAAACCATTTACAATAATGAAGTTACTTCTGTACAAAACGGTCCTTTGCAGGAACCCAAAATAAGCATTTATCCTCAGCCAGCGGATAAAATCCTTCATATATCTGCAAATATTCCTGCCACAGCCCCTTTGTTTTATTCAGTAATTACCATAGAAGGCAGGGTTATACAGACCGGACACTGGAAATCAGGTGAGCAAACACTGCTGGATACTGCCATTTTCCCCCCGGGATTGTATTTGTTGAATCTAAAAACCGAACAATTCAGCAAAACGTATAAAATCATTATCCACCATCCATAAGTTTAGGTTTTAGCATCGTCTTAAATGCACAAGAAGACGCAATGGTATTTGTTCTCTTTTATCTCTTTCAGATCAGTGAATTTCAAACATGCAATATACTATACACATAATGTACTATTGTAAACACAATGAAAAGAGATATGAATTATCTTGTATGTAAAATTTAAATATAGTTCAGCAGTATAACCTGGCTGCGAACATATTAATAATTAAATGTGTTTATGTATTGTTGTTAATATAAAAACAAAAGAAATTGTTTAGTTGAACGGGGACGATTTCAGTGGATAAAAAGGACAAAATTTTCGTAGCCGGGTTTGGCTTAACAATTAAAAAAATGATGTAACTTTTTATTTAGTAGATTAAAAAAACAAAAGGGAGCCTATTTCTTTCGGGATTTTCAGGCTTAGTATGTCTGCAGGTGCTCTTATAATTGGGTCTAACAAGGCATACCTGATCCTGAGAAAAAGAATTATTAACCCTCAATCTTCAATTTTTATACACATGTTTACCTTAAAACGGATTACAAACCATTTGAATATTAAAGTTAAAAGTTTATTAACGGGCCTTCTTTTATTGTTGATCTGTTTTAACACCTGGGGGCAGTCAGGGCCGATTAAAGGCACCGTTAAAGACGAGTCGGGCAAACCATTGCCCGGAGTGAATGTTATCTACAAGGGAACCCACAAAGGCACAACAACAGATTTAGATGGAAATTTTGAGCTCCCTGAACAACCTGAAGGGGTAAATATATTTGTGGTATCCTTTGTAGGATATAAAACACAAGAAATTACCATTGGCGACAAGAGGTATTTTGATATTGTCATGGAGAAGAGTGTTCAACAACTGGAAGAACTTGTGGTTGTTGGCTATGGAACGAAAAAAAAGGCCGATCTGACAGGTTCTGTTTCTTCAGTCAACATGGAAGACTTTGGACAGTTACAGGTAGATAGGATAGATGAGGGTTTGCAGGGTATGGCTTCCGGCGTGCGTGTATCACAGGCCACCGGCCATCCCGGGGGTGAGGTTGATGTCCGTATTCGGGGTATCGGCTCGATTCACAGCGACAATGAACCGCTTTACGTTGTGGACGGCATTCCAACCAAGAATGCCCTTAGTACGCTATCCCCTGACGATATCAAATCGATAAGTATCCTGAAGGATGCTTCTTCTACAGCTATTTACGGTTCAAGGGCCAATAACGGGGTGGTTTTGATTACTACAAAAGAAGGAAATAAAGGAGAAGCACAGATAGAATTTAAATTGTATAACGGTCTGCAGATGCATGGCCCGCTAACGGACATGACGAATAAAGACCAGTACATTGAAGTTTATAACGAAGCGGCACGTAACGACAATGCCGACGTGGAAATGGATTTACTGAAAAGAAACCTGATTAGTGACGAGCTTGCACAATCACTGCCGGATATTAACCATCTCGACCGTATTTTCCGTAATGCCCTTCAGCAAAAATATTACCTGAGCGTAAACGGAGGGGACCAAAAAACCCAATACGTAGTTGCCGGCAATTATTTCAATCAGGAAGGAATACTTTTAAACAGCGGTTATGAACGCTTTTCCGGCAAATTAAGCGTTACTTCCAAGCCATTAAGCGGCCTTGAAATCGGTACCAACATCAATGCATCGGCAGGAACGAAAAATATTCAGGGCGCCTCAGGGGACGGCTTTGGTGGTAACGGTGGCAGCTCAGTACGGTACGCGTTCTTCCGTACACCTGCCATACCGGTTTACGATGAAGAGGGGAATTTTGTGGACTTACCAGAGCATCCCGAATTTTTTGGGGATGGATACAATCCCGTGGGATTGCTTGAAAATTTTTCGAATATCAGGCATACCAACCGCTTGTTTGGGAATGTATTCACAAAATTATCCTTTTGGGAAAATTTTACGTATACCTCCCGCCTGGGAATAGATTACAGCACAAGCAACCGGCGCAGATTTAATAAAACCTGGGGTACCAATAACCGTATAAACAACCCGAATTCGCTAACTGCCGCTGATGAGCAGTTCAACAGCTGGACCTGGAACAACGTGCTCAATTATAGCATCACGATAGGTGATAATCACAACATTACCGCTACGGTGGGATCCGAGGCAATTAAAGAATCCTGGTATAACAAGTCCACTACTGAGCATGATTTTAAAGACCAGGATCCGGATGTGGTTTACTTAGGTAATGGTCAGGGAAGTATTGGTACTTCCGAAGATAAATTTGGCAGCGCTTTGCTTTCGTTTTTTGCACGCGCCGACTATAACTACAACGGTAAATACCTTTTTTCAGCAACCATACGGGAGGATGGCTCTTCCAGGCTGGCTGAAAGTCAAAGATGGGGTACGTTTTACTCTTCATCCATTGGCTGGCGCCTCGATAAGGAAAATTTCCTGAAAGATGCAGAATTTATATCTCAATTGAAAATCAGGGGAGGGATAGGCTTTATTGGAAATCAAAATATTGGCTACTACGCTTATTCCGACCAGATCAACCCGGGTTTCAATTATTCTTTTGGAGGTGTCTCGCAAAATGGTTATGCGATGACGGTTCTTGGAAATGATGATGTGCATTGGGAAACAAGTAATCAATATGATATTGGAACCGATATTTTACTATTCGATAACCGCATCGACTTAACGGTGAATTATTACCAAAAGTACACAAAAGACATGCTTACCAGGGAGTCTATACCCACTTCAGCCGGATATGCAGATCCTGCCTGGGTTAACAGCGGCCAGGTGAAAAATACCGGGTTGGAACTGCAGGCAGGTTATAAAAATAAAATCGGTAACTTTTTCTACAGGATATCCGGGAATTTTGCATTGCTGAACAACGAAGTAACCAAACTTAAATCACCGATTTTAAGCGGGCGTATTGATAATGGCGTTTATGCGACTAAAACCGAAGAAGGGTATCCCATTGGCTCGTTTTTTTTGTATGAAATGATTGGCATTTACCAAAATGAATCCGACATCATTACCCATGCTTATCAGGGTGAAGATATTAAGCCCGGAGATGTTATGTACAAGGATCAGAACGGCGACGGGGTAATCAATGCGGATGACCGTACCCATGTTGGAAGTGGTATTCCGGATTATACAGCCGGACTTAACCTGCAAGCTAAATACAGGAATTTTGATATCCAGGTTTTCATTCAGGGTGCTTATGGTCAGGAAATTTATTACCAGGTAGCTACCGACATCGAGGGCTTCTACCGTCCCTTCAACCTAACCATGCGCTATTACAATAACCGCTGGACAGGAGAGGGAACAAGCAATACCCAGCCCCGTGCTTCCTGGGATGCCAAGGCCAATAACACCAGGCCATCCACTCGCTTTTTGGAAGATGGTTCTTATACCAGACTGAAATCCTTACAAATTGGATACAGTCTCTCAGAATCGCTGCTTAAAAAGCTCTCGATGCAGAAAGCACGCATCTATCTTTCAGGCAAGAATTTATTTACTATTACGGACTACCCCGGTCTTGATCCCGAAATGACGGTTAGCGACAATTCAGAAGGTGAGGGCGACCGGGCTGCCAATATCGACTGGGGGACTTACCCCTCGGCCATAGGGTACAATATAGGTTTGCAAATTACATTTTAAATCAGACATTATGCGTAAAATCAAACAAATACTTATAGCACTTGTCCTTCTTCCTGTTTTTATATCCTGCGAAGATTTCCTGGACGAAGATTTGCAGGGAGTATATTCCAGCAAGACATTTTACGAAACGCCTGAGCAGGCCATTACTGCGGTGAATGCTACTTATGTCCCCGCTTCTTTCCGTGAAATAAACAACTGCCTGTGGGTATTTGGCGATGTAGCCTCTGATGACGCCATAAAAGGGGGTAATCCGGGAGATCAGAGTGAAATTGAGTTTATTGACGATTTCAGCGTGACTCCTGACAACGGCTTTGTGGAATTCATCTGGCAACATTATTACGAAGGCATATCCCGAGCCAACCAAGTGATTTTGAACGTGCCAAAAATAAATATGAACGATGATCTTCGCAATCGCATTGTAGGCGAGGCCAAATTTTTACGGGCCTATTATTATTTCCATCTTGTCAATATCTATGGGAGCATTCCCCTGAAGACCAAGCCAGCACTCACCTCCGAAGCCCTTCATGTACCCCTTTCATCTGTGGAGAAAATTTATTCCCAAATAGAAAAGGACCTGGAGGACGCAGCCAAAGTGTTGCCCAATCAATACGGCGGTACGGAAAAGGGACGTGCTACCAAAGGAGCAGCCCTGGGCTTACTGGCCAAAGTCTACCTGTTTCAGGAGAAATGGCAGAAGGTTATTACAACAACCAACCAGGTTCAGGACCTGATTATGTATGAATTACTTGACGTTTACCGTCACAATTTTGAGCTAGCCTATGATAACAATGATGAGTCCATAATTGAATTTCAGCACAATAAAGGAGAAACTCCTTATGAAGGAAGCTATCTCAACCAATGGTTCAGCCCAAAGAAAGAAAACGGATATTATTTTAATACTCCAACAGAAGACCTCGTTAATGCATACGAGGTTACCAATGAAGGGATTGCAGATCCGCGGCTGGATTATTCAATCGGAAGAGAGGGAGGGCAATGGCTCAATGGTGAAGATTTTGATCCTGCGTGGTCACCTACGGGTTTTTTGACCAAAAAGCATGCTCAGCCCCTTGAAGAGGTGAGCGCCGGAACCAAAGGAGATGCAGGACTTAATTACACCTACATGCGCTATGCCGAGATACTCCTGATGAAAGCCGAGGCACTTAATGAAGACGGTCGATCTGCTGATGCACTTGAGCCTTTGAATAAAATAAGAAAAAGAGCAAGGGAATGTTATCTGCACGACGACACCCTGACGGGATATGGCAGTGTACCCCAGGGACTTTTATCCGATATAACCGTTACCAACCAGCAAACTGTCAGGGATGTCATCCGGCATGAAAGACGGGTTGAACTGGCAATGGAATTTCACCGGTACTTTGATCTTATGCGCTATGGAGCAGAAGCTGCTGAGGCTGCTCTTTCAAATAAAGGCTTCATATATGCTGAAGATCGCTATTTCCCAATACCACAAAGTGAACGTGATGCAAATAATGCTTTATAAATTTTCAAACCCCAAAAATCAAATTATTATGAAATTATTTAAATTAAACACACGCGCAATCATTCTTGCACTATTTGTTGGAATGTTTGCTGTCTCTATTAGTTGTTCTGAAGATGAAACTGAAGAAGTAACTATAGACAAGGAAAATCTTAAACAAATGATTGACTCAGCCCAAACTTTGCTTGACAACACCACCGAAGGAACTGCAGAAGGGCAGTACCAGCGCGGTGCCAAAGATGAGCTGAAGAATACCCTGGAAAATGCCCAGGAAGTTTATGACAATGAAGAGGCTACACAATCAGAAGTAAATAATGCAACTGTTGCCCTCGAAAAAGCTATTGAGGATTATCTCAGTAAAGAGATAACACCTATTGCTCCGGATGCTCTTTCAGGTCACTGGACTTTTGATGAAGGAAGTGGCTCTACTGCCAAGGATTATTCAGAGAACGGGCTTGACGGCGAATTGCTTGAAGCCCCCGAGGGCTGGAATGGAGGCAAACCCGAATGGACAACAGACCGCTACGGTGATGAAGCCCAGGCCCTTTATTTTAACGAAGGAAGCCGCATTAAAGTGCCTTACAACCCGGCCATTAACCCGGATCAAATGACCATTGCCCTTTGGGTATACGCAAACGAAGTACTTGAAAACAACCGCTTTATAGGCCTGCACTCCTGGAATGGCTACAAATTCCAGCTGCAGTCGGCCAATAAAGCCTTTTTCACCGCCGCTACCACAGAAGGCATTTACGACAAGGATACCGATCCTCCACTTGAGACCGAGCAATGGTATCATCTTGCTGTAACGGTTGGCGATGGCAACATGGTCTTCTACATAAACGGTACGGAAACTCAAAAATGGGAAGATGTACCGGGTACCATGAAAACAGTTTCCGGTAATGATCTGGTATTTGGTGTAGACTGCGATAAGTATTCTTCTTCTACCGATAATTATGATGAAAATACGGAAATTCCGCTGGCCTGGGGTGGTTATTTCCATGGTAAACTGGATGAAATCAGGTTTTACAATACAATCCTGACTGAATCGCAGATTTCCAGTATTTACGACCAGGAAAAGCCTGAATAGTGATGATGGATTGCATTTAGAGGTTTTTTAGGATTAATTCATCAAAGGGCTGCCTTTCCGGCAGCCCCTTTTGTATATTTGTTGATAATATGTTTTCATAGAATACTGATTAATAGGCTTTTAGTATTGGTATAAGAAAAAATACAAAAGGGTTAAATAGAATATTATGAGTAAAGCAAGCAAATTGTTGTTAAGAAGCGCTTATGTTGCGGCTCTTGGCGGTTTTCTGTTTGGTTTTGATACAGCAGTAATCTCGGGAGCAGAAAAATCCATCCAGGAATTTTGGAGTTTAAATGGGTTTTGGCATGGTTTTACGGTCTCCATAGCTCTTATTGGAACGGTTATTGGCGCATTATCGGCGGGGAAACCAGCCGACAAATTGGGTCGTAAAAATGCTTTGTTACTCGTTGCTTCTTTATATTTTATTTCAGCTTTAGGCAGTGCATTATCCAATGTATGGATTCCTTTTATGATTTACAGATTTCTTGGAGGAATTGGGGTAGGTGCTTCCTCTGTTATTGGTCCTATGTACATTGCAGAAATAGCCCCTGCAAAAAAGCGGGGTAAGCTCGTAGCCATGTTCCAGCTCAATATTGTAATTGGTATCCTGTTGGCTTATGTTTCAAATTATATCATTTCCTTACTGGTTGAACAAGATGCCTGGAGATGGATGTTTGGAGTAGAAGCTGTACCGGCAATTCTATTCTTCACGTTCCTGTTTGGTGTACCAGCTACTCCACGCTGGTTGATTCTGAAAAATAAATCGGATAAAGCCAGAGAGATCCTAAAACATTTTAATGTTAAAAACCTTGAAGAGCAGGTTAAAATCATTGAAGATTCCATTTATGCTGATCAGCATATCCATACAACCAGGTTGTTTACAAAAAGATTGAAGTTTCCAATCATGCTGGCCATCCTTGTTGCATTCTTCAACCAGTTTTCCGGTATTAATGCTATTATGTATTATGCCCCCAGAATTTTTGAAGTTGCTGGAGTGGCCAGGGAATCCGCACTATTGCAATCGGTTGCCATTGGTCTTACAAACATGATATTTACAATTATAGCCATTAATATCATTGACAGGTTCGGCCGGAAAAAATTATTGCTGCTGGGTGCAGCAGGTTTAACAATTACTCTGTTGATGGTTTCCCTTGATTTTATGGTAGCTTCAGAACCCGGTTCTATTGTTTTAATTGGGCTGATCGGTTTCATTGCTTTTTTTGCTCTTTCTCAGGGGACAGTTATCTGGGTTTATATTTCTGAAATATTTCCTAATAGAGTTCGTGCAAAAGGGCAGGCGCTTGGAAGTTTTACCCACTGGATAGGTGCTGCTATTGTTTCCTGGATATTCCCGGTTTTTGCAGAAATAGGGAATACCACTTCAACAGGTTTGGCTTTTTTGATTTTCACTGTAATTATGGTAATACAATTTGTTGTTGTATACAAGTTTTTCCCTGAAACAAAAGGAAAATCACTGGAAGAGATACAGAATGAATTTGGATTGTAATACCATTCACCCAAACATCATTCGCCGGCGGGGATATACAAAACAATTGGCCTAATCGGTGAAAGGTTAAGAATGTTGAACCTTTAAAGAGTAAACAGACAGAATGGGGGTAGTTTGCCTGCAGAAATTACCGAAGAGGATTTGAAGAAATTACATCGTTAGAAGGTTTACCGTCCTATTTACTATTCTTGTAAGCTTTTTAATCTTGAAAATGTGTTCTAACCCGAATTAATCAAGAATAATTCTGTTCCTTCTGATAATTTTAATATTTTCGCATGCCTAATTTCACATACTTTGTGACGGTTTTACATCAAGCCGGAATAACAATTACGTATCATAAAAATATATTTTCATTGAATAGCAGAGTCAGGACATTTTTTAAAAACAACTTTAGTTTATTGGCTTTTGGTCTGGTGCTAACTTTTTTTTCAAGTTTTGGTCAGACTTTCTTGCTTTCTCTATATGTACCTTCCATTGAAGAGTTTCTCAGTATCAGCAATGCAGAATTTGGTTCCATTTATGCTGTTGCTACTATAGGAAGCGCTTTAACCTTGCCCTGGATAGGGGGCTTTTTTGATAAAACAGGCATTAAGCGCTACACGCTTATGGTTATTATGGGTCTGACGGCAGCTTTGTTATTGCTTTCTTTTTCATACCATGTGATACTCGTAGTGATAGGTTTTTATGGTTTACGCCTGTTTGGCCAGGGACTGATGACTCATACCTCGGTATCAAGCATGGCCAGGTATTTTGAAGATAACAGGGGTAAAGCAATTGGAGTTGCCAGTACAGGGCATCCTGCGGGCGAAGCTGTATTACCTATTTTGATTACATTGCTTATTGGCTCCATTGGCTGGAGAGGTGCGTTGCAGGTTTCAGCATTGAATTGTGTTATTGTAGTGGCTCCGCTGACTGTTCTTCTCTTAAATCGCTCAAAAGATAAAATCAGATCATACGAAAAGCGGGAAATTACGAATCAAAGAGGGACTGTAAAGGTTAATATTATAAAAGTACTGTCAGAGAGACGCTTTTGGATTATTACTCCTGTGGTTTTTATGATAGGTTTTACAAATACCGCTATATTTTTCTTTCAGCTTAAACTTGGCGAGGCAAAAGGTTGGAGTCCTGAATGGGTTGCTGCGTCAATATCTGCTTTTGCTATTGCTAATGCTCTTGGTGTTTTGGGAATAGGAGGTTTTGTTGACAGGTATAGCGGAAGGAAGCTATTTCCCTATTTTTTAATCCCCTACCTCATCGGTCTGCCTGTACTTATTTTGTTTGATCATCAATGGGTTTATCCGGTATCCCTTGCATTCATGGGCCTGGGACACGGCGCAGGCCGTACTATAAAAGATGCTATGTTTGCTGAGATTTATGGAACGGATATTATCGGCAGAGTTCGTAGTATTTTTATTACAGTAATGGTGTTCAGCACAGCCATTGGCCCGGTTGTATTTGGTGTGCTGCTGGATATGGAAGTTTCTTTTACTGCCATTTTCACAGGTGTTTTTCTTATCATTTTAATCGCTGCATTAAATGGATTAAGACGAATATGACCTATTCATTATCTTTTTGATAAACATTTTTTTATTAAAGATGTACTATTAAACGATTTTCCATTTCAATTATCATAAGGATAAATATATTGCTATTTGGAGAGGAGATTATTTTTTACCTGGGGGTTTTATAGAACCTTTTAAAAATTCAAAACAAACAAATGAAAACTATACTTTTATCCTTAATCACATCACTTGTTCTAACCTCTGTTTCTGTATCGCAGGATACAAAATCCGGCTCCGGGTCAATAGATAACGGCAGACTATCGGTGTATCTCGATCTTGAGTATTGGGCAGATGAGGATTTTATAAAACAGGAAATTCCTGTGGTGAATTATGTCAGGGATAAGGAACTTGCTGATGTACAAATTATAATGTCAAGACATTCGGCCGGCAAATCGGGGACACATTATATTCTCTCCTTTGTTGGTCGGGAAGAATTTGAAGGGATGAATAATGATTTAAAGTACTGGGCAAATGGTTCAGCAACAGACCATGAAATCAGGGAAGGATATACGAAGATGATCAAGATAGGCCTTGCACTTTACATTGCTTCATTAGATGATAGTGGCGAAAAGATATCTGTTGATTATCTGGCAAATGATACAATCGAGGAAGCCAGTGGCAACGGGGGCATAGAGGATGACCCCTGGAGAAGATGGGTCTTTGAAATCTATGGAGGAGGATATTTTGATTCAGAAGAGACCAGGAATTCTACGCATATCAGGTATGGTTTTTACGCTGATAAGGTAACCAAAGACTGGAAAATAAGAGCAAGGCCCTATTTTAATTACAACGAAAGAAACTATGAAATCGAAGATTCTACAGTAACAACCATAACCCACAGGGATGGTTTCCACGGTTACCTGATAAGAAGTATATCTGACCACTGGTCTGTTGGGGTGTTTAATAATTTGTTATCCAGCACTTTCCACAATATGGATTTCCAGGTAGAAGTATCTCCTGGTATTGAATATAATCTGTTCCCTTATGAAGAAGCCACAAAACGTTCGATAACTGTAGCTTATAAATTAGACTATTCCTACAACAATTACCTTCATAAAACAATCTTTAATAAGAACGAAGAAAGTTTATGGGGGCATTCACTGGTCTTGTCTGCAGACTTCAGACAGCCCTGGGGGGATATTGAAGCCGGAGTTACCGGTTCACATCATTTTCATGACTTTAACTCAAACAGGGTTGAGCTTTTTGGGAAAATGGATCTCAGAATTTTTAAAGGGTTTGCCTTGACACTGGAGGCCGATTTTGAATTTATTAATGATTTGGTAGCTATTCCTATGAAAGAAATGTCTACCGCAGAAATCTTACTGGAACAGAGACGACGGGCTACTGATTATCAGTTCAGGGGACATATAGGTTTTACTTATACATTTGGCTCTGATTTATCCGGAGATTTTAATCCACGGTTTTAGTCTCTCATATACATAAAGCACTTAGAAGGAACAGACGGAATTTACGAGTAAGAATTATTACAACATTTAAAAGCATACGGATTCTCTGCTTTCAGGACAAAGGTGATTTAGTCGTATTGACAAACTGCTTTGTAAAAAAGACGCAAAAAACGCCAAAGAAACACATCAAAATGGCGGAACGATTAAAAGACGAATACTTAAATGAAAAATATGGAGGATAAAACGATGAAAAACATAACCGATTTTGAAGACATTTTGACCCAAAAGTATGGCGACAAAGGGACAACGACTCGTGATAAATATGAGGCAGATTCTTTAGCTTTTAGGCTTGGCGTAATGCTTAAAGAAGCTCGTAGATCGGCAAAAATCACACAGGACGAATTAGCTAAACGGACAGGGACAAAGAAAAGTTATATTTCAAGGATTGAAAGGGGAAAAAGTGACATTCAAATTTCGACCTTTCAACGACTGATTGAGATAGGATTAGGGAAGCATTTAAACATTACGATTGGAGAATAAACCACAGCAGTTAACCGCGGCGAATAAAGCAAAGGCGGCTCATGCGTTTTCGTGGGTTCAGGATTTCAATTTAGGTCGCCAAAATTTCATTTTGCCGACCAATGACGTAGATTTGTAAAATAAAATTTTGGCTTTGTGAAGTTTGAACGGTCTTTTCAAGTAAGGCCTTCGCTTCATCGCCGCAACCGGTAATGTATATAAATAATATAAAAAAGCACGGATTTAAGAAGACTGCATTATTTATGAATTATTCGGGGTAGTTTTAACATTCCGGGTTTGTTATTTTATATTCCCTTGTTAAGCTGAGAATCTTTTGGAACGGGGATAAAAAAGGATTTCCCATTAGTTTTTGCCATATCTATTTTTACCTCATATAATTTTTCTATTGTACTTTTTTCCAGTACCTCGTTGCCACCAAAAGCAAACAGGTTACCGGCTTTCAGCATAATGAAGTGTGTGCAAAACTGAGCTGCCAGGTTGAGGTCATGTAAAGCAGCAATGATTGTGTATTGTTTTTTTGCAATACGGGTCAGCAATTGCATAACTTCCAACTGGTGATTGATATCCAGGTTTGCAGTTGGTTCATCCAGCAAAAGAATGTCCGGCTCTTGGGCCAGTGCCCTGGCGATAAATACTTTCTGCCGTTCTCCACCACTCAGGGAGTTTACTGATTTCATCGCTAAAGATTGAAGGTTGAGCTGGCTGATTATACTTGTTACTATGTTTTTATCATGTTGTGTTACCTTCCATTTTATGTAGGGTTTCCTTCCCAAAAGAATGGTGTCGTATACATTGGTATTGGGCAATGCCGTTCTTTCTTGTGGAACATATCCTATCTTGCGGGCCATTGAAATTCTGTCAAAATGGGTCATGTCTTCCCGGTCAAATTTTATCTTGCCTTTTTCAGGACTGAGAATTCCCAGGAGGCATTTGATAAGGGTGCTTTTTCCCGATCCATTCGGCCCCACCAGACCAACAAACTCTCCTTTATGAATTTCCTTATTAATGTTGTTTAAGACAGGTGTCTTATTATAGCTGAAAGTAAGGTTTTCAATAGTAATACTCATTGTTATTCAGGTTTTATTTTTTTACCAATAGCCTTTTCCTATACCTTTTATGAGCAGGTAAAGGAACAGAGGAGCGCCTAAAAATGATGTCAGGATTCCAACAGGTAATACAACCGGCGCTATTATCGTTCGCGCCACGGTATCTGATATCAACAGGAAAAGACTGCCAAATATGGCTGAAGCAGGTATTAAGAACCGTTCATCCCCGCCGATTATTCTCCGGACAATATGTGGAACGACAAGACCTACAAATGCTATTATACCGAAAAATGCGACTGTTATTGCCGTGACAAGAGAGGCTAATAACAAACCGGTCAGCCGTGTTCTTTCCACATGGACACCCAGGCTTTTGGCTACTTCATCTCCGCTTTTAAGGGCATTGTAATTCCATCGTTCTTTAACAAATAGCACCGTGGAAACTACTACTGCTCCAGCCAGTATTTTAAGGTCGCTCCATGTAGTTCTTCCAATATCACCGAAAGTCCAGAATACTACGGAAGAAATTTCTATATCGTCGGCAAAGTATTGTAATGCCGTTATTCCGGCAGAAAATAACGAGCCGAGTATGATTCCGCTAAGGATGATTACTTCAGGCGTAGCTCCTTTAAATTTTGCCAGGGAAAAAATGATGCCTGTTGATACAAGGCTCCATAAAAATGCTGAAAGGCTTATGGTGAGCGTATCATCTAAAATTACGGCCTCAGTATTACCGCTTTGTGTAGTACCCATTCCCAGTATAATTACAGCAAAAGCCGCCCCGAAAGCCGCTGCATTGGAGATTCCCAGTGTAAAGGGGGAGCCCAGCGGATTTCTCAAAATGGTTTGCATGGCAGCTCCTGCCACGGCCAGTGCAGCTCCTGCCATCACAGCAGATAAAACTCTGGGTAACCTGATGTTCAATAAAATGTTTTGTGTTGTGCTGTCATACTCAGCAAACAGATTCCGGAAAATACTGATTAATCCAATATTAGTAGATCCTAGAGCAAGGCTGAAAAGCATAGCCAGGAATAACAATATTCCAGTAATCAGAATAAAACGGTATTTTATCTGAAGCGATTGATTATAAGTTTTTTCAATGTCAATCATGTGCTTTATTCCTGATTTGTAGCTGCTTTTTCGGTTAATGCTTTTTTGCTAATCAAATGATAAGGGCCATACTGTTCTTTCATGTTTTGGTATACGTTTTTTCCAAGAAAATGAGAATAAATTTCATCCGCCTTTTTTTCAATATCAAATTTTCTGAATTGTTCCGGATAAAGCACAGAACCAATGTACCATGCATTGATAAGCGTCGTGGCATAATTAACAGCGTACCAGTTGTAGGGATGAATACCGTAAATCTGGTGGTTTTTAAAAGCTGTTATATTTTCAAGCAATTCACCGTATTTTTGAATATCTTTTCTAATGAGCTGAATTCCTGCCAAATCCAGGAATATTGTTTCCGGGTTCCACTTCAGTATTTGTTCAGGATCAATGATGACTTCTTCCATGCTTTCATACTTTTCCCTAAGCGGGGATGCAACATTTCGGGCATTGACAAATTCAAACGGTTCATAATAAAGAGATGTGGAAGTAAATCCGTGAGTTCCCCTGTGTGAGATTCCACCTGCATATACTTTTGGTGCTGCTTCAGCTTTAGAAGTTAATAGGTTCAGGGTGTCAATTGAGTTGCTGAAAAATGCAATGAGTGAGTCGGCCCTGTTTGTTTTATTGAGTACCTCACCTAAAAATGAAAGGGATTGTTTGAGTGTTTCCCATTCGTTTCTTTTGCTCGCATATTGGATGGCAACAACCGGGATATTTGTCTTGTTCTGTAGTTTATCAGCCTCTCGGGGGGAAGTGTAAGTTTTTACAATGATATCAGGCTGGTGGAATGCTATTAGCTCAGCGTCACCTGTGAAAGGAGGTCCAATCAGTGGCTTGTTTTGTAATTCAGGATTTGCAAAAGCATACGGTCGGCCGCTTCTTCTTTCAAGTTCTTCTATGCCGGCTACTCTTTCTGTAACCTGGAGATAGCAGAGCAATCTCAGAGCTCCGGGTCCGATTGCAACTACTTTGTTTACTTTTTCCGGAATACTTACTGTTCTGCCTGACATGTCTTCTATATTCCTTGATCCGTCATCCGTAGATTGTTCCGGGTTATTGCAATTTGCTGCTAAAATCAGGATTAGAGCTAAGAGATATATTAGGTTGATTTTTATTAATGATTTCAGTGACATAAGAAATAGTAACAACGGTTTAGTGTTACAAATTACAAAATCGTGTTACTCATGTCAAAAAATTATTTAAGTGTAGTCATAACCAGTTTGCCGTACTTGACACCCTTAAGTCCTATTAGTTTGTCTGATAAATTGATTAACTCATCAGCTTTTCCTTTTAAAGCTATCATCTCAAGGCAATTTTTATGGTCTAAATGAATATGCTGCACAGAGAGAATAAGGTGGTGATAATCATGCTGTACTTTTACAGCCTGTTGGGATAAATTTCGTTTGTGGTGATCAAATAATAAAGTAACGCTTCCACCAACTTCTTCATTCCCCTGCCATTTTTCTTTAACAGCATGTTCCTTAATGATGAAACGAATGGCTTGTGAGCGGTTTGGGAATTGATGCTTACTGACCAGCGCATCCAGCTCTTTCAGTACATCTTCCTCCAGGGAAACACCGAATCGTTTAACTGCCATATTGGAGTATTAGGATTATAGTATTCTTTTTTTATCTAACGCGAAATCCCTGCATTCCACAAAACAAAACATTCACAAACCTAATTTATTCGTTTCTGAATAACGCGGGCTATGGAAATTTATAAACCACGCAATTCATATTCATTCCGGCGCCTACTGAAACAAAAACTATATGCTCGCCCGGTTTGGGAATTCCACCATCAAATTTTCCTTCCATCAGCAAGCTGTATAAAATGGGTACGGTACCCACAGAATTATTCCCCAATTCTGAAATTGTCATTGGCATTATGTTTTCAGGGATTTCCTTTTTGCCATATAAGCGTAGGAGGCGCTGGAGCATTCCATAGTCCATTTTTTCATTTGCCTGGTGAATCAACACTCTTTTGATTTGGTCGATGGAGACATTGGCTTTTTCAAGGGTATCCTTAACCAATTGCGGTACTTTTTTCATGGCATATTCAAAAACTTTCCTGCCGTTCATTTTGATGTAAAGCTCTTTACCATTGTTTTGCGGTCCATAGGATGTCCCCATCCACATATAGTAGACCTCATCTTTAGCATCGCTTTTGCTTTTGTGTGCAATTATCCCTGTGGGTTCTTCACCTTCATGAGCTTCTAAAACAACCGCACCTGCGCCATCTGAATAAATCATACCATCCCTGTCGTTCGGGTCTGATAACCGGGATAAAGTGTCAGTTCCGACTACAAGTACCTTTTTGGCATCCCCTGATCTGATATAGTAGTCCGCCTGGATCATGCCCTGTATCCAGCCCGGGCAACCGAAAATAGTATCATAAACAACTGTGTCAGAATTTTGTATCCCAAGCTTGTTTTTTATTCTGGATGCGATGCTGGGGACTGTATCAATTTGTGGGTTGTTGAGTTTAACATCACCGAAATTATGGGCTACAATGATATAGTCCAGCTCTTCCTGATCGATTTTTGCATCTTGCAGCGCCATTTTTGAAGCAAGATAACCTATGTCGGAATTCACCTGGTTATCTTCCAGATACCGCCGCTCTTTAATGCCGGTTATTTCACTGAACTTCTGTATTATTTCTTCGTTGGTTTTATCAATCTGTGTTATTGATGCATCATAGAAATCATTACTAAGAAAATCCTCGTTTTTCTTAACTTTTTTAGGAATATACCTTCCACTGCCTGTAATGATTGAATAGATATTATTTTCCATACTCTGTTCTTAAATATTTTTTAGGGGTAAATGTACAATTTTCAACATTATTTTTTATAAAAATTTTTGTGAAATTGATTGCATATAGTTACCCTTATTTTTTACCCATCGCGTTCATATTTTTGAATCTTGTTGTATATAAAGTACTATAAGAATGTATCCTAGAAAGTTATAACCCTGGCATCACTTTTAAGATAATCGGTTAAAGGCTTACCCATTCCTTTTACTTCGAAGCCAAGGGCTTTCAGGTCATCAACCACATTATAGCTGCTGGCGCATGCAATACAAGCTTGTAGTTCTACGCCGTCATCCTGCATGGCTTTTACTTTTTTTTGGAGTTTTTCATTCTCAGAAATTAGTTTAGCTGAAGGCCCCCAAACGATTAAGGTAACCTCCCTGAACCATTCGTTTTTCTTTGCTGCATGGGTATACATGAATGCCACCCGTTCTGCTACGTATGGATCACCACTGGTCCACAATACCACCAGTTTATCAGAATTTCCCTGTTGCTTATCATCCTGTGCATTCGCTGATACACTTGTAATTGTTAAAAGACCTATGAGAGCGAACAATAAAACTTTACTTTTCATAATGGAATGTTTTTATAGTTTAAAAAAATTATTCGTTAAATTCTAAAACATGGTTGATATTTGGCTATAACTCTCTTTGTGGT
>CAZPDP010000044.1:0-30259 GCA_964585385.1 uncultured Bacteroidales bacterium
TGCGCTTTTGTTTTAACCACAGAGCCCGCAGAGCAGACCGCAGAGAACCACAGAGAACCGCCTCTGCGGCCCTCTGTATTTTCTCCGTTTTCTCTGTGGTTAAATTTTTCCAAGGCCTTAGCCGGTAGTAAACATACGATGACCTGGAGACATCGTATGTTAAGGCCTGACCTGACATCCGATGTATTGTTTTCATCGGATGTTTGCTTTTGGAGAAGCGTGGATGAGAGGGTGTGAGAGTGAGAATGGGGGAAATTAGGGATGATTCACGGTAGATTTCCTGATTACTGCTGATTTTGCGCTTTTGTTTTAACCACAGAGCCCGCAGAGTATACCGCAGAGAACCGCCTCTGTGGCCCTCTGTGTTTTCTCCGTTTTCTCTGTGGTTAAAATATTCCATGGCCTTACCCGGTAGTAAACATACGATGATTTGGAAACATCGTATGTTAAGGCCTGACCTGACATCCGATGTATTGTTTTCATCGGATGTTTGCTCTGGAGAAGCGTGGGTGAGAGCGTGTGAGAGTTATCTGTGAGAATCCGTTTCATCCGTGTCACCTGTGTTCCATCATGCTATCTTCCCTCCTTGCCCCTGGCCCCTTGAGGGGAATCCCTCCCGCCTGAAATAATCAGGTTCGTATCTACTCAAAGCCCCTTTTCTTAAGGCATTTTAACAATAGAACAATTTAACAATGAAAAAAAGTAAAAAATCCTCCAAAAATAACCTCAAACCAATATATGGTAAATGCCTGATAATAAAAGAAAATTATTTTGAGAAGTTGTAAATAAGTCAAAAAATTAAAAAAAGTTTCAAAATTTATGTTACCAAAGGTTGGTTTTTGGAATTAACTAATAGAGGGTGATAAATAGGCTTATGAAACCCTTTACAAAAAATAAGAAGATTAAAAAGTTTAATTATGAAATTTTATTCTGTTGCAAAAAAGCTTGAATGCATTCATTCGTTAATTCTAAACCAAAATACCGGAACACCAGAAGAACTAGCTGACAAAGCAGGAATATCAAGAAGTTCTTTGTATGAGTACCTGCGCGAACTCAAGTCACCTGGAGCTGATATTCAATACAGCAGAAGTGGGCGGACATTCTATTATGCCTATCCATTCTATTTTAAGCTACATATTAACAATGGCAATTAAGAATGTATAAAAATTAAGACTAAATTTTTTCCGTGCAGGGATTCTGGACGGAAGGATGGTATATTTATAGAGTAAAACTTTAAAATGATTCTGCCTATGGAATACTTTAAGATTCAAAAAGATAGAACAAGCTTAACTAAAAAATTAAGATTCAATGAATTTACTATAAACAAAAATTATTAGATTATGAAACATGTATTTTATATCCTCGCAATTCTAGTTTTAATTAATTTAACCACTAGTTGTGAGAAAGACGATCCCGACCCCTGTGCAAACCTGGAAGAGGCCTATATTATTGGTTATGACCCCTGCGGTGGATTTTATCCGGATACCACAAACTGGGAATATATGGATGCCGGGGGGTATATTGTAGCCTTAACAGAACATGATGATACGGTGGCTACTTATAATTTGCCTGACACTCTTTACAATTTTCCTATTGAATATTTCGATGATAGAAAGTACAATTGTTTTTTTCCCCGTTCGCAGTGGGGTACCTACAAAATCAATGTGGCATATAAGGTTGCAACAGAGGATGAAAAAATTGTAAGTGGATGCACAGGAGACATTTTAATGAGTGAATTTAACACTACTACAAATAACAAACAAATTATTATTCAATGTGTAACGCGATAAATCTTTAATTATGAGAAACCAAATATGGATTACAACAATAATAATACTATCCTTAACTTTTCCTAATATTACTTTTTCCCAGCAAGAAAGGTATTATTTTTCGCAAGATGAGAAAATCCCTATAGCTGAAATAGAAAATAAATTTGGAGTTCACTTTTCAAAGGAATTTCAAAGAGAAGAACTATCAAAATACCTGGATAACCATATACCTGGGTTAGAATTTTCAAATTGGGTAAGTGAGAATATAGCTATTGTAGAAACCCATTTTATAGGTAATAAACGCATTATAAGAAGAAAGTTAGAAAATGGCTTCTGCCCTGACATCCGATGCGTTCTTCTCATCGGATGTTTGCTTTAGGAGAAGCGTGGGTGAGAGAAATTGGGATGTTTGGAATAATGGAATACTGGATTGATGGAAGATTGGAATGTTGGGGTTGAAGGGAATGGTTTCACGCAGAACCGTCAAAAGCCGGTCAGGTTTCGCAGATTCATGGTTAAAATCTTTGATGCTATGGAGGAATTATTCAGTATACTGATTTATAAGTATCTTGTTTTTCGTATTTTTATTTGAAATTTTAAAACCGGCAATTATGAAAAAGAAGGTTCAATATGTTTTTATAATCCTTATCCTGGTTCTAATGTCTGTTTCTGTATCTTTTTCCCAGGTTAGCCGTGGAAAAGTAATGGAAGGTCTGACAATAGAAAGCAGAATTCTTGGTAAAGAAATGCATTACTCCGTCTATCTACCCTTCGATTATGAAACTTCTCACCGCTATTATCCGGTGGTTTACCTTTTGCATGGCTATACCGACAATGACATGGGCTGGATTCAGTTTGGAGAAGTTCAGATAAAAGCGGACAAAGCAATAGCCGAAGGAACCATTCCCCCGATGATTATTGTGATGCCCGATGGGGGTGTTTCGTGGTATATCAACAACTACGACAATTCTGTTGCCTACGAGGATTATTTTTTTGAGGAATTTTTGCCTCATATTGAAAAGAAATTCCGCATCAGGCAGAAAAAGCGTTACCGGGGAGTTGCCGGGTTGTCAATGGGCGGGTTTGGTACACTTGTTTATTCGATGAAACACCCGGACATATTTGCAGCATGCGCTGCATTCAGCGCTGCCATAATGAACCCGGATCATGTGGAAAAATATGACCAGAAGCGTTGGGATGAAGTCTATGGAGTGGTTTATGGCAAAGGAAAAGAAGGAGAGGAGCGGTTAACTGACCATTTTATGAATAATAACCCCTTTCATATTGCTCAAAACGGAAACAAAGAAGCCCTTAAGTCTGTGCGCTATTATATCGATTGCGGCGATGATGATTTTTTATCCTCTGCCAACAATGAATTTCACAACCTTTTAATAGAGGAAGAGATTCCACATGAATACAGGGTAAGGGACGGCAAACATTCATGGCCCTACTGGCGCAGTGGATTAATAGAGGGTCTTAAGTTTATCGGGGAGAGTTTTCATCAGTTTTAACTGGAGCGTGAAGGTAAAAATAACATTTACCTAATAATTAATGAAGTAAAAAGTGCTGAAATGAGGTTTTTCACTATTCCATCATTCCAGCACTTCCTTTTTTTCCTTTTCTAATTATCAGCTAAACTGCGAATAAAAGTCATTTCCCTTATCATCCACCAGGATGAAAGCAGGGAAGTCTTCCACGTCGATTTTCCAGATGGCTTCCATTCCCAGTTCCGGATATTCGAGCAATTCGACGTTTTTAATGTTTTCCTGGGCCAGGATGGCTGCCGGGCCACCAATACTTCCAAGGTAGAAACCTCCATATTTTTTACATGCATCGGTAACCTGCTGGCTCCGGTTTCCTTTAGCGATCATGACCATACTGCCACCGGCTGCCTGGAATGGTTCCACGTATGGGTCCATTCTCCCGGCTGTAGTTGGTCCGAACGAACCGGAGGGCCTACCTTCCGGTTTTTTAGCCGGACCCGCATAATAGATGGGATGTTCCTTGACGTAATCGGGAAGTCCTTCGCCGCTGTCAAGGCGTTCTTTCAGCTTGGCATGGGCAATATCCCGGCCAACGATTATGGTTCCGTTGAGTGAAAGCCGTGTACCCACCGGATGCTTGGTGAGCTCAGCCAGCACATCTTTCATAGGTTTGTTGAGATCGATGCTGACGGCTCCTTTTTCGTCTTCTTTTTTCATATCTTCAGGAATATATCTTCCGGGATTTTCTTCCAGTTTTTCCAGCCAGATTCCGTCTTTATTAATTTTTGCTTTGATGTTTCTGTCTGCTGAGCAGGAAACACCCATTCCTACCGGGCAGGAAGCACCATGTCTCGGGAGTCGGATAATTCGTATGTCAAGTGCAAAGTACTTACCACCGAACTGCGCTCCGATTCCCAAATCATAGGCAGCCTTTAAAATTTTATTTTCCAGCTCGATGTCCCGGAATGCCTGACCTCCTTCGTTGCCCTCGGTGGGGAGGTTGTCGTAGTATTTGGTAGAGGCAAGTTTTACTGTTTTCAGGTTAGCCTCTGCAGATGTTCCGCCTACAACAAAGGCAACATGGTAGGGTGGACAAGCCGCTGTGCCAAGAGATTTAAGCTTTTCTACAAGGAATTTTTCAAGTTTTTCAGGATTAAGTAAGGCTTTTGTTTGCTGGTAAAGCGCTGTCTTGTTTCCGGATCCCCCACCTTTTGCAACAAAAAGGAACTTGTATTCATCCCCGTCAGTGGCATGAATATCAATCTGGGCCGGCAGATTCGTACCGGAATTTTTTTCTTTGTACATATCCAGTGGAACAGTCTGCGAATATCTTAGGTTTTCCTGGGTGTAAGTGTCATAAACACCTTTGGAGAGCGCTTCTTCATCGCCCCCGCCGGTCCATACTTGTTGGCCTTTTTTGGCGAAAACTGTTGCTGTACCTGTATCCTGGCAAAAGGGGAGCTGGCCTTTGGCCGAAATTTCTGCATTTCGCAGCATGGTAAGGGCTACGTATTTGTCGTTATTGCTGGCATCGTTATCCTTGAGAATCTCTGCCACCTTCTCAAGATGATCAGGGCGTAGCATGAAATTTGTATCTCTGAAAGCTGCTCTGGCAAGCTCGGTTAAGCCCTCAGGAGCGATTTTCAGAATGGTTTTACCATCAAATTTTTCTGTTGAAACATGGTCTTTGGTTAACAAATAGTAATCGGTCTCATCTTTTCCCAACGGAAAAGGATCGTAATACTTAAATTCGGGAGTTGGCATAAGGCTATAGGTTTTAGTTTTGGTTTCTCTGTTCTTTCAATTGGTAAAAAAAGTTTTTTTTCAAGATGCGTTTGTTGATAATGAAATCAAAATATACAAAAATTATAGCAATTCATCAATGTTTTCCGGCGGGTTGCCAATGACAGCCCTGGTCTTGCCTTCAACAACAGGTCGTTGAATTAACCTGGGATATTCAACAAGAATTTTAATCCATTCATCTTCAGTAAAATTCTTGCCTTTGAACTGTTGTTTGTAGTCTTTTTCCTGGGTTCTGATAATCTCCTGAGGTTTTTTGTTCAGTTTCATCAGGACCTTTTTCAGACTATCTTCAGTAAATGGCTGGTCTTTAAGATATTGTATAATGTCTGGCTTCACACCTTTTTCCTTCAGGTAATTTAATCCTGCACGACTTTTGCTGCATCTAGGGAAATGATAGATTTTCATTGGAATAAATTTTTGAATTGAATGAATAGATATAAAGGTATTATGGAGATTTTATTCATGCAAAAAGATCGGGGTGGATATGTTCAGAAACATAAAAAAAGATGGAATAGAACACGGAGGATACTGATGAATCGGATTGAAACGGACATTCACTATGCTGTATATATTCTTCGCAGGATTTTGTTTTTTCTTATAGTTGATTCTACCTGAAATTTCTTTACATGAGGGGTATAAAGAATGTTATTCTTAAATTTTTCTATTTCACAAATTTACATTAAAATGTTAAAGGAACACCAGCGCTAATTTGTCTTAGCCGTTTCATCAGAGTTCTATTATTTTCCTGGTTCTGTTATTCCCTTCCGAACTCCATCAGGTAGCTTTTAATGAAATCGTTCAGATCACCATCCAGTACGTCCTGCACATTGGATGTTTCATAATTGGTTCGGAGGTCTTTCACCATTTTATATGGATGGAGCACGTAACTCCTGATTTGCGAACCCCACTCGATTTTTTTCTTTTGTTCTTCAACTTTTTCCCTTTCTTCCAGTTTTTTGCGCATTTCAATGTCATATAGCTGCGACTTGAGCATGCGCATGGCTTTTTCCTTGTTTTTGTTCTGAGAACGGGTTTCCTGGTTTTCGATGGTTATGCCGGTAGGGAGGTGTTTTAGTCTGACTGCCGTTTCCACCTTGTTAACATGCTGCCCGCCAGCCCCGCTTGAGCGGAAAGTTTCCCATTCAATATCCGAAGGATTGACGTTGATTTCAATGGTTTCATCAACTACGGGTGTAACAAAAACAGAAGCAAAAGAGGTGTGGCGCCTGTTGTTGGAGTCGAAGGGTGAAATTCTTACAAGTCGGTGAACCCCGGTTTCGCTTTTCAGATACCCATAGGCATATTTTCCTTCGAATTCAAGGGTTACGGATTTTATACCGGCCTCATCGCCGGGCTGATGATATATTTCTTTTACAGTGTAGTTGTTTCTTTCTCCCCACCTGATGTACATACGCATGAGCATTTCCGCCCAGTCGTGGCTTTCGGTTCCGCCGGCACCCGGATTGATTTGCAAAAAGGCTCCGAATGCGTCTTCCTTTTTGCTGAGCATATTTTTCAGCTCAAGATCCTCTATAAGTTTTAAGGTTTTGTTGTACTGGGCGTCGACATCTTCTTCGCTGGCTTCTCCCTCTTCATAGAATTCAAGCATCACTTTAAGCTCTTCGATTTGGGTTTCAATCTCATCAAAAGCTTTGGTCCATTCTTTCAGGTCGGATATGTGTTTGAGCTTTTTCTCAGCGGCTTGCGGGTCATCCCAAAAATCAGGGGCCTGGGTTTTCTCTTCTTCTTCTTCTATCTGTATCTTCTTGTTATCGATGTCAAAGATACCTCCTCAGCGCATCTCTGCGCTTTTCAATTTCTTTGATTTCTTCTTTTGTTGCGATCATGTGTCTTAGTTTTCTGCAAATCTAATAAATTTGAGTTTATTTTGTTGATTAAGTTAACTAAGTTAATTGAGTTGAATAAGTTGATTGAGTTAACTATGTTGAGAGGTTGAGTAAGTTATTGATTTCTTTTACTATCCTACAACTTTTTAATGCTTTCTCGTTTCGCAACCCTTTAGATCCTCTACAAACAGGGGGTAAACACCACACAGCTAAGACTATAGGCTGCACACTGATAACAATTTCTCCTTTTTCATTTCACATTGTAGCATCGTAAAATAGTTGGGGATGAATCTTGAATTGGCGCTGTAAACCTGAAAGGTATATAATGGTGTTTATTGGGTTCTGAAGGGGTTTTGATGGTGAATAATTTGCCACTAAGAAAAAAAGACTCAAAGCTTGCACGAAGCCGGTAATATTATAACTTTAAACCTCAAAAATTAAACTCAGGCTGGCATCCGAAATCTGTTATCCGGTGTCCGATATCCCGCATCTAACATCTTCTATTATAAACCATCCATCATCTACCATCAAAAACAAAAAGGGATCCGTTTCCGAATCCCTTCATTATTTCTGGTAAATGGAATGAATTACATACCGCCTTGGTTTTCTAATTTTTCCATTTCCTTATCAAAGGTTTCTTTGTACTTTTCGTAGTCATAGTCAACCTTGAGTCGCTTGTCTTTTGAAAGTCTGTTATTGATTGCTTCTTCCAGTGCATCGGTTGACATTTCGATGGCCAGATAAGTCTTATATTTACCGTTCTTTGTGCGTGTATGCTTCTGGCAGATGGTTCTTACATCGTTCAGTTGCTGATTCACAACTTCTCTTGTAAGGGTCTCGAAACGTTCTTCTACTTCTTCCACGTTGTTAAATTCACGTGAATTTACGTAGTTGTCAGTAGTACCTTTTATAACAGTTTGGATTTGACCGGCTAAGGCAGCTTTAGCATTACTCATAGCTTTTTTGCGAGCCACCATTTGGTCCTGGCTTTCGCCAATAGCATTAGCACGAAAAGCTTTTTTATCTGTTCGGTACTCGGGTCCGTCACAATAGAAAGTAACCAGCTGTTCTTCCTCAGCAGCAACATTGGTGGCTTTTTTCTTGGAACCACAGCTTGATAAGCCAAGGCTGAGAATCAGGGCACTTGCTATTAAAAGATTGATTGATTTGTACATCTTTGTTTTCATTTTCTTGTGATTTAAGGGTTAAAAATTTATTTTTCTAATTTCAGGTATAATTTTTTCTTGTATTTCTTTCTGGGCTTTTTCACGGGCGTCCTGCGCTGCCATTTTATAGCTACCCGTTTTCATTCCTTTTACGTTGGAGATGCCTGTGCTGTATACCTCTTCGTTGGTTTTGGCATTGGTTATGCTGATGTTGCAATTGACATAGGCAGTATGGAGATTGTATTTCTCAACTACCTTGCCTTCAGTCGTATTGGCTTCTACTTTTACAATCACATCAGCGCTTTTTTTATCGGGCACAAAGGAGAAGAAATCTTCCGATAATTCCTTTTTAAATAGTTTAGAAATAGGGTTGCTGTTTGAGGACTTGCCAAATTCTGTTTCACTGGATTCGAAAAAAGCATTCAGGTCAGCAATATTAAGGACCAAATATTTATACGGAATATTTCCTTCCCTTGCGAACATTTGGTTTAGCAGGTTATGACCCTCCCCAAAGTAAAAGTCTGTATTCAGACTGGCCTGTACTTTTTGTTGTTTTCCCTTTGGAGCCATTTCTGCAATGGAGCAGGTAATAGTACCGGAGGCGTTACTGTTTACTTTTTCTGATTCATCAATTTCCAGTTCCGGGAAGGAAAAAACCATTGGAAGATTGTTAACGGGTTGCTGTCCTCCGTTGCCGGTATAGTAGACTGTTGCTGTTACAGGCTGGTTGCCTGATGATAATGCTTTAATATTGAATTGTGGCTGGCTGGGCTCTATTACAATATTGCTGAAAATTTCCTGTATATTCTGATAAATTGCATTACCCAGTTCGATTCTCCCGTCAAGTGTGAAAATAGAAATATCCTCATCCAGGTGGGGTTTTATGGCATCAAAAGCTTTTACATAGTAATTAAGGGCATTGTGGATGTCTGTTGCTCTCTCGGCTTCCCTGGCTTTTTCATAAAAGTCTTTTGCCAGTTCTTTCGCTTTCTCAAGCTTTTCACGTTTCATACGTTTGTATTTCTCTATGGAGAGCCTGTAATAAACCCAATAAGAGTCGTCACCTTTCCATGAATCCACTATCTCATATCCTTCCAGTTTATCTTTCATGCTCATTTTTGTAACCGACTCAAATTGTTCTCTGAATCCTCTGTTATCTTCAAATTGACGTAAAACCGAATTACTGCTTATTTCCACGGAAATTTCGGAAACCATATCAGTCAGGGCATTGTTTTTTGCCACTTTAATGTAATTGTCCTGGTAAGTTTTTGCCATCCCAATGCCTATGTAGTATTTGTCGCTTACAGGGCGGGTTTTTACCCAGTCAGGTTTTTTCTGGCCCCCGGCAGTTACATTCAGGGAAGAACAGGAATAAACAAAAAAGAAGAATCCAAAAAGGATAATTCCGGATATGGATTTAAAGTGTTTCATGTTTAAAAATGATTTTGTTTCTAATGTAAAAATAAAGATTAAATCAATTTATTACCAAAATTCTCAACTAATTTTAACCTAAGTTGAGCGTTTTGAACAGCCTGTCCTGATTTTTATCGGGATAGTGAAAAAGCGCTTTACTTAGGTATAATTTGGGTTTAATATGTTAAGTATCTTCCCTCATTTCGTTTTCAATAAAATCAAAAACCTTGCCATATTCAAAACCTTTCTGAACTAAATATTGAATTATTTTCTGCTTTTTTGTTCTTATGTCTTTGTTTGTAAGCTGTTTATGCTTTTTTTTAATTTCTTCTTTCAGGACCGAGGTGTATACATTATCATCGATTTGGGCTAAGGCCTCTTCAATCAAATCCTCTTCAATGTGTTTACTTTTGAGTGCATAGTGTATTTTTTTTCTGCCCCAGTGGTTAAACCGAAGCTTATCATTTGCAAAAGCTCTTGCGTATCGTTTATGATTTATGAAGCCTTCTTCCTTTAAATTATTGATGAGTTTTATTATTGCTTCTTCCGGTAATTTCCACGTTTTGTTTTTGTTGTAAATGTCATCTGCACATTTTTCGCTTTTAGCACAAAGGTTTTTTGCTTTTGTAAGAACGATGTCAAATTCTTCTTGGTTCATGGTTTTTTTGCTTTAATCATGCGGTCTTTGCCATTTATATCTTTTTTTATTTCAACATTTGAGAAACCTTCATCCTTTAGTAATGTCCTGATTTCTTTTCCTTTTTTTTCATTGATTTCAAAATAAAGTTTGCCGGAAACTTTTAAATTATTGAAGGCATAGGAGGCAATATTTTGGTAATAGATTAGTGCCTTCGAATCAGGCACATACAGAGCAGATTCAGGTTCGTGGAGCACTACATTGTCGTGCATGTTTCTTTTTTCAGATTCAAGCACATAAGGTGGGTTGCTAACAATTATATCATAATTATTTGTATCCGGCATATCTTTGAGAATGTCTCCAATGAAGGCATTTATCTTCACCTTGTTTTGCTGTGCGTTCTTTTTAGCAAGATCAATAATATTCTGATTCGTATCAACAGCATCTATATCAGGTTTTTTTAGGTTTTTAGCAAGAGTTATTGCAATACAGCCGCTTCCTGTTCCTATGTCGAGAATTTTCAATCCGGTTTCAGGGTTGTCTTTTATTATCCAGTCAACCAACTCTTCTGTTTCCTGCCTGGGAATAAGCACAGAAGGATTGACTTCCAGGGAAAGATCGTAAAACGTGGTTTCTCCTAAAATATATTGAATAGGTACAGCCATTTTCAATTGATCAACAATTTTGATAATTTCATCAACAGTTTTTTGATTTACACCTTCAGCCCTATTTAAAAGTATGTCTGTTTTTTTTAAATTTACTTTTTTTTCAAAAATGATGGAAACCAGACTTTGGATTTCATTCTCAGGGTAGACTTCTCTGAGAGAATATCTGATAAAGTGGCTCAGCTCCTTAATTGTCATGAAATTCATGTATCAAAAGTAACAATTTGAGCAATGCGAAGCATAAAAGACGATGAAAAATATATGCAAAGAAGTCTGGAACTGGGCATGAACGGTTCCGGCTACACTTCACCTAACCCCATGGTTGGCAGTGTAATCGTATACCAGGATAAAATAATAGGTGAGGGATACCATGTGAAATACGGCGAATCACATGCTGAGATAAATGCCATCGAATCGGTCAAAGATAAATCCTTGCTTAAGGAGTCTACGCTTTATGTAAACCTGGAGCCATGTGCACATTATGGGAATACACCGCCCTGCGCAAATAAGATTGTTGAAGCAGGGATACCAAAGGTAGTAATTGGTACCCGTGACACTTCGGGCAAAGTTAGCGGGAAAGGCATAAAAATTATGGAAGAAGGAGGGATAGATGTAAGGGTAGGTGTTCTGGAAGAGCAATGCAGAGATTTAAACAAGCGGTTTTTTACTTATCATGAAAAACAACGACCCTATATTATCCTCAAATGGGCTCAAACTATTGACAAGTTTATAGATAAAATAAGAGAGCCTGAAGATCCGATTCAGCCTAACTGGATTACCAATCAGGTTTCAAAAAGACTGGTGCATAAATGGAGAACCCAGGAACAAGCCATACTGGTCGGTTCAAAAACCGCTATAAAAGACGACCCATCACTCACCGTCCGGGAATGGTCAGGGAAAAATCCCCTGAGAATATTGATTGACAAGGATTTCGAAATTAATAACAGTTACAGATTAGTACATGATGAGTTTGAAACCATCATTTTTGTGGATAAAAAGGTTTATAAGAACAGGCTTGATAAATATTCAGAATATAATGTAACTTTCGAAAAGGTTGATTTTTCAGAAAGATTGATGGAGCAACTTTTACAATATTTGTTTGATAAAGAAATCCAGTCTATAATCATCGAAGGAGGGGCCATTACTCTGAGCCAATTTCTAAATAACAATTTATGGGATGAGGCACGTATCTTTATTGGAGACCGGATGTTCTATGAAGGTGTTGAGGCTCCGTATTTTCCTGAGAAAAAATTGGATCAAAAATTTGATTTAAAAAGCACAAAGTTGTATATTTTAAGAAATTCCTGAATTACGAATATATTTAACTAAATTTATTAGGATTTTTTATATCTTTGGAATAATATATGCATTGAAATCAGAAATTTATAAGAATTTAAATAAACAGAATTATGAAAAAGTCTCGAAAAATTTTCCAGTTGGTTCTTGCAATTGCTGTGCTGATGTTGTTCGAGCAATGTGCAAATAAGTTTTATAAGACCGGTAAGGATTTTTACGAGTCCGGGAATTATAAAGACGCTATAGCCCAATTTGATCAATGGATTGATGAAGAGCCTGACAAAGCAAAAGCTTATGTGTTAAGAGCCCAGGCATACGAGAAATTGGGAGAAAAATTGAAAGCTGCAGAAGACTACAACAGGGCAGGTACTTTTAACGAAGATGAAGAAATTTTTATGAAAGCAGCCCGCTTGTATATGGATATTGAAAAATATGAAAAGGTCAGTGAAATGACTAACAAGGCAATTTCACTGGATGAAAAATTGCTTGAGGCCCACAAGTTAAGAATGCGTTCCCTGATTATACTGGAACGATATCCTGATGCTTTGTTTGTGAGTAATAAAATTCTTAAACTGGATGAAGATGAACCAAAAAACCATTACTGGCATGGTTTTATTGCAGATAAAATGGAAGATTATGCTACTGCAGAAAAGGATTTCAGAAAGGCTATAGAACTTTCCCCTAAGTATCTTGAAGCCTATGTTGCTTTATCAGATGTTCTTCATAAAGCAGAAAAGCTGGACGAGGCCCTTGATATTTGCAATAAAGGTCTGGAAATTGAAAAGAAGCACAAAGCCCTTTTAACTACCCGTGCTGAAGTATACAGGGATATGATGGAATTTCCCAAAGCCATTAATGATCTATCTAAAGTTTTGCTGTTTTACCCCAATGATGAAGAGATATTTTTCAAAAGGGGAAAATATTACCAGGAATTCAATCAAAGCATGAATGCCATCAACGATTTCAGTAAAGTGACCAGTTTGAATCCTAAAAACGCTGAGGCCTATTTTCTGAGGGCTAAAGCCAATGAAGAGGTAACAAACTATAAGAAAGCAGCAGATGATTATGAGAAATACCTACAACTGGTTGATAAAAACAAGTTATCTGAAGAAAGAATTGCGGAAATCAAAGATCGCCTCTATGAGCTTAGAAGAGAAGAAAACCCACCTGCTATTGTATTTTCAGATTCATTAGATATGGAAGGCAATGTTTTAACCGTCAGGGGAGATAAAAGCGAAATTCGGTTAATGGGTCAGATAGAGGATGAGAGTGGTATTGAATTGGCCCAGGCCAATGGGTTTGAAATGAATGTTATGAGCGATAAGGAAGATAAAAAATTTCACGTGAACCTAAACATTGAAGACAAAGACCAGATATTACTGGAAGCAAAAGATGTTTATGGCAATAGGAGACAACTTACAGTGCAACTGAAACGTACTGAAGTGGATCCACCTGAAATAAAACTGGAAACACCTTATGCTTCTTATGACGGAGAAGTGTATCTTCAGAATGATAATCCAAAACTTTATGTTGAAGGAAAAATTCAAGACGAGAACCTTATCGAAAATGTATACATCGGAGATGTGGTTGCCAGTTTCTCTGACAAGATGAAAAATCCCACTTTTTCCGCAACAGTTGATATTGCCAACAAAGACAGGTTCACTGTTAAAGCAACTGATGTTTACGGGAATACAAAAGAACAAGTGTTTACCTTGAATCGTGAAGGGGCTTATATCTCGGCCGATAATCCAATGGGCAAAACATGGGTGGTGTTTATAGAGAACTCTGATTACGAAACTTTTGCCAGCCTTGACGGACCCGTAAAAGATGTGAGCAAAATTAAATCAGCCCTGGCTAATTATCGTATTCATAATTTCATTCACAAAAAAAACCTTACCAAAGAAGAAATGGAGCGGTTTTTCTCTATTGAACTAAGAGATTTGGTGAGAACAAACAAAGTGAACTCTATCTTAATATGGTATGCAGGTCACGGTAAATTCATCAATGAAACCGGTTACTGGGTGCCTGTGGATGGTAAGCGTGATGATGAGTTTTCCTTCTTTAACATTAACAACCTGAAAGCATCGATGCAGGGATACTCCGAAATTATAACCCATACCCTGGTTATTACAGATGCTTGTGAGTCAGGGCCTTCCTTCTACCAGGCTATGCGCTCTGTAGCCAAACAGAGAGATTGTGGCAACTGGAAGGATGCCAAAGCCAAGTCTGCCCAGGTTCTCTCTTCTGCTGGATATGAATTAGCAGTTGACGAATCACAATTTACAGAATCTTTTGCCAATTCACTGGTTAATAATCCGGATGCCTGCCTTCCAATCGAAGATGTAGTATCCCAGGTTACTTTATCAGTAACAAAGGCAGGACGACAGGAACCCCAGTTTGGTAAAATTGCCGGCCTGGAAGATGAAGGAGGAACTTTCTTCTTTATAGCTAAAGAAAAATAAAACATATTATATGAATCTTTTTGTTAGGAATTTTTCTGAGAGAGTTATCCGGAAGGCAAACCGGATAACTCTTTTTTTATTGCTGATATTCGGTTTTACTCTGAATGCATCAGGGCAAAACTATTACTTTGATAACTACAGTGTTATTGAAGGACTGGAGCAATCCAAAGTTTATGCTGTTGAGCAGGATGACAAAGGGTACGTCTGGTTAGGTACTAAAAGCGGAATATCGCGGTTTGACGGAAAAGACTTTGAGAATTACCAACCCTCTGACGGAATCGCAGAGAGAGCTGTGCGAACTATTCATAAAGATCAGGACGGAAATGTCTGGTTTGGCCATAATGCAGGGAGTATTACGGTTTATGACGGCCAAAAATTTATCATCCACCCCGTGAGTGATTCGATTGATGCTGATATCTCTGCTCTTGTGCAGGATAAAAGCGGGAGAATATGGATTACAACTGATGGAGATGGAATTTACAGGATTGATAGAGAAAATCAATTGGATACGGCTCTTTTTACAACCCATCATTATATAGGCAAAGAAGTGGGTGACAGGGCTTTTGGTGTTACTGTCACCTATGAGGGTGACTTATACTTCATTACAGCAGCTTTAATTAAAAAATATGATGAAGAATCGGATTCTTTTAAAAAGTTTCATCCAAAGGGTCTGGATTCATTTTTCCAGATTACTTCGATGCACAAAGACAGCAGAGGCGATATCTGGTTTGGCACGTATCATGGAGGCTTGTACCATCTCAAGCATGAAAGTGATTCCATGGTAATTTATGACTCAAAACGCGATGGCCTTGCTCATAACTGGATTTCGTGTATCTCTGAAGACAGCCGGGGAGATATCTGGGTCGGAACTTTTGGTGGTGGAATATCTCAGTTTTCTGATGGTGAAATTATTACATATAATTCTGAAAACGGATTAATAGATGAGAAGATCCATACTATTAAAGAGGATGTTGAGGGGAATATATTGATTGGAACCAATGAACACGGTCTTTTGATATTTAAAGGAGGCAAATTTCAAACTTACGGAGAGGATGACGGATTAAGTGATAAACATATCTGGGCCATTCACCAGGATAGAAAAGGCCGTTTCTGGTTTGGAACCAACAAGGGTATTACCGTTTTTGAAAATAATCCGGGAGATAAGGAAAGCGTTTTTTATTTCAATGAAAAAGAAAATATGATTGGGGACCAAATCAGATATATTAAGGAGGATAAAGACGGAAATATCTGGATTGGAACCAATGAGAACAAGATTCTTCAATACCTTATAGATGATCAAGAGTTTTTTTATCATCCTATTCTGAACAACGCCCTCAGGCAAATGAAATTCAACAACCTTGAGGTGGATAATGATAATAATTTGTGGATTGGAGCTATAGATGGTATTCTTTTTTATGATATTGAGAAAAATGAGATTGACAGGATAAGCCAGGAAGACGGTCTGGCAGGAAATAATATTACCGCTTTGTATAACGATGACCAGGGCCGGATATGGGTAGGTATACAATATATGGGTATAACACTCATAGACGATGGAAATTACAGCCAGATTAAAACCCGGGAAGAGATTACACCTATTTCCATTCTACAGGATAATGACGGTACAATCTGGGTGGGTACTAACTCAAAAGGTGTATTTCAATACAAAAATGATTCCCTGATTCAGACTTATACCATGGATACAGGATTGCTGTCAAATCATATTACCTTGATGAATGTCGATAATAATGACAATCTGTTTATAGGGACAAACCGGGGATTGAATAAAATCACCCGTGACGGCGACATTTATACTTATACCAAAAAAAGCGGGTTTACAGGTATTGAATCAAAGGAAAATGCCACTTTTATGGATGATGACGGGAATTTATGGTTTGGGACCGTTAACGGAGCTATAAAATACAGACCGGAAAAGGAGAAGAGAAAAGACCTGGAACCTATCACCCATATCGAATCAATGCTGGTGAATCTGAAGAAGAGGCCTTTAACGGAGGATTTGAAACTCAATTATACTGAAAATTCTCTCATTTTTAATTATAACAGTATTTGCCTGAGCAATCCTGATGCTGTAAAGTACCAGATTATGCTTAAAGGTTCTGATAAACATTGGAGACCTATTACTGAGCAAACTATGGTCAATTATTCCTCGCTTTCTCCCGGGGATTATACTTTCATACTCAAAGCAAGAAATGATGCCGGAATGTGGAATAAAGAGCCTGTTACCTACAGTTTTGTTATAAAACCCCCTTTTTACAAAACATGGTGGTTTATTATCAGTGTTATTGCGGTAGGTATAATTGCCATAATAGTGTTTATAAAGGTCAGAGAACAAAAACTCCGGAAAGAGAAACAAATACTCGAAAATAAAGTAGCTGAGAGAACACAGGAAATTTCAATGAAGAATAAAGAGCTGAGCAAAAAGAACCAGGATATCATGGACAGTATCCGTTATGCCCAGCGTATTCAGGTTGCTGTTTTACCGCCGGAAGTTCCATTTGAGAATACTTTTGTGCTTTTCAGACCTAAAGATATCGTAAGCGGCGATTTTTACTGGCTGGAAAGTGTGGATGGGAAAGAATTTATGGCTGCTGTTGACTGTACCGGGCACGGTGTGCCGGGGGCTTTCCTTTCTATTTTAGGCCATAACCTGCTTACAAAAATCGTTAAGGAATACGGAATCCATGAAACAGATGACATCTTGGATAAATTGAATTCTGAAGTACTGGATGCTTTGCATCAGAGTAAAGTGGATGGTGAAAAAGTAGTTAACGACGGAATGGATTTGGCTTTAATTTGTTATGACAAGAATACGAATGAACTAAGCTTTAGTGGAGCTTACAATTCATTATACTTTATAAGGGATGGAGAGCTGCAAGAATACAAAGCCAACCGGTTCCCAATCGGAAGAACTACTCTTGTGGAAAATAAAAAATTCACCGGTCATAAAATTAAAGTCAAGGAAGGAGACACTGCTTATATCTTTTCAGATGGCTATGCAGACCAGTTTGGCGGAGATAAAGGGAAAAAATTTAAATCCAGACCGCTGAAACGATACCTGGAATCGATTCAGGATCTTAACATGGAAGAGCAAGAAAAAGCGCTGGAGAAGAATCTCCTGGAATGGATGGGCAATTATGAGCAGGTTGATGATATTGTCTTTATTGGCAAACGGTTTTAAAAAAACAGTATTGGAATAGTACTTTTATAACTAACCCCGGATACTGCCGGGGTTAGTTTTTTTTAAACTTTTTTAAGTTCGCTGTCGGAGACCCGAATAATTCTTGAACGGCGAAGCCCTCAACGAAGTTAATTATTCGGGTTAGATTCATAAGTTCACTTTATGAAGATTTCAGGTTAAATATTACTTTTGTAACTGTCTGTTTATTATAAATTGAATATCCAGTGAAAAACTTTAAGATATTTTACGCCTTTCTTTTAATTGTTGGTTCAGTTAGTAACCTTTCAGCACAAAAATTTACCCGGAACGCGGAGATCAGTTTGCTAACCTGTTCGCCCGGTACTTCTGAGTTGTATGCTCACTTTGGGCACAGTGCCATCCGTGTGAAAGACACAACTACAAAAACGGATATAGTTTACAATTACGGCGTTTTTGACTTTGATACTCCTAATTTCTACTGGAAATTTGTTAAAGGTAAACTGAAATATCAGCTTGCTGTCCAGTCTACGTACCGTTTTGTAAGAATGTACGCTTATGAAGGCAGAGAAGTGAAAGAAGAGAAATTCCTTTTGACACAAGAGGAGAAGATGGAGGTTTTGCGTTATCTTCGGTGGAATTACAGACCTGAAAACCGCTATTACCTTTACGATTTCTTTTACAACAATTGCTCCTCGAAAATATGGGATGTCATCAAACCAAGATTGAATTCAGAATTGGAGTTTGATCATTCAGGATACAAACCCAAAACCTTCAGGAAGATGTTGTATCCTTACCTAAAATCTGCTGAATGGGCAAGATTTGGTATAGATATTCTGTTGGGGATCCCTGCTGATAAAATTGCTGATTTTGAAGAACAAATGTATCTTCCCGATTACCTTTCTGTAAATATGAGTCACGTTTACCGGAAAGGCAGTAATAATAGCACGAGCCCGTTAATGAGTGAAGAGAAAGCTATTATCCGGGAGAAGGATAATGGCAAAGATGGTTTTCTGAGTGGTACATGGTTTGACAGTCCAAAGGCAATGGGCTGGATACTGTTTTTTCATATCCTGGGATTTAGTTTGATCAGCGGTTTGAAATTTAAAAAATGGTTTGATATCATATACTTTAGTCTTATTGGACTTTTGGGCGCTTTGCTACTTTTTATGTGGTTCGGTACTGACCATGATGCCATGAGTCCGAATCTTAATGTGCTATGGGCTAATCCGTTTGCTTTGTTTTTTGTTTATTTCAGAATTAAGAAGAACTTCAGGATAATGAACATTTTTAGTTCAATTATGGTTCTTGCTGCTCTGGTGCTTCTTATTTTCTGGAATGGACTTCCCCAATATTTTACACCTGCATTTCTGCCATTGGCCCTGTTAATTCCGGTCAGGGGTCTGGATAATCTGGCAATGTACTGGTATAATTTTACTCTTTCAGAAGAGATAAGACGCTTTGTAGGAAAAACTATGAAACGCTGATTTTATCTGTTTCTTTTTTGATGAGTTCGGCGCTTTTTTTCAGGGCCATATTCTCTTCTTCATTGAGACGGAAAGGCAGGGTCGATAATACACCCTGACTACCCAACAGGTGGGGAAGAGCTATTGTAACATCTTCAACACCTGCTATTTCATTGACCGGGGTACAGATGGTAAGAAATGCCCTTTGATTGTTCTTAATGATGTTCAAAATGCGGGCAATGGCACCTCCAATTCCGTAATAGGTGGCACCTTTTCCTTCAATAATTTGATAGGCGGCATAGCGAACACTTTTGTCAATCGCTTCTTTCTCGGGTTCACCAAACTGAATTTTTCTGATCTTTGTAAATTCTTCCAGAGGAAGCCCCCCGATATCGATAATTGACCATGTTAAAACTTCTGAATCACCGTGCTCACCAACGACATAACCGTGAACATGCTGTGGATCAACACCCAGTTGAACTCCAAGCAATGACCTGAACCTGGCAGTATCTAATGTGGTGCCTGTACCTATTACCCGGCTCGAAGGTATTCCTTTCGCCATGGCATATTTAGCTGCCAAATGGGTCATAGCATCTACTGGATTGGTGGCAATCAATAATAAGCAGTCAGAAGCCTGTGCGATTACTTTTTCTACTATTTCTTTCATAATGGCTGCATTCTTGTTGAGAAGATCCAGCCTTGTCTGCCCGGGTTTCTGACTTAATCCTGCCGTGATTACTACCACATCAGCATTTTTAAGGTCTGCATAATCTCCGGCGTAAATATTTACCGGGTGGCTAAAAGGACTGGCATGCCTTATGTCGGCAGCTTCCGCTTTGGCTTTGTTATGATTCCTGTCAATCAGAATGATTTCATTGGCGGCATTGGTCATCATTATCGAAAATGCTGCTGTTGCCCCTACTAATCCACTACCTATTATTCCAACTTTCATAGTCCTGGGTTTTATTTTCTAACTCATTTAAAAATTCTTATTCTTTAAACCTTTGAGAACTCTTCTTGTTCATAAGAAATCCAATCTAATTTTGTCTGTTTAATAATATGTTTTATAAATTAAACAAAATTGATGGTTTTCGGTAATACATTAGATAGTAAAATACTGTAATACGTTTTAGTTCAATAAAAATCAAAAAATTATGGGACTTAAAAAAGGAGATAAAATACCCAACTTTCAATTATACGATCAGGATGGGAACGATTTTATCCTGGAGGAAAACCTGGGAAAACATCACCTGGTTATTTATTTTTATCCTAAAGACGAGACGCCGGGATGTACTGCTGAAGCCTGCGGATTCCGGGATAGTTTTGAAGATTTTACCCAATATAACTGTAAGGTGGTTGGAATCAGTGATGACGATATTCAATCCCATAAAAATTTTCAGTTAAAACATCAGCTTCCTTTCACTTTATTGAGTGACCCGGAAAATAAAGTCAGAAATATGTTTGGAGTACCAAGGAGCTTACTGGGAATTTTACCAGGACGGGTAACTTATGTAGCAGATAAAGATGGTGTCATCAGGCATATCTTTAATTCGCAGTTCAGAGCTGAAAAGCATGTAGAGGAAGCCATTACTATTTTAAAACAATTGCAAAATGATTCATATTGAATCCCACTCCGGCGTTTATACTTTGATGGTCACTCAGATTTTGCCCATTAATAAAGAAACAGCCTGGCAGTTTTTCTCCAGTCCGGGAAACCTGGAAAAAATTACCCCGGATGACATGGAGTTCACAATCACCTCTTCTCAGGTTAATGGTAAGATGTATCCCGGCCAGATTATTACTTATAAGCTGATACCTTTCAGTGGTTTTAAGCTGAACTGGGTGACTGAGATAACGCATGTAAAAGAAGGCGAGTACTTTGTAGATGAGCAAAGGTTCGGTCCCTATAAGTTGTGGCATCACAAGCATTTTTTCCGGGAGGTAGCCAACGGTATAGAAATGACTGATTGGGTCTCTTACAAGATTCCTTTTGGGCTTGTTGGAAAGATTATGCACACCCTTGTCATAAAGAATAAACTCTATAAGATTTTTAACTGGCGGTATCAAAAACTTCAGGAAATATTTGGAGAGCTTCAGTAAAAAGAGGACTTCAGAGTGTAGAAATCTTATCAGGTTAAATAATTTCTTACTTCAGTTATAGCCTCAGGGAGGTTTTTCCTAGCAAATCCAATTCTGAAATGGTTTACCGGGAAATCGTAAACTTCTGCCGGCAAAAACATTACGCCTTGTTTTTCAACTAAATCTTTACAAAACTCAGCAACTTCTTTTTCCATTGTAAGTTTAGGGAAAGCAATCGGTCCGGCTATTGGCTTTTGCCATTCAAAATAATCCTCAAACTCTGAAAAAAACTGATCCAATTCGTGCAGGTTGTATCTGATGATTTCCAGGTTTCTTCTGAGAATCTGTTCTTTTGAGCGAAGCCCCATAAGAGCAAGAATCTCACTTGTCGCACTGTTGCAAATAGTTGTATAATCCTTAAAAGTAATAAACTGATTAAGCCAGTCCTTGTTATGAGCAACCAGCCAGCCGATGCGTAAACCGGCTAAAGCAAAGCTTTTCGACATACCGAAAAGGCTGATGCTGTTTTCATACACCTCACTTATTGATTTGAGCCTGTTTTCCTCATCATATTCCAGATACCTGTACATCTCATCTGAAAAAATGGTAATTCCGGATTCTTTGGCCAGGCTAACAATTTCCTTTTGTTCCTCTGGTGTAATTGTAGTTCCTGTAGGATTATGGGGGAAGTTGATGACAAGCATTTTGGTTTTATTGGTGAGAAGTTCACGCAAATCATCCACATTAAATTTCCAGCCTTCGTTATATTTTGGTTTCCAGTGTTTTATCCTGCAACCAATTGACCGGGCTACTTCATATAGAGATTGATACCCAGGAAATGTGGTAATGATTTCATCCCCTTTTTCAAGAAGCACATTCATGATAATGAAAATACCCTCCTCAGGCGCCATAACCATTATATTCTCCGGATTGATTCCATGATATAGTTTGGCAATTTCCTCCCTGAGTTCAGGATGGCCCTGGCTTTCTGTATAACCCAGTTTGAGCAGATTCCATAATTTCATACTTTCACCATCAGCCATTGAAAGGAGCTCGTTCAATGACAGAGGTTCACAATCGGAACTGCTCAAAAGGTAAGGAGCAGTAAATTCATAACGGGCGAAATACCTTTCTAATTTAAATGGGGGAATGTGCATTTTTTTGAATCAAGATAGGGAAAAATTGAAATAATTACCATTTGATCGGGAGTTTTTAAAATAAAAAAGCAGCCATAAATTATAATTCCTTAAATGGCTGCTTTTAATATACGTTGAGTAACCCCTCACTAATCTAATTCTATCTTTTCATACTCAGGAAACAGAGGAATATCAGCTTCCTTGATTTTCTGTTTAAATGCTTTTATCTCTGTTTCGAAAAGTTGATTGTATCTATCAAGCGCTTTGTTAAGTTCTTGTTTTGCATAGTTGTGGAGTTTCCTGTGTGTTTCTGTCGGCTTGTCAAAAGTGGATGAAAGCGACCGGGATACTTTCCAGTAATGACTCATAACATTTGTTTCTCTAATGATGCCCTGGCGCTCATCAGGAACAGAAACAAATAACCGTGCTGTTTCCTTAATTTGCGCCTGAAGCTTTTTACCCTCTTCAATTAGCGGTTTGTGTGTTGTGTCTTCCCGGGATTTGATTTTGTTTATCAGTTCATCAATGGATTTGTACATTGCTTTCATTTTATTCACAGCTTTTGCAGCCGCTTCCATTTCTTTTCCTGCCTCACGGAGAGCCTGGTATTTGATTTTTCTGTTCTCCATGGGTATGTCATCTCTGGGATCGCTGAGAATTTTTGCTTGGGCGCTCCCTTTTTCATCTTTCAGGGTAATTTCTACCCAATATTCACCCGGCACTACTTCGGGCCCCCTGGGTCTGTACCATTCGCTTATTTCATCTTCCCAGGAAGGCAGTTCAAATCCTTTGGATTTTAAGTTCCAGTAAATCCGGTTTACGCCTTTTTTCGCCGGCCCATCTATTTTTCTTACGAGATTTGAGTCCTTATCATAAATTTTGATTTCTACCGGTCCCTTTTTCTTTTTATTACCAACGCTTTTCTCAGATTTGCCGGATTTTTCTTTTTGGGTGATTTTTTCTGCCAGGTCCGGGTTGACATAATAACTAATCATTGCACCATAGGGCTCATTTTCTCCTTTAAAAATTGCATCAGCAGGGAAATGATACCCGGTATACTGCCTGTTCTGATGTTGGTAGGTCTCAGGTATGTCAAAAACTTCAAAGTCCTTTTGTATTACATCCTGAAATTTTCTTAGAGGAGCAATATTATCAAGGACTATGGCTGCCCTGCCGTGGGTGCCTAACACCAGGTCATCTTCTCTTTTTTGGATAACCATGTCTCGTACAGGAACCGTTGGAACACCTTGTGTCCATTTCATCCAGTTTTCTCCATCATCAAAGCTTACAAACAAGCCAAACTCAGTTCCCAGGTACAGCAAATCCTCATTTCTATAGTCCTGCAGAATAACATGGGCATAGCCCCATTCTTCATTTTTATTATCCGCCGTTGGGTTATTTTTTGTGAGGCTTTTCCAGCTTTTTCCATAGTTATCTGTTTTGTATACATAAGTTTCCCAATTTCCTCTGCGGTGATCATCGAATGTGATGTAGGCTGTGCCTGCGTCGGAATGCGAAGCCTCTATACTTGAACACCAGCTATTTTCAGGAAGACCGGGTATGTTCTTTACCACGTTTTCCCAGCTTTCTCCTTCATTTTTGGTTACGTGGACATTACCATCGTCTGTGCCGGCCCATATTACGTTTTTATTTACAGGGCTCGGAGCAATAGCAAACAGTGTGGTAAAATTTTCAGCTCCGGTGTTGTCTATTGTCAATCCTCCGGTTTCTTCCTGCTTTTGCCATTCAGGATTATCGGTAGTCAGGTCGGGACTGATTATCTCCCAGCTATCTCCTTTGTCTGTTGATTTGTGAAGATACTGGCTGCCAAAGTATAAAACGCTGGGATCGAATGGGCTAATTGCAAGGGGTGCATTCCAGTTGAATCTGAGCTCAATGGAATCAGCAGGCGGTGCCGGTTGTATTTGTTTCCGTTCTCCTGTTGCAATGTCGAAGCGCATAAGATTGCCCTGTTGCCACATGCTGTATCCTTTATTTGGGTCGTCCGGGTCGCTGAGGGTACCGAATCCATCGCCAAAGCCTACTTCTTTCCAGTGAAAGTTGGCTATACCTCCCTGCTCCCAGACACTGGACGGTCCAACCCATGAGCCGTTGTCCTGCATGCCTCCGTATATGTTATAGGGAATCTGTTTATCCACGCTGATATGGTAATATTGTGCCAGGGGCAGGTTTTGTATAAAGCGCCAGGTGTGCCCACCGTCATGAGTTATGTTCACTCCGCCGTCTGTTCCAAGTATAATGTGTTTCCCATTTTTGGGGTTGATCCACATAGCATGGTTGTCGCTGTGAGTTTTCCTTGGAAGTCGCTCAAACGATTTTCCCCGGTCTTCGCTTTTTTTAATTACGGATTGAAGGCTGAACAACCTGTTTTCATTTTCAGAATCAACAAAAATATCCGCATAATAAAAAGGCCGGCTGTTAATATTTTCTTCTGAATTCACTATCTTCCAGGTATGACCTCCATCTTCAGACCGGCAGAGACAGTTGTCTTTGGCTTCCACCAGTGCGTAGACAATATCTGTATTGGTTCTGGCAATGGCCATCCCGGTTTTCCCGAGATTTCCTTCCGGGAGTCCATCTTCATGTGTAATTTGAGTCCATGATTCTCCTCCGTCATAGGTTCTGTATATCCCACTGCCTGGTCCGCCAGAATTAAAAAACCAGGGCCAGCGTCTGTGCTCCCACATAGCAGCGAAAAGTTTGTTGGGATTTTGGGGATCCATGACCAGGTCTGCACAACCCGTCAAATCATTGTTGTAAAGTATTTTTTCCCATGTCTTGCCTCCATCCGTAGTTTTGTAAACACCTCTTGCTTCGTGGGGTTTCCATGTAGGCCCGAGTGCTGCAACATATACGACATCCGGGTTTTCCGGGTGCACAATGATGCGATGGATTTTTTGTGTATTTTTCAGACCCATGTATTTCCAGGTTCTTCCGCCGTCGAGGCTTTTGTAAATGCCATAGCCTACGCCAACACTGTTTCGGGGATTGCCTTCACCCGTGCCGGCCCATACAATACTGGGGTTTTTCTGATAAACACTTACTGCTCCAATAGATGATACAGGCTGATCGTCAAAAATTGGTTTCCAGGTAACTCCGCCGTTGTCACTTTTCCAGAGACCACCCGTCGCAGAACCCACATAAATAATGTCTGTGTTGTTTTCAACAACTTCGATATCAGCAATTCGTCCGCTCATACCGGCCGGACCAACAGCTCTTGCTTTCATCCCCTGGAATAATGCGGGATCAGTTTGAGCAAACAAATTGCTCCAAATCATTGTGAATGCCAATAGCATTGCTGTGTAAATGGGAAATGATTTCATAGATTCAGGTTTTAGGTTATTATGATTTTTGTCATATTTACTATGATTTGAATTGAAGCCAATAGTTTAACTCCTCCCACGGAAATTTCAATATGAAAGTTCTTCCAGAATATTGATTATCAAATCAATTTTTATTTATTTTGAGTAATTCTTAATCGCTGTCGGAGAAAGGAATAATTTTAGAATTATATAGGTTAGAAAACTTTTATGCTATGAATAAATCAAAAGAAACCTTATGTGTCCATGAAGGACAAACGGATGCACGCCTTGGAGGTGTGAACAATCCGGTCTTTACTTCTACTTCTTATAAATATCTTGATTCAGAAAGAATTGATTATACCAGGTATTCCAATACACCTAACCAGGAAATAGTGGCCCGTAAAGTAGCTGCCCTGGAAAATTGTGAAAGCGGGTTGGTCTTCTCCTCAGGTATGGCGGCCATAAGTACGGTTCTGTATGCATTTCTTCAGAAGGGAGATCATGTAGTATTTCAGCATGGATTATACGGGGGAACAACAAACTTTATATTGAATGAACTGGAAAAATTTGGTATCGAATATTCTATTGTTGATAACAATTCAATGAGTGCTTTTGAAGATGCAGTAAAAGAAAACACTAAAATCCTGTACCTCGAATCCCCTTCGAATCCATTGTTATCTGTTATAGATTTGAAAAAGGTAGCTGATTTTGCAAACCAGAAGAATCTGCTTTCCATTGCCGATAATACTTTTGCATCCCCAATCAATCAGAATCCCAAAGATTTTGGTATTGACCTGGTTATACACAGCGCTACAAAATACCTGGGAGGCCATAGTGATATCTCCGCAGGATTTATACTGGGCGACAAAAAGCACATTGATACCATTCAGCAAACGGCTATTAACCTGGGCGGAAGCCTGAATCCTTTTATGTGCCACTTGTTGGAAAGAAGCCTGAAAACCCTTTATGTCAGGGTTCGGCAACAAAACCGCAACGCTATGGAAATTGCCGTCTTTTTGGATAATCATGATGGCATTAACCGGGTCAATTATCCTGGTCTGCCCACTCACCCGGAGCATATCATAGCAGCAAAACAAATGAATGGTTTTGGCGGGATGATTTCATTCGAGTTGAATGAGATGGATATTGTGGATTTTCAGAAAAAATTGAAAATTATTACTCCGGCCATAAGCCTCGGTGGTGTAGAATCAATTATTTCAGCGCCTATCCTTACCTCGCATAAAAAATTAACCGAAGAACAACGGCGAAAAGAAGGAATAAAGAGTAGTTTATTACGCTTGTCTGTGGGTATTGAAAATGCAGAGGATTTGATAGAAGATATTGAAAATGCCCTGAAGAAAGATTAGGAACAGCGACTTTCTCCTTTTATTTCAACAATGCTTTGATTGACTGCTATTCAGCAGGGCAGGTTCTGTGAAGTATTTTTCCATGTAGTGGATTTTTTTGATTATTCACGATTGTAAAAAAATTGTATAAATTAGTTTTCAAACGCAGCGTTTGTTTTCATATTTTCGTATAGATCAAAGAATCATTTATATACCATTATGAAATATGTGAGTTGCAATCCTTCATTTAAGAGAAAATACTTTACAGCTTATTTTTAGTAAGGGTTGGGGTGATTGTCCCTCAGGCTGTATGTTTGAAAGAAAATGGGTATTTGAGATTGATGTAGAAGGAAATGTAGATTTTTTAAGAGCAGAAGGAAATAATCTTCCTGAAAATGAGCTGCATTAGAAAATTATGCTATTTTTTTCCTGACTGATCTTTAAAATTGGTAGGTGAAAGAAATTCCTCCAAGAAAATTCCTGGATTCTCCGGGATAATAGTACCTCGGGGGAGAACCACCAAATGAGGGAGCATTAATCAGGATCATGGCAGCATAATGATTGTCGGTTAGGTTTTGAATCCCTACGTAAATATTTAAGTGCCATTTTGCCGAAAGGGTTTTTTGATACCCGGCCTTAAGATTTAACCTGCTGTAAGCATCTGAATACAGTGAGTTGGCATCATTCATGGGCATTTTGTCCACCCATAATAAATGAGTATTTACGTAAAATCCTTTTTTTAAACGGGCATCCAACTGTATAAAGGTTTTTTGACGGGGTATCCCGGGCAGATGATTGCCCGAATAATCAGTTCCTTCATCTGTAAAATCCTTGAATTGATGGTCGCTGTAAGCGTAGCTTAAATGTAAAGAGCTGTTCATAAAAGCGTTATTTAACCAGTGAAAACGCCCTGATATTTCCATGCCGTTGTGTAGAGTTTGGCCGGCATTGATTTTATAAAACTCATCCTCGGCAATGCGTTTAGTAACCAGCAAATCTTTTACAGAGACAGAATATCCCGAAAGCGTAATAAATATTTTTCTTTCCCGGTCATTATAACGAAATCCCAGCTCCCTGTTCCAGCCTTTTTCTGGTTTTACAGATCCGGTAACATAACCGTCGGCATTGAGGGTTTCTTCGTAAGTAGGAGTACTGAAGCCGTGGCTAACAGTGCTGTAAAGCATCAAGTGGCCGGAGAAGTTGTAGGTGGCTGAGATACGGGGAGAAAGTATCCAGTCAAAGTTTTTTTTGTCGGATAAATCTTTTTCATCTGTTAACAAATCAAAGTAATCGTAAAAGGTATTATTTAGGTTGAAGCCAGCACTAACAGTTAGTTTGTTAAATCGGGCTTCCACAGACCCGAAATAGTTCTGATTCATTCTTTTCTGCTTGTTTTTACCGAGTCTATCCCCTTTTTCACCGTTCTCCAGCGTTTCAAATATATTCCAGTCATACTCTTCAAAGAGGTATTCAAAACCTGCCCGCGAGGTTAAATTTATTTTACCAACTTGAGTATTCCATTGGAGTAGGTTTCTGCTTCCGGCTGTTTTGGAATTATCATCAAGTATGTTAAAAGGCCTGACTTCATTGCCGTTATAATATTTCAGGAACATGCTGGAGTTTACTGTCAGGTTTTGGGCCAGGTCGATATTGAAGGATAGTCCGTTGAGAAACCGGTTATAGGCTTCATGCCCGCTAACAGCCAACCAGTTGTTTGCAGCTTTTTCAGGGTTTGCGTTATAGGTTTGTTCGTCCAGAGAGCTGGGAATGTAGGCTTTCAAACTATGAAACCTTCCCAGGTAGGTTACACCAATATCCTTTGTGATTTGATGTTTGAAAAGGGCTGTTAATCCATCTCTGTTGTAATTGTCGTTTTCTCTGAAGCCTCTGTCATTTAGTTTGTTGTAAGCAAGTTGTAAGCCTGTTTTGTTGTTCTTCCATTTGATTTGGGAACTGTTTTTTACCATTCCAAAAGAGCCCGCTGTTGTCTGTTGTTTCAAACTTAAACCATCTTCTTCCGGCGTTCCCATATTATAAAGGATTGTGCCGCCCAGGGCAGCCCCGTAAACAGATGAGGCAGGTCCTTTCAGTACAGTAACCCGATTTACCAGGTCCATATCCAAATCTTCCAGCGTTGTTTCTCCTATTCCTGAGGTTAAAGGAATCTCATTAAGATAAGCCTTGATTTTTGTAGTGGTATACTGACTTCTAGAGCCGATACCCCGTATGGTAATTCTGTTGGTGTTTTTGGCCCCGTTATGCATAAATAAACCAGGCATGCTGTTGAATACGGGCTCGGGAGAACTGATTGAAATTTCTTGTATCTGTTGGGTGTTGATTATTTCCAGTCCGCCTGCGACCCCAAATGCTTTTTGTGGTCTGTTGTAGGCTGTTACAGTAACATCACTTATTTCAACACTACTGCTTTTTAAGGCAACGGACAACAGTGTTTTATCTTTCAGGGCAACCCATGTGGTTTTATATCCCAGGTGCTCAAATTGCAGGGAATCGGTTGCAGGTATATTTTCTATAATGAATTTCCCTTGTTGGTTGGTTGTTGTTATCAATTTTCCATCCGATAGAATGTGTACATTTTCAATAGGTGCATTGTTAGCTGCATCATAAACTTTCCCTTTGATTTGGGCATGAGTGGAAAAGGAGAGAATCATTAAAAAAAGAGTAATGAACTTTTGCATAATCATGTATTAAGTAATTTAATTACAACAACAAGGATAAAATGTTCTTCATTTAGTTTCAAAAGCTTTTTTTACTCTGTATACTTGAATAATGTTAAGTCAAAAAATCAGTAAAATTTTGATTTTTTACATAATAATTTTATATTTGCATTCGCTTTTAAACAGGAAAGCAAACGTTCATTACAAAAATGTTTTTAACAATATATTGCGGGGTGGTCCCGCAGATGGCGGGACGTTGGGTTCATATCCGGCAGCAGCCGGACCTAAGTTCGAATCGAGTATGCGAAACCAGGTTCTTTAAATTGATTGAAAATATTAATAATATATTGCGGGGTGGTCCCGCAGATGGCGGGACGTTGGGTTCATATCCGGCAGCAGCCGGACCTAAGTTCGAATCGAGTATGCGAAACCAGGTTCTTTAAATTGATTGAAAATATTAATAATATATTGCGGGGTGGAGCAGTTGGTAGCTCGTTGGGCTCATAACCCAAAGGTC
>CAZPDP010000045.1:0-28626 GCA_964585385.1 uncultured Bacteroidales bacterium
TCTCATAAAATACTCCGAATTCATTTACCCGGGGCAGCAAACATTCGTTTTAAACATAAAATTTTCAATGCCAATTCATTAAAAATTTGAGAGTAAATGTGGACTGCACTTAATTTTTTACTATTTTGGGAATCAGAATTATTCACCTTTAACCCTAAACTTATGGCTAAAACAACTAAAGATTACCACATTAGTTTTTTTAAACCTACCACTCCCCAGGCTAGATCAAATAGAAATATAACTATTTGGTTGGTCTTGATTTGGGTGATTGCAATTTTTGGTTTTCATGTTCTGCTAAAAATTATTGAAGAACCAACACCAGAGGCAGATTACATTACTTTTCAAAATGTGTGGCCCCAGGTAGAAAAGGGAAAAGCAAGCGACAAAGAATTGATTCAATTCGGACAGTCCACCCTTTCAGTTCTCGGGAAAATTATGCTTTCCGATGCGGATAAGCCTGTATTAAACAATGCTTTAAGCTATTCCGTCTATCAACTTACTCCGGATTCATTGAAAGAGGAACGTGTAGCAATGATCCGTGAATTTGAGGAAATAAGAGAAAACATTGAAAATATATCGAATCCGGGTTATATCAATGCCAAAAGGAATTTATCGAAGGAGCTGGGTCCGGTTTTAAATCTCTCCTCAACAGATGTCCGGTCAACGATTTTGCCACTGGAACTTAAGTCGGAGCGTATTGATGCCTTATCAGAGGAATCAAAGACAAAACTACCGGTAGTGATGAAAAAGTACATGGTGCATAATCAGTCGGTTTTAACGGATTTTAAATTCCTGGGATTTCCTTTCCATTATTTTTATACCGCGGTATTCCTGCTTATCTTATTTGTAGGTCTCTGTTGGTTGTATTGCGTTTTCACCGATCGGGTAAATGCAAAATTGAATATCGTCGATTAAAATCACTCATCACATTCTAAATGAAAAAATATGAAAAAAGCATATATACTATTGTCTTTATTATTATCTTTCCCTTTTGTTTCCCAGGCTGCTACAGCAGCTACGCAATTAGAGGGCAGTTTTAAGGTAGGTCCCGCGATCATTCTCATTACTATACTTGTTCTTTTTGTACTCGTGGGTATCTTTTTCAGAGCCAAAGATACAACTGATTTTTATGCAGCAGGCAGAGGCATAACAAAAGTAGGCTCCGGTATGGCGATAGCCTCCAACTGGATGAGTGCTGCATCTTTCCTGGGTATGGCAGCCCTTATGTATGGATCCGGGTATCACGGACTGGCCTATGTTATTGGCTGGACCGGCGGTTATGTTTTGTTATTGATACTCATGGCAGGTCAAATAAGAAAATATGGTAAATATACAGCCGCTGATTTTATCGGGGATCGTTATTACTCACAGACGCTCAGAGCTGTTGGTGCTATTATAGCCATTCTAATATCGATCTCTTATTGTGTTGGGCAGTTTGGTGGGATTGGACTTATGTTTAAATGGATATTAGGCATCAACTATGCATGGGCAGTGATTATCGGAGGTTCTGTCGTGCTGGCTTACACCCTTATCTCAGGTATGCTGGGTGTAACGAAAAACATGCAGATCCAATACGTCATTATCATTATCTCCTTTTTGATCCCCTTATTTATTCTGAACTATAAATTCGATTATTTCTGGGTACTGCCACAGATTGGTTATGGATCGGTAGTATCTGATGTCATTACGGGGATTCCATTAAGCGAAACCACGCAGTTGGTGAATTCGCTGGGCCATGAGTTTGCTATGGTGGCCTCACCGGAGTATGCTATGCCCTGGGATCCGGCTACCGGTAAAACCTTTTTCCAGTTCATGGCCATTGCTTTTTCATTAATGATAGGAACAGCCGGTCTTCCTCATGTTATTCAGCGCTTTTATGTTGTACCCAAAGCGAGAGATGCTCGCTGGTCTGTTGTATGGGGCCTGTTCTTTATTTGTATCCTTTATTGGAGCGCCCCTGTCTATTCAGCCCTGGGAACTCCTCTTTCAGCAAACCCCGAGGTAGGAAAACTGGCTAAGGATGCCATTGTGGTGTATACAGCCCAGCTTGGTAATGTACATCCGTTAATTGTAGGATTTCTGGCAGCCGGAGGTGTATCTGCCGCCTTTTCAACGGTTTCCGGATTACTGGTTGCAGGTTCATCGGCCTTTGCCCATGATTTATATGTTAAAGTCATCAATCCTGCGGCATCACTCAAAAAGCAATTGCTATATGCGCGATTTGCAACCGTGTTGATGGCCATCATTGTATCGGTGATAGCACTGGCTGAGCTAGCACTTATTGGTCAGTTAGTTGCTGTGGCTTTCTCGCTGGCAGGTTGTACCATATTCCCATTGTTCCTGTTGGGTATCTGGTGGAGCGATTCGACCAAGCAGGGAGCAATTGCCGGACTCATAGCCGGTGGCATTGTTTCTCTCATATCGTTAACCTATTTTATTGCAGGAAAAATGGGCGTTGTATGGCCATTCCATGATTTTGTTGACTACTGGCTGGGAGCCTGGTATTTCGCATGGATTGGAGCTCCACTGGCAATCATTGTAAACATCATAGTATCTAAACTTTCAAAAGAAACTCCACTTGAGATACGTAAATTCCTTGTGGAAAATGTTCATTCATAATGGGTATACTAAAAAATAAATCAACAAGAGCACTTGTACTCATAATGAGTGCTCTTGTTTTCATAAGCATCCTGATATCTAACCACTATTACAAGGGGATAAATAATAATGTTGATCCGCGTATTAAAGAGGCCAGACTGTTGTATGAAAAGTATAACGATTATACGAAAACCAGCAGCTTCGACAGCATCTTTGTGCTGATGGATTCCATAGAAGCAGTCTATTCCAACCACCCGCACTATATCAATTCATTTGAGATCGCTGTGCTGTACAACAACAAAGCGGCTTCATACCTTACCATGGCCTTACATGCGGATTCTGCCAGCACCCAATATAACAGGCAGGATTCAATTATTTTTCTGGCTGAAAAAATGGTAAATAAGAGCATTGCTGTGTATACGGATTGGCTGGAGCGGTTTGAGAACAAAAGCCGGGAAGAGATAAGAGAACTTATTGAACCGGAATTTTACAAGGGACTTGAGCAGTATTCCGATGAATTACAGCAAAAGTTTATAAACAACAGAATAGATGAAATACAGGAGGCCCAGTTAGAAACAAAACGAAGGCTCTCTGTGAGCTACACTAATCTGGGAATCATAAAAAGGCACCGGATGCAATATGAAGAAGCGGCAAAACATTATAAGACAGCCCTCGATTTGTGGGAACGAAATATGACCGCTGAGAACAATTTAAACCTGTTGTTGGGAAAACCCCTGGAAAAACGGAGTTTTCTAAGAAAATTATTTCCACCTGAACGAATAAAAAGTACATCTAAAAATGAAAAACATGAAAATTAAAATTCTACTGTTAATTACACTGGGAATCCTAACCACTTTAACTGGCAAAGCCCAGGACGATGAAAAGAAATTTGGAATTCAATTTTCAGGTTTTGTTAAGAACGATTTTTTTTATGATTCACGTCAAACAGTAAGTGCAAGAGAAGGCCATTTTTTATTGTGGCCGGCAGCCGAATCATTCGATATTAACAACAATGATATCAACGCCAATCCAAATTTTAATTTCCTGGCTGTTCAATCCAGGCTGAAGGCAACAATCACTGGTCCGGATGCATTGGGAGCCAAGACCTCAGGAGTGATTGAAGGTGATTTTTTTGGGCAGGCAAACGACAACATCAATTTATTCAGAATGCGGCATGCCATGATCAAACTTAACTGGCCCCAAACCGAGCTTATAACCGGTCAATACTGGAACCCGCTCTTTGTAACCGGTTGCTTCCCGGGTACGATATCATTTAATACCGGAACTCCACTGCAGTCGTTTGCCCGGAATCCTCAAATCAGGGTAACACAAACCGCAGGAAATTTCCAGATAATAGCAGCTTTGTTATCTCAACGCGATTATGCTTCCAGGGGGGTAAACGGAGCAAGTTCTGAGTATCTGAGAAATGCAGGAATGCCGGACGCCCATTTCCAGGTGCATTACAACCGGGCAAAGCCGGACTCAAAAACGGATGTCCTGGTTGGAGCCGGAGTAGCCTACAAAACCATTGTTCCGAGATTATACAATGATGTAACAGTAGGTCCTCCTCCACAAACAACCAGGTACAAAGTAGATGAAGAAGTAAAAGGATTAACGGCCATTGCTTTTTCAAAAATTGCACTGGAACCTGTTACCATAAAAATACAGGGGCGATACGGGGAAAACATTGCTGATGTACTTTCCATTAGTGGTTTTGCAGTTAAGGGTGTAGTAAACACAACGACAGGCGAATTATCCTATACCCCGTTAACCAATATTACATTCTGGAGCGATATTCACACGAACGGTAAGAAATGGCAGGCAGGTGTCTTTGGTGGTTTTCTGAAAAACACGGGTACGAAAGAAGCCATGTCTGATGCTGATAATGCTGTATATGGACTGGGAACAAATATTGAATCATTGCTAAGAATCTCTCCCAGGGTGTCTTTTGTATCGAACAAGTTTAAAATTGCTGCAGAAATCGAATATACTTCTGCTGCATACGGTAGTAATTATGATGTGAATTATGTGCCTGCAAGCACAAATAATGTGTCAAATACAAGAGTATTGCTGAGTACCATCTATTCCTTCTGAAATCATTGAAATAATGAAAATTGCCATTATATCAGACATACATGAGGATATAATCAATTTAAAAGCGGCGTTAAAGAACATAGAAAAACATCGTGTGGATCAAATCGTATGTCTGGGTGATATTTCAGGATACAGTGTGCCTTATTACAATCACATGAACACACGAGATGCTCATGAATGTCTGCAAATCATCCGGTCAAACTGTGCTTATGTTGTGCTGGGAAATCATGATATGCACGCTGCAGGAATCACTCCTGCGAACAGTACTTTTTTTAATTATCCGGAAAACTGGTATCAGCTTGATTACAAAGAACGAAAAAGAATTTCCATGGATAAGATCTGGCTGCATGAAGAAAATGATATCGATCCGCTTTACACTAGCGAAGATATAGAATATCTAAGGTCGTTACCAGAGTATGTTGTGTTGTCAACATCTATGGGAAGCATCCTGTTTTCGCATTATGTTTACCCCAATTTGTCAGGTACCGGGAAAACATTCTTTACCTACAGGGATGAATTTAAAAATCATTTTGAATTCATACGGCAAAAGAACTGCCGGTTAAGCTTTTTTGGTCATACTCATACAACCGGGCTTTCGAAAATAACCCGAAAGAAGATAAAGAAATACAGGTTCAGAAAAGAGGCTGCATTATCCGCGAATAATGCGATTAGCGTACCATCTGTAGTTTTAAACGGTAAACGAAACGGTTTTTGTATTTTTGATGTAAAAGAAGAGACAGTACAGTCATTCAGAATCTATTAAACCCAGGATCATGGCATTGAATAAAAACCTTAATGCATTTTTTTTCAGTATTATCCTTCCTTCCATCTTAGCCATTGGATTGTTCATTATTTCCATTTTCGGGATCATACTACCCTCGTTCGAGAAAAACCTGATGGACAGGAAGAAGGAAATGATCCGTGAGCTTGTGAATGTTGCCTGGAATGTGCTGGATGATTACAACCAGGAATATGTCAATGGCACATTAACAAAAGCCGAAGCACAGGAAAGAGCAGCCCGGCAGATTTCCCAAATGCGTTATGGCGAAGAAAATAAAGATTACTACTGGATCATTGATATGCAGCCTACCATGATCATGCATCCTTACAGGGATGAACTGGTAAATACAGACCTATCGGAATATGAGGATAGAGAAGGGAAAAGGCTATTTGTCGAAGCGGTTGAACTGGTAAAACAACAAGATGATGGCTTTATCCGCTATATGTGGCAATGGAAGGACGACCCAAACCGCATCGTACCGAAATTATCGTATGTAAAGGCGTTTCAGCCATGGAACTGGGTTATAGGAACAGGTATATATATTGAAGACGTCAAGGAAGAGATTAACCAGCTGGAAAAACGGTTAATCCATATTTCAATACTCATAACAGCAATCATTATAGCCATATTATTCTACATCATCCGCCAGAGTTTGCGAATTGAAAACAAAAGAAAAAATGCAGAAGATGAGCTTAAATTATCGAGGCAAAAATACAAATCGCTCGTTGAAGCCTCCACTGAAGGTACTTTGATGATTATGGATAATGAAATTATATTCAGCAATATAAAATTCAGTCATTTAATTGGTTATGAGGTATGGGATGTTACCCATTTGAAATTTGATGATCTGTTTGAAGCTAACTGGCAGAATATTGTCCAGTCATTTGATGACCCTCAAAAATCCATTTCCTTTGAATCCAGGATAAAAAGCGGAAAAAATAAAGGAAAAGATGTCGTATTGTCCATCTCAAAAGTGAAGCATGGTGATAATGACGCGTATATTGTTGTCGTAAAAGAAATAACCCCTCATCATGCCATTGAAAAGGAAACAGAAAACCTGTCAAGGGAATTGGAAACTGCTTTACTGCTCATGAACCAGCCTGTTTATAACTATGTGAAAGAGGGTGTGAAATGTCCGATGGATTCTTCCATTCAGCAAGTAATAGACCTCATGACAAGAAAAGAAAGGGCCATTGTTTTTGTTTCCAACGAAAATACGATCATAGGAGTAATTACTGAAAGCGATCTGAAGAAGAGAGTTTTGGCAAAAAACATGGATCTGCAAAAAACGGCACTGGAAATAATGAGCTCCCCCGTTGTCACCCTGTCTGAAAATGCGTTTTTATACCAGGCCTTATTAGAAATAAAGAATAAGAATGTTTCACACCTTGGAATAACGAATCATAAAGGGGAGATTTATGGGGAAATAAGCAGGAAAGACTTATTGCGCATCCAAAGCAATACCATAAGTAACTTAATACATGAAACAGAAAAGGCTGAAGACATCCGGGAATTGAAAACCATTCATTCAAAATTGCCGGTGCTGGTTAATGCATTAATAGAAGGCAGCACGAAAACGCGCAACATAACAAGCATTATCACAAACCTGGCAGATGCAATAACCAGGCGGATCATAGACTTGGCTATAGAGGAGATAGGGGAGCCTCCCTGTGATTTTGCATTTATGGCAATGGGGAGCGAGGGAAGAATGGAACAAACGCTGAAAACCGACCAGGATAATGCCATTGTATTTGAGGATCAAAAGAATGGGGAATCAGAAAAAACCTATCGTTATTTTCAGAACCTCGGTGAAAGGATATGCAAAAACCTGGATTTTGTGGGATATGAATATTGTAATGGTAATATTATGGCCCAAAATCCAAAATGGACCCAGCCTTTGTCAGTCTGGAAAGAATACTTCTCTGACTGGATAAACAGCAGCGATCCGGAAAGTATACTGGATTCAAGCATTTTCTTTGATTTCAGGTGCATATACGGGAATGAGGAATTCATTGACACGCTGCGCCAACATGTCAATAAAAATGTAGAGAACAAGCCGGTATTCTTTTATCACCTGGCACAATCCATCATAAAGTTCAAGCCGCCGTTAAGCTTTTTTGGCAATATAGTGGGGAATCATCAGAGTGCAGATGAAAACAATATTGATATTAAGAAAGTCCTCCTGCCTGTAACCGGGTTTATTCGTATATATGCCCTTCAGAATAAACTGAATGAAACCAATTCTTTATTAAGATTGATGCAGTTGTATGAACAAGAAATCATTAATAAGTCCATGTATGATGAACTGTTGCAATCCTATAATTTCTTAATGTACCAGAGGCTTCGGTTTCAGTCACGTTGCATTTTAAACGGTAAGGCTCCGGATAACAAAGTCAATATTGACGAGCTCACGCATATAGAAGTTACTACGTTAAAGAAAGTATTGAATGAAATTTCCAATTTCCAGTCAAAACTGAATTTTGATTTTAAAGGGGAGGGGTAATCTTACGGATTCAATAGATTGCCATTACATTTTCAAAAATCAGATTCTCTTTTACTAAGCATCAGAGGCGGACTAAAATATCAACTCCTGTTATGATTCTTTTTACATCCTTGGTCCAATATAGAACTATATCTTTTTCATAAGGCACATCCGAATGAACATTCTCTTTGTTTTTGAAATTCAGCATTATTTTTCACATGGCTGTTTTTTTGTCTTTCAGAATGATCTGGGTGTGACAATGATCTTCAGTTTTGTCACAAGCATTGCAAAATAAAGCAGACCGGATAAAGTTATCCGCATCCAGCAATAAACTGGGTTTATCCTTTTCATTAGTTAGTATGATCCACTTCTTCCCGGACCGGTTTATTTTCTGTACAAATGGGTCACAGGCTTAGGTGAGAACGAAGGAAATGAGATTTTACCATTTCGGATTTCAAGAGGTATTATGGTATTATACTGTCCGGGTTAATGTTTTCACCTTCCTGTTCAATGGTCATATCATCCAGGGAGAGGAAGTTATTAGCGCCGGTATCTTCTATATGGCCGATTTCAGTTGTTGAGCCTTCTATATGTTTTTTCAAAAATAACTTGATGTTTTTCTCTGTAAAAAATTGCGTTATTTCCTTACCTAACCAAAAATCCAGCAATATGGCACTTGGTTTTGCCACCGGGTATAAAACAACCTGATAGAGTCTTATTACAGGTGCCAGTATGGATGTCATCCGGAGTGCATTCCTTGAAAAATATGCCTGGAGAATAATTTCTCCGAAAAAAGTAATTAAAATGGTTGAAAATGCAAATGAAACGATTCCAACCATAATATCTCTTGGCCATTTATGACTTGAAGGGATCACATACCAGGGCGACACTTGAAAAATTGGAACAACCGGCGCAGAGAAGATGATGCCCAGATTTATTCGTGAAAAAATCAAACATACTTTCTGGGAATTTCATACTGCCAGTTTTTTGAAAACACCCTTTCATCTTTTTCCCATGCATCCAGTTCGGCATGCACTCTAAAATGAGTTTCAGATGAAGTAAGCACTGTTCTTGTAACAATTTCAACATCCCAATCTCCTCTATGAAATCTTCTGTCCCAAAGAGTTTCGCCTCTCACAGATGTAAAATTATTACGCTCAAATGTGTACCATTCTTTTGCACAATTTGTCACAGTCCAGTCTATATCTTCGAAATGAAGCGTCCCATTATCAATGATTACTTCCATGGTGGATTCTTCTTCTGCCAGGTCTCGTATCACTCTCCATCTGTGACTTTTAGGTTCCACTTGACTTGTGTTTATTGCTGAAGCGCCTTCCGGCTCATCAAATGGGCGAAGATTCTGATCGGCTTTTTGGGGTTTCCTCACGGGAAGTTCAAGATTACTATTCTTAGTATAAACTGTAAGCCGAACAGGTTTGGGAGAAGGCCATGCCAAAGGCCAGTAAGATGTTGATATAGAAAGTCTCAGTCGGTTGCCGGCAGGAAAGCTCTGGGCAATGTGATTCAATTCGATTCGTGCTTTGTATGGATGGTCCTGTTTCAGTAATTCCGGCGATTCATTACTCTCTCTGTGGCATAGATTGAGTAAGCCATAAGTGACGCGGGTCGCTTTGTCATCCCTGGCAACATCCGATAAACGAACAGCTACCATAGCGATGGGTTCACTGGATGAAAATTCAAGGTTGAAAACCGGTGCGCCCATAATTTCCAAAGTTTCCTCAAGTGGTGGTGTTTCAAATATCAGGGCACCGCCGTCTTCTTCACGCTGGTCATTAGGCAGGTCAGGGGGTGCAGCGTAGGAACACCATTTTCCTGCAAACAGGCCCACGCTTAAAGGAGATTGAATGGTCAGCGATTCATTATTTTCGGGAGAATTCGTCAGTAGGTCATGGCTGGTATGTAAATAATATTTTTGGGTTTTGATATTCTCTGAAGGCCATGTTTGTTCAGCTACCCATCGTCCGGGACGTTTTTTGTAGAGGGGGCTGGGAGGGACGCTGTCCTGCATCCATACTCTGAGCATAGGTTCTTCCATAATTCCGGTTTCCTTTCCTTTTAGCCATTTATCCCACCAAAGTAGCATTTCTTGTAAAAAGCCAATAGCGGGCCCGGGTATTCCAAAATGAGGGTATTTGTGACTCCATGGACCAATTAGTCCTTTCCGCGGAACATTCAACCCATCCAGAAGTCTGAAAACCGCATTTGTGTATCCGTCAGCCCATCCGCTTACGGCCATAACCGGACATTGGATTTTTGAAAAATCTTCACACACTGAACCATGCTTCCAGTAATCGTCTCGGTGTTGGTGTTCAAGCCATTTTTTCAACCATAGTCCACTACCTTCCATGCGGTCAAACCACATATCTTTCCACTTTTCACCAACCAGGGCAGGGTCAGGAGGGCAGGAGTTATAGGCAAACATCGTTGAAGCCCAGGAAAGATTATCTCCCAAAAGGCAACCGCCCATGTAATGAACGTCATCCGCATAACGATCGTCAGTGGAACAGACTGTAATGATCGCTTTTAATTCCGGGGGCTGAAGTTCGGCCAGTTGAAGCGAATTGAATCCTCCCCATGAAATTCCCATCATGCCAATTGAACCATTACACCACGGCTGATTTGCAATCCATTGTAAAAGTTCAAGCCCATCGCACTGTTCTTGTTGGAGGTATTCATCGCGCAGAACTCCTTCCGAATCGCCGGATCCTCTCAAATCAACTCTCAGACAAGCGTATCCATGACCAGACAGGTAACCGTGGGTAATAGAGTCGTTTACGGCTTCGAAGTCGCGCTTGCGGTATGGGATAAATTCCAGAATAGCAGGAACTGGATGCTTATCAGCCGATTTGGGAATCCACGTTTTTGCTGCAAGCTTTGTTCCGTCAGATAAAGGAATCCAAATATGATCGGTTACTCTGACACTTTCATGGAAATTCGTGATTGTTTTCATTATATTGTTGTTCTACTGTTAAATTGTTTTATTGTTGCTAATATTAAAAAAATAACCAGTTTTAATTTACTATCAATCAGACGATAAGTTTATGTTTGGAATGTCCTTTTTGGAGATTTCCAGGTCAAGCTCCTCTTCTTTATGTTTATTAATTTTTGCTGTCATTTCTTCAATTCTGCCGGTAAAGATGCATATTATGGAATTCTGTGGTGCCTTTTGTAAGGCATGGTCAACAGCCTCGTCCTCATCTAAAATAACCTGAAAAATATTTCCCGGTTTAATTTTAGCCCCTTCTACGATCAGCTCCATAACCTCTTTGCTGTCACGTCCTCTTGCGCTGTCCTGGTCTTCCCAGATAATTAGCTCGTCAAAGTATTCACCTGCCACTCTGCTGTAATCTTTTAAGTCTTCATCTCGTCTGTCTCCTGTACCAGCAATTATAGCTATGCTATGATCTGAACCTAGTGATACAACAAATTTACCCATCGCTTCCATACCTGCAGGGTTATGAGCATAGTCAATAATTATTTTGAATTTTTCAAATGTGAAAACATTCATTCTTCCAGGTAATTGTGCAGGAGAGGGAACAAACGTCTGAAGACTGTTACGTATTTCCTCTACTTTAACTTCCTGTACAAATGCAGCCAGGCAGGCTGCCAGAACGTTTTGAATCTGGAAAGCTGCTTTTCCTGAATACGTTAGAGGAATATTAATTACTTTCTCAACAGGAATAAACCAATCGCCTTTTCGTAAAACTATAGATCCATCTTCATAAACAGCAGCTGTCCCTCCTTTAGAGCAATGATCTATGATACGAGGGTTTGTCGCTACCATACTAAACAGGGCTGCCTGACAGTTGATGTTTTTCATCATAGCATATACATTGTCATCGTCAGCGTTTAAAACTGCGTAACCATTTTCATATATGTTTTCCGCAACAATGGATTTTAAGCGTGTCATTTGTTCCATGGTTTGGATTCCATGAAGTCCCAGGTGATCGGAAGCTACATTTGTAACTACACCTACATTACTCAAATCATAGGCAAGACCAGCTCTTAACATACCACCACGCGCAGTTTCAAATACTGCATAATCAATAGTTGGGTCGCGCAGGACAAAACGGGCACTTTCCGGACCAGAGCAATCACCCTTATACATGAGGTTATTCTGAATATAAATTCCATCTGTAGTAGTTGTACCTACTTTTTTGCCATTCATTTTCATGATATGAGAAATTAGTCGGGTTGTAGTGGTTTTGCCATTTGTCCCGGTTACACTAATAATTGGTATACGGCCAGAGTTTCCTGATGGGAAAAGCATATCAACAACTGGTTTTGCTACGTTTCTTGGTTGGCCAGTTGTAGGGGACAGGTGCATTCGAAAGCCAGGTGCTCCGTTAACTTCAATAACAGCTCCTCCTGTTTCATTGAAAGGTTCAGTAAGGTTTGGAGCAATAACATCAATTCCACAAATATCCAAATCGATGAATTTTGATACCCGTTCTGCTATAAAGATGTTTGTTGTGTGCACAGTGTCGGTAACATCTTCGGAAATTCCACCAGTACTGAGATTAGCAGTTGTCTTAAGGTAAAATATTTTACCTTTGGACAGAACTGTATCCAATGTGTAGCCCTCCTGTTCAAGAAGTCGTTGAGTCATGGAGTCAACTTTGATTTCAGTAAGCATTTTCTCATGGCCAAAACCTCTGCGGGGATCTTTGTTGACTTCTCTTATTAATTCATTTATTGTAGAGAGACCGTCCCCAACAACATGTGCTGGAGTTCTCCTGGCAGCAGCAACAAATTTGTTGTTAATGACAAGCATCCTGTAATCAAAACCGCTAATGTATTTTTCTACAACCACACGGCTGGAAAAGCCCTGTGCCGTTTTGAAAGCCTGTAGAGCATCCTCTAGCGTATTTATCTTGATAGTTGCGCCTTTTCCCTGGTGCCCATCTACCGGCTTGATTACTACAGGGAAGCCGATTCTGCGAACTGTTGCTTGCAGCTCTTCCTCTGTATCAATAACGAATCCGTAAGGAACGGGACACGCATTGTTGTAAAGGATATTTTTTGTTTCTTCTTTATCGCATGCAATCTCTAAGCCTATACTGCTGGTTTTACCTGTCATGGTGGCTTGTATCTTTTGTTGGTGAACTCCCCAGCCTAATTGCACAAGAGAGTATTCATTCAGACGAAGTATGGGAATATTTCTTTTCATAGCTTCGTCGATAATGGACGCTGTACTTGGCCCAAATCTTTCGTCTTCCCGAATTTGTCTGAGTTCCTGGATATCTTTATCGATGTTGTATGATTTATTGGCAATTAGCGCTTCCACAATTGCAAAAGCCGCTTTTGCTGCATAAATACCTGCTCTTTCCTCTTCATAAGCAAAAACAACATTGTATACACCTTCTTTACCATCTCCGCGAGTGCGCCCAAAGCCGCACTGCATACCAGCCAGGATTTGCATCTCAAGAGCTATATGCTCTATGATATGCCCCATCCATGTTCCTTCTTTTAACCTTTCTACAAAACCTCCTTCGTAGCCCCTGGAGCATCTGTGCTCATAAAGGGATGGAATAAGATTTTCCAGTCTCTCAGGAAAACCATTAATTTCATTTGAAGGATAATGTTCCATTTCCTCCAGGTCTATTTTCATTACAATAAGATAATGACGCCAGTTAGACCAGTAATTAGGTCCTCTTAAGGCTCTTATTTCTAAAATTTTCATATGGTTATTTTTAATTTTTCAAAGGTCATATGGAACTTACTATGATAAAATAAACATTTCCTTTTGTGATATTAATGTTTATTTTATCATGGACGTTTCATAAAATAATAAAGAAAAGTGTTTATATGAATACTATATAAATATATGAAGTTTTTTTGTATATTTAGAGGTGAATTACAGATAATTACCTTATATTTTTATGTTAGATGAAAAATCCAAAGGGATCTCTCATTGTTATTGGTGGCGAAGTAGCTCTGCCTATAGACCCAGATGCTGAGGGAGAGTTGGTCAATGGAGAAAAACCGGAAACCAATGCTCAGATACTAAGCAAGTTTTGTGAATTACTCCCGGGCGCAAAGGCAAGAATTGAAGTTATCCCTACCGCTTCAGGTATTCCAAAAGAGTCTTTTAAACGGTATAAAGATGCTTTTAGCAACCTTGGTTTTGAAAATGTTGGTAATCTGGATATAAGAACCCGAAAGGATGCAACTTCCGCAGCTAAAGTTAAACGCATTCATAAAGCCGAGGGTTTTTTATTTACAGGGGGAGACCAACTAAGATTGACTACAGTTTTGGGAGGAACCGAGTTTTTAAATGTTCTTTCAAAAAGGTATAAAGAGACTTCTGTTGTTATTGCAGGCACTAGTGCCGGAGCCATGGCCATGTCCGATACTATGATTTATGAAGGTAGTAGTCATGAGGCAATGAGAAAAGGGGAGGTTAAGTTTAGCAGTGGTTTTGGCTTTTTGGATAATGTCATCATTGATACACATTTTGTTAAACGAGGTCGTTTTGGTCGTTTGTTCCAGGCTGTAACAAGCAATCCGGCGGTATTGGGAATTGGTTTGGGAGAAGATACCTCCTTGCTTATTAAAAACGGGGATATTCAGGAAGTTATTGGTTCAGGATTAATCATAGTTGTTGATGGCACTACTATCCGGCATACAAATATGGCATCTATCAGAGAGGGAGAAATGATTTCAGTGGAAAATATTAGCATACATGTTATGGTTCCGGGTGATAAGTTGCATTTATTAGACCGTAAGTTTATTCCGAGCAAATAATTAAACTCTTTAATCCCATTAAATTAATTATTACATTAATTATAAAACAGGAAAAAAATGGAAAAAAACATTTTTGTCATTGGATTGGATGACTTTAATTTACGGATGATCCAATCAGTGAAGAATGCTGAAAATTATAACATTATTGGTCTCTTGGATATACATCAGCTCATTGACAGCGGAAAATACCGATTAATTGATATGCTTGAACTTGCAGAAAATGAACTTAAAAAGTTCGATGGAACTATTGATGCGATTGTTGGCTATACGGATTTTCCGGTAAGCGTTATTGTGCCAATCCTGTGTGAACGTTTTAATGTACCGGGCCCCAGTCTCGAGAGTGTTATTAAGTGTGAGCATAAATATTGGAGCCGTCTGGAACAGAAAAAAATTATTCCTGAACATATTCCCGGGTTCATTAAATTCAATCCTTTTGATGATAATCCGCTGGAGCAAATTCACTTTGATTATCCTTTCTGGGTTAAACCTGTCAAGTCTACAGGTTCACAGTTGGGGTTTCGTATTAACAACAAGAAGAATTTTAACAGGGCTATAAAAATTCTGAGAGAAAATATCGGTTTGTTTAAGCCTTTTGATCAATTACTGGATATGATTGAGTTACCTCCTGAAGTGGCAGATGTAAACAGCTCCCACTGTGTTGCAGAGCAAATTATTTCGGGGCGTCAATGTACCCTGGAAGGGTATGTATTTAATGGTAATGTTCATACTTATGGGATTATTGATTCTATCCGGGAACCCAATAGAACTACTTTTGCCCGTTATCAATATCCTTCAAAACTTCCACGAAATGTTCGGGATGAAATGTCCAGAATTAGTGAGAGAGTAATGCATCAAGTGGGTTTTGATAACTCAGCCTTTAATCTTGAATTCTTTTGGAATAAAAAAGAAGATAAAATCTGGTTTTTGGAAGCTAACACCAGAATTCCGCAATCGCATAGTGATCTCTTTCAGAAAGTGGACGGAGTATCCAATCACCAGATCATGATAGATGTTGCTTTAGGTCGGGATCCCTGGTTTCCAAAACGCCAGGGGAAATTTCCGGTGGCCGGGAAGTTCTTTTTACGTGAATATAAAGATAAATTAATAACAGATATACCCACAAAAAATGATTTGGAAGTATTAAGCCATAAAATTCCGGGTACTTTGGTAGATATTCAGGGTAAAGCAGGGATGAAGCTTTCAGAAATTCCTGAGCAGGATAGTTACAGCTATGCTACAGCTTTCATTTATCTTGGAGCTAAAAATCAAAAAGAACTTTTGGAGAAGTTCAGGCAATGCCGTGAATTACTGAAGTTTCAGTTTCGGGACCTTACTGTTCCTTCTGTTTTATTGGAAGAAGTTTTTGAAAAAGTGCCTGATGCCGAGCCTGAGGTAGCCATCCAGATAACAATTGCACCAATCGAGGTTCCTGAGCAGAAAGATTTACATCCCGATCAGAGTGGCGATCAGGAGATGATTAAACCATAATGAATTGATGGCTGCTTAAAGCAGCTAATTTGGAATAAAAATGATGTATTTATTCAAAAACTGTGAAATTTATGCCCCCGATTATCTGGGTAAGAAAGACGTATTGGTCGGAGGGCAGAAAATTCTCGCCATTGAAGACCATTTGGAGGTACCTGCCGGATGGGATATGGATGTGATAGACGGAACCGGTTTAAAGATGATTCCCGGCCTGATTGATTCCCACCTGCATATTGCCGGAGCAGGTGGCGAAGGGGGACCTGCAACGCGTACATCTGAAATGCAGCTTAGCGAAATGCTTTTGGCAGGGGTTACTACTGTTGTGGGTTGCCTGGGAACAGATGGGATGACACGGAATGTCGAATCCGTGCTGATGAAAGCCAGGGGCCTGAAACAGGAAGGCGTGAGCGCTTATATCTATACAGGAGCTTATCAGATTCCGACACCCACCATGCTGGGGGACGTGGGTAAGGATATCGCCATGATAGATGAGGTGATCGGTACGGGTGAGATTGCACTGTCGGATCACCGGTCTTCAACACCTACCGTGTCGGAACTGATACGTCTGGCCGTTCATTCAAGAATTGGGGGTATACTGGGAAACAAGGCAGGAATAGTGAACATTCACATGGGCGATGCAAAGAATCCTTTTCAGCCGCTTTACAATGCTGTAGAGATGAGCGAACTAACATTAAAACAGTTTCTGCCTACTCATTGTAACCGGAATGATTATATTTTTGAAGATGCAAAACATTATGGGAAAAATGGATATGTGGATATCACTACAAGCTCATATCCCTATTTTCCGGACGATGAAATTAAACCTTCAAAAGCCATTCGAGAGTTTCTTCAGGCAGGAGTTCCGCTTTCGAATATCACCATGAGCAGCGATGGCTGCGGATCATTACCTCAATTTGACGAAAACGGCAATATTGTAAAACTCGAAACCGGTTTACTGATATCTGTGTTAGATGAACTAAGAGATGCTGTCTTGAAAGAAAACCTGAGCCTGGAAAAAGCTCTAAAGACGGTTACCTCCAATGTGGCCCGCATTCTTAAATTTACTGCAAAAGGCAGCATTGCAGTGGGTAAAGATGCTGACCTGGTACTTATGGATTCCGGTTTTCAAATTGTACACCTTTGCGCCATGGGCTCAATGATGATTAAGAACAACCAACTCCTAAGAAAAGGTTCCTATGAGAAATAACTATGTGATATCCTTTTAGAAAAAAGAACATAAATAAATTATTTCATTTATATTTCTTTAACATTTTATCACTACACTCATATTTTTTTACTGTTTTTGTACATTTACAACATAATAGTTCTTTAACAAACTGAACAATAAGAGCCGCTAAACCTCTTTAAATGAAACTATTGCATATGTTCCCTATTCGGTACCCATAGATGAAGTTGTATCAGCAACGAATTGATAGATAAGATAGCAGGCAGGGGTAGCTCAATCTCACCACCCCGACAATTGATTTCCTGGTAAAACGGCAAAAAATAAGAACCCTTAACAAAAATTGACAAGGGTCCTGTCTGTGTAAGGTGATGTCTTCGAAAAATATTAATTGAACTCTGTTACCACCGTGAATGCCTCAGGGTATTCCGCATCATTGTAATTATCGATAAACTTTAAATAGTACTCCTTTTTAACATCTGGTATTTCCAGTACTGCGGGAAGTTTTTGCCATTTACCAATATTTTTTAACTCATTTTTTCCCGTTGTATCCTTCATTGCCAGATGAACTTCCGGGACGATGGTTTCGTAACCTTTGGCTTTCACTGTAAGCGTGCCTTTTTTGTTGACATTTAGTTTGTATATATCAATATCTCCCTTGGGAAATATCGACAGGTTTATCGTATCAGTTGTATTCAGAATTTTTGCGTCTTCCATTTTATTATTTGGCTCTGCTTCATCCATTTCCGGAATAAATTCAATTTTCCACTCGAATAGTTTTTCAGATTCAGCATCATTGTAATTATCAAGAATATGGAAGTAATATTCTCCCGGCTCCGGAATGGCTGCTGAATGTGGTAACTTTCCGTAGTTCCTGAAAACATCTATTTTGTCTGCTGCATATTCATCGTAGTTTGTGTATCTTGCTTCAAGTTCAAGATTTTCAGGAATGTTTTTAGCTTTTACAGTTACATAACCTGGTTCATCAGTCTTGAATGTAAACCAGTCATTATCTCCAACTGGATAAATTGCCGATTTGTATTCCTCGTTAAAGTTGACTCTCTCTGCCTTTTTCGGACTGTTGTTTGGTTCAAAATTGTCAAATTCTTCAATAAAAGTAAATTTTACTTCAAATTTATCTTCCGACATAGCATCGTTGTAATTATCAATTATAGCTATGTGGTACTTCCCCTTTTCGTGGATCGCTGCTGCAAAAGGGATCTTTGTCCATGATTTCATGAATTTATTGTCATTGCTTTGCCATTCTTCAAATACTGTAATAGCTCCTTCCAGTTCTAATTCCTCTGGCACGTTTTTGGCCAATATTTTAAGATATCCCTGTCCGGGAAGATCAACGCTATACCAATCTTTATCACCTTTTTCGTCAATTTTCATTTGGAAAGGTGCGTCAAGTTTTACAGGATTAGCCTGTTCAATTTCATCATTGGGTTCACCAACGTTTCCGCTGCCATCACCACAAGAATAAAAAGCAAACAAACCAAAAAATAAGAACAGCAATGGGGTTAAGTTGAAAAGTTTCATAATGAATTCCTCGTAGTCGGGTATAAAATTAAAATGGCTTGCGTCTCCCCGGTTTAAGACACAATTATTATTTTATGGATTAATTTTAATCTGAATTATTCAGGTTGAACAAGTTATGAAAAAATTCGAAACCAACCATCATGGTAATCCAAAAATATGTGCCAGACTAATAGGAATCAATAAACTGGATCCTTGAAAATAATAAAGGTGGCCTGTGCCTGATCACCTTTATAAAAGTATTAAATATTGAAATCGCCTATTTAATGATGCCTGAAAAATTATGCCAGATCAAAACGATCAAGGTTCATAACTTTATTCCATGCTGCTACGAAATCGTTAAGGAATTTTTCCCGGCCATCATCACTTCCGTAAACTTCAGTCAGGGCTCTTAAATCTGAGTTTGAACCAAAAATCAGGTCTGTCCGGGTCCCTTTCCATTTTTGTTCGCCTGATTCCCGATCATATCCTTCAAAAGTTTCTCTGGATTCAGAAGTGGGTTTCCATTCAATATTCATATCGAGCAGGTTTTCAAAGAAACCCATATCCCGTCAAGGAAGAGATTAACCAGCTGGAAAAACGCAGAGGCTTCGGTTTCAGTCACGTTGCATTTTAAACGGTAAGGCTCCGGATAACAAAGTCAATATTGACGAGCTCACGCATATAGAAGTTACTACGTTAAAGAAAGTATTGAATGAAATTTCCAATTTCCAGTCAAAACTGAATTTTGATTTTAAAGGGGAGGGGTAATCTTACGGATTCAATAGATTGCCATTACATTTTCAAAAATGACCTATTGTCCAATAATCACTTTTTTTACCGGAAATGCCTTTTTGCCCTGAATAGTCAGCAGGTAAACCCCTGAAGTAAGGTTTTTCGTTGGCATACTTACGCGCAGTGAACCTGTTTCGTTTACAGAAACTTGTCTAACAGTCTGTCCTTGCTGGTTCTGCAAAACAATGACGAGCTTTTCATTTCCCTGGTGGTAAAATTCAATCCACAAATTATTGCGGGTTGGATTAGGGTAAACTTTTATTTCATTCTTATCTTCAATACTAATACTTGTAGCTTCCTCAAAACCCGCTTCAATAGTACGGTTATCTGTTACACTGTAAAATGTATATTCCCTGTTCTGGACATCCCAGTTTTCATCGGCTGCCAGGTCAATATCGCTTTCATCAATTGTTATAAATGCAACCTGAAAGCCTTCATCCGGAGTGATAGTGAATATCTGGTCATCACCATATTCCACTTCAACCTCTCCGGATGGTACAATACTACCATTTTCACCGGCACTGGCATTAATGGTGATGGTTTCCAAGGCTCTTTTGCTGGCATATTTAAGATCGCCAAAACTGGCATCGTAGTAGCTGATGTGCCGATTATCATTAGCGTCAAGAGCAAGTGATGTATACATTCCTACAGTCCTATAGCTGTCTACTGTTTCAATTTGCCATTGGCTTCCATCCCAATATGCATATTTCAGGTTGCCGTTTGTTTCGTCATAGTAACTGATATGCGGATAGTTATTTGCGTCAAGTGCGAGTGAAGTATATTTTCCAACATCTCCGTTGTTGTCGACAATTTCTATCTGCCATTCGCTGCCATTCCAGTGTGCATATTTGAGGGCATTACTGAGCGTGTCATAGTAACTTATATGTGGAAAGTTATTCGAATCCAACTTCAGGGAATTAAAATATCCACCTCCCTCACTGTCAATGGTCTGGATGTTCCACCCATCTGCTTCGAACCAACCATATTTCAGACCCCGATAACTAATATGGGGGATACCGTCACTGCTTATTGCGATAGAGTTGTCGATACCGACAGCGCTTCCACTTTCAACAATTGTTGAAGTATGCCACACACTATCTGAGAAGTATCGGTGCTGTAATTGATAGGTTGAAGTATAATAACTATATTTAACTTTAATAGAAACAAGAATATGTGGACATCCTGATTGATCGAATGTGAGAGAGCTACTCAAAGGTTCTCGTTGAGTCTGTCCACTGCCGACAAGATAACTTGTCCACAAAGACTCATAATGCCAATCTGTACCATCGAACCAGGTCTTTCGGAAGGGATAATAAGGAACCGCAGTCCCATATGACGATATCTTAACGCCGTGCTTTTGATGATAGATCATATGTGGCCAACCATCATTATCCAATGCAATAAAGCTCCCGGATCCGGGTTCTTTAATGCCGTAAGCTACTCGACCGAATGTTTTCTTCTCCCAATGGTTATCTACCGAGTAAGTATAACTATATCGCCCGTCTGAACGCATGTATCCAATATGTGAAACTGTGTCACTATCAACTGCTATAGAAGTAGTAACCCCTGCACTAATTAAAGAATCAACTGCTTCAAAATTCCACTTTGAACCATCAAAATAGCTATACCCAAGTAAACCGTCTGGATAAGCCCCAAAATGCCCAAACCGCCCCCCACTGCTTATGTGAGGATTGCCGTTTAGATCCAAAGCAATCGAAGTAAAAAAACCACCAATATTATAGCTGTTATCCCACGGGTATTCATCAGGGATGATAGCTGAAACCGATTGAATATTCCACTCGGATCCGCTGAGATAAGCATATTTCAGATTCCCAGTTGTGTTATCAAAGTAGGTTATATGGGGACTTCTGTTTTCGTCCAAAACAATCGAATTGTACCAGCCAACCCCCCATTCTTCCCCTTCATCAACAGTTGCAAGTTGCCATTCACTGCCATTCCAGAAGGCATACTTCAATCTGGCATTTGCATAATCAAGGTAACTTATGTGTGGATACCCATTTTCATCCAGCGCAAGCGAGCTGTATACACCCACATCATCATCGTTGTCCACAGTCACAATTTGCCAGTCACTACCATCCCAGTGTGTGTATTTCAGGTTTCCATTGGTCCAATCGTAATAGCTGATATGCGGAAAATTGTTTGGACCAATGGCCAGCGAAGTGCACCAATAACCAACCACTCCTTCGCTATCAATTGTCTGGATGAGCCATTCACTGCCATCCCAATAAGCGTATTTCAAGTTGCCGTTTACTCCATCGTGATAACTTATATGCGGATGGTTGTTTGCATCCATTGCAATTGATGTAAACCAGCCAACCGAGCCGTCATCACCATTATCATCTACAGTTGTAATATGCCAACCGTTTTCATCCTTATAGGCATATTTAAGGTCGCCATTTGGATCTCTGTCGTAATAACTTATATGAGGATATCCATCCGAATCCAATGCCAGTGAGGCAAACTAGCCGACATCCCATGAATCGTCAACGGTTTCAAAGTGCCATTCTTCATCGTACCAGGCATAGTACAGATGGGTTTGCCCATAGGCGATATGCGGTTTCCCGTTTGCATCCAATGCAAGGCTGCGGTCGCTCATCCCGGAAAATAATTTGCCGCTATGAACACGATGGATGTTCCATTCATCATCTGATTTGATGGTTTCTGATTTTGCTGACAATGATCCGGCTGGATATATTTCAACAGGATCATAATTTTTTTCAAACCTGTGTTTTTTTGAACCACTGCCAATCAAATACCTGCTTTTTAGTGAATCTTCACTAAAGGTATCTTGAATATACATAGCTCCCTCTTCTTTTATTATTTTTTGTCCAATGGCTCCAAATGTTATGGATAGAAAAAATAACAGACAATAAATTTTAAGCTTGTAGCCAATCTTTTGGTTTTTCATTTACCACCTCCATTTTTTTATTGGCAAATGCCGTATAATTATTTATGCTAATTTTTTTATAATGTTGGATAACAGTTAATAGTATGGTGGCGTGCGGGATTACGAGAGGATTACTTATCAGTTTACACTGATATTTTTACGAGTCACAAACTTTCGAAAACTGCTGAATCTGCCAAAGGGAGTTCAGCTAAACTAAACTAAACTAAACCCACATGCACTATTTGATGTGTTGAACTAAACCTCACTGGCGTTCGGTGGCAAAAGTTTACCGAAAACATCTATAATTGAGGTAATAATTCATTAGAATAAATTGACTATTACAAATTTACGAAACATTCCCACAAGAAGCAAGAAGTTATGGAAGATGCTCTTCCTAAAGTGGAAAAACAAGAGATCATGTGGGAAGATATTTACATTGATCCGTGGTTTCTGTCAACTTAATTGGCCCCAATGCAAAAGGGGAATATGTATTATTACAAACCGGTGTATAGAAATTATCATATATTGCCAGGTAGGAATACGTTACCCGGATAATAATAACTAACTAATAAACAACTATTTAGCTCAACGGGTCACTGGTGTAGCTTCGTAGCTGACCAGTAGGGCAGCTATGCGCTATGGCCGGCTGTTATCGGTTTTTTAGTCAATTTTTATTTTACAATCTCAGTCATATTCCTCTTTATTTGATAACCTGGCTAATTGACAAAGTCGCTTAACTGTAATCACGGTTTACCAGTTAAAATAGTGCGTAATTACTGTTTGCTGTTACTGACAAATGCAATTTTTTTACTGTCGGGCGACCAGTTGAAAACGTTCATCGATCCCTGGCCGCCATAAACGTAGGCACATATTTCCGGTTTTCCTCCCTCGGCAGGCATCGTGCGTATATATACATGCTTGTAAAACGGGTGGTCTTCGGCATCAATTTCTTCTGAATAGGAGATAAAAACCAGTTTTTTGCCATCGGGCGATACGTGAGGAAACCAGTCATTATACTTATCAAATGTAAGTTGTTCCTGTTCACTTCCATCAGGCTTCATACGCCAAATCTGCATAGTGCCGGTACGACTCGAATTGAAATAAATATATTTCCCGTCGGGCGAATATTCCGAACCGTCATCAAGACCGGGAGCATCCGTTATCCTGGTCTCATCTTTGGTTTCAAGATCGGTCCTGTAAATATCGAGATGTTCAAAATCTCCACGCCCGGCCGTATAAACAATCTTCTTCCCGTTTGGGGAAAAACCATGTAAGTAAGAAGGTGCCTCTGGTGTAATTAATTCGGGCTCGCCACCTGTTGCCGGCAAAACGTATATGAGCGACTGGTTGTTTTCGTGCTCTGTGTGGTCGCTTATTCCAAGCATTTTACCGTCGAACGATAAAACATGGTCGTTGTTGTTGTTTTGAGCAAAGCCGGTATTGATTTCACTTATTTCAGAAGTGGCAATATTGAAATCGAAAATTTTGCCCTCGCTGTTATACAATAACGATTTTCCATTGGGAGACCAGTTTGGAGCTTGCAGCGAAAGGGGAGAGCTGTTTACAATTTCCCTCTTCCCGCTTTCCATGTCCATAATTTCAATATGGCTGCCGATGTAATCCTCGTATGGCACAAAATCATCTTTTGCAGGAATTATTAAACGCACATTATCAAACAGGGCTTTTTCAATAACGTCTGCTTCGTGTGAACATATAAAGATACCAATATTTACAGCGTCGCTGAGCTTGATATTTTCAGCTGAAATTTGTGTGAACGGTTCGCCTTCGGTAGCTGTTGACATAATGAAGGTATTACCCCGCCGTTCGAGCTGAATAATTTTGGGTGCGACGTCCTCTGATTTTATTTCTTCCGTTTCACCCCCTTTTGTTTTCCTGAATTGAAGCGAGGTAAGTCCGTCGCTATGTACAGCAGCGTTTATGTGGGGGGAGTCATCATCGAAGTTGTCCCGGGCCATTATGCCAATTTTTCGATGTTCATTAAAGCCTTTGCCTAAAAAAGAAGCCCGTGTACGAAGAATGAAATCACCTTCGATTTCCTTACTTAAAAAGAAGAATTCGTCACGGTTGCCCCAGATGTTTTCACCTGCTCCCTGTAGTATGTATTCTCCGTTTTCAGGATTAAAATCCGCTTCACCTTTAAGATCAGGATGGCCAATATTGATAGCATTGTCGAAAATGCCTTTATCGTTTTGTTTTAAACAAGAAGTGTTCATTGTCAAAAGGAAAACACTACTTGCGATTATTGAACAGATAAGAGTTGCTTTTTTCATAAGATTATTATTTAATTAAGCTATTGGCCTTATAGCCTGCCCCGCTTAGGCGGGGGAACTTACCATGATAAAATAAACATATCCTTTTGTGATATTAATGTTTATTTTATCATGGACGTTTCATAGGTGCTTATTTTTAAAACAATATTAGGTAAAGATAATCAGACTTGATTAACAATTTTGCCAGATTAAGTGATTAAATTGAATTTGGGCAAATGATGGGCATTTCTGCCAAATTTATGATGGAAAAAGTCAAAATGTGGTAGTTTCTAACTTGACTATCACGTATTAAAATGGTAAATTCACTGGTAATTTAAATATTTAACATGGGGAGAATAAATACATCAATTGTTGGCTTTGGCCTTTCGGGCCGTTATTTTTTTGCTCCTTTTATCGGACAAAATTCATCATTCACCCTTCACTCGTTTGTAACATCACAAAAAGAGACGGTTAACAGTGAGTATCCAAAGGCAATTGTTTACAAATCAATTGATGAAGTTGTCACTAATAATGATATCCAGTTAGTTGTGGTGGCTTCACCAAATTTTACACACTACGATTATGCCCAAAAGGCTTTATTGGCAGGAAAACATGTGATTTTAGAAAAGCCTTTCACGGTAACGTCAAATGAAGCCGGGCAATTAATAGAACTGGCCAGTGAGCGTAACCTGGTATTGGCTCCTTTTCAAAATCGAAGGTGGGACGGTGATTTTCTTACGGTAAAAGGAATAATTGAAGAACAAGCCCTGGGCGAAATTGTGTATTTCGAATCGCATTTCGACAGGTACAATCCGCAGCCCGATCGGGTAGACTGGAAGAATGAACAACTGCCGGGAAATGGCATTTTGTATGATTTAGGTCCGCATTTGATCGACCAGGCGCTTTATTTATTCGGTATGCCGGAAGAAATTTTTGCTGATATCGGTATACATCGACATAATGGTAAAGTAGACGATTTTTTCGATATTCAATTGTTTTACAATGAATTGAAAACTGTTCTTAAAGCCGGCGTGATGGTTCGTGAGCAGGGGCCAAGGTTTATTGTTCACGGACGTAATGGTTCGTTTATCAAACATGGCCTTGACCCGCAGGAAATGAATCTTCGAAATGGGATGAAACCTTCAGATGAAATGTTAGGAGCCGACAAAAAAGAGCATTACGGATTGCTCCACACAGAGAAAAATGGTAAAGTAATACGGGAGAGAATTGAAACAATTAAAGGGGACTACAACAAGTATTTCCAGAATGTGGCGAATGTCATTAATGGTGCTGAGCAGTTGGTTGTGTCGCCAAACGACGGGTTAAATACTATACATATTATTGAAAAAGCTTTTGAAAGCAATCGTTTAAAGGCAGTAGTAAAAATTTGAAAACTATATTATAACTTAACGAAAGATTATGGAATCAAAAAAGGAAAAAACGAGTATTACCCGGCGTCGCTTTTTAGGGACTTCAGCTCTCGCGGTCGCGGGTTTAACCATTTTACCCAGTTCGGTAATGAGTGGTATGGGCAGAACAGCTCCAAGCGATAAGCTCAATATTGCCGGTGTTGGTATTGGCGGACGGGGATTTGCAGTTCTCAAAGCCATGGAAAGCCAGAATGTGGTAGCTCTTTGCGATGTTGACTGGAAGTATTCACAGAAAACTGCCGATTATTTTCCAAAAGCGAAGAAGTATTGGGACTGGCGGAAAATGTTCGATGAAATGGGCGATTCAATTGATGCCGTGGTTGTTGCTACTGCTGACCACACCCATGCTATTATTGCTGCACATGCCATTACTATGGGTAAACATGTTTACGTTGAAAAACCACTGACTCACACCGTTTATGAATCGCGCCTCTTAACTAAACTGGCCGATAAATATGGTGTTGCAACACAAATGGGTAATCAGGGTGCATCGGGCCACGGTGTGGCTTTATCTACCGAATGGCTTCAGAACGGAGAGATTGGAGAAGTGACTAAAGTGGAAGCTTTCACTGACCGTCCTATCTGGCCACAGGGATTAAATCGTCCCGAGGAAGCTCAGCAAGTACCGGATACCCTGAACTGGGATCTTTTTGTCGGACCTGCAAAAATGCGCCCGTACAATGAAATTTATACGCCATGGAATTTCCGTGGTTGGTGGGCCTTTGGTACCGGAGCCTTAGGTGATATGGCATGCCATATTCTGCATCCTGCTTTCAAAGGTTTGAATTTAGGTTATCCTATCAAAGCACAGGGAAGCTCAACGTTGTTACTTACCGATTCCGCGCCGGTAGCTCAGCGTGTAAAAATGGTATTCCCCGAGCGTGCACAGGCAGGTAAGCTGAAAATGCCACAAGTTGATGTGCATTGGTACGACGGCGGTATACAGCCACTGAAACCGGAAGGCTGGCCTGCCGGAAAAGATATGAATATGTACGGCGGGGGAGTGCTTTTCCACGGAACGAAAGACACATTAATCACAGGTTGCTACGGACGCGAACCCTGGTTGTTGTCGGGCAGGGTGCCTGATGTGCCTAAAACACAACCACGCATTGAACTGAGCCACGAGATGGACTGGGTACGTGCCTGTAAAGAGCCGAAAGAAAACCGTGTTGAAACGTTATCACCCTTTAGTGAAGCAGGCCCGTTTAACGAAATGGTTGTAATGGGTGTGCTGGCTGTCAGACTTCAGGCTCTTAACAAAGAACTGGAATGGGATGGAGAGAAGATGGAATTTACAAACATTAATGGTGATGAAACCATTCGCACGGTAATAAAAGACGGGTTCAAAATTCACGATGGACACCCTACATTCAATAAGGAGTGGACTGACCCTGTGAATGCCCGTGCTTTTGCATCTGAGTTAATTAAACACGATTACCGCAACGGATGGAAACTTCCGGATATGCCTAATTTTTAATTATTAACCAATAAAATTTTAAAACAATGAAAAATGTTACATTCTTATTTTTAACAATAGCAATACTAATTATGGGAGCCTGTAAAGAACAAACCGGACCAAACGAACTTACAAAGAAGGAGAAACAAGAAGGCTGGGTGCTTTTATTTGATGGTGAAACCATGGAACACTGGCGCGGATACTGTAAAGACGAAGTTCCCGGTGCCTGGAAAGTTGACGAAGGCACAATTATGATTCAAGGTTCCGGCAGGGGTGAAGCCGGTGCTGAAAACGGGGGTGACATTATTACCCGTGAAAAATACCAGAATTTTGAACTTTCACTGGAGTGGAAGGTGTCGGAAGGTGGTAACAGCGGAATTTTTTACCTGGCCCGGGAAAAATGTGGCAACGATTCTGTGCCCGGACAACCCATTTACAAGTCAGCACCCGAAATGCAAATTCTTGATAACGAACGCCATCCCGATGCAAAACTGGGTGAAGACGGAAACCGCCAGGCGGGTGCATTGTACGATCTGATTCCGGCAAAACCTCAAAATGCAAAGCCTGCCGGCGAATGGAATAAAGTTCTTATTACGGTTTATAAAGGCACTGTCATTCATAACCAGAATGGTGAAAATGTTGTAGAATACCACCTATGGACTGATGACTGGAAAGCTATGTGTGCCGACAGTAAATTTTCGGAGTGGGAAGATTTTATCAATACTGCTGAAAAGGGCTACATCGGGTTGCAGGATCATGGTGATGATGTTTGGTTCAGGAACATTAAAATCCGTGAATTATAATGAAACCCTCATGCACCGACTTACACAAAAGACAATGAATAAAGCAGAGGGTTCC
>CAZPDP010000046.1:0-27870 GCA_964585385.1 uncultured Bacteroidales bacterium
TTCCTTTCCCCGGAATCCCATCGGGATGACATATTCCATCCCTAACGGGATTCAGGAGAGGTTGCAGGGTTGCAATCCCCGGATTCCATTTCATTCCATCCGGGATTACAAAGAATACATGCCTACCGGCATTAAGCTTCAATTTGAAGGTTTTTGGAAAACGATTCGAGAAATTGTCTGAGAGATATAATGAAATCCTAAATGTAAATTCTGATTTCTCTGATATCCCGGAATAAAAATCCCGCCAGGGATGACAAATCTGTAGCTCAGGATGTCAATCCGGTAATTGAGGCGGGCGTTTTCCTTTCCCCGGAATCCCATCGGGATGACATATTCCATCCCTAACGGGATTCAGGAGAGGTTGCAGGGTTGCAATCCCCGGATTCCATTTCATTCCATCCGGGATTACAAAGAATACATGCCTACCGGCATTAAGCTTCAATTTGAAGGTTTTTGGAAAACGATTCGAGAAATTGTCTGAGAGATATAATGAAATCCTAAATGTAAATTCTGATTTCTCTGATATCCCGGAATAAAAATCCCGCCAGGGATGACAAATCTGTAGCTCAGGATGTCAATCCGGTAATTGAGGCGGGCGTTTTCCTTTCCCCGGAATCCCATCGGGATGACATATTCCATCCCTAACGGGATTCAGGAGAGGTTGCAGGGTTGCAATCCCCGGATTCCATTTCATTCCATCCGGGATTACAAAGAATACATGCCTACCGGCATTAAGCTTCAATTTGAAGGTTTTTGGAAAACGATTCGAGAAATTGTCTGAGAGATATAATGAAATCCTAAATGTAAATTCTGATTTCTCTGATATCCCGGAATAAAAATCCCGCCAGGGATGACAAATCTGTAGGTTAGGATGTCAATTCGGTAATTAAGACGGGCCTTTGCCTTTCCACGGAATCCCATGGGGATGAAAAAAGAGGCTGCATAATGTAGCAACCTCTCTTCTAATTTGATTTATGTTCGATTTTAATAACCTTTGTAAGCTGCTTCGCTTAAGTCTTCCACAGATTTGATTTTCTTTGGTGGATCCAGGTATTTATCGAGGAACTTATAGATTTCCACCCTGATTTCCCGGGCTTTCTTGTGATCCATTCTGTTAAAGCTATGCCCTCCGGGAAGATCCTCATAGATTTTATATTCAAAATCTTTGTCATGGGCTTTTAACGATTTGATTAGATGTTGCACCTCAAGAACATTCACATCCGCATCATTGGTATTGGTGTGAATGAGAAGCGGTACATCTTTTAGCTTATGTGCCTGCCAGGCTGGTGAGCGTTTCTTGTATTCTTCTACATTTTCATAAGCGCTCTTACCAATATGGTAATCTGCATTGTAGAGGTCCCTGTATCCTTGTGTTTTATAACCCATACGGGCAATCAGGTCACTTACCGGCACACCGGAGTAAGCTACATCATAGTGATCCGGATAATCGAAGATGTTGTGAAGTGCAATGAGTCCACCGTGGCTCCATCCGATGATTCCCACGCGCTTGTCATCCACGAAGGGGTAGTTTTCCAGCATATATTCACGGCTGGCATCGACATCTTCCACTTCACGTCCGCCGTAATCAATTTTTTCATAGTGTCGCTGACCATAACCAGTACTTCCTCTGTATTCAGCGCATACCACAATGTATTGCTGGGCCATCAGTTCTCTTATGATGTGGGTGTAATAGGTCCCGAAGTTACTGTGAACACCGCCGTGAGGGAAAACAATCAGGGGGTATTCCTTATCGGTGTCAATTCCTTTGGGAATGAAAACATAGGACCAGAATTTAACCGGATTTCCATAACCTTGTGAAGTCGGATTTTTTTCTTTCCACAATGGAGGCCCGGTCATATAAACTTTGTCGATGTGTGCCACATCACCCACTTTGTGGTACCACAATACATCGTCAATGCCTTTTTCAACTTCATCCAGGCGATGCCTCAGATAGTTGATTTGCCGGTCCATTTTTTTAATAATCTCATCTTTGGATTCGTTTTCCTGGGCGTTCATCATGAATGAACCCATAAAAATGAATACCAGGGAAAAAATAAGGGTTAGTTTCTTCATAGTTGGTCTTTTATTTAATTGGACATATTTATAATTTTTGACTGGATATTCCCTTTAAAGTTTATTTGTCACTTAGGTTATCTTTAGAGGTGTGTCTTATTTACTGAAAACTATGTAAAAAGAGATGAGGTTTCATGTACCGAACACGGATTTTTTTCGCCATTTAAACAATAGAGCAAAGAGGCCTATGGCCATTATAAGGGTTGAGGGAAAAGCTGAACCAACTCCAAGGGGTGCTATACCCAAAAGAAAGACTATGCCACCAAAGACACCAATGTTATACCATAATTTTTTACTCCACATCAGTGCGCCGGCAATAATTTGTCCAATGGCTATAAGCGAAACATATAAAGCCGGATGTTTACTAAAAGGGCCGTAAATTATATCTTTGTAAAGGTCAATGGCAGCCGGACCAAAACCGGTGATGTATACAGAAGGGTCATTGTATAAAGTAATCAGGTTGACAATTCCTGCAATCATAAAAATAAGCCCCCACAAAAAACGCATAAATCTCGAGTAACTGAAGCAAAGCAATGTCAGAATTAATGCAAACAGATTCGAGATTAAAATAGGGATCATGTATTCCTGATATGTCATGATAACTCGCTTTTATAAATTTTCAGAAAGATACAAAAAAATAAATGAAAGAAATTGGGTATGGTGATGAGTTGATTGAGTTAATTGAGTTGATTAAGTTAATTGAGTTGATTGAGTTGATTAAGTTGATTGAGGTATTAAGGGATGTCAAGATTTTGGATATTCGATAATTGAGGAAATGGAATCCTTAGTTTCAACTTTCATCGGTAACGATAAAACCCATTTTTTCAGGATGATCCTGTATTTTCTGGCTTTTATCAAAGCGGTTTAACATGAAGAAAATCCAAATATCTCCCCCGGCACCGATTGTAAAGAGTATACCGTATTTAGCCAGCCAGAGAATGTTATAGATTAAAGCTGTTATGACAGGAACCAGCCCAAGGATGAAAAAGGGAGCAACTGCAACAACTTTAAACTGATGAGCTTTTAAAGGTTCAAGGAAATGACAGTAAGGATTGAAATTTTTTATACTAAAACGTATGGATCGAAATCCATTTTTAGAATACATGGAAAATACCAGGCCGTGAATAAGCTCATGGGTGGGAATACCAATTGCAACAAGCATCAGAAACTGCCATACAGGGATTGAAAGTTGAAAAATAGAGAGTCCTGTATGCCAGATCATAATGTAAAGAAGATCTATCAATATAATGAATAGAATGGCACTGAAAAAGATTATAACAATAGTACGGGATGTGGAGGTTATTTCTTTTTGTGCCATTACTGAATCTTTTAATGCTGAATGATTAAAAATACAAAATTTCTAACCATGTCAGCGAAAGAATTTTAGTTCATAAGGGAAGAACATTTTTCCCAGTTTACTATGAACGCACAACCCTGACTTGAACTGCAACCGGTCCTTTCTTTCCCTTTTCTTTCTTGTAGCTAAGCATGTCTCCCTCCTTTATATCATCCTCCAGGAAATTGTTAACATGCACAAAAACACTTTCTCTGGATTCACTGTCCCTGATAAAACCATATCCTTTGGATTCATTGAGAAACGAAAGCCTTCCTTTTCTCATTTTGTCTTTCTTTTCTTCTTCTGTCTGTTTAGGAACACCTATCTCAATGTCTTCCTCGTTGATTTCTTCTTTGTTTTCTTCAGGAGGAGTGGAAGATAAATTACCATTTTCATCTACATAGGCTATCATATCATCCATGCTTTTCTTTTCCTGGTCTTTTTTCGCCTCTCGTTTTTCTTCTTTGGCTTTTTTCTTTTTTTCTTTTCTTTTTCTTACTTCTTTTTTGCCATAGGTTTCTCTATTTCTGCCCATAGATTTCCTTTCTTTTTTATATGTTAATGAATTGTTTCTCTGTTTAATAATCCAGGAAGGTGTTTTTCCCTTCCAATAGCGCTTTTAATTTTATTAATGCTTGTTGCCTTATTTGTCTGATACGTTCTGTAGTCATGTCGAAATGCAATGCAATATGATGAAGAGAATGAATTCTTGTTTTGCCCAGACCAAAAGACAAGGTAATTATTTTGGCTTCTTTTTGAGTTAATTTGCTTAGAGCCCGGCTAATATTTTGTTCGACTGATTCCTGCATCAGGGTATTGTCGGGTGAAGGTATATTGTTGCAATTGACTTTATCCAGCAAAGTTGAATCTTCATCTCCATCCGTTTTGAGTGGCTTGTCAAAGGAGGTATGTCGATTTTTTATATTATTTGCGATCTCCACTTTTTGATCACTATAGTGAAGAAAATCAGCTATTTCTGAATCTGTGGGTTCTCTCTCAAATTCCTGTTCCAGATGAGGGATAGCTTTTGAAATTTTTGATATGGAAGAAATCCTGTTTAATGGTAGTCTCACTACACGTGTTTGTTCAGATATGGCCTGTGTAATTGCCTGTCTTATCCACCACACTGCATAAGAGATAAATTTAAAACCTTTGGTTTCGTCAAATTTTGTTGCAGCTTTGACCAAACCCATATTTCCCTCATTTATGAGGTCGGAAAATGATAGCCCCTGGAACTGATATTTTTTTGCTACAGAAATAACGAAACGCAGATTGGAAGTAACAAGTTTTTTGAGGGCTATGTCATCCTTATTATGTATACGGATAGATAAATCAATTTCTTCTTCGGCTGTAAGCAGGGGATATTTGCTTACTTCCTGAAAATACCGGCTGATGTTTTCGTCGGATCGCTGGGTTATTTGTTTTTCAATTTTTAACTGTCGCAATTAAAATATTTTTATTTTTTCCATCCATTTTCAGGAAAAAGTTATTGTCTTTCTAAGATTGAGTTGTTTATTTATAAGGATATAAACTCCTATTTTTCCATGCCTGTAGATATTCTTTTTTAATCTGTTTGAAAACTTTTTTTACGTTCGTAATTCTTTTCACTTTTCCGGCATTGCTTCCAGTAAAGGCAAATCCATCATTGAGGTTCCCTTTATAAGCAGAAAGCAGAGCTTCTGCTATACAGTAGGAGGTTGTTTTTGGATCACAGGATTTAATACAATGATGTTTGCATACTTTTGGTCTCCTTTTTCCCTCATAAGCTTCATTCAGAAATTTGTTAAAAATAGTTCTGCCGGGCATTCCAACAGGACTTTTAATGATCTGAATATCTTTTTCTTTTGCTTTGACAAAAGCTTTCTTAAATTTCCATGAAGCATCACATTCTTTAGTGGCTATAAAGCGGGTACCCAGTTGGACGCCTGCTACACCTTTTTCCAGAAAGTTATACATATCGGCGCCTGTATAAATGCCTCCGGCAGCAATAACCGGGATATCTTTGTTGTATCTGGATTTTATATCACGGGTTACTTCCAGTACATCTTCCACAAGATTTTCTAGTTGGTTTTCTTTATCTTGCAGCATCATGGGTTTGAAGCCCAGGTGTCCCCCTGCTTTAGGTCCTTCAACAACAAATGCATCCGGCAGATAATCGTAATTTTGCTTCCATTTTCTGCAAATTAGAGAAGCTGCCCGGGAAGATGATACAATTGGCACCAGCTTTGTACCTGAATCTTCTGGAAGATATTTTGGTAAATCTAGTGGTAAACCTGCACCTGCAAAGATAATATCTATCTTTTCCTCTATTGAGGTTCTGACCATGTCAGCAAAATCAGTGATCACTGACATAATATTTACTCCAAGTATACCGCTGGTTTTTGCCCGTGCTTTCCTTATCTCCTGGCGAATGACTTCTATGTTTCTTTTCCTGTAGTTTCTTCCGGTACAATCTTCACATGTTAGTCCAATGCCAACCGAGGAGATTACGCCAATGCCTCCCATGTTAGCAACGGCAGAGGCCAATCCTGATAAAGAAATGCCAATACCCATTCCTCCCTGTATGATCGGAAGGGGTATGGTCAATTCTCCAATATTAAATGATTTCAAATTAATAATGTTAGTTTTTGGGTTCTACATCAATAGCCTTTAAGCCTTTGTCACCCTCTTCGGTTTCAAATACTACTTCCTGTTCGGGTTCAAGCCCGTCATATGCATTAACTAAACCTGTTCGGTGAACGAATACATCTTTTCCGTTTTCCATTTCAATAAAGCCATAACCTTTGACCTCATTGTACCATTTTACTTTTCCTGTTGTCATAATTCTCTTATCTGTTAAAATTGTTTTTCTTAGGTCTGGCTTCGTTAACTACCATAACCCTGTCTTCGTATGTACTGCCATTGAGCTCTTCAATAGCATTCTGTGCTTCCACCTGGTTTTCCATGGTGACAAACCCAAAGCCTTTGCTTTTTCCGGTATAACGGTCAGTAATTACTTTGGAGGATTCTACTTTTCCAAAATCAGTGAAGATTTCTTCCAAATCATTTTCATCTACCTTAAAATTAAGGTTTCCTACATAAATGTTCATTGTGATTATTAAATTAAATGTTTGTTCTAATATACCGAAGGTCAGTGTTTCAGGTTTATCTTCTCCGGATTTTCAGCCTTTGGTTAACTGAAGGATCTTTGTAAAGTCGCCATCCCATTCAGGATATCAGTGGTTTTAAAAAGGATTTAAAAGAGTGCAGATATGAACTAATGCTGAAAAGGTGTGAATTAATAAATAAAAGCGACTGTCTTAAATCTATACAAAAATACGTTTTAAATTTAAGAATATTGTATAAATTTTAGAAAATAACCGGACGGATTTAATTCATTTTCCAGAAAAGCTTGTCATTGATATTTATTCCCCCCTTTATATAGCTATTAAAATTCGCTGTCGGGTACAGAAATAATTCTTGAATTATTCGGGTTAAAAAGGGTTATAATTTTTTTTACCTTTGATTCGGCAGATTAGAAAGTAATAACTGCTTAAGAAAAAAGACTATGAAAGAAAAAGATGAACTGAGAATTGCTGTTTTGATTGATGCTGACAATGTTCCTTATTCCAATATCAAAGGAATGTTTGATGAAATAGCAAAATTTGGAAAACCTACAATCAAAAGGATATATGGAGACTGGACCAAACCTACAGTTTCCGGCTGGAAGAAAGCTTTGCTGGAACATGCGATAACTCCTGTCCAGCAATACAGCTATACCACGGGGAAAAATGCAACCGATTCGGCCATGATTATCGATGCGATGGACATTTTACACAGCCAGAAGGTGGACGGCTTTTGTATTGTCTCCAGCGACAGTGACTTTACAAGACTGGCAACACGTTTGAGAGAGTCCGGGATGCTGGTCATTGGTATTGGTGAAAAGAAAACGCCAAATCCCTTTATTGTAGCGTGTGATAAATTTGTTTATGTTGAGATCATCGGGGGTGTGAAACCCAAAAAGGAAAAAAATGCAGCCAAATCTGCTGCCAAAAAAACTAAAAAGGAAGAGTTGCAGGAAACAGAGTTTGATTCCATTGATGAGAACCTTGTCAATCTGCTAAAAAGTACTATTGACGACGTGGCAGATGATAATGGATGGGCTTTTCTTGCAGATGTAGGTGCAATGATAATTAAGAAAAAACCCGATTTCGACCCTCGTAATTATGGCTTCCCAAAGCTTACGCCCCTTTTAAAGGCCCTGAACAAGGATTTTACCATCTACGAAAAAGAGGTTGAGAATACTCAGATCAAACACATTTTCGTGAAGAACAAACGATAAGGCGCTTTTACAGGGAGTTTCAGTTTTTTATCGACCGGAAAAATAAAAGTTCTGTCCAGCAGATATGCTGTCCTCATAAAAATTTTCAATGGTAATTCTATGGTGGATGGTGTCAAGATGAAAATTGTTTGTATTCTCCTCCATTGCTCTTGAAAAAACACAAATTAAGTCAATTTGTCACCCCGTATGTAATAGTTGTACATTCCAGCTCCGGCCCCTGGGAGGATGTGTCCATTTCTTTCTTCTTTTCCCCGGAGAGGATAAATATTTTTTCTCCGGACAATAGTGATAAAATTAATAAAATAATCGGGATAATTCTGTAAGGATTGCTTTTAACCAACGACTAAGGTAAAAGACTAATTCTGAATTTACAATGTATAACCTAAAAAAATCATAAACTATGAAAACCGCAAAAACACTTATTACAAGTTTAACTTTATTGCTTTTATTTTCCGTATCAGCAATGGCTCAGTCAGACGCGAAAGTACTGGCTGTAGTCAACAGAGCCGACTGGTGCCCTGTTTGTGAAAACAACGGTGAGCGAGCCATGAAAACGTTCAAAATGAACAACAAGGATGGCTCCTTCAATTTTATCATCAACGATCTGACTAACAACAAGTCAAAGATGAAGTCGGCGGAAAAGCTGGAAAAGCACGGACTTCATTCAAAGATGAAATCACATAACAGCACAGGAGTAGTGTTTTTCTTTGATGCCGAATCAAAAGAGTTGATTGACAAAATCAGTGTAAAGAAGTCCAATAAGAAACTGGCAGAAGCTATGCGCTCGGCGAAGATGGATAAATAAATAAGACCATTATGCTAAAGCTAAAAACGATGCCATCGGTTTTTCAGAATTCGATGGCATCGTTTTTTTCAGAAGCTTCGAATATAATAATTGATTATTTGTGGATTAACGGCTATTCAATGAGCAATAAATAATTGAAGATTATGAGTTATGAATTGAGAATTTGTCCGTCAGCTTACCTCTGATGGTTAATGTTACCGGCTTCGTTCCATCTTTGAGTCTTCTTTTCTTAGTGGCAAATAATAACCACCAGGTCACCAAGAACCGAAGAAACGCAAAGAACCGGTTTTAAAAGACAGGTTTTTCTTTCTGCTTCCACTTTTTAATTTGAGGAAATAACAGATTTTAGAATAGCCTGGGAATTGTAACCACAGAGAACCCTGAGGATGCGCAGAGAGCTGCAGAGATTAGAATTCTTTTTATCCTGAGGCTATAAGGTTCATATATTCCTATTGATTACTTCATGCATTACAAAAAAAATACTGCAAGGCTTTATGCGCTTTTAGGCCGGGATTTCAAATTTAACTGGGTCACCAATACCCCAGCTAAAACAACCATCAGTCCAATTACATCCATGAGCATAAGTGTATCGCCAAATGCTATCCAGGCCATCAGCATGGTAACCGGAGGGCCCAGATAAAATAAGCTGGCTACTCTTGTGGCATCCATCCGTTGGATAAGAAGCCACATGAGGGCGTATGCTCCAAGAGAAACGGCAAGAATAAGCCATAGCATGGTGTATACAAATTCTGTTGTCCACTCGGCTACCAGATTTTCCACTAATACAGCAGGAATAGCAAGGACAGTTGTCGTGGCCAGGCATTGATAGAATAAATCCAGGTCCAGAGAAATAGTTCGGGGCCCTTTATTTAATTCCATTCGCCTTTGTATAAGGCTAGCAACCGTAATAGCTACTACTGATCCCAGGGGGATAAGGTATCCGAATACCGAGCTGGCATCTGAAAAGTCAATACGGTTAATTACTGTGATAGCTACCCCTGCAAACCCGATAATTAATCCCAGCCACCTGAGAAGGGGAGTATGCTCTCCGGTTGTCATTCCTGAGAATGCTCCAGTTGCCAGGGGCTGCAAAGCTACTACCAGCGCTACTATTCCTGCGGGAACATTGTTGTCCAGAGCCAGCAGGACACAGCCCAGCCATACTCCATGGGCCAGAAACCCTACTATCATGTGGGGGGTAGCTGCAGACCATCCCACCCATCGAAAACGATTTCTCAACAGAAGATATAGATAAAGGATTGCTGTTAGAGCCAGGTAGCGCCAGAACAGCAGGGTGAAAGGTCCGGTATAGGGGAGTCCATATTCCGCTCCGATAAATCCTGAGTTCCAGAAAAAAATAAATGCTATTGCAAGGAATATTGTTGATCTGTTCATAAACTATTTTACTGTGTCAAACGATGATGCTAATATGATTTAATTATTTTTCTGTTCTGTAAAGACTGATATTTTTAAAACACTGATATGCCCGTTTACGTTGTAAACAACTCCAGGGCTTTCAGTCCTGCCAGTGAGTTGAAAGGATTACCGGAAGCTTCCCTTCCCACACGTCCCCATATTTTGGTTCCTTCAATACCAAAAGCCTGTGCAAGCGTGAAAACTTTGGATATGCTCTGGATGGAGAAACGTGTATTTACATCTCCTGTCATGTATTCCTTTCCATCCAGTGTGACCACTGCCATACCAAACTGGTAGGGATTTACCCTTGCAAGTGCCGGTATATAATCCGCCACTTTTCCTTTACCAATTAATGGTGTAACTTCCTGGTGTATATCAGAGAGAATATGTTTGTAATTCATAGTATTGAATTAATTATGAATTCTCAATTCTACATTCTTACTTCTTCATCACCACATCATACCCAAACGGTGTGAGCGCCAGTCCGGCCAGTTTGAAGTGCTGGCGGGCGAAGGGGATACCAATGATGGTTATAAACAGAATGGCTCCGAATATAATATGGGTCAGAAATATCCATATTCCCCCGATTATAAGCCAGAGAATATTCATGATGGTGTTCAGGCAACCGGATGAGGTCTGCCGGTACCGCACATCCTGACCAAAAGGCCATAAAGCCAGCAGACCGAGTTTCATGGTTTGCAGTCCGAAGGGGATGCCTATGATGGTGATGATCAGGATGACACTGGAAATAAAGTATTCAATGGCTGTGGCCAGCCCGCCGAAAATTAACCAGATGATGTTGCCGAGGATGTTCATCATTTTTTAATGTAAAGATAATAAACACCTGGTATGTTTGATTCAGATTTCGCAGATTTTCGCTGATGTTTAATCTGCCCTTATTTTCGGAATCTGCGAGAGCCATTATCCATTTTATCACTTTTTATATCTCAGAATCCGGATGGCATTGAATACAGCAATCAGGGATACGCCCATATCTCCAAAGACAGCTTCCCACATGGTTGCAATCCCGGTTACACCCAGTGCAATAAAAACAAACTTAATTCCTAATGCAAAAAAGATATTTTGCCAGACCACATTTCTTGTTTTTCTGGCCACATCAATAGCATCAATTACCTTCGAAGGAGAATCGGTCATAAGGACTACATCGGCAGTTTCGATGGCTGCATCAGTGCCGAGTGCACCCATTGCTATTCCAACATCAGCACGGGCGATCACTGGTGCATCGTTAATTCCGTCACCCACAAAGGCTACATATTTTTTTCCACCAAGCATGCTTTCCAGGTGCCTGATTTTATCTTCAGGAAGCAGCTCAGCATAATAGCTGTCAATACCCAGTTCAGTGGCAACATAATGAGCTGCAGCCTGGTGATCACCGGTAAGCATGATAGATTGTATATTTTTATGTTTCAGATTGGCAATGGTCTCTTTGGCATGCTCTTTTATACTGTCTGAAATAACGATGTATCCCGCATATTCTTTGTCTATAGCTACATGCACCACGGTACCTTCAACCTGGAAATCTATAGGGGATATTTTATTCCGGCGCAGCAACTTGTTATTGCCGACGAGTACTTCTTTTCCCCTGATAGTGGCATGTATACCATGTCCGGAGATTTCTTTATAAGAGGAAATAAGAGAGGAATCGGTAACATTTCCGTAAGCTTCGGTGATCGATTTAGCAACCGGATGATTTGAACCCGATTCAGCCAGTGCAGCATACTCAAGTATCTCATCCCTGCTGTATCCATTCATGCTGTTGATGTAGGAAACTTTAAACTCACCCTTTGTGAGTGTTCCTGTTTTGTCGAACACTACAGTCCCTAAACGGGTTAAAGCATCCAGGAAGTTGGAACCCTTCACCAGGATGCCTTTTTTCGATGCAAGGCCAACACCTCCGAAGTAGCCCAGCGGAATGCTGATGACCAGGGCGCAGGGGCATGAGATAACTAAAACTACTAAGGCTCTGTATATCCATTCATTGAATGTAGCCCCGGTAAATAGCAGGGGAGGAAGCAGAGCTATCAGGGCAGCTATAATAACTACCACAGGAGTATAATACCGGGCAAAAGTGGTAATAAACTTTTCCGTTTGAGCTTTCCTGGCTGTTGCATTTTCAACCAGTTCAAGCATTTTAGATATAGAAGAGTCACTAAAAACTTTTTCTGCTTTTACAGTGAGCAGGCCGGACTGGTTAATCATACCGGCCAAAACTTCATCTCCTTCCTCCACCTTACGTGGAACACTTTCACCGGTTAATGCAGCAGTCTCTAAAAAGGATGCGCCTTCTGTAACTGTTCCGTCGAGCGGAATTTTTTCACCGGGTTTTACCAGGATGGTTTCTCCAATCTTAACCTCCTCAGGAGAGACTTTTTTAGTTCCTGTACCGGATTTCAGATTGGCATAACCGGGTTTGACTTCAAGCAATGATTTTATGGAGCGACGTGACCGTCCAACGGCGATATCCTGGAAAAGCTCACCTACCACATAAAATAACATTACCGCTATGGCTTCATGTATTTCACCAATGGCTATAGCTCCAAGTGTGGCAATGGTCATTAAAAACTGTTCATTAAACACCCTGCCACGGATAATATTTCTTACCGCCGAAGCAATGACATTCCAGCCAACTACCAGGTAGGCAATTCCAAATACTAAATATTCTGCTATACTGAAAGGGGTATTGCGTAATTCTTCATTTAAAAGTATTCCGGAAACCAATAAAATAAGTCCGGTAATGGCTTTGATAAATCCTGCACGGTTTTCTTTCAGCTCATTAGTAAACTGTTGTTTTTTGCTGTCTCCGGTGGTTTCAATTTCTACATCAGGCTCCAGGTGCTTAATGCGTTTTCTGACTTCCTCAAAATTCTCTGTGTCAATGGTCATTGTTGAATGGGCGAAATTCACGGAGACAAATTTCACATCGTCCAGCTTTCTTACACCGTCTTCAATTTTTGCTGCACAAGAAGCGCAATCGATATTTTTAAGTTGATACCTTTTCATTCTTTCTGACTTTCAGATGTTTTATACTCTCAATCCTTAAAGCCTCCTCCAAATCCGGCATATAACCAGGATCCTTTTCAGGGAGGTTCATGAAGATGCTACAAAGTTAGTGAATAAAAGGTGCAACCGGGTTGCAAAGTTGCTGTCGGTAGGGGGAACAGATTAAACAATAGTTACCCATGAGCCATTCTCATGTATTTATTTTGTGTGGTGATTTTTTCATTTCTGATGCCTGAGGGGTACTTTTTGCAGATAACATAGCGGTAATTATACGTGTAGCAAATTCCAAAGTTATCCTCCGCAACTGGCACAGATGCCGTTTACGACCATATTCACCCCTTCCAGCTGGAATCCTTTGGGCAGGTTAATGGTTGGTACCGGGATATCGTTTAAGCAAAAGGTATTCTGGCATTTGTCGCACAGGAAATGTACATGCAGGTCTTCCGGCTCGCATTCGCAGGTTTCGCTGCACAAGGCATATTTTACTGTTCCGGTTCCATCGTCTATCTTGTGAATGAGTTTCTTTTCTTCAAAAGTTTTTAATGTTCTGTAAAGAGTCGTCCTGTCGGCTTTTTCAAAATGCGCTTCCAGCTCCGGTAAACCGATTGCTGCAGTTTGCCTGCTCAGAACATTAAGTACTAATTCCCGCATAGCTGTGGGTTTGATATTCCTGGTTCTTAATATATGTGCTTTTTTGTCAGTTTCCATAAGTCCTGATTTACAAATGCTTGTTTCTTATATTGAACGCATTTTATTGAATTATATTTGCCTGTTTATGTATAAGTTTGTATACCATGTTGCAGATCTCCCCGGTTTAAGATCATAAAAGACTTTTCTAATTGTCTATTCTTTTTTTAGTTCTTCTTCTATCTTATTGACTGATTTATATTTGCCTATAAATTTACCCTTTTTATCAATCAGGTAATAAAAAAACATATTTATATTACCATATTTGTCAAAAACAATTGAATTTCTACCTTTTAAGTCTGAAACAAATGGCCATTTCAAATTATTTTCTTCAATGGTTTTTTTCCAGTAGAAAGGGTCTTTATCAGCATATACCCCAAACAATTGCAACCCCTTATCATGGTATTTATCATGAAGCCTGATAAAACCTTCGGGAAGTAAATCCATATGAGGACACAGGTATACAAAATATAGCAATACATAGTTTTCACCCACATAATCAGAAAGTGAAACCTGGTTTCCGGCAGTATCACTTAACGTCAGATTAATGTAAGATTTGCCGGGTTGAACTTTTTCAAGATTTTCAATTTTCTCTTTTAAGTCTATGGCTATGTCGTTGCTATATACAGTAGAATCAAGCGAAGTGTAAAGGGAATCCAGAATATTGTATTGAAAAAGAACTCTTGCCCGGTCGTAGACAAACAATCTTAGAATAGATGGGGCATCAGAGAGTATATAATTCTCAATGTAATTAAATTTAGCATGAAGGGCATCAGAATATTTTTTCTGGAATTTATTGGCTTTTGATTGGTTGTCATTTATAATCGCTTTTTGAATCCCCTTGTCCAGCATTTGAATAGTATCGTTATATTCCTCTTCCTTCGCAATATATTTTTCATATTTTGCCTGGGTTTCGGAACCTTGGATTTCAGCATCCGGATACTTTTCCCGGGTTGTTTTTATGGTTATTTTACTGTTTTCAACAAATAAGGGGATTGACCCGAGTTCATACCGTATTTTTATGTATTTTCTCCGGGGAGTTTTAACCGAACCTTTAAATTCAAATTTTCCATTTTTTAGCACAGTAGAATCAACAGGTTGGATATTATATTGACCTTCATGTTCTTTTGTCCCTAAATAAATAAGGGCAGAGTCAATACCTTCGACATGGCCTGTTATTATATATTTTTCTCTCTCACCACAGGAAGGTGAAATCAATAATACGATTAGTAAAATAACCATTAAATTATTCATATTATGTATTTTTTCCAGTTTCAATTCCCTGTTTCATAAATATAAAAAAAATCCAGGGATACATTATTTACAACCCTATCCTGTAAAAGGAAGCATAAAAAGCAGCTCTGGCTATCAATTCAGAGATTAGGAAAAAGGCAAATGGCAGGTAGAAAGCAAGCTTCATATTCGTTAACCTGTCTTTTTTGACAATTACATATAACAACGATATAGCCCCAAGCAAAAGAGTAAGCCAGCGTGTTAATACAAATGATGCATCAGGAGGTTGTGGTTCAAAAGCTACATTTCCTTCAGCTACAGTGGGGTTTAAAAACAATTCGTTGATGACAATGAGAGCAATAGTTACGAATGTAATGAAAGCCAGTATCCTGGGTTTGTTGGCCGGGCGAATGTCATGTTTAGTTTTTATCGTGTAGTGAAAAGACAACCCCAGGACAAACGCAGAACCAAGGAGCAGGGCAGTTGAGTAAAACCCGATTAAGGTGGATACACTATTCCAGGCCGGTACGGTAGGTATAATATATAACTTTGACATGGTATAAACCATGATGACACCCACTATGGTCGTAATCAGTATAAAAGCTCTGTAATATTTAACGCCCGGGCGTTTAAAGTATAGAATAAGATTGACAAGTACAAGGCAAAACAAAAACAGGGATACGAACAATATTTCTCTGCTAAGCCATGATGTTTTCAGGTTACTTAAAGCATAAAAAGCATTACCAGGGTTGTTAAGATGAAGAAACGACAGGATTAATGCAATCAACATGAGTCCTGCTGCAAAGTAGAGGGTGGGTTGGTTCAATTTGGCGTACCCGTTTTGTTTTTTTGCAAACACAAAAAGTAAAACAGCAATCATAATACCAACAGCCAATTGAGAAATTGTGGTAAAGAAGACAAGCGACCATTCAGTGTTAAGCATTTTTCACCTCCTCCTGGTTTATAATTCTCCAACTTTTTGATTCCCCGGCAGAGGGATGTTTTTTGATAATAATGGATGGATTCGTGTGATGCACCGGTGGCAGGGGAAAGATGTTATCATGCTTGCCGTACTTTCGTTCCAGCTCATCCAGATCCCCTACTTCCAGCACCCTCATTGGGCATGCTGACACACAAGCCGGTAATTTTCCCTCCTCAAGATAATCATAACACAGGGTACATTTTGTCATAATTCCTTTTTCTTTATCAAGGCTTAAAGCATCATAAGGGCAAGCCCATTCGCAATACTGACAACCCATACATTTGCTTTCATCTATCAAAACTATACCTTCATCCGTTTTGTATATTGCTTTATTCGGACAGGACTTCAGGCAAATAGGGTCCTTGCAGTGATTACAGGATAGGGAAACATTATAAGCTCCAATATTGGAAATCCACGTTTGGTCATTCTGAATCCAGTCTCCGCCACATACTTCATAAACCTTTCTCCATTTTATGGCATTATTGAGGTTATGCTTGTCTTTGCATGCAATCTGGCAGGTTTTGCAGCCAGAGCACCGTGATGAATCAAAATAGAAAGCTTTTTGTTTTGTCATCTGTTTACGCTTTTACTTTTTCAACTTGCACCATAATTGTGTGCTGGGCATTTCCAAACGCTAAGGGTGTCCATTTATGAGATGTCAGCACATTCACATTCCCACGCCTGTCTATACCATCTTTATCCGGTTTATACCAGGCTCCTTGTGGTATATCCACCACCCCGGGCATGATTTTAGGCGTCAGCCTGCAGGGCATAATAATTTTACCCCGCTCATTATATATCAATATCTTTTCACCGTCTTGTATTCCTCTTTTTTCGGCATCTACAGGATTCATAAACACTCTTTGAGGGAATGCCTCTTCCAGCCAGTCAATGCCATCATGGGTAGAGTGTACCCTTGGCATGTAATGATGTCCCAGTGCCTGCAGGGGATACTTCTCACTCTCGCTTCCAAAGGGACTTTCCCATTCCTGTATATATTTAGGCACAGCTGGTATTTCTGCCGGTTTATTCATATCAAACAAAGGTTTTGAAAAAAGTTCAATCTTACCGGTTGGCGTATTCAGGGGATGCTTTTTAGGGTCTCTTCTGAAATCATCGAAAGCGATAGCCGGCTTTTTAACGGGTGTTGAATAAACCCCTTCGTTTTCTTCCCTGAATTTATCAATTTTAGGCACTTCAGGGAAGCGTGTATCTCTGTAGACACCCAGGGCCCAGACGATCCAGTCTTTCTCGCTCCTGTTTTCCGTGTATTCCTCTTCTAAGCCAAGTTTTCTGGCCAGTTCGGTACAAATCTGATAATCGCTTTTGGTTTCATGAGGCGGCTCGGATATTTGTGGATTCAGAATCACTTCATCCCCGTATTTCCACCCGTCCTGTAAGCCCCAAACTTCCAGCTGGGTGCAAACAGGAAGCACCAGGTCTGCAAAACGAGCTGAGGGTGTCATGAACTGGTCCTGAACAGCAATGAACTCCACAAGGCTTTCATCTTTGAGTATTTCCGTGGTTCTGTTCACATCAGCATGTTGATTCACCAAAGTATTAGAGGCAACAGCCCAGATAAGTTTAATGTTATTGTCCAGTTTTTCAGCACCTGCCACGCCATCTTCCTTAGTCATTTCTTTGCCTCGTATGATGGCTTCAGTCCATAGAAACACTGGAATTCGGGCCTTGATGGGATTCTTCCCTGTTGGAAAAACATTCCAGAAAGGGCCGCCATCATCAGCCTGCAAACCCATTCCGCTGGCCCAGCCTCCCGGAATCCCCACGTTGCCTGTAATTGAAGCCAGAACACAGCCGGCGAGGACAGGTTGCTCTCCATAGGCCCGTCTTTGCATTCCATAGCCCTGGTATAACATTGCAGGTTTGGCTTTTGCAAACTCCCGGGCTATTCTTTTAATCGTCTTTTGAGGTATTCCGGTGATGCTTTCGGCCCATTGAGGCGTTTTCGGCTGATTATCATAAGTGCCCAGGATATAATCCTTGTAGCTTTCTTCATTTTCACAACCTTCAGGCATCTGCGTTTTGTCGAATCCTGAACAGCATTTTTCTATAAAGCTCTTATCGTGCAGATCCTCTGTGATAATAACGTAAGCCATTGCACTCATCATGGCTACATCGGTACCCGGTCTTATGGGTATCCATTCATCAGCCAGCGCAACGGCGCTCATGGTCATTCTTGGGTCTATGCAAACCACTTTAGCGCCCTTTTCCCTTGCCAGCTTCAGAAAATATTCGCTGTTGGTGCCGTCTCTCATTTCTGAAGGATTCCAGCCCCACATTAAAATATATTTTGAATTTACCCAGTCCTGACGCTGGTTCCCGGTCACGTTGGTACCATAAACATAAGGGGTTGCTTTACTGATGCAGGCCCAGCTATAACTGTTATAATACCCCAGGGAACCTCCAAAGAGGTTTAGCAGTCTGGCTGCCGTCTGCCTGCCGTTAACCTGGTTGTAACTGCCTGTTCCGTAGGGCACTAACATGGCTGAATTGCCGTATTTTGTTTTCACTCGCTTTAGTTCAGAAGCCATCATGTCGAGGGCCTCCTCCCAGGAGATTCTTTCAAATTTCCCTTCACCGCGCTTCCCAACACGCTTCAGGGGGTATTTAAGCCGGTCTTTATGATACTGGCGGCGGCGATATGAACGCCCTCTTATACATGCTCTTAGCTGGGGATCGGCTAATGTGTCACCCGGTCGGTCATCGGTTTCTATTCTCAGCACCTCGCCTTCTTTTACATGCAGCTTTAAAACACATCTTCCGCCGCAATTATGAGCCGGACATCCGGCCCGGATAATCTTAACCCCGTTATGCTCGCTTTCCACAACTCCTACTGTACGCTCAAGTTCCCTTACGCATGCGGCAAAAGTACCTGAAAGGGCAATGCCCCCGGTAAGCAAAGCACCCAGCTTAATGAAATTTCGACGATCAATAGCCGAGTCAAGAGAAACGGTTTTGTTGGATTTTTCTTTTTTTGAATTCTGCATTAGTTGGCTGTATAATATCTTTTAAATGAAATAAAGTCTTTTGCAGACTAAAATAAGATTTTTTCTGTGAAATGGATAACATCGATTTGGTAAAAACTTTTGAACCCCTTTACTTCTTTATTCTGTTGTTTAATTAATTATGTGTTTTTTACTTAAAAAGGCTTATATGTTCTCTTTTTCAATCTGCAAAAGTTGAAAAGGCAATAGTTTATACCAGTTTTTCTCATATTCCAAGACACAATAAACCACATAAGACATATAAGATCACATAAGGTAAAATAAGGCTTATATGGACTTACGTGCCTTATATGGTTCACAAAAGACCAATAATTTGAAATTTATTTTTAATAATATTTTATTGTAGATTTTTTTTACTAAAGGAGGCAGGGATTTTTGAAAACCACTAAATATAGCCGATTGTCATATTTAAAAAGGCTTATATGTTCTCTTTTTCAATCTGCAAAAGTTGAAAAGGCAATAGTTTATACCAGTTTTTCTCATATTCCAAGACACAATAAACCACATAAGACATATAAGATCACATAAGGTAAAATAAGGCTTATATGGACTTACGTGCCTTATATGGTTCATGAAAGACCAATAATTTGCCTGGCAATTATGTTGCTGTTTTTTACATAATCGTTGTCTGAAACATTCAATATTGTGTAATCTTTCAAATTCCATCTTTCGATTACTTCTTCCATAAATCTGTCGCGCACGGATAATATTAAATTACTCTTTGAACTATTCAGCAAATATTTGATATTTTCTGCCCATCCTTCGTTGTTCAGTTCTAATCTGCCCACCTCATCGATGACAACAACCTTGTTGTTCAGCGATTTATTAAGTGCCTCGCAGCCTTTTTGAATTCCTTCGGATAATATGCTGTAGCTGCCTATTTTAGGTGATTTTTCATCGTCTGTTTTTCTTAAGAAGGCGGCTCGCTCATTGGTCATAATATCAACAATATCATAACCTGTGGTGATTCCATTTTCTATTATCCTGGGCGACAATATGCCGCCTGTTGAAATGTTTTGATTTTTAAGGGTTTCCGTAATTTTTTGGATTTGAGTCGTTTTGCCTTCCCCAACGGAGCCGGTTATAATAAAAATTTTATTGGATAGGTTGCTTTTTATTTCATTCAACCGGAATTCGATTTGTGAAATCATCTGATAGATTACAGAGACCGGATTTTTAATGATTACTCTGGAATCAGGGAGATTGGCCACCATCATCGGCAAACTTTTGAACGACAATTCCAACGCCAGCGGCAATTGTTTTGCTGATGTTTTCATAAAGAATTCCCGGATTTTCGGGTTATATAATTCCGTTCCTAAAACTGAAAAGCCAAGTATGATAATTGCCGCTCTGAAATTCATCTGTAATCCTATCAGAAAACCGTTCAATAAACTTTGCGATTGTATTTTATTGAAAACAAAAGCGGTGAGCATGGTAATGACAACAAATGAAACCCAGAATCCTGGTTTTGAAAGTCGTCGTAATGCACGTTTGTATCTTGTAATCCAGATGGTTGATATGGCCAAAACAGAAACCGACCAGACAACCCATGATGTGGAACTAAGCAACGTCAATGCTGTTACGATTAAACTCAAATTTAAAAACAGCCAGAAAATCGAATAATTGAATGGTTCTTTGTTGTTGTGAGTTTTGTGGCTGTACTTTTTCTGATTCCCCGTTTTCGTTAAGGCAGGCTGCTGTCTGATTCTGTTTCCTGCTTTTATACCGATTATAGCTGAGATTAACCCTGATAAACTGTAAATAGCCAATAATATGATTATCGGCAACCAAACGATATCAGATTGTATACTTAATTGGATTTGTGCGTATTTCAGCAAATCTGCATATACGTCAACAATATTGGAGCCATAAATAATAATCATATTGGCGATTTTTTGAAATAAGTTCCACGTCATGGCTAACATGGCTCCTATTGCAAAGCCAGCAAAGGTTCTCCGGAAAATTCTCACTGAAATTTCAAGTAATGCAGCCTGACTGAAAATGGCAATCATAGGTCCGAAAATGACTGCGCTGGGCGACATGGTTTTCATTAACGCACAGATCAGACCGGCCCGCCAGAATAAGCCTTTCTCTTTCCAGACATAACTCATGGAAATCAGAATGACGATACCGATTGCTGTTAAAAGGAGCGAGCTAAACGGAATTTTTAAATTATGCAAAAAACTGCCGAGCACAATCTCGGAAGCGGCCCAAGTTGTCCCAACAATAGAGGCTTTTATCCATTTTTCGCTTATTTCGATTTTATTCATCAATATTATAAAAGTAAATTATTTTAAATTTTACGAACATAAGCTGCAGGTGAATCCAGGACCTGGATCCTGTCGGTATTGCTTTCGTTAATGGTACTTATTTCCAGAAGTTTGTCCACCACATTATCGGTCATATCGGCCGGTACACTAATAGCACTTCTGATCAATGTTATTGATGTATCCTTTCTGTTTGTTTTAGGTGCAACTTTAGAAGTTGTTGCTCCTGCAGCGCCAATATCCAAACAGGTTTCCCGAAGCAGATCAATCCGGTCTTCATCAGAAATTATTGCAACCTCACAATTTTCCTCGGAATTCAAAGATTTTTCAATTTTAGTATTTTCAATATCCTCATCCAGTCTTTTACGCCACGAAGTTCCGGATTTTAGCTGATCGATTGCCGCAATAATTTGTTCCATGGTTGCAGCGCTTCTTTGTTTTCCTATGTTCAAACGTGTATCAATCATTCCTAACGAAACAGGAGTTTGATATATAAATCCCCTTCCGGGTTTGTCCAACCTGGCCTCTTCAGCTAACAGCTTAATTACACTTTCCGAATCTTGTTCAGGCATTACCAGATGTACTATTTCTTTTGAAGGAGGTATTGTGATCCTTATCAAACCGAGCTGATCACGAATATCGTTTCCGGTTCCATAAGTAATCACCGGGACACAAACACCAAGATCAAGAGCAATTTGTGCGAGCTGTTCCCCGCTACCAGGTTCGGAAAGAACACAAATAACATTCGATAGTTTATCGAGCAGATGAACCTGCTCGTTATTCATGTTATATTCATCCAAGGCTTTAATATTGAAATCCGGCACCTCTTTTGAAAATTCAATTAATTCCTGGGAGAAAACCGAACCACGACCGGGTAAATAGAGTTTGCCGGTATTAACTATTGCTTTTACTACTTGTTGGGAGTATTTTCTTGGTACTGTAAAACGGAATATTCTTACAGCCGTACTTTCCAATTTGGTAATTTCACCGGGCAGACCAAATGAACGCTTCGTAATACGTTCCCTGACAATCCTACCGGTTTCATCGTATGCTGTTACTTCAATTTTATTAAGGAAATCAATGATTTCGTCAGCCAACAGCTGATTAATAATGCATGTAATCCGACTCACCCTGTGGGGAAGATAATTTCCCTTATCAATCTGGGTTCTGAATACAATCCTCGAGGGAGTATTGATTTTACTCTTTCTTGAAGTAGTATTATTATCCATTTGTTTCAGCGTTTGAATCATTCTTAATTTCACTTCTTTGTTTAGTATCCTTATAGATTCCATAAGACAATACGGTAATAATTGGGAAAACAGAGGCTAAAGCAAGTATCCCAAATCCGTCAGATATATTCAATGCTCCTCCAATGCCTAATCCCATTGCCAGCACTAAAGGCACAGTTACAGGGCCGGTTGTAACTCCTCCGCTATCCCATGCCATAGCGGTGTATTGTTCATCTCCAAATACCGACAAAACAATTAATAATAGATAAGGAGGCACAATTAACCATATTAAAGGCAAATCAAAAAGAATTCTTGCAAAACCCAGGGTTATTCCTATACCAACACCAACAGAAACGATCTGCACAATTTGTTTTTGTTTTATTGCTCCAACTGTCAGATCTTCGACAGTCAGACCTAAAGCATTTAACGCAGGCTCGGCTAATGTAGCGCCAAATCCCATTCCAAAAGCAAAAACCAAAACCAGGATTAAACCCAGAGATGTAAGTTTTTTGCCAAATAAGGGCTTTTGCGTAATAATGTGTTCATATTTATTTTCTGATTGATTTAATCTGTTTTCATCAAACTCAACGCGGCTAATTTCCCCATTCTCATCAACCATATTGAAATAGGTTTTTACCTCTCCGTCTTTGGAAATGCCTTTAAAGAGCAAAGAGGTATCGAAATTATGGATGGTCACCCTGTCTATAACCTTTTCTTGTTTAGCGAATGCTTTGGGAAGTTCACTTCCCACTTCACCTCCTAGCGAGGCCAGTCCCAGTCTGATACCGGAAGTTAATAAAATCATCCCTATAAGCGTAAAAACAACCCCTAAAACAACTTCATCTTTATAACGTATTTTCTCTCTTAACAGTAAAACCAATACAATTAATAATAATAAAGTGAGAGGAATGACAGCCCTGACTCCGGCAACAGATTCTTCCTGTATTACATTTGCAAATTTATTTGAAGATATTACATTCTCCTTTTTTTCAATATTTGTTAAAATATTTCTTTCTTTTCTCGAAGCTTTGTTGCTTACCCAATCTGCAAAGGATGTATTAATAAAAATTTTGTCTTGTTTATCACTATTTCCTGATAAATCCGATAGTTTTTTTTCATGCTGTTCTTTTCCCCCGTAATAAGAAATCCTGCCTTCTTCGCTGGCATGGGTGTAAGCATGCCTTTCTAAGTTTTCCTCATTTCCTAAAACGATTATTGCCTTTTCCCGGTTTTCTTCAGAAAAAAAAGTTGTTTCATCAGTTGGTTCAGGTGCTTTGAAGTTGATGATATTTCCTAAGATCAGCACCGCTAATATTGGAAATGCAGATGCCAGCAAAATAATGCCAAATCCTCCGCTTGATCCCTGTCCTTTGCCGGATGATCTTGAAACCCCTATTCCTAATGCAAGGACAAGGGGCACGGTTACCGCACCGGTTGTTACAGCCCCACTATCCCATGCCAGACCAATAATTTTATTTAAATTATCATTGTAGTAGGCATAGATGGATAATATAAGTAAAGCAGGTATGATTATAAAAATAAATGGCTTGATAGACCAACTATAATAAAAACGGAACATTCCAAGGGCAACTGCAATTCCCACCCCAATACCAACTGAAAGTATCAACCAGTTGGAATAAGGTTCCAGAAGCATATATAATAAAGGAGAATCCCATGCTGTTATTTCAGAACCCGCACTTCTTAATGCGCTTATAGCAGGTTCAGCCAGTGTTGCACCAAATCCAAGTATTAAACCAAACACGGCAATGATAGAAATACCTACCCGCTTAGGCATTTTTAAACCGACACGTTCTCCTAAGGGCATTAATCCTAACACCAGCCCTTCAAGAAAAAAAGCAAGGCCAAAAACCACCAAAGCAATTCCCCCTGCTGTACTTAATGCGTTTGCCAGCGGGACGTTTAATATTATTGTTTGAAAAACTACTAAGTATATAATGATAAATGCCACAGAACTAATCTGTTCCTTTATCCGCGTCCATGCATATTTTGCCAGCATAGATATTGATTCGCCTAAAGGTATTTTGATCCGTTTTCTCATATCTTTTCAATTTCTTTGTTTCAAATATACAATATTTTCATATTTATGAGAATTTTTGTCCTTTGTCAGGCTGTTGGCAAAAGGTCAAGTATGAGCGTAGTGCGGGTTTTACGAAGACGTTCTCTACTACGCCCGATACAAATTTAGCTCAACCGGGAATAATCGCTGGGTTCCCGAAAATCGGGACAGGCATTGCAGACCGCTCATATTCCTATATATTACCGCCTGTATTTTTTTCTTCGTCGATTATTCTTTTTATCGCCTGGATATTATCTGGTAAGTTCTTTTTGGTTATTTCCCATATCATCTCTTAATCTATACCAAAATATTCATGGGATACAACATTTCTTAATCCATACATCTTACGCTACGGCATCTCTGGGTGTCTCTCTTTAACTTCATCAGGTAAGTTGTTGGTGGCTTCTCCTATTATTTCAAAATTTCTTACTACCGCATCAACAACCATGTTATTTTCCTTAAATTCTTCAAAATCTCTATCTCCAATATATTCAACAATCCGATTTCTCAGTCTGCTCATTTCGTGAAAATGAACCGAAATATCCAATTCTTGAGACATTATATTTTCTAGACAAATAGGGTTTTAATCTCTGTAATTTTTTCTCTATGTAGCTTTTAGCTACCATATCACAAATATAAATATTTCTATTGGAAATTGCCTCGTATCTTTTCAAATGTTATAAATTGGCCGCCAATACCTCCTTGTCAGTTTAGTGTCAAATATCAACGAAGTACTAAAATGTTTTAGTTTTTCGAATGGGCATGAAATTAAATCTTAACTAGTCCTTAACACACCTAACTGAAAAACCCCAAGTTTTTTCCCTCTCCACTATTGAATATTCCTCACTACTACGTGATAAATGAACCCACCAACCAAAAGTATCATTCATTTCTGTGGCGCTCCAAAAATCAGCATACATATTAATACCCACAAAACCAGCAGATCTAAATCCACTGGGTACTGCGTTGAAACCAAAATTATCAGTTCCATTTCCGTCGTTGCCCTCTTCATCATTGACCCACAAGCTTTTGGATTTTAAAGCTTTTCCTTCTTTTTCTGAATAACCTACAGAAGCCAGATATTCAAACAATTCCGTCCAATCTTCATTATTTGCCACGTGCCAACCATCAGGGCATATATTTTTTGATTGCTCAACTACTGTAAAACCGGAATATAAAGCACCGTAAGTCTCAGCATTAACAACAGAATTATCGTAATAACAATAGGCACTAATTGCATTTTCATTATACGGTAAATTATAGGGCCATTCAGCATTATCTTCAATAAGAGTAATTTCTGTACCATCTAAATAATGCGTGGTTCTTAAATTTTCTGCCATCCACCACTGTTCACCAATTTTTACAGTATTATAAATATTTCCATCATAATCGCTTATTGTTCCCGTATATCTATTTACAGAAACACTAATCTCGTCATAAATTGAACCACCTGAATTATCTTTAGCAATTGCTTTTATCGTAACATCTTTATTTTCTGAATCTGTTGAATTCCACTGCAAATTAAATGGTACACTATCAACTGTTCCTATTAGCGAATTATCTATATAATATTCAACCTCTATAATATCTCCATCAGTATCTTCCGCTAATGCTGAAATTGTAACAATCTCACCCTTTAATATTTCGGAACCATTTACAGGTTCTGTTATACTACATGTTGGTAATTCATTAGTTTCTTCACTGCAAGCATTTAATAAAAATACTATAGCAACTAAAATAAAAGTTATTTTTCTCATATTTTATGTTCTTACTTTTAATTATAGAAAGTTAAAAGTAAGAACTTTTATTTCAGTACAAAGTAAATTATAAGATTTTTTGTGTGAATTATTAATTTGTACGAAGCAAAAAAGAGCGCTGGAAAAAACTAAAACAATTTTCTATCTCTATTAACTCCTACGTATCAGGGTAATTATCAAAATTCTTGACAACATTTTTGTCTCCTCTAAAATAATAAGATTATATATCGGTATCTATTAAGGCTCTACTCTTCAAATCTTCTTTTATTTTTTTGTCGTTTTGAAATAAGATTCTCAGTTAATCTCTAAATATTTCTTAATTCGGGAAATAAAATTTTTCATATCATCGAACATCTCCATCACGATATCCTTATCAAAATCCATATACATCTTCAATCGTTTCTTTAGATTCTTGTATCCGATGACGTATCAATTTATTTATCTCGTTTCTGTCTTTAGTCATGCGTATAGTCCAGAATTTAGTGCTTTAACAAAAATAGGTTGCTTGCCTCGTTCAGTATTCATTTCTCGTTTCGATAGAAGATGAACATCTAAAAGAATATTGTATTTTAAATCAATATCGTAACACAAATCAAGAATTTTATTTTCATCTCTTCCAGAATAATCTTTATCCAAAACAATCAAGATATCATAATCGGAATATTCATTTGAATCACCCCGAACCTGGGAGCCAAACAAAACGACATCCTTAATTGAATCACCGTAGTGTTTCTTCAAATGTTGTTTTAAATCAATCAATATTTTCTGATTATTAATCATCCTATTTTATTTTGTCACTAATTTACAAAAAATGGCTGAATCTGAAACTATTTACTCTTTTACAGCTTGCCTGCAACGGACAGCTATATGGACCGTGCGGGTTTTACAACGACGTTTACTGGTCCCCCCGAGTCAAGTTTAGCTAAAGACGACAACCAAAGAAACTGGAAGCCTCTCCGAATGGCGTATATAGCATGTTGGGTTGCGATTTTTATTCGTTTTCTATCGATAATACTTTCGAAAGACCAATTCGTATCTCATCTAGTTCAGACTTGGTAATCTTTCCTAGCCGTTTTACAAATCTTTTTTCTGAAATTGAACGTATCTGGAAACAATCAGCAGAGGAATTTTTGGTGAGTCCGTTTCTGGAATTAGCTTCTATTTCAACCATCCAGGGAGCAACCTCATACCTTTTTTTCCAATCTGTTAAAGGCACAATAATCTTTAGAGGAAGTTTACCCAAAGAATCATCATTCACTATTATGGCAGGACGAGTCTTTTTTATCTCGGCTCCTTTTGTTGGGTCAAGATTAATTAACCAAATTTCACCTTGCCTCATAAAAGTCTTCAAAATCAAGGTTAGTAAATGCTGTTAATTCCTTATCATTTTCATAGTCTTTATAAAGTGAATCAACAGCTTTTTCCATTTGGTCTTTTTCTTCTTGTTCACGAATCGAATGGATTGCTTTCTCAATCAAGTAAATCCGTTTCCTAATCGGCAATCGCTTTATCTCTTTTAATATCTCGTTAGTTCTCATAATTCATCGATTTAATTTGCAAGATACTAATAAAAAAACGCAATTCTCAAGCAAAATTATATTTCTTTTTCTTACACTTTCGTCCTCCATAACACCCCAACG